>NZ_JADWYX010000115.1 GCF_016786355.1 Frankia sp. AgB1.9
GGCGGGCACCCCCGCCCACACCCGGGGCACCCCCCCGCCCGCCGCCGCCCCCCGGGCGTACGCCCGGTCGCTGGCCGGCCTGCTGGATGTCCCGTTCCGCGCGGTCCCGGGCAACCACGACGTCGGCGAGCCGGCCGAGCACCCCTGGGCTGGCCTGCGGGTGACCGACGAGCGGGTCGCGGCCTTCGAGGCCACCTGGGGGCCCAGCTACTGGCGCGAGGACGGTGCCGGCGCCGTCCTGCTCGGCGTGAACAGCGAGCTGCTCGGCTCCGGCCTCACCGCCGAGGCGCGGCAGTGGGCCTGGCTGGAACGGACCGTCGCCGAGCTGCTCACGGCCACCCCGGTCCTGTTGTTCCTGCACAAGCCGCTGTGGCAGGTCCTCGACGAGCGGACCGAGCAGCAGCTCGACGTCGACCCGGCGGCCCGGGACCGGCTGCTGGCCCTGCTCGACGGAGTCGCGCTGCGCGCCGTCGGCTCGGGCCACCTGCACACCTACCGCCACCGGCGGCGCGACCAGGTCATCGAGGTCTGGGCGCCGTCGACCGCGTTCGCGGTCACCGACGACCACGAGAGGCGCGGCGGCCTCGGCGAGATCGGCTACGTCGAATACCTCGTCGGCGACGGGGTGGTCGAGGCGAACTTCCGCTCGATTCCCGGCCTGACCCGCACGCTGGGCCGACGGATCCCGCAGGTCGCCGACGCGGCCGACGCCGCCCTGGGCGCCGCCGGTCGGCCGACCGGCTGAGCGGCCGGCACCCGCGGCGGTCCGCTCAGCAGGGCCCGAGGCCCAGCAGCGTCCAGAACAGGAACAGCACGGTCTCGACCGGGCCGCAGCGGGGCGCCGACCCGGCTGGTGAGGCGGTCGGCCGGGCGCTGACCGGGCCGGCGGACGGTCTCGTCTGGGTCTGGGTCTGAGCCGGGGCCGCGACGCCGCCGGAGCCAGCACCCGCGCCGCCCGGGGCCGCGGCGGCGACCTGCTGGGCGACGGCCGGCGCCGACACTCCGGCCGGGGTCGGCCCGGTTGCCGGCGGCAACGCGCCCGCCGGGTCGGCGGCATCCACCGTCGGGGCGGTCTCGGCGACCGAGGCTGGCGAGCTGGCGACGCTGTCCGGCAGGACCGCGCCGGCGTCCGCCTTGGCGCCGCCGCTGTGGATCGTGGTGACCACGCTGACGATGATCAGCGCGAGCACGAACGCGGCACTCGTGACGACCGCCGAGCGCCACACGAGCATCGCCCGCCGGTGCGCCGGGTCGTCGTCAGGATAGGCGTCATCATCGTCGCCGCCGAACCTGGTCGCGGCGGGAATCACGACCGCGGCGCCGACCAGGTGAGGCTCGACGGTTTCGTCGCGGGCCTGGACCTCGCCGTCCCAGTAGTCCAGGACCTCCGGACGGTCGACGTCGTACAGGTCGGTGTCGAAACGCGGTCCGGTGGGAGCCTCGGCGCGCAGGATCTCGACCGTGTCGGCCTCGCCGTGGCGAGCGCCGCCGCCTAAGTCCGCGGCGGTCTCCGCGTCCCGTGACGAATCTTCCCAATGCCCCATCTGACCCCGCCCAGGTGCGGTCGCGCCCGGGTGATCCCGTCGCGACGATCTGACCTGCGCGCCGACCACCCGCCCGAGCGCGCGAGGCGATCGGGCTGGCCCCTCCCCAGGACCGGCGGCGAATACGAATCAGACAGTAACGACAAGACGCCCAAGACGCCATAAATGACGATCGAGTTCGCCCGATCATGAATGGTGCGCGAGAGAGCGGCCACACTGTGCGTCATTCCAGCGGCCCAAACCGCTGGTAGGCCCCGTGAGACGCTGCGGGCATGGTCCCCGACCCTGGGCCCGCACCGTCGCTGGTGCGCTCCGCGCTCGGGGACCGCTCCGCCCTGGTCGGCGCGGGCCTGCTCGCCGCCCGGCTGCTGGGTGGGTGAACGTTCCGGGGCAGGTCGGAAATGCCGGGCGATCAGGCAGAATTGGCGGGTGACGCAGGACGATCCGTACCGCTGGCTGGAGGACGTCCTCGGGGAGGCCGCGCTCGACTGGGTGCGGGACCGCAACGCCGAGACGTTCGCCGAGCTCACCCCGTCCGCCGGGTTCGCCGAGCTGCGCGCGCGGCTGCGCGAGGTCCTCGACGCGGACGACCGGATTCCCTACCCGGTCACGAGGGGCGAGTACCTCTACAACTTCTGGCGCGACGCGGCCCATCCGCGCGGCGTGTGGCGACGCACCTCGCCCGGGTCCTACCGCGACGACGTCCCGGACTGGGAGGTCGTGCTCGACGTCGACGCGCTCGCCGACAGCGAGGGCGAGAACTGGGTCTGGCACGGCGCGCGGGTGCTGCGGCCCGGTCATCGGCTGGCCCTCGTCCAGCTGTCCCGCGGTGGCGCGGACGCCTCCGTCGTCCGCGAGTTCGACCTGGTCACGAAGTCCTTCGTGACCGACGGCTTCGTCCTGGCCGAGGCCAAGAGCTCGGCCAGCTGGATCGACGCGGACCGGATCTACGTCGGCACCGACTTCGGGGTGGGCTCGCTGACCACCTCCGGCTACCCGCGGGTCGTCCGGGAATGGCGGCGCGGCACGCCGCTCGACGACGCCGTCACCGTCTTCGAGGGCAAGGCTGACGACGTCTCGGTCGGCGCGTACCACGACCCGACCGAGGGCTTCACCCGCGACTTCGTCTACCGGAACGTCGACTTCTACCGCACCGAGAAGTTCCTGCGCACGCCGGCCGGGCTGGTCCGCCTCGACGTCCCGGACGACGCGGAGACCTCGGTCCACCGGGACTGGCTGCTCGTCACCACCCGGTCGCCGTGGGCCGTCGGCGAGCTCGTCCATCCGGCCGGCGCCCTGCTCGCCGCCGACCTCGACGCCTTCCTCGCCGGGCGGCGCGAGCTCGACGTCCTGTTCGAGCCGGACCCGCACACCTCGCTGGCCTTCCACGCGTGGACGCGCAACCATCTGATCGTCGCCACGCTGCGGGACGTGCGCAGCCAGTTCACCGTGCTGACGCCGAGCGCGGCGGGCTGGGCCTCGGCGCCGCTGGCGGACCTCCCGGACACCGGCTCGGCGGCCATCTGCGACACCAACTCCGACGTCGACGACGAGTACTACCTCAACGCCAGCGGCTACACCCAGCCCGCGACGCTGTACCGCGGCGAGATCGGAACGCGGCCCGAGATCGTCAAGCAGGCGCCGGGCTTCTTCCCCACCGACGGCCTGACCGTCAGCCAGCATTTCGCGGTGTCCGACGACGGCACCCGGGTCTCCTACTTCGTGGTCGGCTCGGGAGAACCCGGGCCGACGCTGCTGCACGGGTACGGCGGCTTCGAGGTCTCGCTCACCCCCGGCTACAGCGGCAGCATCGGCCGCGGCTGGCTGGAGCGCGGCGGCACCTATGTCGTCGCGAACATCCGAGGTGGCGGCGAATACGGTCCGGACTGGCATCAGTCGGCCGTCCGGGAGAACCGGCCGCGCGTCTTCGAGGACTTCGCCGCCGTGGCCAGGGACCTCGTCGAGCGGGGGGTGACGACGCCGGCCCAGCTCGGCATCGAGGGCGGCTCGAACGGCGGGCTGCTGATGGGCGTCATGCTGACCCGCTACCCGCGACTGTTCGGGGCGATCGTCTGCTCGGTGCCGCTGCTCGACATGCGCCGGTATCACGAGTTGCTGGCCGGAGCGTCGTGGATGGCCGAGTACGGCGACCCCGACGAACCGGCCGACTGGGCGTTCCTGCGCGAGTACTCCCCCTACCAGAACGTCCGGCCGGACCAGCCGTACCCGCCGACGCTGGTCACCACGTCGACGCGGGACGACCGCGTCCATCCCGGGCACGCCCGCAAGATGGTCGCGCGGCTGACCGAGCTCGGCTACGACGTCCGCTACTACGAGAACATCGAAGGCGGCCACGGCGGCGCCGCCGACAACGAGCAGCTGGCCCACAAGCTGGCGCTGACCTACGAGTTCCTCTGGCGCAGCCTCGGCCCGGCCAAGGTCAATAGGCGCGACGAGGATCGATCATGATCTGACCGGGGTAAGCACCCGATCATGGCGAACTTGCTGCGCCGCGCCGCTGCGGCCGTCGGACTGGGTGGGCGGCCTCGGTCGGAGGCGCCGGACGGTCAGGCCTGGAACCCGTCCGGCTGGTGGTGGTGCATGGAGCACCAGCGTCCGGAGAACCCGCCGGACATGCCCGGTCACCGCCGGCTCGGCCCGTACGCGAGCGCGGCCGACGCCGCCGCGTGGCGGGAGCGCCTCGACGAGCGCAACGAGCAGTGGGACCGCGACGACGACCGTCCCTGACCGACGCCCGCGGGGCCCCGGTCCAGGCCGGCGAGAAGATATCCGGGCATGAAGATTTCCGGGCGCAGGGTCCGGTGAGGGAGGCAGACGTGGCGCTCAGGTGGACATGGCTCGTGGTCGACACTGTCGCGCCCGTGCCGCTCGCCCGTTTCTGGGCGGACGTCTTCGGCGTGGAGCCCGCGCAGGACGACGACGGCGACTGGACCGTCGCCGTCCCGGACAGCTCGGTCCAGCTGCTGTTCACCGCGGTGCCCGAGTCGAAGACCCTCAAGAACCGGCTGCACCTGGACCTGTCGCCGTCGTCCCCGGACGAGCAGGCGGCCGAGGTGGAGCGCCTCCTCGCGCTCGGCGCGACCCGAGCCGACGTCGGCCAGAGCGGCGAGGAGTCCTGGGTCGTGCTGGCCGACCCGTCCGGCAACGAGTTCTGCGTGCTGTCCGGCCGGGACTGACGCGGTACGGCACCCCTCCTCGGCCAGCCGACGAGCTTTGTCCGCGCGCCTCGGGGACTCCTGCTCACGCGCAGGCGAGCGACTGTGCTTTCTACCTGCTCTTTTACCGCCGATCACGGGAACGGGACCGGTAAGAGGCCAGGAGATGTCAGGCGTGTTACCGGTCACATTGACGGACGTTGCACGGATACCTGCCGGAAAACTGTGCTGGGTTCTTCAAGGCGCCGGATTTACCGGACGGCGCGTGGGGTGGACGGTCGATGAAGGGATTCCCGTGACCAGGCCCGAGACCGTCACTGACGACCTCGCGACGGCCAAGGCGGTCGAGGCCGTCGTGAACACCGAGGCCTACCCCTTGTTCGCGCCCCAGGAGAGCGCCGACCAGCGGAAACTCATCCAGGGTGTCCGGCGTGAGCTGGCCGCGTCCGGCTGTTGTGTGCTTCCGGAATTCGTCCGGCCCGCGGCGCTGGAAGGGCTGCGCGCCCAGTGCGCGCGGCTCGCGCCGCTGGCCTACTACGGCGACGAGACCGTGAACGCGTACAACATCGCGCCGGGGACGCCGCTGCCCGCGGGGCACCCGGGGCGGGTCAGCATGCGGCGCGGCAACGCGTTCGTCGCCCGGGACCGCATCCCGGCCGATCATCCCGTCGCGCGCCTCTACACCAGCGTCGCGTTCCAGCGCTTCGTCGCGGCCTGTTTCGAGCTGCCCGCCGTGCACGAGCTGGCGGACCCGCTGGCGGGGCTGTGCGTCAACGTGGTCACCCCCGGGCGGGAGCACCCCTGGCACTTCGACACCAACGAGTTCGCGGTGAGCCTGCTGACCCAGGAGGCGCAGGGCGGCGTCTTCGAGTACTGCCCGCGCATCCGGTCCGCGGCGCGGGAGAACGTCGAGGACGTCGCCGCCGTGCTCGCGGGCGACGGCGACCGGTTCGTCCGGCGGCTGCGGCTGCGGCCGGGCGACCTCCAGCTCTTCCTCGGCCGGTACTCGCTGCACCGGGTGAGCCAGGTGACCGGCCCGGCGCAGCGACACAGCGTGATCTTCGCCTACAGCGCGCGGCCGGGCGTGGTCGGCAGCCTGTCCAGGACCCGGCAGCTCTTCGGCCGGGTGCTTCCCGAACACGAGCAGGCGGCCGAACAGCCGATCCGCGTGGACGCGTTGCTCGACTGACCGGCGAGCAGATACCCCGCCGGCGGGAATTCTCGCTCGCCCGTTTCCCGCCCGCCCATTTCCGGACCGAGCATTCCGGACCGATGCCCACCCTGACCGCCCGTCGACGGGCGGGTCGAGAGGAGCACCGACCATGGATTTCGACGCGACCGGAAAGGTTTCACTCGAGCACGTCTACAACCAGCCCGACCCGCGCGCCTACTTCCGTACGCTGCGAACACTCGACTATCGGCTGCCACAGCTGGCCAAACCGTACTTCTCCAAAATCATCGACGAATGCCAGGAAACGCGCCCGGACCAGCGGCTGCGCGTGCTCGACGTCGGGTGCTCCTATGGTGTCAACGCGGCGCTGCTGAAGTTCGACGTCGCCATGGACGAGCTGTACGACCGTTACGCGGGAGACGACAGCCTGGCGGCCGACGCGGGTACCCGGGCTGCTCTGGTGGCCGGCGACCGGGCACTGGCCACGGCCCGCGGCGGCGCGACGGACATCGAGGTGGTCGGCCTCGACGCGTCCGGTCCCGCCCTGTCCTACGCCGTCGACGCCGGGTTCCTCGACGACGCGCTGCACGCGGACCTGGAGTCCCGTGATCCGACCGAGCCGGAGCGGGCCCGGCTCGCCGGCGTGGACCTGGTGATCTCGACGGGCTGCCTGGGCTACGTCACCGGGCGGACCCTGACCCGGATCGTCGCGGCCGCCACGGGCGGGTCCGCGGCCGCCGGGCCCGGGGATTCGGCGGGGGGCGACGGTCCGGGCCTGCCGTGGATGGCGCACTTCGCGCTGCGCATGTTCCCGTTCGACCCGATCGCCGAGACGCTGGCCGGGTTCGGCTACCAGACCGTGTCCGTCGACCGGATGTTCGAGCAGCGCAGGTTCGCCTCGCAGCGGGAGCGGGACCAGGTGCTGGCGACGCTGGCGGGGGTCGGGGTCGATCCGCGCGGGCTGGAGGCCGACGGCTGGCTCTACGCGCAGTTGTTCATCTCCCGGCCGCCCGGGTCACGCTGAGAAGCCGACCGGCGCGAGTACGTCACGGCGAATACGTCACAACAGTGCCTGGCAACCGCCAGGATGAGCCCACCTGCCACATGACCAGCCGAGGCGCCGGTCGGCTGCCGCGCGTCCAGCGTCGGGACCCGACCGGGCCGCCCGCCACGACCACGATCCGCCACGACCACGATCCCGCTACGACCACGATGAGGAAGACGACCAGGATGACCGTCCAGACCGGCCGCGAGGCCGCCACCACCGCCGCGGCCACGGGCGGGACGGTGCCCGCCACGGGCACCTTCGACAACGAGGACAGCCTGCCCCGCGTCCCGCTGCCCGGCCTGGCGGAGACCTGCGCGCGGTTCCTGGACTGGTGCGCCCCGCTGCTCACCGCCGAGCAGCTGGCCGCGACGAAGGCCGCCGTCGCAGACTTCCTCGCGCCGGACGGGCCGGGGCACGCGCTGCACGCGCAGCTCGCCGCGTTCGACGCGAGTGAGGGTGTCCAGAGCTGGCTCGACGAGTTCTGGCCCGCCCGATACCTGGGCCGCCGGGACCGGATCGCGCTGAACGCCAACTTCTTCTTCCTGTTCCGGGACGCCGTGCCCGCGCCCTCGGCCGAGGCGCTGCCCGGCGGCCCGCAGGTCGAGCGGGCGGCGGGCCTGATCGCCGCCGCGCTCGACTACAAGCTGCGGCTGGACGCGGAGCGCATCCCGCCGCTGGTGCGGCGCGGCCAGCCACAGTCGATGGTCCAGAACCGGTTCCTGTTCTCCACCACCCGCATCCCCGGCCTGGACCAGGACACCGTCCGAGTGCCCTACAGCGCCGCGTGGCCGGGCCCGTCGGACGCCCGTCACGTCGTCGTGTTCCGCCGGGGCCAGATGTTCCAGCTGGAGGTGCTCGGCCCGGACGGCACCCCGCACACCCTCGCCGAGCTGGCCACCGGCCTCGTGGACGTGCTGGCCGCCGCCGACCTGACGCCCGCGCCGGACGACACCGCCGTCGGGCACCTCACCACGAAGGCCCGCGCGGACTGGGCGCGCAGCCGGGCGGCGCTGCTCGACCTCGACCCGACGAACGCGGCCGCCCTCGACGACGTCGAACGGGCGCTGTTCTGTGTCTGCCTCGACCACGTCACCCCGCCGGACCGGATCGCCACCTGTGACCAGCTGCTGTACGGCAGCGCCGCCGGCCGCTGGTACGACAAGGCGGTCTCGTTCGTGGTCCTGCCGAACGGCCAGGCCGGGATCAACGTCGAGCACTGCGGGCTGGACGGCACCACCATCCTGAGCTTCGTCGACGAGCTGCTCGCCGCGCCGGCCGCCGAGCTGTCCGCCCGCTCCGGTGCCCGGGCGCACGGGCGCCCGGCGGTGCGGCCCGTCACCTTCGTCCTGGACGAGGCGCTGCGGGCCGACATCCGGGCGGCGGCCCAGGCGTTCACCCAGTTCGGCGCGGACACGGCGTCGGTGGCGCTGACCTTCCCCGAGCACGGCGCCGACCGGTCCAAGGCGCTGCGGATCTCACCGGACGCGCTGGTGCAACTCGCCTACCAGCTCGCGCACTACCGGGCGAAGGGCCAGATCGGCGCGACGTACGAGTCGATCGCCACCCGCCAGTGGCGCTACGGGCGCACGGAGGCGATGCGGGTCGTCACACCTGAGGTGCTGGCCTTCGTCGCGACCCTGGACGATCCGGCGGCGGACCCGGCCACCCGCCGCGAGGCGCTGCGCACCGCGGCCGGGGCGCACGTCCGCCGGGCCGGCGACTGCCAGCGCGGCGACGCGCCCGAGCAGCACCTGTGGGAGCTCGCCTTCATCCAGCGCCGCCACGGCGCCGAGCTCGGGGTGCCGACGGCGTCGCCGCTGTACGAGTCGCCGGGCTGGCTGGTGATGCGCGACGACTACCTGAGCACCAGCTCCGCCCCGTCGGAGAGCATCGAGTACTTCGGGTTCGGCTCGACCAGCGGGAAGTGCATCGGCATCGCCTACGTGCTGCTGGCGGACCGGCTGAACATCTACCTGAGCACCCCGCGGCCGGTGGCCGCCGGCATGCACGCGTTCGCAGACCGGCTGCGCGAGGCCCTCGCCGAGCTCGACGAGCTGCTCACCACGGACCCAGCCCGCCCCTGAGATCACCGGGGCTCGGCCCGTAAGGAAGCTCACCCGTCGAAGTGGACTTGGCTCGTCCGTTTCTGGATACAGTTCTGGAAACGGAGCGATGATGTCCACTTTGACGGGGACGGAGATGGCGATGGCCATACAGACGAAGGACGCGGTGGCCACGCCATCCGTCGCGGTTCCACCGGCCGGCAGCGAGACCGACCGGATGCACGGGATGCGCTGGTGGATCCTGGGCCTGCTGGGCCTGGCGCAGCTGATGGTCGTGCTGGACACGACGGTGGTGAACATCGCGCTGCCGTCGGCGCAGCAGGCACTGGGGTTCACCAACGACCAGCGGCAGTGGATCGTGACGGGGTACGCCCTGGCGTTCGGCAGCCTGCTGCTGCTCGGCGGGCGGCTGGCCGACCTGTTCGGCCGCAAGCGGATGTTCCTGATCGGCCTGGTCGGGTTCGCGATCGCCTCGGCGCTCGGCGGCGCGGCCACCGGCTTCGGCATGCTGGTCGTCGCCCGCGCCGTGCAGGGTGGGTTCGGCGCGCTGCTCGCGCCGGCCGCGCTGTCGTTGCTGACCACGACGTTCACCGACGTCAAGGAGCGCTCGAAGGCGTTCGGGATCTACGGGGCGATCGCCGGCGGCGGCGCGGCCATCGGGCTGCTGCTCGGCGGCGTGCTCACCGAGTACCTGTCCTGGCGCTGGTGCATGTACGTCAACCTGGTCTTCGCCGCGCTCGCCTTCGCCGGCGGCGTCGCCTGGCTGCGCCACCAGGCCGCGCAGGAACGTCCCCGGCTCGACCTCCCGGGCATCCTGCTCGTCTCCGCCGGGCTGTTCTCCGTCGTCTTCGGCTTCTCGCACGCCGAGACCGGCGGCTGGGCCGACCCGGTCACGATCGGTTTCCTCGTCGCCGCCGGGGTGCTGCTGGTCGCGTTCGTCCTGGTCCAGCAGCGGGTGGCGCACCCGGTCCTGCCGCTGCGGGTCATCCTCGACCGCTACCGCGGCGGGTCACTGCTGGCGATCCTGATGTCCGGCGCCGGCATGTTCGGGGTGTTCCTGTTCCTGACCTACTACCTGCAGCAGAATCTCGGCTTCAGCGCCGTGCGGTCGGGCCTCGCGTTCCTGCCGATGACCGCCGCCCTGATGGTCGCCTCGCAGATCGGTTCGACCGTGCTCACCACGCGGTTCGGCCCGCGGTTCATCATGGCGCCCGGTCTGGCGATCGGCGGGGTCGGCCTGTGGATGCTCACGCACATCGACGCCGGCTCGACCTACGCCGCGAACGTCCTTCCCGCCACCATGGTCTTCGGCGTCGGCCTCGGCCTCGTCTTCGCGTCGGCGATGAGCCTGTCCACCGCGGGCGTCGCGCCGGAGGACGCCGGCGTCGCCTCGGCGATGGTCAACACCGCCCAGCAGGTCGGCGGGTCGGTCGGCACCGCGCTGCTGAACACCATCGCCGCCTCGGCCATGAGCGGCTACCTCGGGTCGCACCCCGCCGGCCCGCAGCGCGCCGTGCTCGCCACCCTGCACAGCTACACCACCGCCTTCTGGTGGAGCGCCGGCATCCTCATGCTGGGCGCCGTGATCACTGCCGTCGTTCTGCCGTCGCGGGTGCGGCAGGCCGGCGAGAATGAAGCGGAGGTCATCGCGCTCGGCGCCTGACCGACGCCTGTCCCCGGCGGGTGGGCCCGGTCCGTTACCGGGCCGGGCCCACGCGCCACCGTCGACGAGCCGCGGAGGAAACCGAAGCCATGCCCGCCACAGCCGCGGTCGCCAGCACCACCGCCCCGCGTGTGCGCAAGGACGTCGCCCGTAACCGCGCGCTGCTCCTGGACACCGCCGACCGGCTCATCGCCGTCCGGGGCCTGGAGGTCACCTTCCACGAGCTGGCCGAGGCGGCCGGCGTGGGAGTCGGCACCGTCTACCGCCACTTCGCCGACCGGAACGCGCTGCTGGGCGCCCTGATCGAGCAGCGGTTCGAGGCCGCGCGCGACATCCTGCTCGCCGCCGAGCAGATCGGCGACCCCGTCGAGGCGCTGCGCACGGCGGTGCTGCGCACCTGCGAGCACCAGTTCTCCGACCGCGCCATGTGGCAGGCCATGCTCTCCGTCGCCGAAGGCCACCGGGATCTCGCGAAGGAACGGCTGCTGCCGATCCTCACCCGGATCGTCGAACGGGCCCGGTCGACCGGGCGCCTGCGCGCCGACTTCACCCTTACGGACCTGCCGATGATCTTCATGCTCACCGGTGGCCTGAGCCAGCACACCGCGCGCACCCAGCCGGACCTCTGGCGACGCTACGTCGAGGCGATCCTGGACGGGTTCATGCTGCGCGAGTCCGACCGGACCGGGTCAGCGGTGCCCGCCGCGCCGACGGACGACGAGCTCGAGGACATCATCTCCTGCACCGACTAGCCGGTGCCGCCGCAGGCAAGGTCGCCCGCTCCGGCTTCCCCTGATCGCCGTTTCGGCCCTCTGGTGGTCGTTACCGGGCCTGTTCCACAGCCACCAGAGGGCCAAAAGAGCGATCAAGGCGAGGCCGGCTGGGCCGAAGGGTGTCAGGCCGGGATCGGGGTGTTGCCGAGGACCTTGTAGGCGGTGGGCTGGCCCTTGTCGTCCAGGGTCGTCGTCAGGCCGCCGAGCACGCAGACCGCGGGCTGGTCGGGGATGGCCTTGCCGTTGCAGCGGAACTTCAGGCCGGCGGCGCCGGGCAGCGGCGTCTCCTTCATCGCCTTGATGGTCGAGGTGATGGTCGCCGGGGTGATGTCACCCGTGATGCCCTGGGTCGCAGCCTGGAGGCCGGCCACCAGCGAGAACATGATCATGCCGTCCTGGTAGCTCAGGTCGATGCCACTGCCGTAGGTCTCGGCGACCTTGGTGAACAGGTCCATCGACGGGCTGGCCGGGCCGATCGGCACCGTGGCGCTCACGACGATGCCCTTGAGGGTGCTGGCGGAGACCGCCTTGCGGGTGGCGTCGGTGATGCACTGGGAGATCGCGCTGATGGTGCCGGTGAAGCCGACCTGCTTCAGGCCGTTCATGGCGCTGATGCAGAACGAGTCGTTGCCGATGATGAAGACCTGGTCGGAGCCGTCCGAGGCGATCTTCTGCATCTGGGGCGTCATGTCGGCGGTGCCCGGGGCCACCCGGACCAGCTCGTAGCCGATGCCCGCCTTCTTGAACAGCGGGGGCGCGACGTCCTGGGCGGAGTGCAGGGCCGCCGGGACGTCGATCACGATGGCGGCGACCTTCTTGTTGCCCTTGTCCTTCGCGACCTGGATCGGCAGGTCGATGATCGGGAAGGTCGGGTTGCCGAGGCTGAAGGTCGTCGGGCTCGACAGCAGGCTCGGGTCACCGGACCCGTAGATCATGACGGGGATCTTGGCGTCGTTCAGTGGCTTCCAGGCGCTGTCGACGACGCTGGAGGTACCGATGACGACGGCGGCGACGCCCTTCTCGACCATCTGGTTGCCGCAGTCGGTCGCCTTGGCCGGGTCGCCGAGGGTCTCGCAGATCGTGATGTCCATGGGCCGGCCGCCGAGGCCGGACTTACGGTCGTTGAGCCACTTGGCGGTGGCCTGGGCGACCTTGTTGTCGTTGGTGTGGTCGGCGACCGGGCTGGCCCCGTCCGTGATCACGCCGATCGTGATGGGCGCGCCCGTGGCCTTGGCCACCGGGCCGAGGATGTCCGCCTGGCCGGCGGAACCGCTCGCCGGCGCGGGGGCGGTGGCCGTGCCGCCGGAGCCGCCGCAGGCCGAGACGAAGGCCAGGCTCGCGGCGAGGACCGCGACGCCGGCCAGGCGTAACCCGACCGGGCGGGTCGGTAACTGGTGGGCGGTGGCGGACCGGAATGGCCGGGTTCCGGGCCGTCGACGGTCCGGTCTCCCAATGTGCGACATGTTCTCCACCTTTGCCGTTGGCGTCGGCTGAATACGAGACTGACTTTTGTGGTGCGCGCCGGGGTCTGGCTCGTCGGGAACGCCGTGCCGACCGGCTGGGTCGGTGCCGGCCGGCTGGCGAAAGGTTTGTCCGGTGGTCGCTCGGTGGACACGGATGGTTGCGAGTACCAGGCTCCGATCAGCAGGAAACCTGAAGGTCCCGCATGATGGTCCACCATCCCGAAATCTGTCAACAGGCAGCAAGCTGGCACCCTGCGGCGCGCCTACGTGGACCGGCGTGTCGCGCCGGGCGACCCGGAAGGCACCGACGTCGTCTCGCGCCGCGCCGTAGTGCCTACCGGACGAGGCGCGACAACCGGTCCTCGGCGAGGATCCGCCGGGTCGTGACGCGCTCACGGCAGGAGCGCGTGAACATTCTGGTGAAATGGCTTCCGCAATGTAGTAGTCGCCGTCGTTTCCCACGGACACCGACCAGATACGGGTCGGGAAGTCAGGCTGGTGGAAGTAGGCCAGCACATATCGCGCGCGGGTGTTGAGCCGCATCTTGTGCGGCGTGGAGAGCAGCAATCCGTCGGTGATGAGCTTGAGCTGGGCTCTCCGTGCCCTGGACAAGAATCCGCGTTCTGGCCGGGGCGTTGTGCGTCGTGGCGACGGTAGCGCAAGAAGCCCGACCAGAAGTTGCCCGAGGGCTGATCCGGCTGGGAGAGTGGGCGACCCTGCCGCGGGCGGCCGTCCCGGCGCTCAGGTCCGAGGAGGCGGCGACGGTGGATCAGGCACCGCGCGGGGACCCGGCCCCGACGGGCGCCGACATCGTCGCGAACGACGACCCGAGGGGCGCCCGGACGAGCTGGCGGCCCGCCCGCGCGGCCGAGGCGCCGGACCGGTGGCAGGCCGCGGACCGGCGCCTGATCTGCGTGTTCGTCATCCTCGTCGTCGTGCCGGTCCTCCTCATGGCGACGGCGATCGCGCTGACCGACCACGAGGGCGTGCCGGCCAGGCTCTGGTGGGGGGCCGTCGCGTTGTTCGCGCTGCTGCCCGGTCTCGACCTGTGGTCCAGGACCGGTCGCCAGCAGCGGGGCCTGCGGGGCGTCGGCGTCGTCGAGGGCGTGTACACCTCGCGACTGGTCCAGACGGTGGCCACACCGTGCTGGGCCGTCGTCAGCTATGTCGCGGACGACGGCCAGACCTACCGGGCCCGACTTCCGCTGCTGCGGCCGGTCCCGGCCGGCACGCGCATTCCGCTCGTCTTCACCGGGCGGCGGGCGTCCCGGCCGGCCTGCGTCGCGTCCCGTCGCGACCAGGTCCGCCTGACGCTGCGCTCCTGCAGCAGCGGGCTCGTCGGCCAGTGCTATCTGCTCTGCGGGCTGGGAGCCGCCGTCCTGCTGCTGTTGCCGGCCGAGTAGGCGGCAGGTGGCCTACCGCGCGATCCCGACGGTCTGGCGCCCGCTGGTCGGGTCGTCGAGGCAGCGCAGCATGTAGTGCGCCACGTCCGGCCGGGAGACCGAGGCGCCCCGGCGCAGGTTGCGGCCGTAGGCCGTGCGGTAGGCGGCGGTCAGCGGGCCGTCGGTGAGCCTCGGTGGCCGCACGATCGTCCAGTCGAGGGGACTCGCGCGCAGCAGGTCCTCCATCCGGGCCAGGTCCGCGTAGTGGCCGCCCAGCGCGGCCTTGACCGCCGGTCCCAGCAGGTAGCGCATGAGTGGGCCGTCACCGGGGTCGCGACGCGGCGGCCGTGGCCGCGCGGGCGAGGCGACCGTGCCGATCGGGGCCGCGCTGACCACGACGATCCGGTGGACGCCGGCGGTCCGCATCGCGGTGGCGATCGCGTCCGTGCCCCGGGTGGCGACGTCGGTGTCACGCCGGCTGCGCCCGCCGAGCGCGGACAGGACGGCGTCGGCGCCGGCGACCGCCGGTACGAGCGCCGCCGGGTCGGCCGTCGCCAGGTCCGCGGCCACGACCCGTCCGAGCGACGGCGCCACCGCTTCCGGCCGCCGCGCCACCGCGGTCACCTCGTGGCCCGCGTCGAGGGCCTGTGCCACCAGCAGCCGGCCGATGCCACCGGTCGCCGCGAAGATCGTGAGCTTCATCGGGGTGCTCCTTGCCCGTCAGGCCGGCCCGGTTCGGTCAGGTCGGCCGGTCGCCGCTCGTCACTCGGTATGACGGAACAGGGAGGCACACCATGACCGAGACGCTCACCGAGGTGTTCGAGGGGCAGCGGCCGCGGCTGCGGGCGGTCGCCTACCGCCTGCTGGGCTCGCTCAGCGAGGCCGACGACGCCGTCCAGGACACCTGGCTGCGCCTGACCCGTGCCGACCGGGAGGACGTCGCGAACCTGCCGGGATGGCTGACGACCGTCACCGCCCGGATCTGCCTCGACCAGCTGCGCGCGCGCCGGGCTCGCCGGGAGGAGCCGGCCGGTTTCCAGCTGCCCGAACCGGTGGTCGCCCCGGTGGGCGGCGCCGACCCGGAGCAGGAGGCGCTGCTCGCCGACGCCGTCGGCCTAGCGCTGCTCGTCGTCCTGGAGACGCTGAGCCCGGCCGAACGGCTCGCCTTCGTCCTGCACGACCTGTTCGGGGTGCCGTTCGACGAGATCGCCCCGATCGTCGGACGGTCCACGGCCGCCGCGACGCAGCTGGCCAGCCGGGCCCGCCGCCGGCTGCGCGGGGTGGAGCCGGACGGCACCGGCGACCCGGCCCAGCAGCGCCGCCTGGTCGAGGCCTTCCAGGCAGCGGCCCGCGACGGTGACCTGGCGGGCCTGCTCGCGGTGCTCGATCCCGACGTGGTGCTGCGGGCGGACGCCGGTCCCCGCGCGTCCGGCGAGGTCCGGGGCGCGCACGCGGTGGCCGAGCGGACGTCGACGTTCGCGCCGATGTCCCCGTACGGGCGCGCCGCACTGGTCAACGGCCGGCCCGGCCTCGTCGTGCTGCCGCCGGGCGCGGCGGTCGTCGCGGTGCTGGGCTTCACGGTCCGGGCCGGGCGGATCGTGGAGATCGACGTGTTCGCCGACGCAAGCCGGCTGCGCCACGTCGACGTGAGCGCCTTCGGTAGGTCAGCGCCTTCGGGTAGGTAAGCGGCCTTCGGTAAGTCAGGAGCCGGCGCGCCTGGCCGACCGCTGGTCAGCGGCCGAGCAGGCGGCGTCGTTCGCACGAGACACCTGGGAAGACACCGGAGGCCTGGCAGGCCACCGGGACGTCACATGCTCAGTTCACGTTCGATGTGCCGCAGGCCGTGGCGGGCCAGGGCGAGGTTGGCCCGGGCGCGGTCCAGCGCGAGGTAGAGGAACAGCCGGCTGCCGCCGCGGGTGAGCAGGCGGATGATGTGGTACTGCCGGTCGACGGTGATGAGGATGTCCTCGATCCCCTCGCGGATACCGAGCGCCTCCAGCGTCCTCGCCTTGGCGCGGACCACGTCGGTGTTGCCCGCGGCCGCGACCTCGAGGTTGAGCGCCCGGCCACCGCCGGCTGAGCCCAGCATCATTCCGCTCTCGTAGTCGACGAGCGCGACCCCGAGCGCTCCGTCGAGTGCCATCGCTTCCTTCAACGCGGTCTCGATGTCCATACAACCTTCCCCGATCCAATGGACAGTTTGGCATTTTATCTGGGTTGACTTTTGCCCCGACCGATCTACCACGCGATTTGCCAGGCGATCCGCGGGACTGGTAGTACTCGACCGCAACGCACCATATCCTTCCCTTTGTTCGCTGTCACGGACGAGGGGGTGGAACTCGATGGGCGCTGGCACCGCGGCGGATGGTTATGTTCTTCTCGACGAATTGTCCAGGCTCGGGGAGGAACGTTTTTCCGGCACGCTGCGGGCCGAAGGCGCGAGGGTCGGGGGAACGGTCGTCCTGAGTACGGGCCTGCTCGTCGCCGCCGAGACGCCGGTGACCCCGGGGGTCGAGGCCCTGCTGCTGCGGTCGGGCCGGATAGCGCGCCAGGACTGGGCCGGTGCCCTCGCCGAGGCCATACCGCCAGGTGGGCTGCGGGGCGCGCTGGTCGGGCGCGGCCTGCTCGGCGACGCGTCGGCGCAGGTGGTCACCCAGACGGCCGCGCTGGACGCGCTGTTCGCCCTGGCGCTGGAGGACGTCTTCGCCTGCGTCCCGGATCCGGACGTCACCGACCCGCTAATTCCGCTCAATCCGGGGATGGATGTCGGCCGCGCGGTTCGCGAGACCCGGCGCCGCCTGGGGGTCGCGGCCGGGTGGCGCGAGCTGGGCGTACATGCACGCGCCCATCCGCGGGCGACCGCGTCGACCCCGCCCATCGACGAGGGCCGGGCGCGGATCCTGGCGCAGGTGAACGGCCGGCGAACGGTCAGCGACCTGGCCTTCGAGCTCGGGCGCGGTCTTTTCGCCGTGATGGTGGATATGGTTCTTCTATATCGGGACGGTCAGGTCGCCTTCGACCAGCCCCGGCCGACCGCGACCAGTGCCCTTTCGTGGCCGGGCCACCCCGACGACGGACCACCGCTGGTCATTTCGACGGTTCCCGACGAGGTGGACGAACTGAGCCCAGCCGCGGACCCGGTCGATTCAGGCCCGCGCCGGCGGCGGATTTCCCGGCGAGGTACGCGCGGCGCCCGCTGACTTCCCGGTGCGCCCATCAATCGCACAGTTGTCTACCCGAATCAATGTGTCGGCCGGTCGACGGCGCCGCGAGCCTCGGCGAACCGGGCGAACGCGTCGAGGGACGCCGGGTCCAGCAGCGACCCCGCCGAGGCGACCGCTGCCACGGACGCGCCGCGCAGGATCTTCTTGACCGGGACCTCCAGCTTCTTGCCGGTGCGGTTGTAGGGCACGGCGGCGACCTCGACGATCTCGTCGGGAACGTGGCGCGGGGACAGCGTCGAACGGATCCGCTCGCGCAGCCGGCCGCGCAGGTCGTCGTCGACCCGGTGGCCCGCGCTCGGCACGACGAACAGCAGGAGCTCCCCCGGGCCGCCCTCGTCGTCCTCCAGGTGGACCACGACACTGTCACTCACCTCGGCCACGTCCTGCAGCGCCCGGTAGAACTCGCCGGTGCCCAGCCGCACGCCGCCGCGGTTGAGGGTCGCGTCCGAACGGCCGGTGATGAGGCAGGTGCCCGCCGCGGAGAACCGGATCCAGTCGCCGAACCGGAACACACCCGGGAACGCGGCGAAATAGGCCTCGGCGAACCGGCTCCCGTCGTCGCCCCAGAAACCGGTCGGCATCGAGGGCATCGGCGCGACGATCACCAGCTCGCCTAGCTCACCGACGACGCCGCGGCCGTCCTGGTCGAACGCGGCCGCGGCCACGCCCAGGCTCGCGCCGGACATCTCGCCCGCCCAGACCGGCTGCGGCGGCGAGGCCTGGACCAGGCCGGTGCAGACGTCGGTGCCCCCGCTGCCGACGTTGAGCAGGACCCGGTCGCCCAGCTGCTCGTGGACCCAGCGGAACCCCTCGGCCGGGAACGGGCTGCCGGCCACGCCGAGCTGGCGCAGCCGGGACAGGTCGAACTCGGCGGCCGGCCGCAGGCCCTCGCGCCGGCAGGCCATGAGATAGCCGGGGCTCGCCCCCATGAGCGTGGCGCCGGTCCGCTCGACCAGCCGCCACTGCTCCCGCAGGTCGGGATACAGCGGGTTGCCGTCGACCATCACCAGCGAAGCGCCGACGGCCAGGCTGGAGACGCCGATGTTCCACATCATCCAGGCGGTCGTGGTGAACCACAGCAGCCGGTCGCCCGGCCGCAGGTCCCAGTGCAGGCCGAGGCATTTCAGGTGCTCGACCAGGATTCCGCCGTGACCGTGGACGATGGCCTTAGGCAGCCCGGTCGTGCCGGAGGAGAACAGCACGTAGAGCGGGTGGTCGAACGCCACCGGCTCGAACTCCAGCCGCTCGTCGGTCGGGGCGAGCAGCGACGCCCAGGCGACGGCCCCGTCCAACTCGAACGGCCCGTAGGGGACGTGGACGACGTGCTCGACGGACGGCAGCGCGGCCCGCAGCGCGGCGACCTCGGCCCGCCGGTCGACCACCTTGTCGCCGTAGGTGTAGCCGGCGACGGCGAGCAGCACCTTCGGTTCGACCTGGGCGAACCGGTCCACCACGCTGGGCGCCCCGAACTCGGGTGCGCAGCTGGCCCAGACGGCGCCGAGGCTCGCGGCCGCGAGGAAGGCGACCAGCGTCTCCGGGCAGTTCGGCAGGTAGGCGACGACCCGGTCGCCTGGCCCGACGCCGAGCCGGCGCAGGCCGGCCCGGGCCCGGCGGACCTGCTCGCGCAGCGCCCCGAACGTCAGCTCGACCGGTGGGCGTGTCTGCGAGTAGCCGAGCACGGCGAGGCTCTCGGCCTGGTCCGCCGTGCCGAAGCAGTGCTCGGCGTAGTTGAGGGTGGCGCCGGTGAACCACCGGGCGCCCGGCATCGCGCGCTCGGCGAGGACCCGGTCATAGCCGGCGTGCGCCCTGACCCCGAAGTAGTGCCAGATCGACTCCCAGAAGTCCTCCAGGCACTCGACCGACCAGGCTCGTAACTCGGCCCAGCCGGCTAACGAGAGGCCGCGTTCCCGCGCCAGCCAGCCGAGGTAGTCCTGGACCCGGGAACCGTCGGTGACCTCCGGTCCTGGGTGGTAGAGCAGCTCCGGGCCATCGGCCGGGCCCGCCGTGGCCGTCATCGGTCCGACGCCCGCGGGTCGGCCACCTTCGGGGCCGCGCCGTCGAGGAAGGCGCGCATCCGGCGCTTGGCCTCGCCGCTGTCCTGGGCGACGGCCGACATCAGCGACTCCAGCAGCAGCCCGGCCTCGGGGTCCGCCTGGGCGATCCGCGGCAGCGCGTGCAGCACCGCGTAGGTCGTCACGGGCGAGTTCTCGGCGGCCCGGGCCGCGAGCCCGAGCGCGGTGTCGAGGCCGGCGCCGTCCTCGACCAGGTACTGGGCCAGGCCGTACCGTTCGGCCTCGGCTGCGGTGAGCACCCGGCCGGTGAGCATCATGTCGGTCATCCGGGCGACGCCGATCAGGCGCGGGACCCGCACCGACGCCCCACCGCCGGTGAACAGGCCGCGCTCCCCCTCAGGCAGCGCGAAGAACGCCGACCGCTCAGCGACGCGGAGGTGGGTCGCGCAGGCGAGCTCCAGGCCGCCGCCGACGACCGCCCCCTTCAGCACGCTGATCACCGGCACCGGGCACGACTCGATCTGCCCGAAGGCCCGGTGCCACATCCGGGAGTGGTGCAGGCCCGCGACGGCGTCGCGCTCGCGCAGCTCGCCGAGGTCGAGGCCGGCCGAGAAGTGGTCGCCGTCCGCCGTCAGCACGACGGCCCTGGCCCAGTCGGGCGGCGCGGCGAAGAACGCGCCCAGCCCGAGGACGGTGGCGTCGTCCAGGGCGTTGCGCTTCCTGGCCCGGCTCAGGCTCAGGACGGCGACATGGCCGGCACGGTCGAGCCTCAACGAGGGCGGCAGGGCGGGCTCGAGCACGTGGCCTCGTCCAATCGACAGGAAACCTGATGATCGAAAGTGTCGAGTATCGTCAGGTCTCCTGTCAATGCCGCTGGTCGACCGAGGGTTGAGGGGTCGCGTGGACCACCCGCCCCCGTCGCTGCTGTACTCGGTGAAGCGCCTGGAGCTGGCCGTCCGGGCCGGTCTGGACGACGTGCTGCGCGCGTCCGGCGTGACCACACTCCAATACACCGCGCTCACCGTGCTGGAACGCTCCGGTGAGGTCTCGGCGGCGCGGCTCGCCCGCGACTCGTTCGTCACTCCGCAGTCGATGGCGGACATGTTGCGCACGCTGGAGGAACGCGGCCTCATCCGGCGTGAGACCAACCCGCGCAACCGCCGGGAGTCGCTGGTCCAGCTCACGGCGGCGGGCAGCCGCCTGCTCGCGCGGTTCGCGGGGCCCGTCGCGGACCTGGAGCGGCGGATGACCGGCTCGCTCACCGCGGCCGAGCTGGACCAGGTCCAGGCGAGCCTGCGGGAGATGTGGCGCGCGCTGCTGCCCGCCCGGTAGGCCTGCTCAGGCCGGCGGCAGCGCGGCGAGCTGGCGCGAGATCCCCTGCGCGGCGACCTGCAGCGCGGCGGCGAGCCGGCCGCGGTCCCGGCGCAGCGTGGGCACGACGACGCCGATCGCGGCCACCACCTGGCCGCGGCGATGGACCGGTGTCGCGACCGAACAGGCGCCCAGCGACATCTCCTCGACCGTCGTGGCGTACCCGACCCGGCGGATCTGTCCCAGCTGCTCGTTCAGCCGGCCCGGCTGCGTGACCGTGTACGGGGTCACCCGGGCGAGCGACGCCAGAACGTCGCGGCGCACGTCCTCGGGCGCGTAGGCGAGCAGCACCTTCCCGACGCCGGTGGCGTGCAGGGGCAACGTCGAGCCGACCGAGCTGACGACCGGCACCGAGGCCCGGCCCGCCATCCGTTCCAGGTACAGCGCCCCCCGGCCGTCGCGCACCGCCAGGTGGACCGTGGCCCGGGTGGCGGCGTGGATGTCGTGCAGGAACGGCGCCGCCGTCTCGCGCAGGGTCGACTCGATCGGCGCGAGCAGCCCGAGCTCCCACAGCCGCCGGCCGACGACGTAGCCGTCGCCGGACCGGGCCAGGGCGCCGTGGCGGACCAGCTCCCCCACCAGCCGATGGGCCGTGGGCACGGGCAGCCCCGCGCGCCGCGCGAGGTCCGTCAGCGCGAGCCGCGGGTGGTGCTCGTCGAACGCGCCGAGGATCGCCATGACCCGGCCCGTGACGGTCGCGCCCGGGGTTCCGGTGTTGCCCGCCATGCACCGGATTCTTCCACTGAGCGGAAGCGCCCGCGCTCGCGGTCACCCCGGGCGCTCCTACGCTGCGCAGTATGACGCCCGCCACCAGCCCGGCGCCCGGGCTTCCGGCGCCTCAGCGTCCGGCGTCCGGGTTTCCGGCGCCCGAGCTGGAGCCGCAGTCCGTGATCAGCTCGGAGATCGCGGCCATCGCGGCCGGCTACCGGCGGGCCGGCGCCGAGGAGACCCGGCCACGGCTGGACTATCCGCCGTACCGGAGCACCGCGGCACGCCACCCCACCCGGGAGCCATACGACGTCGATCCCGAGACGATCGAACGGTGGGCGCCCTGCTTCGAGGCCGGCGAGGTCGACCCGCTGGAGGCCGACCTGACGGCCGGTCACCCCGGCGAGCCGATCGGGGAGCGCGTCGTCCTGGCCGGTCGCGTCGTCGACGGCGCGGGCCGGCCGGTCCGCGGGCAGCTGGTGGAAATCTGGCAGGCCAACGCCGCGGGCCGGTACGTCCATCAGCGTGACCAGCACCCGGCCCCGCTCGACCCGAACTTCACCGGCACCGGGCGGTGCCTGACCGACGACGACGGCCGGTACCGGTTCCAGACGGTCAAGCCAGGCCCCTACCCGTGGCGCAACCACCTCAACGCGTGGCGGCCGGCGCACGTGCACTTCTCGGTGTTCGGCGGGTCGTTCACCCAGCGCCTCGTCACGCAGCTGTACTTCCCGGGAGACCCGCTGCACGCGCTCGACCCGATCTACCAGTCGATCGTCGACGAACGGGCCCGTGACCGGCTGGTCGCCGCCTACGACCATGACCTGACCAGCCACGAGTGGGCCACCGGCTACCGCTGGGACATCGTCCTGACCGGCGGCCGGCAGACCTGGTTCGAGCCGCCCGCATGACAGCCTCCCGCCTGACGCTGATCGCGACCCCGGGCCAGACCGTCGGGCCGTTCTTCCACGACAGCCTCCCCTACGACGGCGACCGCGATCTCGTGCCGGCCGGCAGCCCCGGCGCGGTGATCCTGCGCGGCCGGGTGCTCGACGGCGCGGGCGACCCGGTGCCGGACGCGCTCGTCGAGGTCTGGCAGGCCCGCCCCGACGGGACGATCCCCCGGGAGCCCGGCTCGCTGCGCCGCGACGGGCGGACGTTCACCGGCTTCGGGCGGGCGGCCACCGGCCCTGACGGGGGCTACGCGTTCCGCACGCTCGTGCCGGGGCCGACCGAGCCGGGCCGGGCCGCGTTCTTCGCCGTCGCCGTGTTCGCGCGGGGCCTGCTGGACCGGCTCCTCACCCGGGCCTACCTGCCGGGCGACCCCGCGGCGCTGGCCGCCGACCCGCTGCTACGCTCGCTGCCCGCCGAACGGCGCCGGACCCTGGTCGCGTCGCCCGACGAACGGGGGCTCGTGTTCGACCTCCGGCTGCAGGGCCCGGACGAGACCGTCTTCCTGCGCTACCGGGGCGGGTGAGCGCGGATGAGCGACCTGTTCTGGCCGGGTGACGAACGCGCCGGGGACCTGGTGACCGCGCCGGCCTGGCTGGCGGCGATGGCCCGCGTCGAACAGGCCTGGCTGGACGCCCTCGCCCGGGCGGGCGTCGCCCCGGCCAGCGCCGTCCTGACCGGCCTCGTCGGACCGGAGGAGCTGACCGCCGTCGCCAGCGCGGCCGAGGACGCCGGCAACCCGGTGCCGGCGCTCGTGGCGCTGTGGCGGGAGCGCGCCGTGGGCCCGGGTGCCCCCTGGGTGCACCGTGGCCTGACCAGCCAGGACGTGATCGACACCAGTCTGGTCCTGCTGCTGCGCGACGCGGTCGACCGGATCCGCGCCGAGCAGCGGAACCAGGTCGCCGCGCTCGCCGCGCTCGCTCATGCCCATCGGGGCACGCTGATCGCCGGCCGGACGCTCACCCAGCACGCCGTGCCGACGACGTTCGGGCTCAAGGCCGCCGGCTGGCTGACCGGGGTGCTCGACGCGGCCGAGGCGCTCGACCGGGTGGCGCTGCCGGCGCAGTTCGGCGGCGCGGCCGGGACGCTGTCGGCCGCGGTCGAGCTGGCCCGCCGCCGCGGCCACGCCGACCCCGTCGCGGCCGTGTCCGGCGCCGCCGCGGACGCCGCGGCCACGCTCGGCCTGCGGCCCGCGCGGCCCTGGCACACGACCCGCACGACGTTCACCGCGATCGGCGACGCGCTGGCGGCCGGGACCGACGCCTGGGGCCGCATCGCCACCGATGTGGCCACGCTGTCGCGCCCGGAGGTCGGCGAGCTCGCGGAGCCGGCCGCCCCCGGCCGCGGCGGCTCCTCGACCATGCCCCACAAGCGCAACCCGGTGCTGTCGGTGCTGATCCGCCGCGCCGCCCTCACCGCGCCGGCGCTGGCCTCGACGCTGCACCTCGCGGCCGCGCTGGCCGGGGACGAGCGGCCCGACGGCGCCTGGCACGCCGAATGGCCCACCGTGCGCGACCTGGCCCGCCGCGCCGTCGTCGCGGCCAGCCATGCCAGCGAGCTGCTGCGCGGGCTGGAGGTCGACGCCGGCCGGATGCGCGCCACCGCGCGGGCCGCCTGGCCGCTCCTGACCGCCGAGCGCGGGTCGATGGCCGCCTTCGCCGGCCTCCCCGGCGGCGAGCCGTCCGAGGACGACTACCTCGGCATCGCGGACACCGTCATCACCGGCACGCTCGCCCGCGCGTATGCCTACCTGGCGGCGGGCCGGTGAGATGACCCCGGTCGCCAGCACCACCCGCACGCAGGTCGCCATCGTCGGCGGCGGCCCCGCCGGGCTGATGCTCTCCCGGTTACTCCACCTCGCCGGGCTCGACAGCGTCGTGATCGACAACCGGTCGGCTGGCACGATCGAGACCACCCACCGCGCCGGCATCCTGGAGCGCGACAGCGTGCGCCTGCTGGTCGACGCCGGGGTCGACCGGGTGCTCACCGACGGGCAGCGCCATGACGGCATCGCCCTGCGGTTCGGCGGGGTCAGCCACCGGATCGACTTCGAGGCCCTCGCGGGCAGCGCGTGCTGGCTCTACCCACAGACCGACGTCTTCGTCGACCTCCATCGAGCCCGCACCTCCGACGGTGGCGACCTGCGCTACGGCATCAGCGACACCGAGGTCACCGACGTCCTGGCCTCGCCCCGGGTCCGGTACACCGACGCGGACGGGCGGCGGCACGAGATCACGGCACAGCTGGTCGTCGGCGCGGACGGCTCCCGCAGCGGCTGCCGAACCCTCGTCACCGCCGCCACGCAGTACTTCCGCGAGTACCCGTTCGCCTGGTTCGGCGTCCTCGTCCAGGCACCTCGAAGCGCGCCGGAGCTGATCTACACCCGGGCCGCGCGGGGATTCGCCCTGGTCAGCCAACGCACCGCCACGGTGCAGCGCCTGTACTTCCAGTGCGACCCGGCCGAGAACCCGGACGACTGGTCCGACGACCGGATCTGGGCCGAGCTGCAGGGCCGGCTGGCCGGCCAGGACGGGTTCCGCCTCCAGGAGGGCCCGGTCCTCGAACGGACCGTGCTGCCGTTCCGCAGCTTCGTCCAGGCCCCGATGCGCCACGGCCGGCTGCTGCTCGCCGGCGACGCCGCCCACACCGTGCCCCCGACCGGCGCCAAGGGCCTGAACCTGGCCCTCGCCGACGTCCGGCTGCTCGCCGAGACCATCGAACAGGCCCTGGTCGGCAACGACGCCACCGCGCTGGAGCGCTACACCGCGCGGGCGCTGGAACGGGTCTGGAAGGCCCAGCACTTCTCCTACTGGCTGACCACCATGCTGCACCGGGCCGCCGGCGCGAGCGAGTTCGACGAGCTGCGCCAGCTGGGTGAGCTGACCAGCCTCGTGTCCTCGCGGGCCGGTTCGGCCTACCTCGCCGAGGGCTACACGGGCTGGCCGGCCCACTGACCCCTGACCACGGCTGACCGCCACGTCAAGACGGCGACGGGCCGGGCCGCCACGCCGAAACCGGCCGCCGCAATGGGTCCTTTGCCGCGGCATTGTGGTTACCCATTCCGCCGGCACCAACCTCGGCATCCAGCGCGACGGAATGAACGGCGCGACACGGACAAATGTGAACCCGGTCACATAGACAGTGAACGGCCGGTCACGTCCGAACACCACAGACCTGCACCGCCCGCTCCCCCCGGGGCGTCCGCGCGGTCGGCACGTTAATCTCCTGTCTCGCAGCAAGTACCGGGTGCTGGCAATGTGGGTCGAACCTGGACTGCTCGATCCTGGAATGGGAGAAGAAACCCCATGATCCTTCGCCACCCGCGTGGGCGGGCCACGACCGTGGCGATCGCGGCGGTAATAGTGGGGTTACCCGCTGCCATTACCGCCTGCCAGCCGTCGTCGAACACGGCCTCCAACGGCGCCCACTCGTGCGCGGCCGAGCCGGGCGTGACCGCCGACTCGGTCAAGGTTGGGCTGATCTATCCCGACAGCGGGCCGGCCGAGATCGCGTCCGCGTTCAAGGCGTCCCGCAGCGGGGTCGAAGCCCGCATCGGCCTGCAGAACGACCACGGCGGCGTCGAGGGCCGCAAGATCAACCTGGTGTGGGGTGACGACCAGTCCGACGCCCAGACCTTCTCACAGGTCGCGCACAATATGATTGACGACCAGAAGGTTTTCGGCCTCGTCGCCACGTCGATTGTTCTCGACCAGTCGGCCGACTGGCTCCAGAAGCAGAACGTGCCGGTCACCGGAACCGCCACCAGCGCCAACTGGAGCAACTACACCAACGTCTTCTCCGCCGGAAACCTGTTCAACACCGGTGGTACCTCGGTCTTCGGCGACTTCGTCAAGGCACAGGGCGGGACGAAGGCGCTCGTGGTCGTCGACCCGAACATCGCGGCGTCCAAGAACCTGGCGTTGCAGTTCGTGCCGAGCCTACAGAGCCGCGGGATTCAGATCGTCGACGTGGTCACCTACACCAACGGGGTCACCAACCCGGCCCGCGTCGCCGACCAGCTGCGGAAGTCCGGCGCGGACACACTCGTCGGCGCCGCCCAGTCCGACCCGTTCATCGACATCTACTCGCAGGCCAAGGCCAACGGCGCCAGGATCAAGGTGGCACTGAACGCCACCGGCTTCAGCCCGGGGCTGCTCGCCCAGCGGGGCGCCGACATGGCCGGCATGTCCATCCTGTCAAGCGTCGCCGCGCAGGACTCGGCACCCATGAAGTCGTACCTGAACGCGATCTCGACCTACGCCCCGGAGCTGACGGACCCGACCGACGAGCTCGCTCTCGCCGGCTACGTGGCCGCGGACGAGATGATTCAGGGCATCCAGCTGGCCGGCGTCTGCCCGACCCGCCAGGCCTTCATCCAGAAGATGCGCCAGGTCACCAACTTCACCTCCAGCGGCATGATCCCGCCGATCGACCTGACGAAGCCGAAGCAGCCGATTCTCTGCGAGAACTTCATGAACGTCGACGCGACGGGCCGCACCTTCGCTCCCGTGCAGCCCCCCGCCGCGCTGAACCACGACGGCTACTGGTGCGGGGTCGCGCTCCAGTAACCGCCCGCGTGCCCCTGCCGGTGCCGACCGCGGGGTCGGCACCGGCGGTCAGGCCGGGGTGATCGGTGGCAGCAGGCCGCGTTCGAGGGCGGCCGTGACGGCGTGGGTGCGGTCATCGACCTGGAGCTTGGCGAACACGCGCAGCAGATGGGTCTTCACCGTGGCCTCGCCGATGAACAGCTCCCGGCCGATCTCGGCGTTGGTGCGGCCACGGGCGACTGCGGCGAGCACCTCGGTCTCCCTGCGGGTCAACGTGACCGGGTCGGGGGCGCGCAGCCGGGACGCGAGCCGGGCGGCGACCGGCGGGGCCAGCACGGTCTCGCCGCGGGCCACCGCGCGGACCGCCTCGGCCAGCGTCTCCAGCGGGGCGTCCTTGAGCAGGTAGCCGGCGGCCCCGGCGGCGACCGCCCGCACGATGTCGGCGTCGCCGTCGTAGGTGGTCAGGACGAGCACGGCGACGTCGGGCCCCGCGGCGGTGATCCGCTCGATCGCGGCGACGCCGTCGAGGCGCGGCATCCGCAGGTCCATCAGGACGACGTCGGGCCGCAGCTCGCCGGCTCTGGCGACGGCCTCGTGGCCGTCGGCCGCCGTCCCGACGACGCGCAGGTCCGGCTGGCTGGCGAGCATGCCGACCAGCCCCGACCGGACCACCGGATGATCGTCGACCACCAGCACGTGGATCGCCGTCCGCTCGCCGGCCCTCGCCCGCTCGCCTGCCGCCGCCACGGGCCGCGCCGCGTCTGGTGTCTCGGCCGGGTCCGGCACCGGCGCGACGACCGGCTGTGAGCGGCCCTGACCCCGGCGCTGGCGGGCGGCCGTCACGGCTCGCTGACCAGGCGGGCGAGGACCTCGGTGCCCGTGCCCGGGGCCGACGTGACCCGCAGCTCGCCACCTGCCGCCTCGACCCGGCGGCGCAGGCCGGTCAGGCCCGTGCCCGGCTCGGTGCCGGCGGCGAAGCCGACCCCGTCGTCGACGACCCGCAGGATCGCCTCCCCCGGGCCTCCGGCCGCCAGGACAAGGCTCACCCGGCTCGGCGACGCGTGCCGGCGGGCGTTCGTGAGCGCCTCCTGGGCGGCGCGCAGCAGCACCAGCTCCTGCGCCGGCCGAAGGGCGAGCCAGCCGGGCGGCGCGGCCCCCGACTGGCCCGACCCGGCCGGGATCGGGTCGGCCGGGCCCGGCCCGGCTGGGACCGCGTCGGCAGACTCGCCGGCGACGCGGACGTCGACGTCGATGCCGGTCTCCCGGGTGAAGCGGCGGGCGAGCTGGGTCAGCGCGTCGCGCAGGCTGGTGCCGTCGAGCTCCACCCTCGACTGGGCCGCGACCAGTGCGCGCGCCTGCGCGAGGTTCTCCTGGGCGACCTCCTCGACGAGCTGGAGGCGCTCGCGGGCGCTCGCCGGGTCCGTCCCCAGCTGGGCGAGCGCGGTGCGGGCCAGCATGAGAATGCTGGTGTACCCCTGGGCAAGCGTGTCGTGGACGTCGCGGGCCAGCCGCTCCCGCTCGGCCTGGGCGCCGCGGTCCCGTTCCAGCGCGGCGACCTCGGCCTTGGTGCGCCCGAGCTCGCCGATCAGGCCCGCCTGGTCCCGGTTGCGGTCGAACAGCTGGTGGACCCAGATCCCGATCAGCAGGCTGAACACGACGCCGGTCAGCTCGTTGCCGATCGCGGCCACGAGCCCGAGGTGTACCTGCTCCTGGTGCAGCAGCACCCCGGCCAGGCTGGCCACGAACACCAGCAGCGTCCACACCATGCTGGGGGCTCGCCGCTCCTCGAGCGACCACACCTGCGGGTACGCGATGAACAGCAGGAACAGCCCGTCGGGCGCGACCCGGGCCAGCACGCCGATCCCGAGGACCAACACGACCAGATAAGCGGTCACCACGCAGGTCTGGCGCCGCGTGCGCACGGCGGACGGCATCCCGAACCGTGCCACGACGGCGTAGGCCACCGTGATCGCGCCGAGCGAGGCGAGGCCCGCCGGGCGCTCCCAGGCCGCCTGCTCGTCCACCGTCAGCACCGTGACCGTGGCCAGCGTGACGAGGACGACGAACGCGAGGTGCAGCCCGAGCACGATACGGCGCCAGAGCTGCGCGCCGATGGCGATCCCTTCCTCCACCGACAGGTTCGACAGAGCGCCCCATGGCTCGGCCGACAGTGGATCGGTCGACAGCCGCTCGGTCGACGGTGGCTCGGCCCGCCGGCCGGCCTCGGGACCCGCCGCCACGCCCGGGTTCGTCACGTTGGCTCCCGCCCCTCGCCGCCGGTCTCGGTACCAGTGTCGGCCGTGGTCACATCCTGATCGAGCCTCGGACGACGGTCAGGCCGGACGGCGCCAGCGGAACCGGCGGGCGCAGACGTAGAGCCCTGCGACGACCCACACGGCCAGCACCAGCGCGGTACGGCCGTGCTCCCAGCTGCCGGCGACCTCGGCCCGCGCCGCGGCGTCCGGCAGGAACACCGAACGCATCCCCTGGGTCAGCCACTTCAGCGGGAAGACGCTGGCGACGACCCGCATCCAGCCCGGCAGGTCGCTGAAGACGAAGAAGACCCCGGAGAAGAACTGCAGCACGAGAGCCATCGGCGCGATGATCGTGTCGGCGTTCTTCCCCGACCGTGGCACGAGCGACACCGCGAAGCCGAGCACGGTCCCGGCCAGGGTTCCGAGGACGGCCACCCACGCCAGCGTCAGCCAGTGGGCCGCGTCCGCGGGGAGCGGGACGTCGAAGACGAGGTGCGCGACGACGACCAGCACCGCGAGCTGGGCGCAGGTCGTGACCAGCACCTGGATGCCCTTCCCCGCGAGGTAGGAGATCGGCGGCGTGCCGAGCGCCTGCAGGCGGGCCAGCTCGCCGGCTTCGCGCTCGTGCGCGATCCGGATCCCCACCTGCTGGAAGGTGTTCAGGATGATGCCCGTCGCCGCGATCCCGGCGGTGAAGTACTCGACGTAGGTCACGCCGCCGGGCACGGTCTGGTCACCGAGGACGGAGCCGAAGATCAGCAGCATCACGGTCGGGTAGAGGAACGAGAAGACCAGGGCCTCGCGGGCCCGCACGTAGAGCCGCAGCTCCAGCGCGGCCCGCGCCCGGGCGATCCGCCACGCGCCGGGCGGCGCGGGCAGGCTGGTCGGGCCCTCGGCCGCGACGGAGGTCCGGGCGAGACTCATGATCCACTCCGGAGGATGGCGCGCGGCTCGCGCGGCTGGGCGAGGTCGGACGGGCCACCGGCGGCGGGACCGTGCGCGGCAGGTTCGTCTGAGGCAGGTGTGTCGGCGGCAGGTGTGTCGGCGGCAGGTGTGTCGGCGGCAGGTGTGTCGGCGGCAGGTGTGTCGGCGGCAGG
>NZ_JADWYX010000116.1 GCF_016786355.1 Frankia sp. AgB1.9
GAACGCCTGCACAACCACGTCGCCGACCTCGGCGCCCTGTGCAACGACGTCGGCCACAGCGTCCTACACGCCCACGCGGGACGCCTGCGCGAACGCCTGCTACGCCTCAACGCCCGCGTCACCGGCCACCGACTCCTACGCGGCGGCATCCACCTCGGCGGCACCCAGCTGCACGCCATCCCGGACGCCGCAGAACTTCAGACGATCGGCCACGACGCCCAGAACATCGTCGCCCTCGCACTCGGCCACAGCACGGTCCGGGACCGTTTCACCGGCACCGCGATCCTCCCCACCGCCGCGGCCCAAGACCTCGGCACCCTCGGCTACACCGCACGCGCCAGCGGCCTCCCTTACGACGCCCGCCTCGCCCACCCCCACTACGACCTGCGCGAACACCTACGCATCCCCACCCACCCCGACGGCGACGTCCTAGCCCGCTTCCTCGTCCGCGCCGACGAAATCGACGCCTCCCTCGCCCTACTCACCCACCTCACCCACGACCTTGCACCAGGCCAGACCGGCGCCTGGCCACCACCGGCCAGACCGACCGGGCCGGCCTCGGGAGTGGGCATCGTCGAGGGCTGGCGCGGCACCATCACCCACCGCGTCGAACTCGGCGACAACGACACACTCACCCGAATGAAAGTCGTCGACCCGTCCTTCTTCAACTGGCCCGCCCTACCCGTCGCCCTAGCCGGCACCATCGTCCCCGACTTCCCCCTCGCCAACAAAAGCTTCAACCTCTCCTACGCCGGCAACGACCTATGAACCACCCACAGCGTCACCCGACCGACTACCGCCCGGTCTGCCCCCAGCTACACCAGCCACAAACGGGATTGGACGTTCCGGCCAGTGGCGGGCCCGCCGCAGCCACGGCGCCCTGGCGCTCGATCGGCTGGACCTACCGACAAGGTGTGTGCGTGTGGTCACGCTCAGGGTCCGGAAGCTGGTTCGGCGCCGCCTATTGGGGTTAGTTTGTCGCGAATGAGGCGAAACCACGGATTGGGTCCGGCCGGGCGGATGCTTCTGATCGGGCCGTGTGTCCGTCACCGCTGGGTGGTCGTCGGACTGTGGACCGTCTGCCTGGTAACGCTTGTTGTTCTCGCGCGCGGCCAGGGCGCCCGGTTCGACACCGACGTCGCCGTTCCGGGGAGCGACTCCGCCCGTGCCCTTGACCTGGCCGGCCGGGCCCTCGGCGGGACCGGGATACCGGACACCGAGGCGGTGGTGGTCCACGCCCGCCACAGCACAGTCGATGACCCGCTGGTGCGGGCGCAGATCGCCGCGATGGTGACGCAGCTGGGCACGGTGGCGAACGTCGCCGGCGTGGTTGATCCGTTCTCCGCGGCGGGCGCGGTCGTTCTAGGTGTGGATCCGGTCAGCGCCAACCGGCATACGGCGGTCGTCTCGGTGATCGTGAAAGGTTCGGCGCTGCACCCGGACCGAGCCACGGCCCATCGCCTGGTGACCACGGCGCGTTCCTACGACGGGCCCACCCTGCAGGTCGAGGTCGCCGGTCCGGACGCGGCCGCGGTCAACGCGACCGCCCTTTCCTGGTGGCCAATCCTGATCGCGCTCGCGGCCGCGCTGCTGCTGCTCGGCGCAACCCTGCGTTCCCGCGGCGCGGTCGCCGTCTGCGCGGCGACCACGGCGGTTGCCACCGTGACCGCGGTGGCCATCGCCGTGCTGCTCTCGCACGCCACGACGATGACGCTGTACGCGCCGCTGCTCGCGGCCGTCGTGGCCGCTGGGACCAGCCTGGGTGGCACGGTCGTCGTCGTGCACCGGGCCCAATCCCGCCTGCGCGAAGGCGCCGTCGCGTTCGAGGCGGTTACCCATGCCGCCGCGCGGACCGGTTTCGCGATCGCCTGCGGCGGTCTGTGCGTGACGCTGGCGATGGACGGCGTCGTGGCGCTGGGCCTGCCCTTCTTCAACGGTGTCGCACTCGGCTCCGCCGCCGCCGGGACCGCGACCGGAGTGGTGATCCTGACGCTGCTTCCGGCGGTGCTGGCGATCTGCGGACCACGGCTGCTCGGCTGGACGGAACGCCACCACCTCATCACCAGCGGCCGGGGCCTGAGCCACCCGCCGGGGCTGCGCGCAGCCTGGGCCAGCTGGGTACATCGCCGCCCGCTGGTCGCCGCCTGCGCCGCGGCCTTCCTGTTGCTGGCACTGGCCGCACCGGCGCTGACCCTCAAACTCGGCGGCGCCGACGACGGCGCCGAGTCCACCTCGTCGACGACCCGGCGGGCCTATGACCTGCTCAGCGCCGACTTCTTTCCTGGGCTGAACGGGCCGATGCTCGTCGCCGTCCAGCTCGGCGCCACACCGTCGGCGGTGTCCCCGGACGCCGTCGTGGCAGCGCTGGCCAAGACTCCCGGCGTCGCGCACGCGGCGGTAAGCGTGAACAACACAAAGGCGGATGTCGCCATGATCCGAGTGTTCCCGGCCGCCGGCCCACGCTCACCGGACGCCACCGCCGTGCTGGACCGGATACGCGATCAGGTCATCCCACGCACGCTGGCCGGCACCGGCTCACAGGCCTATGTGGGCGGGTCCACCGCCCTGTTCGTCGACATGGCCGCGGACTTCCACGGAGCAACAACCGGATTCCTCGCGGTAGTCATGCTGACAGTGCTCGGCTGCGGACTGCTGATCCTGCGGTCAGGGACGATCGCGGCCGCCCTGGCGCTGACCAGCGCGCTGGCGATCCTCGCCGCGGCCGGCGTCCTAGCCCTGCTGTTCCAAAACAGCCTCGTCACCCGAACGCTGGGACTCACGACCGGGCCCGTCGAACCATCGCTACTGGTCATCGTCCTCGTCGCCGTGTTCGGCCTACTCCCGGGTCTGAACCTCGGCCTGCTCGTCCGGCTCACCGAACCCACAGATACCTTCCCAGGCGGGCAGAGCCGCCATCGCGACGCCGCCGGACCCGTCCGGCTCGGCCACGCCGACGTCGGCCACGTCATGCTCACCATGAACCTGGTCATGCTGTTCCTGTTCGCCGCGGTGGCCGCGCAACCGGCCCGCATGATGAAGGTGATCGGCTGCGGCCTCGCCGCCGGCGTTGCCATCGACGCGTTCGTCCTACGCGCAACACTGCTACCCGCGATCCTCCACCTCATCGACCGCCGCCAGCCAGCACCGAGCACCCACCGCGGACCCGGCGATAGGCCCGCCCGGCGCCCGGGCATGCCGGACCTCGGCTGGCCGCAGTCCCTCGTCGGTGGGCCGCCCGACCCGACGATCACCGTAGGGGACGGCGGCGTTGAGCGCGCGACGGTACCGATCCGTGTTCTCCCGGCAGGCAAGGTGGCGCCGGACCGACCCGCCAATGATCACCAACCCGAGCGGGCCGCCCGCGCAAGCCCGCCGAAGGGCCGGCAGGTCAGCACTGCGCCCAGTGCCACCCAGCCCTGGAAACACCTGCCACCGCGGCGCCGTCTGGAAGATCGCAGGGGTAGCTACAGGCGGTAAGAGGTCACCAGCCCGATCCAGCGACCCCCGGCGATCTTCCGTACTCCTGCGGCCTCACCAACGATGGTTCCGATCCGACACGCCGGCTTCCCCGCGAGGATGGCGTCGCGCAGCCGCCCTTGGCAGCTGGGGTGTGCTTCTGCGGCAGGGAGGTTCGTGTCGTCGTCGACCATGGCTATGGGGCGCGAACCGGGTGAACTAAGGTGAAGAGGTTTTAGCGGGCGTGGTTGGGGGCTGACGTGGACGGGGACGGGGCGGGTCTGGCGCCGTGGCCGCGCTCGGCGGTGGATCGACCAGTGGCGTCGGTCGACCTCAGGACGGATGTGGCTCATTCCGCCCGAATGTATGACTACTACCTCGGCGGGAAGGACAACTTCCCGGCGGATCGGCAGGCGGCCGAGCAGGTGCGCCTGGCGATGCCTGAGGTCGTCCACGGGGCGGTGCAGAATCGGGCGTTCCTGGTCCGCGCGATCCGGTACCTGGCTGCTGAGGCCGGCGTGCGCCAGTTCCTTGATATCGGTACAGGCATTCCGACGAGGCCGAACCTGCACGAGGTCGCACAGTCGGCGGCGCCCCAGTCGCGGCTGGTCTATGTCGACAACGACCCGATTGTGCTGGCACATGCTCGGGCGCTGCTGGTCAGCAGTCCCCAGGGGGCTACCGCCTATCTCGACGCCGACTTCCGCGAACCACAACGCATCCTGACATCGCCTGAGGTAGTCGAGATCCTCGACCTGGCCGAGCCAGTCGGCCTGTCTCTGGGTGCGCTACTACCGTTCATCCCCGAGCAGGCCGACCCCGAAGGCATCGTTCGTCAACTGATGGACGCCCTGCCCTCAGGCAGCTACCTGACGCTGACCTACCTGACCACCGACTTCAGCCCAACCGAGGTCACCAGGACCGTCGATATCTATCGGGCCCAGGACATCCCGGTCCATCCGCGGACCCACGACGACGTCTTGAGGTTTTTCGGGGGCTTCGACCTCGTCGACCCGGGCCTGACCCCGCTGCACCGGTGGCGTCCAGACACCGGGACCGCGGTCCAGCCGGAGGCAGAGGAGGGCGGCCAGCTCGCGTACGCCGGGGTAGCCCGCAAGCCGTAGGACGGGCTGCTCCCGCTCCACACGCCGCTCGCATCCGCCCAGCGCGGCAACGCCGGTGGTCACGTCCCGCCCAGATGACACAGCCTCGGCCGCCGGCGGTGTGAACCGCGCGAACGGGCTCGTCAGGCCCCTCGACCTGCTCCGCGAACGTCACCACCGGGCATCCGTCCTCGGCGCAGCGGAACCGGCGCACCAGAAGATCCAGCTCGACTCGCGTTCCACCCAGTGCCCTGTCCACGAGCCGACGCCGGTAACGGCCATGCACCGCGACGAGACGGTCCCGCATCGTACGCAGGCAGCTCCGCTCGCTCCTGCCCGCAGGCGAAGGCGCACCTTACCCGCTGCCCGCTCGGCGCCGTCGACCACGACGTTCGCCAGATGCGGCAGCAGAACCCCGAGATCAAGGAGGTCGCACCAGCGCCATGATCGCAGCCGGGTCGCAATAGTCGATCAACGAGCCAAGATCAGGCCGATCACAAGATCAGCGCCAGATCCTGAAATTTGACCGTCGCGGGGTCCATGAAACTTGACCCGGGTCGATTTCAAGATCGGGCGGCGCTGCGTGATCCGCAGGATTCGCTGTCACGGCCGTGCCCGCTGCGGTCGCGACCGGCGGGCGACTGACGGTCGACATCCAGTACGCCGACCACGAGGGCGGCCAGGCGGCGATCTCGCGGTTCGTCCTCCTCGCCCGCAAGGGCGATTGGCCCTGCGACGTCGTCCGGCACTGGAGCCTCGTTCGACGAACGCCGCCCAGCGGCGACGCCCAGACTGACGCGAGACGCCGGCGCCTTCCCGGGTCGGGCGGCCGTCCCGGGAGAAGAAACTGCCGGTCGCCGAACCTCGTAGCAGCTTGGTCACGCAACGGTACGCCCGAGGGGCTCGGCCGCTTCACCGCTCGACCTACCTCGCCGGTTACTACGACGACGAGTTCCTGCGCCGCAGGCCACCCGATCGCGGGCCGCGCCGACGCTTGCGGGGTGCAGCTGGGCCGGCAGCGGTAGGTGAAGCGTTCGGCGACGCCCCGGCAGGAGGCGGCCTGGGAGTCAGCGATACCCTCATTGTCTCGTCGATCACGTGGCTCGGTACAAGCGTCGGCTGGCTTGCGTAGCGGCTGTGCGGTTGGCGACGGTGGCGGCTTCAGACTGGCGCGTGTCTTGTGCTGTTGCGATCGGAGGAATCCGTGTCCGTCAATCAGCGGCCTACCTTGGGGCCGATGGTCTCCGTGAGCTGCCTGCAGCAGTTGCGGATCTACACTGAGGATCTTGCGGGGCGGGGGCCGGTCCTGGGCGCGGGCCGGATGCGTGGCCGGGGCGTCATCGCTGACCTCGGTCTGGAGGGTGCCCGCTTGGACGACGAGAAGCTGCTCAGCTTGTTCGTCGACATCTTTGGTCTCAACGGCACCAAGCTTGGCCTGGTCACCGGGGTCTCATCGGACGAGGCCGGCGGCTACGTGGTGCAACTGGTCGAAGGAGCCTGTACCTATCACATGCAGACCACGGAGCCGATGTGTGTGTACACGCTCGGTGTCTTCATGGGGGCGCTGCAGGCCTTGACCGGTGGGGTGATGCAGGGCACCGAGACCACGTGCGAAGCCAAGGGTGACCCGATGTGCACCTACGTGATCAGTCCGCATCGTGCACTTGGCTGAGACGCGGCTCGCTATCTCGTCGCAGCGAGCCGACCTGGTTATATCCGCCGCGTCGGTCCTCCCGAGTGCCTGCCTGGCGCGGTGCACGGTACCTTCTTCGGCGTTCACCAGCCGCGTGAGCTGGGCACCCCGATCTGCCAGGGCCGTCGCGAGGCGCCCTGACTAACGGCACGCGAGCACTAGATAGCGATGGTCGGCCACGCGCCCTCAATGCGCACCGCTCGGCCGCAGACCATGGCCTCGACACTCCCCGCCAGCCTCGACGTGGGGCGTTTCCCGGCAGCGTCGCGCGTGGGCGGGCGGTACGGTTGACCTCCCAGCGGACGGTTCCTGCATGAGGACGTACTTCGGACTGTTTGTCCGATCATGGACTAGGGTTGGGCGTCGGCGGGGTCCTCCGGGGCGGCGTGACTGGGTGAGGACAGGAGCTTCCCGGGCGGCCTCGGCGGTCGGTGAGGGCGGCGGTCGGTCGCGAAACCCGCAGGCGGCCGAGACGGCTTCGGGCCCCGGCTCCCTAGACAGAGGGCGGCGAGGATACGGTGGGGGTCCCTGCTGACGACGTCAGAGAGAACCTTCGCTCACTCGCGGCCATCGGGCTGTCGTTCCTGGACGCCGACGCGCCAGCACGCCTGACAGGCACCCCTCTGGACCCGTCGTGGGCGCCGCCATCCGAGTCACGTGGAAACACGGAAGCTAAAGGAGCGCCGGTGACTATCCAGTCGGAGCTGTCGCGCGTGGTGTCGGACCTCCGACGATCAATTCCGGAGTTGAACGGCGTCATGGTGGCCTCGGTCGACGGGCTCGCCGTCGCGCACGACTTCGCCGAGCCGGACGCGGAACGAATGGCCGCGATGGCCGCGACCGCGCTGGGACTCGGCAAGCGCATCTCCGATCGGACCAGCCTCGGGGAGATGCAGGAGACCGTAGTCCGCGGCACGCACGGGTACCTGGTGGTCTACACCGCGGGTGAGCAAGCTGTGCTGGTCCTGTCAGGTCCCTTCAACGCGAACCTGGGGCTGATGCGCATAGAAGCACGCGCAGCGTCCACCGAGATAACCAAACTACTTGGCTGACCTGACATGGGACGGCCCGTCGAGGCGGCCGGAGAGTGGGCGACGCCGGGCGTGGTCACGGCAGCAGGCCGGATCGTCGGGCAACGTTGACGGCCTGGGTCCGGCTTCGTACGCCGAGCTTGCTGTGGATATTGCGTAGGTAGGCCTTGACCGTTTCGGGGCTCACGGCGAGGCGCTGCGCGGCCTCGGCGTTGGAGCATCCCTCGGCTACCAGGCCGAGCACGTCCAGCTCGCGGCGGGTGAGAATGTGGCCAGCCTCCTGAGGCGGCATCGCCTCGAGAACGCTGTCCGCGAGCAGGTCCCGGATGGCAGCGATCCGCGCCTTGGCAGGTCTTCTCGTGATCTCACCGGAGAGCTGTGCCAGCTCTCCGTCGATCTGAACCAGCGCCCGTTCGTCGACGTCCCATCGCCGTGGCGCATCAGTCTGGTGCCGACGCGCGGTCTGGGCGAGAAACGACTCGAGTTGCCGGACGTACCGCAGCGCGGAACTGATCGCCGCGGGGCTGATCGGTTTATCGGTTCGCTGCGCGAGATACAGGACGTACAGCACCCGGCCATCCAGCCGAAGTGGCATGGCGAGCACCGAGCGGACGCGCTCGGAGCAGCTGACCTGGCGTCGCCCACCGGAGGCTCTGCCTGAGTTACCGCCGTAGCCGTCCAGCAGGTGGAGGCCGAGTGCGACTACCCGTCCGCCGGTGCCCTGCCCAGGTGCCGCGGTCATTCCCAGGCACGCGTCGGTTCGCGCGCCGTCGACGCTCCGTATGGTCAGCATCCTGGTCCGCGGATGCACCTGGCCGGCAAGGGTGAGATCCGCTCCGGTCCGCTCCCGCAGCCTGGCCGCGGCTTTGGCGAGGAAATCGCCGGGAACGTGGTCGTCGCGCGGCCCTGGCATAAGTCGTCCTCCTCGACGATCTCGCTGCTGTCAGCGCACGGATACGGACACCCCGATCTGGCAGTTACCGATCCTGCCCGACGTGGCCGAATACATCCGCGCCATGCTAGGCGCGGTGGAGCCGTCCTGCGGGAGGCCCCGTGTCGTCGATCATCAGCCCCTCAGTCTGGGATGAAGGCCGCCGCCCAGCCCGCGGGCCGGCGACAGGGGTGGCGGCATGTGTCGCGTAGCCGCCGCGCGAGCTAGCACTCTACGTCTCACGCCGACGACCGATCGTGAGAGACACGTGCCGCCCCGAGTGCCCTGATGTGGACCTCAGCTGGTGGCTGGGGCCCAGGTGCCTGTCGCCGGGTTGTACTTCCACAGCCGCAGCGGGATGGCTCCGCCGGGGTTTCCGGGGGTGTAGTCGGCTCTGTCTGCGTAGCTCGGCAGCTGGATCGAGCCGAGCGAGAAGGCGGCCCGCTGGAAGCTCGCGTAGGTCAGGTCTTGGCCCGCCTTCTTCGCGATGGCGGTGAACAGGTCGAGATACTTACACGCGACGCTCTCGGAGACGCCGTACCCGGGCTTTCCGGGGGGAACGGTTGTCGGGTTGACGAGCTTGTCTTTGAGTGAGGGGATGGCTGTCTCGATCGTGGCGATGCACTGCGCGTTCGGCGGGTTGTTCCAGTCGATACCCAGGCCAAGTGCCTCGGAGTTGTTCAGGGTGCTGAAGTCGTGGTTTCCGGGCGATATTGAGTACGACGCCGCCTGGTTTTGATCGGTGAACAACAGTTGGGGGCGGTAGGAGGTTTTCTCCAACTGTGCTGGGAAGGCCGCCGAGGCTCCACCCACCACGATCACCGTGTTGGCACCTACCGACTGGAACTTCTGGATGAATACTCCGGTCTGCTGTGCCACCGCCGCTGGGTCCGTGATCGGCGCGTCCATCACGGCGGTCGCCACCGGCGTCACGCCGAGGTTCTTCAGGGTCGGCGCGACCACATTTTTCATTGTGTACTGGTCCGCTGTGTAGCCGACGACCGCGACCTTCTTACCCGCTAGTCCGCCGTCGTCGAACAGCTTCAAGCCGTCGCCGGCACCGTCCCCACCGCGCAGGTCGGAGAACCACGGCGCCTGTGCCTTGAGATACCGTGACGCGTTGAGATCGCCCCCGATGGTCAACGTCTTATGTGTCTGGACGTAGCACAATGCGTCATCAGCATTGAGGCTGCCCAGGATGGCGAAAACCTTCTCGTCCTGTGTCAGATGAACGCATGTGTCCTGCGCACCGGCCGAAGAGATGACGTTGACCGCGCCGAACACCGGCACGATCTTCCGGCCGTTGATCCCACCATCAGCGTTCAGCTTGTTCACCAGCGCCGTGAAGACCGCCTGGTAGTCACCATGGTCGATGTTCACGTACTGCCGGACAACTGACAGGTCCGGATACACGAACCCGACCTTGATACTGTCCGCCGATACCCCCGGCGCGATCGCCGGGGCTGGTGCCGCGCGCAACGTCGACGACGGCGCTGGCGGATTCGGAGTGTTCTTCGCCGAAGACGTACTACAACCCGCAGCAACCAGCGCGGCCACGGCAGCGACGGCTAATATCACTGACCGCCTAGTACGGCATAAGATCATTTTAAGCTCCAGGTGCAGGGTGGTCAGCCGTAGCATGTCGCCAGGCCGGAGAGTTTCTGACTTCGACGGGACGGCTGCTTCGGAAAGGCTCCTCGCGGTGATCGATGGGTAGCCAGAATGATCGAATGTCTGTTCAGGTCCATATAACTAGCGTGTGCTAGTTCCGTGCGGAGGCTAGCACCGTCGCGCTCGCGCGCACAAGTCCGGTCGCAGCCGATCGATTACTCCCACCAGGGGACGTTGGCCAGCGACCGGCCGCTCGGCGCCGTGCTGTCGTCGTCCTCGGCCGCCCTCCGGCCGGGGCGAGGGGGTCTGTCTCGCGATCTTGAGGCAGTCCCAGCGCGACGGCTCGGTCGACGGGGTCAGGTGGTTTGGCGAGGGATCAGGGTGAAGTTCGCTGTCGTGTTCCATTCCGGGGCTGGGAGAGGACGCCCGTCGAGTTCGTGGAGCGCGGACTCGGCGAACTCGCGCCCTAGGGTTGGGGTGTCGATCTGAACGGTGGACAGTGCGGGGACATTTGTCGTTGCGATGGGGGCGTCGTCGTGGCCGACGACGGCGAGGTCTTCGGGCAGCCCCAGGCCCGCGCGGGTCGCGCCACCAGCGACGGCGGCGGCTACGTCGTCGTTGAAGGCGATGACAGCGGTGATGCCGGTGTCGTGCCAGCGCTGGACCGTGGCGGCGGCGGATCCGTCGCTGTAGGCGATTGGTGCGAGGTCTGGTTGGGGCAAGCCGAGAATGCCGGCCTGGGCGCAGGCCGCCTGATACCGCGCGTCGATGAGCGTGGACATACGTGGCTCGACGAAAGCCGCGTAGATCATTTGCCGGTGGCCACGCGCGTGTAGATGGTTGACCTGCAGATCCGGTCCGGCTTTGACTGCCAGCGGATGGTCGGGATCTGGAGAGATCGTCTTGATCCCGCAGGCGCGCATCGTCGCGACCTCCGTGCTGTCGAGCGGTGCGGAGGCGACCACGAGATCCGGGTTCATCGACTCCCAGAGCGGGCGCCCCTCAGTGCCGGGCCGGTGGGTGTAGGTGATTAGGGCGTACCCGGCTTGAGCCAGAACGCGGGACGCCTCGTCCAGGAAGTCGCGGAACCTGAATGCCACTGGCCAGTCGGCCAGCACGACCAGAATGATTCTGCTTTGGCCCGTGGCCAGGGCTCGTGCGGCGTTGTTGGGCCGATAGTGGAGACGGTCGGCCGCGGCCAGCACGCGTTCCCGGGTGCTCGCTGAAATCGTCTGCCCCGGGGTGGCGTTGAGAACGTACCCGACGGTCGTCCGCGAGACCCCCGCCTCGCGGGCGACATCGGCGCCGGTTACACGTCGCCGGCGGTTCTCGTCGGACCCGTCCACCCTGTGCCCGCCCTTCTGCTGCCATGATTGTCAAGAGTGGTCCAGGCATGTGGTATGTGGCGGCCATGTCGACCTCGAACGCATCGCAGCTCCGCGGTCTGCGAAGCTGCGCCAGCATCCTGATCAAAGAGAGCCCGGCGTGTTTCAGGGATGGGCGCGGGCGAGGATGCGTGTGAACCAGCGGTCGCGGGCGGCGAGGGTGTCGATGGCGAGTGCGGCTTGGGGCGCGAACTCTTCGAATCCGTGGGTCCCGCCGGGCCAGACGTGGAGTTCGGCGTCGCCGCCGCAGGCCCAGATTGTCGAGGCGAAGGCGACGTCCTCGTCGCGGAAGAGGTCGACGGAGCCGACGTCGATGAAGGTCGGCGGGAGTCCGGTCAGATCGGTGGCGCGGGCGGGGGCTGCATAGATGGACACCGCATCGGTGCCGACACGGTCGCCGAGCAGCATGCGCCAGCCGGTCTGGTTGCTGCTCCTGCTCCACGGCAGGTCACCGGCCATGCGGGACGACGGGGTGTGCATCCGGTCGTCGAGCATCGGGCACAGCAGCAGAAGGCCGGCCAGGTCCGGTCCGCCATGGTCGCGGACCCGCAGCGCGGTGCCGGCGGCGAGACCACCGCCGGCGCTGCTGCCGGCGAGGACCAACGCATGAGCGTCGATACCCAGCTTTTCGGCGTGCTCACTGACCCACAGCAGTGCCGTGTAGCAGTCGTCGACGGGTGCGGGGTCAGGGTGCTCGGGAGCGAGCCGATACTCCACGGACACGACGGTCGCGCCGGCGGACAAGGCGAGGCGGAGCGCGGGCATCGCGCTGAAGCGATCGCCGTACGCCATTCCTCCGCCGTGTATCCAGAAGATTCCCGGGCCGGCGGTCTCGTGACCGACGGGTGTGAAGACCGAGAGGATGATCTGTGACTCGGGGCCTGCGATCGTGTGCTCTTGTTCGGTGAACGGGAAAAGTCTGAGGAGGTCCTCGCGTCCTGGAATCTTGAAGGCCCGACTTTCGGGAAGGGTCTGCTCGGTCAGCTCCATGGGAGAAGCTCCGCCGAAGTAGCGGTCGACAATCTCGCGCCATGCGGCGCCAGACTGGGTATCGGTGGGTGGCGCGGGATATTCTGAAACCGTCACGAGAACCTCGCAGTCATGCGCTGGAAGCGCGCGTAATATTGCCGCCAGGGGCGGAACCCGTCGGCTGTTCCGGCGGGCTACGTCACATGCGGGTGACTTCCGTTCGCGCGCGTCCCCGCAGCCAGCACACGATTCGCTCCAAGCTCCGCTCGCCGGGGGTCTGAAAAGGGGCGTTGAGATGGCCGTGCTCGGCACTCGGTTCGAACTCGACGGTGACGGACACCCCAGCCAGATCGAGCTGTGCCGCGTACGCCTCGCCCGATGCGCGCAGATAGTCGGCGTCTGCATTCAGCACGTACACGGGCGGCTGGCCGGAGATGTCACCGTTTCCCGCGAAGGCATAGGGGTCCGCGAGGACGTCAGCCGTTCCGGCGAATTGCAGGTTGAACTCCTCGACCATGTCACCGGTCACGGCGGTTCCCGTCAGCTGGGCGGTCGCGGCCCGCAGAGGGTCGCTCAGCGGCGGCAGCTGCGGGTGAACGATCGGGTAGACCAGAAGGAGCGACGCCGGCGCCGGCCCCGCGTCGTCGCGGAGGCGTTTCGTTACGCCCGCGGCGAGATTCGCCCCCGCGCTGGCGCCGCCCAGGTGCAGCTCGGCTGGTGTCGCACCCAGCTCGTCGGCGTGCTGCACCGCCCACAGCCAGGCGGCCAGGACGTCATCGGACGGCACCGGGAAACAGACGCCGTGCAGGCACTTGTGGTAGTCGACGCAGAGCACGGGGATACCGCGGGCGGCCAGGGTCAGAGCAACCCAGTTCGCCTCCGGCATGTCCAGATCGCCGCCGACGTAGGCGCCGCCGTGCACCCAGACGAGCGCCGGACCTGCGCTGGTGTCCGGGCCTCGGTAGTGCCGAGCCGGTAGGTCGCCGTGCTGCCCTCTGATCGTGATCTCACGCATGTCGACCGCGGCGAGGTCCGGGTAACGGGCGACGAGGGCCGCGCTGTCCGGCCCCTTCGGCAGGTGCGCGGCCAGCAGCTCCGGGTGCATTTCCAGGAGGCTGACGTAGCTGGCGAACGACGAGCTGCGAGGCGCGGGAGTCGCGGCGGACACAGTTCCTCCGACGGTTACTCGGGCTGAGAGGGTGGGATTCCCCGCTGGCATCGGTCGCCGGGCGCCCTGGTGGCCACGGGCGTCCCGACGACGGGTGCGTCGTCGGCTTCTAGTGGGGTGACGTCACGGCATCGCGGTCCGCTGCCGTCGCCGCCTGCGGTCCCGGAGAGGTCACCCCGTCACGGCCGGTGAGGTCACGGCCGATGCCTCGTTCGAGGAGGCGATCGGCGAGCAGGGCCACGAGAGTTGCCTGCGGTTTCACGACGTGTCTCCTCTGTTGCTGCGCGGCTGATGCCTGGGGTCGAAACCGGCAGCCGCGCAGACGGATGCCGCTCGGCCTGAGCGCCGTCGTGAGCCGCCAGCGACTGCCCTCATCGCCCTCCTCACCTCGCCACCCGGCGTCACCCCAGCCCAGGGGGGCCCGATGGGACGCCCGACGACGCCCGGCCAAGGACCACGACCAGGGCCGGCCTGACCCTTGCCGGCGAAGCGTAGAGACAAAACCGAGCGACGTCTAGGTATTCGAGGGGAGGGCTGTAGTCGGTCCGCCGAGGCGGCCGGCGAACAGCGCGAGGTAGTCGGCGAGGGCAGCGACCAGATCGAGTTCGTCCGGGGCCAGGAGCCACTGGGTCTGCAGACCCTCGAAGACCGCGAGCAGGTGGGCCGCCGCAAGGTCCGGGTCGGACGACGCGGGGAAGCGACCCTCGCTCTGTTCCAGAGCCAATCCGTCGGCCAACGTCTGGCGCACCCACCGGTTACGGTCGCGGAGCCAGGCGTGGGCCGGATGATCCGTATCCAGGCTTTCGCCGGCTAGTTTGCTGTGCAGCCGGGCCAGTTCGGGCCGCGCGACCACGCGCCGCCCGACCTCGAGAAGCCGCTCGGACCAGCCCGACGGCACGTCGTCGTCCACCACCGCGCCCAGCCACGCGCGCTCTTCAGCATCGCGCTGCCGCAGGACCTCCACCAGCAGGTGTTCCTTGCTCGGGAAGTGATGCAGGACCCCCGCGTCGCTCAGGCCGACCCGCCGGGCGATCGTCGAGAGCGACCCGCCGCGGTAGCCCTGCGCCGCGAAGACCTCCACCGCGACCTGCAGGATCTCCTCCCGACGGACGCGACCCTTCGCGTAACTGCCCCTGGAACCCTGTGTGACCACGCGACTCAGGCTAGCCCAGGAGCCTGGCGGCGCGAACACAAAACCTAGCGCCCTCCAGGTTTTCGCTCTAGGCCGCCCGCAGCGGCCACCCGCACAGCTCCCCACCAGGTCGATCTTCCGCGCGGGCGACGACATGCGCGTGCAGTCCCCAGGCCGACACCGGACAGAGGCGCATCCGCCACTCCGGCTGACTCCCTTCGTAAGGAGACGCGGCCGCGCCGGTCCAGGATCCGTCGGCCAGTACGGAGTCGGCGTAGTCGTCGTGGCTGGCCCGCCAGATCGCGAGCCCCATTGATTGGCTAGCCGCCGTAGCGCAGCCTCACAGAGCGGCTGTTCGTCGCCGTCCGGGTCGGTCGCGGTGACGTAGGCGAACGTGCCGCGGTAGCGCGTGGCGATCCCGCGGATCCCGGGCCAGCTGGCGGCGGCGTGCGCGGAGAGCCGTTGACGCAGGGGATCATCGTCGACTCCGGGATACCTGCCACAGCCTCGATTGTCATGGGGTGTGCCGGGCGGGGTGTCCGTGGGGCCTGGCCGGACGGCGGGCTGGGCCTCGTGGTCGGTAGAACATCGGGAGTGTCTCGCCGTGTCACCGCGTTCCCCCTGATCGACGATGTCCGCGCCGAGCTGACGAAGCGAGCCCGGTCGGCGACCGTGCCCCATCGTGCCTTGCTGGGCGCGAGGATCGTGCGCGCCGCCGCCGGCGGAGCGGGCCACGCCGGGCTAGGGGTCTGTGAGGACACCGTCAGCAAGTGGCGGGGCCGGTTCGCCTCTGAGGGTCTCGCGGGGTTGGCGGACCGGCCCCGCTCGGGCCGGCCGGCACGGTTCACCGCCGGCAGGCCCTGCGCGTCATCCGTCCGGCCTGATAATCACCTCGCCGGGAGGACATCGATCTCGAACGAGGCCTGCGGCGGGAGCTGTTTCCACCCGGTTGCGTCCGCGGTTCTTCGCCCGGTACAGAGCCGTGTCGGCGAGCTCGACCAACGCTGTCGGATCGCTGCCCGGGGCAGGCGTGTTGGACGCGACGCCGATACTTACGGTCACAACGCGGTGGGCTACCGGCGAATGCGGTTCGTCGAGCTTCTCAATGGCGGATCGCAGGCGCTCCGCCAACCGGGCCGCCGCGTCGATATCTGTGTCGGGCATGACGGCGGCGAACTCCTCCCCGCCGTAACGGGCGGTGAGGTCGGCGGTGCGGGAGCTGGCGGCCAGGCACGTGGCTACCCGGTGCAGGCAGCGGTCACCCGCGGTGTGTCCGAAGTGGTCGTTGTAGAGCTTGAAGAGGTCGATATCGATCATCGCGATGGCGAGAGGCGACTTCTGGCGCATGGCTCGCTGCCATTCGGCCTGCAGGGCTTCGTCGAGGCGTCGCCGGTTGGCCAGTCCGGTCAGCTGGTCGGTGACGGAAAGCTGTTCGAGTCGTTGGTTGGCGGCGGCGAGCTGCTGGGTCCGTTCAGCGACCTTGCGTTCCAGCGAGGCGTAGACCATGGCGTTGTCGAGAGAAACGGCCAGTTGCCCGGCTACGAGCATGATTCCTTCGAGCCGTTCGGTGGTGAACGCGCCGCGGATCATCCGGTTTTCCAGCAGGAGCATCGCCCGCCGCTCGCCGCGGATCATGATGGGTATCGCGAGCAGAGAGCAGCGGCCCAGGTTGAGGCAGTAGGGATCGCGGTTGAACCGGTCATCCTGGCAGGCGTCGATGATGACGAGTGGTTCGTGGGTACGTTCGGCGTACCAGATCACGGAGGGAGGCAGCAGCCGCTGTCGGCTCGCCTCCGCGAGGGAGACGGTGGCGGAGTCGCCGGCCAGGACCGACCAGTCCCGCTGCTCATTGTCGCGCAGGAGCAGGTGGACTCCGGTGGCGCCGGTCATGGCCGAGAGGACTCCCTGGACTCGGTCGCGAAGGCGCCCGACGTTGGTCTCGGAACTCAGTGCCTGCGAGGCGGCGACGATGCCGAGCAGGTCGATGGTGCCGGTGGTGACCGTGGACCGAGGCGCGGCCGGTCCGGTTGGCCGCGCGGACGGCTGGGCGCCGGCGGGCTGGGCTCGCAGCGTGGGGTTGGCCCAGTCGAGTTGCCGGACCTTGACGGTCGCGCCCCATTCGACGTAGCGGCTGCGGGCCGCGGCGAGCAGCATGTCGCCGACCCGCTGCATCCCGTTGGTCAGGTAGAACCGGGCGGACCGTTCGAGGATCAGTGCGTGGTGCCACGGACGGGTCCGCAAGGACGCCTCGTGCTGTGCCAGGTCGAACGCGTAGGCCGCGTCACGGAAGTCTCCGGCTGCCCAGGCGCGTTCGGCCTCCACGAGGCGCAGCATGTGCCCGAAGTTGGCCGGCGATTCGGCCGCGCGTCCGGTCAGCCAGCCGATCGTCTCGTCCAGCTCGGCCATCGTCGCCTCGCACTCGCCGGTCCTCGCCGCGCGGGCCTCGCTCGCGAGGGACAGGGCCCGCAGGAAGCGGGCGACCGCCTCCGAATACGACATGTTCAAGAACGGCAGCAACGGCATCAGCGCCGCGGTGTGCCGGGCCAGCTCGGCCGGATGATCGAGGATGGCCGCGACCAGTGCCCGGGTCGTGTGCAGGTGGGCGGTGGCGAACGGGTTGGCCGCCAGCACGCTGCGCTGAGTCTTCTCCTCAGCCTCCGAGGCGTCGGCCGCTCCGCGAAGAACGTCGGTGAGCCAGTGGTACTGCCGAAACGTCTGTTCGGCGCTGCTGTTGCCGGTACGGGCAGCCAAGGCGAGCGCCTCGTCGACCTCGGCACCGAAGACGTCGAGCGAGGGGGCACAGTCGAGCAGCCCGAACACCAGCGCGCAGTGCGTCCCGCACGCGTCGTCCATGACGCCGTCGCGGATCAGGCCCTCCAGCGCCCGCCGAGCCGCTGGCAGAATGTCCTCAAGCGGATCGCACCAGTGACCAGCACCCATCGCACAGAGGTACTGGGCATCCCACATCTCGGGCTCGAAGCCGCGCGCCGTGGCGACCGCGAGAATTCGCCGGATGATGCGGTGCCCGGTGCGATAGTCACGCCTGCGGGTGAAGGTCACAAACATCGCATGGCAGGCCGGTCCGACGAGCGAGCGATCGGGGCCGTCCCGTGCCCACATCTGCAGCATCTCCACGATCAGCCAGATCATCATCGGCCGGTCGCAGTAGAACCCCGCGGCCAGCATCCGCCCGATGAGCTTGACGGCGCCCAGTCGCGACGGATCGGTGGTCGCCGGCCGGCACAGGTCGTCGGACTCGCTGGTCTGGTCGATCCACCGGTAGATCACGTCGAGCCCGCGGTCGATCTCCGCGTCGAGATGGTCCCGGTCGGGGATGGCGACGCCGAGCTGGACCAGCTGGTCCAGGCCGAGGCGCATCGCCTCGTCGACCCGGCCCCGGCTGGTCAGGCTGCGAATCTGCACCGCAGTGACGGCCGTACGCTCGGCCGGCTGGGTACACAACCGGTCGATGATCAGGTACTGCCTGTCCGCCTCCTCCAACCGGCCGAGGCTGTACAGGGCGGCGTGTAGCTCGGCATGGACCGCGGTCAGCTGGTCGGCGTCGGCCGGGTCGATGAGCGGTACCGCCGCGGTCAGGAACCGTTCCGCCAGCGAGTAGTTGGCCAGCATCCGTGCCTGGTCGGCGGCGCGCCGGAAGAGCCCGACCGTCAGGCGCCTCTCCGCGGCGGAGCGCACGGCGTCGGTGACGACTAGATACTGCTCGGCCGCGACCGCGAAGAACTCGTCTCGACCGGCCAGTCGGCGAGCCAGGCGCAACTGCTCGGCGTGCCGCGCGGCCGCGGTGAGGAAGCTCAGAACGGCTTCCCGGGTCCGGTCATGGTGGAAGCGGGCGCTGGGGCGGGCATCGGACTCCAGGACCAGCAGACCAGCCGTGGACGCAGGGGCGAGTCGTCGAGAGACCTCGTCCGCCGCCAGACCGGTCGCGGCTTCGAGCAGGTCCAGATCCACGCGGCCGGCCAGGCACGCCATCACCGTCAGTATGTCTCGGGTAGTCACAGGCAACGCTGCGACCCGAGCGGACAACAACTCGGTCATGTCCACCCGCGCCAGCTGGCGACGCAGCGCCGCCTCGTCCCAGCGCCAGCCGCGGTCGCCGCGGGACAGGGCCCCGCTCTGGCGCAACGAGCCCAGGAGCTCCACCGTGTCGTACGGGTTACCTCGGGACGAGGGGGCGATCAGTCGCGCAAGATCGCCGGCGGGTGCCAGAGCCAGGCGTAACAGGTCGGCCACCATGGCCGCCTGGTCGTCCGGCCGCAGGTTGGCCAGCCGCAGATCGTTCGGGCCGTCCGCCTTCCGATGCCACTGGGCCAGCATCGGCGTCAGCGGGTGTGTCGCCTCCAGCTCGCTGTCCCGGTAGGCAGCGACCAGCAGCAGCCCGTCAACCCGCTCGCCGCCGCCGAGGATCAGATCGATGAAGCCCAGCGACGTCCGCCCCGCCCACTGCAGGTCGTCCACGAACAGCACCACCGGCCGCTTCCTGGAGGCGACCGCTCGCAGGATCTCCACCCCGCTGTACAGCGCTCGATCTCTCGCAGTAAGAGGATCCCCCGGCTCCGGCGGGATCCTCAGCAATGCCGCCAGCTCCGGCACGGCGAACGCGACCAGCCCGGCGCCAGGTCCCAACACCCCGAGCAGGCGTTCCCGCACCTCGGCCAGGTAGCTCTCCGGTTCGGCCAGCAACAGCCGGCCCAGCGCCCGGAACGCCTGCCACAGGCCGTCATACTCCTGGTCACGCCTGTACTGATCGAACTTCCCGGCCACGAACCAGCCGTCGACACCGGCCACGATCGGCCGCAGCTCGTTGACCAACGACGTCTTACCGACGCCCGGAACGCCGCTGACGAGAACCCCGGTCCGGCGGCCCGCCATCGCCGCGGCGAACGCCGTCCCCAGCTCGCCGATCTCCGCCTCCCGGCCGCAGAGCCGGGACGGCGTCAGAGCCCGCGGTGAAAGGTCGTGCTCGCCGGGGCGCACCGGCTCGCCGCGGCCCACCAGCGCGAGATCGTGTGCCAGCCCGTCGGCGCTCTGGTATCGATCGTCCGGCTCCTTCTCCAGCAGCTTCATGATGATCGCCGACAGGTCGGCCGGCACCGCCGGGTTCACCGAAGCCGGGGGTGCCGGCACCCGGGCAAGATGGTCATGAACAATGCGCAGCGGGTCACCCGTACCGAACGGCGGACTGCCGGTCGCCAGCTCGTAGAAAGTGGCCCCAAGCGCGTACAGGTCGGCCCGCTGGTCGATCTGGCGGCCGGTCCGGCCGGTCTGCTCGGGCGCGAGATACGGGCACGTGCCGACGATCTCGCTGCAAGGAACGAATCCTGGCTGGACGGTCGTGAAGGTCGTGGCCAGCGCGAAGTCGATGAGAATCGGCCCGCTCCGAGGGCCGCCGACCACGACGTTCGCCGGGTTGATATCCCGGTGCACCACACCCCGCTGGTGCATACCCGCCACGGCACCCGCGAGCGACGCGGCGAGATCGACCAGCGCGTCCGGCTCCAGCGGCATCGACCGCCCGACCAGGGCCACCCCACCGACATCGGTCAGCAGAACCGACCCGGCAGCCGGCGGCACCCGCACCGCCAGCTGCACAACCCCTTCCACTCCAGCCAGCATCTCGAGCATCTCGAACTCGTGACGCAACCGTCGCGCCGCCTCCGGCCCGAGCGGTTCCTTGCGGATCACGCTCCCAGCCGGGAACGTCAGCCGAGCGACCCGAGTCCGCTCCGACTGATGAAGCAGCTCCGCCTGCGGCGGCTCGTCGTACGCCGCCGTTCGCTGAACCCCCATCCGTCAACTCCATACAGTGTCACCCGCAGCCCACCCCCAGCATTCCCGCGACCAGGCCGAGGTAACGGGGCGACGCCACGGCGCCGGTGTCCCGGCGCGGCACGGCGTGATCGCCGTTCGGCCCGCCAGCGGCTGTAACAGTGGACGTTCCACGACCAGTAGAGGGCCAGGCCAGACCGGCGATCACGGCGTAGGTCCTCGTCGTGTGCCCGGGCCCCGGGCGGCGCACACGGGGGCGTGACGGTCAACCGGGGCCGTAGTACACCTCGCGCGCCTCATCATGACCGGTCACCGCGACCACGCCGAGGTGCGGCAAGGGCAGCACTGGGCGCGCAGGTCGTCGAAGTAGGGACAGGGATCCTCGACGAGTGACGTGTCGTTGAAGAAGTCGATGGCCGTCCAGTCGGTCATCGCTTCGGCCTTCCAGGCTCGTGGCGGAACCCGTCCGTATCTGACGAGCGACCCAATGATCCATATCTGGGCCCGGACAGAACGCCAGCTAGTCGTGGAGCCGGCGGAACAGCTCGGCGTTGCTCGCGGGAGGGTTGTCGCGGAGGTCGGCCCAGGCGTCGAGGATGTCCTGGGCTCCTTGGATCGTCCGTACACACAATGAGCACACATCGACCCTGTCGGGCGACCGTGCCGACCCCCAGCGCCGTCGCCGATATATCGGTATCGTAGTTGCTGTGCGTAGCCGTTCTCGGGTAACTGATCCACAACTGGACCGGCGTTCGCCGCATCTGCCGCCGGCGCGGTAGAGGCGGACCTCAACGAGCACCTCGGCCACCCGACGGCGGTGACAGGCGGTCCGTGGGGGCTCGTGCACCTCTTACAGGCGCAGCCGCTGGGAGGGTCGTCAGGGTGCGTCGGGGCGATCGCTTTCCGGTTCGGTCGGGGTCTGCTCGTGGGGCTGGATGTCCCCGGTCACGATGCGGTTCGCGAGATCGGACACGGTCAGCCCGCGGGCGAACGCGTCGGCGCGCAGCCGCGCGAGTGCCTCGACCGCGCCGACGCGGCGTTCGACCATGACGATGCCGACCGCCCGGTGCACCTCGATTCGGGGCCGCAACGCCCCCATCTGGGCCGGGGCGGGATCGTCGGGAAGGGTTTGCGCGGCGAGCAGCGCCGCGGCCTGGGTGGCGTTCAGTGCGTCCGCGAGTGTGGCGGCTGTGAGCGGGCCCGGCACGAACCGGAACAGCTCCAACGCTCCGAGCCGGGCCAAGCCGAGCATCATCGGCAACGCGAAGATCCCCCGGACGCCGGTCGGAGCCGCCGCGGCGCCCAGCGTCGGCCACCGTCGCCCGACCGGACCCCCCAAATCGGACAGCAACACCGGGCGCCCCGAGCGCACCGCGTCCCACCACGGCCCCTCGCCCACACGGGCCTGCAGCCGGTCCAGCGTGGCGGCCGTCGCGTCGCTGGCCGCCGAGGCAGCCCGGTTGACCGCGTCTGCTGACACTGCCACGGCTACCCCGTCGACCGGTAGTCGCACTTTGACGACCCCACACAGACATTCCAAGGCCGCGCAGCAGCGTTGCGGGTCCGCGACCACGTCACGGAGCAGATCCCGGAACCAGCCCGAATCGCGCACAGCCGCTCGCCTCCCCGACAGGCGCTAGACCATCACGACACATCGTGTCACGTCGGATCTATCACGCTGGAGGCAATCCTCGCGCTCTGTGGGCGTCGACAGCGATCGGCAGGTCCAGGGCCCACCGGCCGGCCGGCACCGACTCGGCCACCGTGGCCGCGGCGATGAACTCGGGCATGTCGTCGGCGCAGTCGTCGGGTGGGGCGCCGACGAGTAGTCGGTCGACCCGTGGCCTGAGCCCGAACGAGTCCACCCCTAGATGCCCGAGGCGGGTTCGGCCATCGGCCGTCAGCTGCTTGTTCGCCACCGCCGTTCGATATCCGGCGGATCCGTGGCCCAGATCGACCCCGCAACGAGGCCGCGAATCGGCTCTTTCCCAATCCATCTGCGAGCTATGTTTGTAGGCGCAGTCTCGGTGTCGGTGGCGGCCCCCCGACGTCATCGACACCGAGACTCGCAAGATGCAGTCCGCATCGTGGGGATAGTTATTCGGCCACGCTCCCGGTGAACGGTGATGCTCGCTCCCCGGTTAGTCGTAGCTCCATCACGCATATCTACATCGAAGTAAATTCTGGTGAGCTGCGGGGCGAACTCCGGCAGGCCACCCAGCGAGCCGACTTCCGTTGATGCGTAGGTGTCGCCAGTAGTCCGCTCCGTGGGGCGGGCGCCGCGCGCTGGGTAAATCGCCTGAGATCAGCCGGTCCCGGATTGCGTGGCGCGTGGCCGGCGGGGAGTGTCGGTGTGTGTCGGGGGACGGCCGCGTCAGGCTGCGTTTCGTACTGCCCGCACTCGCCGTGCTCGTGGTTGCCCTCGCGGCGATCGTGTGGAATGTGTCCTCGGTGGCGCGGTTCGCGGGTAGCACATCCGCCGCGTTCTGGGTATTCGCGGTGCTCGCTCTGCTTGTCGACGCGCCGCTCGTCGCCGTCCAGAACGACCGCGTCCAGATGCAGTCATCACTGTCCGTGGGAATCTGTCTCGGTATCTTCCTGCTGTGGGGCGAGGGTCAGGCGATCGCGGTACAGACCCTTGTCGGTGCCGCGAACACCATCGGCCAACGCTATGTGCTCTTCGGCAGCCTTTTCGCCACTGCTCGTTTCGTCGTCGCTTTCGCGGCGGTCGGGATACTCGCCGATCTGGCCAGCCCGCATCCGACGTTCGACCTCGGTGTCACGGCGCTGACCGGGCCTGATGTCGCGTGGATCCTGGAACTGGCAGCGCTGTGGACAGCTGTGAGTTACGCGCTGCTGCTCGCCGGCCCGCTCGTCGTCGCGAGCCTCGCGCAGACGGTCGAGCCCGCGGTCGACGATCTTCTCGTCAGCGTGACGTCGGTGTTCTTCGTCCCGCTCCTGCTCGTCGCGCTCCCAGGCTGGTGGGCGCTGGTCGCCGCGGCCCCGCTGTTCGCGATCAGCCTGTCCACCCGGCTCCGTATCCGCCACGAACAGCGCCTGCATCGCGACCCGGTGACCGGGCTGTGCAACCGCGCCGGCCTGACCGTCCAGATCGACGCGATCACGGCCAACGACAGGGTCCGTGTCCGTCCGTTCGCGCTCGCCACCATCCGCTCGACCAACCCGGTCCTCGACATCAGCCGAACCCTCGGCCGGGACGTCTACGAAAAGATCCTGCGGGAACTCGCCACCCGGCTGCGCGCCTCTTATAGCGACAGCACCGTCGCGCACCTCTCGGGAGAGGCCTTCGTCCTACTCCTACCCGACACCACCACGATCCGTGCCGTCGAGACCGCGACGCAGGCGGCTGCGGCGCTGTCCACCCCGATGGTCGTGGACGGTCTGCCGTTCCGGTTCGACTGCGCCGCCGGCGTCGCCTTCTCGCCCCACCACGGCCGAGACCCCGACGGCCTGCTCCTGAAAGCAGACCTCGCCCTCGACAACGCCTGCCAGCAGGACCGGGCCGTCGCGCTGTTCGCGCCCAGCGCCGCCACCGTGACCCGCCGCCGAACCACGCTGATCAGCGAGCTCTACGCAACCCTGACCGACCCCCGCCGCCACGGCGAGATCGCCCTGCACTACCAGCCCCAAGTCGAGCTGAGCACCGGCCTGCTCGCCGGCGCCGAGGCACTCGTCCGCTGGACACACCCGACCTGGGGGCCGCTGCCTCCCGAGGAGTTCATCGACGCGGCCGAGACCAGCGAGGTGATCCACCTGCTGACCCGACACGTCGTCCACGCCGCCGCCGCCCAGATGCGCCAGTGGAACGACGACGGCTTCCCGATCCGCGTCGCCGTGAACGCCAGCGCACAGGACCTGGGCGACCCGACCTTCGCCGACGACGTCGCCACCACCCTGCGCGCCCACGGCATCCACCCCTCCCAGCTCACCATCGAGATCACCGAACGCACGTTCCTCGCCGACAGCGTCCGCATGACCCGCGCCGCCGCCCGCGTCGCCGGCATCGGCGTCGTCCTCTCGCTCGACGACTTCGGCACCGGCTACGCCTCGATGCAGCAGCTACGACTCCTGCCCCTCGGCGAGGTGAAAATCGACCGGTCCTACGTCAGCGACATGCTGACGAACCGCTCCGCCCGCGCCATCGTCACCAGCGTCCACCAGCTCTGCGCCGCCCTCGGCCTGACCTTCCTCGCCGAAGGCGTCGAAGACGAGCGCACCGCTGCCGTCCTCGCGCAGCTCCCCGGAACCGTCGGCCAGGGCTGGTACCACGGCCAGCCCATGCCACCCGCCGACCTCTACCACCAGTGGCACCACCGCCAAGCCCCTCTGCATCACCCCAACCGACCCGCGAGATGACCTCCCCCGGCGGCACAGGCTCGGCGATCATGGCGTCGGCGCGGGCCGTGCTCGCTCCGACGGCCCTGGATCTCGCTCCGCCGGCTGGCCGCGAGCCGTCACGGTCGCCGAGCGCCAGGCCAGCCACGAACCCGAACACGATCGGGGCCACTGCGGCTGACTCGTGTTCAGCGGAGCGCCCGACTCGTCGGCGTCTCGGCCGGTCAGCGCCGACGATCCACAGTCCGCCGAGCCCCAGACATCCCCATCGCGGGGATGTCCGGGGCTCCTTTGTGCCAGAGCAGATTTCGCGGCTGGGTCAGGTGGCTTCGGCGAGGTAGAGGGTGGCGACCGCGATCGCGAGGCCGCCGAGGGTCAGTTGCAGGGCGGTGTTGGGGAGTTTGGGCTGGAGTCGTGCGCCGAGGTAGCCGCCGGTGAGGCCGCCTACGCCGCAGGCAAGGCCGAGCGCCCAGTGGGGGGAGATGTTGCCCGGGGTCGTGAGGGCCAGAACGGCGTAGGTCGCGGCTCCGGCGATCGAGGTGACGAAGGTGGAGGCCAAGGTGGCGGGCGCGACCGTGGCGACGGGCATGCCGCGGCCGACGAGGATCGGGCCGAGGATCGATCCGCCTCCGATGCCGTAGACGCCGCCGACGAAGCCGACGGCTAGTGCCAGCAGTGTGACGGCTCGGGACCCGACGGGCGGCCGTTCGCGTCGGCGGGGGGACCGCAACGTGCGGGCACACAGCCAGACGCCGAGGGGCAGCAGCAGGCAGGCCAGCAGCACATGGAACAGGGCGGCTCCTGGTGCGTAGCGGACTCGTACGACCGCGCCGAGCACGACGCCGGGCAGCGTGCCCGCGATCATCCGGCGGACGAGCGCACCGCCGAGCTGCTTCTGCTGGTGGTAGCGCAGTAACGATCCCGGTGTGGCGATCACGTTGTAGAGCAGGTTCGTCGGGGTCACCGCCGGGCTCGGGACGGACAGCAGATCGAGCTGCACTGGCAGCAGGAACACCGCGCCCGAGACCCCGACCGGCGCCGTCACCGTCGCGAGCACCAGACCGGCCACGAACCCGGACACGATTGTTGTCAAACCGGCTGACTCCTCTTGAAACGGACCCGACCGAGTCGTCCGCGTCTCGGCACTCCGTCACCGACCCTTCCACGGTCCGGCGAACAGTGGCTGTCTCGGAGGCGTCGCGCCGCCGGGTCCGACAGGTGTGTCCCGTACCCGAGGGAGAGCAGCGGATCGCGCACGTAGGCGGCGCAGCCCGCCGGCCCGCACCGCTGGGCGGCCGGTGGCATGCGCGATGGTGGGAGCGCGCGAGCCGAGGAGGCGCTGCACGGGCAACAACACGGGCCGCTCGCTCGCGGCCGGGCGACACCTCCGCCCCCGGGCCGCTGGGCGCCCGCCCGTCGGCCAGACCCGGCCGGTGACCGGGGTGGCATTGACGACGGACAGGCGTGCTCTCGCGAGCGGTAGCTACGACGAAACCATTCGGCTCTGGGACGCGGGCGGCGTTTCAAGATCGGGTCTTGCTCGCTCTAGCTAGGCCTGCGGTGACCTCGCACATCTCCCCGATTGCTACCTAGAGTGCCCAATCGGTGCTGTTGGGTCATCTTCGTGGGCGTTGGTGGTCGCGTGCGGGGAACGGGCATTGGAGAGCGGCGGCCGGCCAGGGCGGGCGTCAGCATGCTCGGGAGGCGGGAGCGTATGGGCGACGGCGTGCCCGTCGGACTGCTGGGTGATGGTCGAGGGGCGAGGTGGTTCGGCTTCGGGGTCGTCGCGTATGCGCTGGTGATGGCGGCCTGTGTGGTCGTGCTGCCACCGGCGGCGCAGGACGTGGTGGTGCGGTACACCGGCTCGGTCTCGCTGGGGGTGTCGTGCTGGGTATGCGTCATGACGGCCCGGCGATGGCGTGGCGTGGAGCGGTGGTGGCGTGCGTTGATGGCCGCGACGCTGTTGGGTGGCGTGGCGGTCAGCGCGTTGCAGTTGCTGGGCTATCCACGGTCGACCCGGACGCTCGTGGAGCCAGACGGTCTGGCCGCGCTGGTGGTGCTGGCGTGGCTGGCCGCGCTGGTCGGCTTGCTGCTCTACCCGTCGGACCCGTTCGACGTGGCGATCCGCGGCCGGCAGGGACAGCGCGGCCCGCGCCTGCACCTGATCACCACTTTGGACGGGCTGCTGGTGGCCGCGGCCGTGTCGTTGCTGGCCTGGATTCTCGTCCTGCGGGGGGCGGCCCGCGCGGACACCGATGCGTCGATCTTGCTGTTCTACTTCTCGACGACCGCGGTCGGGACGGCGCTCGTCGTCGTGGTCTTCCTGCTCGCGGCGTTCCGCCGGCCGCGGCGCCCCTGGGGCTTGGCGCTGCTGGGTATTGCGCAGGTCGCGTTCACGGTCTACTCCCTCGGGCAGGTCCGCGCGCAGATCGAGGGCCGGCCCGAGGATCTGGGCGTGGCCGATCTCGCGGTCGTCGTCGCGCCGCTGCTGGTCGCGTGGGCGACGTTGCTCCCACCGGTGACGATCACCGGCCGGGACGGGCGGATCGCGGCGGCCCATGGCCCGGTGCTGCGCCGTTGGTGGCATGTCCTGCTGCCGTATGTGCCGCTGGTCGCCGCGAGCGTCGTCACGCTGCTGGATCTGGACGCCGGACGTGGTCTGACCCCGGAGCTGTGGGCAATGCTGGGACTGCTGGTCCTCGCCCTGGCCCGGCAGCTGACCACGTTGACGGACAACGTGCGGCTCATCGCCCGCGTCGAACAGGACCAGATCACGCTGCGCCACCAGGCTTTTCACGATCCGCTGACGGGTCTGGCGAACCGGGCGCTGTTCAACGACAGGCTGGCCCAGGCGCTGGCGCGCCGAGCACGCTCACCGACCTCGATCGCGGTGCTGTTCTGCGACCTCGACAACTTCAAGCACGTCAACGACGCGCTCGGACACGCCGCCGGCGATGACCTGCTGTGCGCGACCGCCCGCCGGCTGCTCGGATCCGTCCGCGCCCGGGACACGGTCGCGCGGCTCGGTGGGGACGAGCTCGCGGTCCTGCTCGACGGGCAGACCGGCGACCCGGTCGCCGTGGGGCGCCGGCTCACGGACACCGTGTGCCGGCCGGTCAGCCTCGCCGGCGGCGATCACGCGGTGCGCGCCAGCGTCGGGCTCGTGGTAGCGGACCGGGACGCCGGCCCGGTGGCCGCCGAGACGCTGATCCACCGCGCCGATATCGCCATGTACGCGGCGAAAGCCGCAGGCACGGGCGGGCTGACGGTCTACGACCCGACCGCGATCGCGCCGGACAACACCTCGGCGCTGTACGCCGCGCTCGGCGCCGCCCTACGCGGCGACCCCGCCGGCGGGGAACTCGACGTCTACTACCGGCCCGTCGTCGCGCTGCCGGGTGGCGCGACCGTCGGGCAGCAGGCCCGGCTCACCTGGACCCACCCAACGTTCGGCACGGTCGAGCCAAGCGACATGCTGCCCACCACCCTCGCGGACGGTCTCGCGCCCACCCTGGAACAGCTGCTGCTGTCCCGCGCCTGCACCCACGCCGCCGACCACCACCACCGCACCGGCGAGCTCCTGCCCGTCCACGTCCCGGTCGCGGCCCGCCTGCTCGCCGACGAAACAATCATCGGCGAGATACGCGGGGCACTCGCGACGGCGGCGCTGGCCCCCCGGGCACTGGTAGTCCAGCTCCCCGCGACCACGAAGACCCGCGAGCTACACACGGCCGCTCCCAGGCTGCGCCACCTACGTCGCCTGGGCGTGCGGATCTCGCTCACCCAGCTGGGCGCACCCGACACCGCCCTCGACGCGCTGCACGTCCTGCCCCTCGACCTCGCCGTCCTCGACACACCCCTCACCCACCCACCCAGCAGCACTGAGGAAGGCCGCCGCGCGGACCTGGTGCTCACCGCCCTGCTCGACGTCCTACGCGGCCTCGGGGTCGCCCTCGCCGCCACCGTCGACGACGAACCCGCCGCCCACCGCGCCCACCAGCTCGGCTGCGCCTTCGCCACCGGCCCCCCGTTTGGCACCTGGCAACCCGACCCACACGACACCCGCGCGACCGGCCGCCGGTCTCCCGAGGCAGCACCTCGTCGCAGGTGACACGGGCCGTCCGCGCACCGCTGTGGCAAAGGCCGAGACCGCGTAGTCGGGTCGTCGTCTTCGGGTCTGGCATCGTGGAGAGCAGGACGCCGCCTCGTGCCAGCATCGGGAGAGTGATCGTGGGTTCTTCGCTCTACGCCGAGGTCGGTGGTCTGGACGGGCTGCGGCGGCTGTCCGCGGCGTTCTACGACCGGGTCCTGGCTGACGAACTGCTCGCACCCGTCTTCGCGGATTTCACGCCGACCCATCTCGATCACGTCGCGGTGTGGCTGGCGGAGGTGTTCGGCGGGCCGGCGGATTTCTCCGCGACGCTCGGTGGTCATCAGGCGCTGCTACGCAGCCACCTCGGCCTCGGTATCCGCGACGAGCATCGGCGGCGCTGGCTGGAGCTGATGGCGAACGCGATCAGCGAGGTCCTGCCCGGCCAACCCGAGCTCGCCACGACGCTGATGGCGTACTTCGAGTGGGGCACGGCCATCGCCCAGGACGTCTCACAGAACCCGGTCGGCGCCGATCTCGGCGAGCCCGGCCCCACCCCACGCTGGGGACACGACGGCCTCGTCCACTGACCCGGCCGGCACCGCGACCGTGTCCGGCGCGGTGCCGCTGGCAGCAGGAACCCGCGCTGACTGCCGGCCGGATTCCCTACGACGGGGGCTGTTCCCGTACGACGTCGCCTATCCGTACGCGGCAGGAGACAACTGCCGCTGGGTCCCTGCCCGCTACTGCTCCTGTCGGATGCTGGCGGCGTCGAGGCTGAACGAAAAGGGACGGGCTGGGAGTTCGACGTTCATCGCAGTCTCGACCGCGGAGAGCAGATCGTTGAGCCGGCCGCGGTGCAGGACGGCACCTGACGGAAGTGTCGCCCACCAGGCGGCCTCGTCTGGCGCGCGTCCGAACGGGACGACCGGCGGCTCGGGCATCGTGTAAGCGTAGCGGCTTCGGCACGCTGCGACTCGTGCAAGCGCCTGCTCCGCGATGGCCTGTGGCTGGGCGGCGGGCCCACCCTCCATGGCGGGTGCGGCAGCACGGCGCGGCGGCCGACGGCCGCCGCTGAAGCCGTACAGCAAGTTCGCGACGATCAAAGCCCGAGCGATTGTCCGATCCCAGATGATGCTTTACCGGCCTGGGTCGGCCTGTTCACGGGGCGGTCTGATGAAGGCGGTGGGCGAGGCCGGTGTAGCGGCGGCCCGCGGTGGCGGTGTGGACGGCGCGGCTGATCGCCTTGGTCGATCCGACGAGGACGACGAGCTTCTTTGCGCGGGTGATCGCGGTGTAGAGCAGGTTGCGTTGCAACATCATCCAGGCGCTCATCGTGACCGGGATGACAACGGCCGGGTATTCGCTGCCTTGGGAGCGGTGGATCGTCAGCGCGTACGCGTGGACGAGCTCATCAAGCTCGGTGAAGTCGTAGCCGATGGTCTCGCCTTCGTCGGTGCGCACGGTGAGGGTCTGCTCGACCGGGTCGAGGGCGGTGACGACGGCGAGGGTGC
>NZ_JADWYX010000117.1 GCF_016786355.1 Frankia sp. AgB1.9
CGGGCCGCGGGGCGCCGGCCCCCCGCCGCCCCCCCCCCCGGGGCGGGGCCGGCGGGGGCGCCGGTCGTTCCGGCCCGGCCGGGGCACGCCGATCCCGCGCCGGCCGAACCCGGCCTGACCGACCTGGCCTCCAGCTGGGAGGGACGGGTGCGGTCGGCCCGCTGGGGCGTCGGTGGCGCCCGGCCGCGCCCCTGGTCGGGTCCGGGCCGTGACGTGGGGCCAGACGCGGGCCCTGACCTGGGGCCAGGTCCGGGCCGGGACCTGGGGCCTGGTGCGGGCCGTGAGTAGCGGTGAGCCGATCGCGCAGCTCGCTGTCGACGGCCTGACCGTCGGCGCGCTGTACGCGGTGATCGCGCTCGGGTACACGCTTGTCTACGGGGTGCTGCAACTGATCAACTTTGCGCACAGCGAGGTGTTCATGCTGGGCGCGTTCGGCGGCCTGTTCGCGGCCCGAGCGTTCGTGCCCGGGGGAGCGGGCGGCGCCGGCGCCCCGCCCGGCGGCCTGGCCGCGGTCGGCCTCGTCGCCGTCGGCCTCGTCGCGGGCGGGCTCGCCGGAGCGCTCGCGGCGCTCGCGCTGGAGCGGGCGGCCTACCGGCCGCTGCGGCGGCGCGGCGCGCCCCGGCTGGCGTACCTGATCAGCGCGATCGGCGCGTCGATGTTCGCGTTCAACCTGGCCGGCAAGGAGTTCGGCCGCCAGAACGTGCCGGTGCCGCCGCTGTTCCGCGACGGGACGGTCTTCCGGGTCGGGGGAGCGTCGGTCTCGACCCTCACGCTGGTGATCGGCGCGACCGCGCTCGCGATGCTGCTTGTCGTCGACCGGCTGGTCCGCGCGACGCGGCTGGGCCAGTCGATCCGCGCGGTCGCCGAGGACGCCGAGACCGCCACGCTGCTCGGCGTCGACGTGGACCGGGTGATCGTGGCGACGTTCGTGCTCGGCGGCCTGCTGGCCGGCGCCGGCGGCTTCCTCTACGCGATGACCTTCAACGCCTCGTACACCATGGGCTTCGTCCCAGGGATCAAGGCGTTCACCGCCGCGGTGCTGGGCGGCATCGGCAACGTGCGCGGCGCCGTGCTGGGCGGCCTGCTCCTGGGCGTGGTCGAGAGCTTCGGCGGCTACCTGCTGGAGGCCTCCTACAAGGACGTCATCGCGTTCGTCGTCCTGGTCGGGGTGCTGCTGCTACGCCCGTCCGGCCTGCTCGGCGCCCGGCTCGGACGCCCCGCGTGACAACCACCGGCCCCGGCTCCGACGAGCCGCCCGAGACCGTCGACGGCGACCTCGGACTGCCGGACGTACGGGTTCTGGTCGAACGGCTGGGCTCCGCCGGGGCGCACCCGTCGGAACAGCCGCCGGCCTGGCCACCGTCCGAGGCCGGACCGTCCTCGGGCCGCGCGGCGGCGGCGCTGGCCGAGCCGGCGCGGGGCGGGCAGGCCCGGACGGGTGACGGCCGGTTCAGCGGGTGGCGCCGGCTCGGCGGATGCCTGGTTCTCGCCCTGATCGCGGCGCTGGCGACCGGGCCGTCCGGCGACGGCGACCGGCCGCTGGCCGGGGCCCGGGGCTCGCTGGCGGGTGCCCGCGGCGCGCTCTTCCTGTCCGCGGCCGTCCTGGCCTGGCTCGGGGTCACCTGGTCGCCCTGGCTGCGCGGGTGGCTCGCCGGCCCGCCGCGCCGGGCGGCCGACCGGGCCCGCGAGCGCGCCGCCGGGGTCCGGGACCGCGCGGGGCTGCGCCGCCGCCACCACCGCCGACGGGTGCGACGGCTGACCCGGGCGGTGCGTGAGCTGGCCGGCGCGACCCGTCACGGCGCGCGGCTGGCGCTGCCGCCGGCGGGCCGGCGCAGGCGCGCCCGGCTGGCTGGCCGGCCGGCCGCCGCGCCGCCCGAGCGGCAGTCCCTCGCCGACGCGCTGTCCCGACCGAGCAGGCAGGCCGCCGAGGCCAGGGCCTCCGAGGGGGCGGGGGAGACGCTCCTGGAAGGGGACCCACTCGCCAGCTCCCGCGAGCGCGCGGCGGCGCCCGAGGTGGCGCCGTGGCACCGGACCTGGGCGGCCAGGTCGAAATGGACGGTCCCGGCCCAGGCCGGCCGCGACCAGACCGGCGGGGCGCGGGCCCTCGCCAGCGAGCCCCGGGCCCCGGCGACGGCTGGCGGACGTCGGGCGCGGCGGCGCGGCCGGACGGCCGGGTACGCGTTGGCGCTGGCCGCGGCTGTGGCCGCCCCGCTGGTCGTGTCGACGGCCGCGCAGCAGTCGATGGTCAACGACATCGGGCTGTACGCGTTGCTCGCGCTGGGCCTCAACGTCGTCGTGGGCTACGCGGGCCTGCTGGACCTCGGCTACATCGCCTTCTTCGCGATCGGCGCCTACACGGCCGCCTACCTGTGCTCCGCGACGGCGATGCCGTGGCACGCCGTGGTGCGGATCAACCCGTTCCTCGCGATGCCGGTCGCGGTCGCCGTCGCGGCGCTCGCCGGGATCGCGCTGGGCGCGCCGACGCTGCGGCTGCGCGGCGACTACCTGGCGATCGTCACGCTGGGCTTCGGCGAGATCGTCCAGCTGCTCGCGAACAACGCCGACGGGATCACCGGTGGCGCCCGCGGCGTGTTCGGCGTGCCGCCGCTGTCCGTCCACGTCGGCGGTTTCCACTACGCGTGGGGCCTCGAACCCCTGCCGTACTACTACCTGCTGGTGGTCCTGGTCATTCTCGTGATGGCCGTGCTCGGCGTCTGGGAGCGGTCGCGGACCGGGCGGGCCTGGGCCGCGATCCGCCAGGACGAGATCGCCGCCGAGGCCACCGGGGTGCGGACCATGCGGATGAAGCTGCTGGCGTTCGCGATCGGCGCCTCGGTGTCCGGCTTCGCCGGGGTGGTGCTGGCGACGAAGCAGTTCTTCAACCCGCAGACCTTCAGCCTGCAGGCCTCCCTGCTGGTGCTCACGGTCGTCATCTTCGGCGGGATGGGCTCCCGGCTCGGCGTCGTCGTCGGCGCCGTCGTGCTGCAGGGCCTGGCGTTCTTCCTGCGCGACCGGGTGCCGGCGGCCGACCGCTTCATCTACTTCGGCGCCATCGTCATGATCATGATGGTGTTCCGGCCGCAGGGCCTGCTGCCGCCGCGCCCGCTCGGGGCCAGTCCGGTCCCACCGCCCAGGCCAGGCACCGCCGGGCACGGTTCGGCCCAGCGGCGAAACCCGGTTGGGGCCGGTCCGGACGACGAGGTTCCGACCGTTCCCCGGGAGGCCAGGGCATGACCGACTCCGAACCGCCCGTTCCCGGGCCCGCCGTCCCAGAGCCGCCCAGCGGGTCCGGGGGGTCGATCCCGGCGCCACGCGGCCGCGCGGCCCTGCCGCCGCCGGTCGTGCCAGCCCGGCCCGGTCCGCGGGTCGACTGGGCACCGGACGCGACGACGGTGCCGTCGCCCGGTTCGCAGGCCCCGTCCCGGCCGATTCTCGACGTCGCCGGCCTCACGCTCCGGTTCGGCGGGCTGACCAGCCTCGACGACGTCTCGCTGCGCCAGCCGCGCGGGACCGTGCTGGCCGTGATCGGTCCGAACGGCGCCGGCAAGACCTCCCTGTTCAACTGCCTCACCGGCACCTACAAGCCCCGCCGGGGCAGCGCCCACTTCTGGCCGACCCGGGTCCCGGGCGTCGGCTCCTGGGCGTCCCCGGCCGGCGCGGCACCGGCGGTGGAGGGCGAACCTCCCGGCGGCCCGCCGCCACCGGACGAGGCCGGCCCGGGACGGGACGCTGGCGCGCCGGACGTCGCGCGCAAGCCGGTCGAGCTGCTGGGCCGGTCCGCGCACCGGGTGGCCCGGCTGGGCATCGCCCGCACGTTCCAGAACATCCGGCTGTTCGGCGACCTGACGGCACTCGACAACGTGCGGGTCGGCGTCGAGGTGCGGGCGCGCGTCGGGGCCGGTCGGGCGCTGCTGCCGCTGCCGTTCGTGCGCCGGGAGGCCCGCGCGGTCGCGGAGGCCAGCTGGGAGCTGCTGGAGTTCGTCGGCCTGGCCGACCGGGCCGGGCAGCCGGCGGCGAGCCTGCCCTACGGTGCCCAGCGCCGGCTGGAGATCGCCCGGGCGCTCGGCACCAGGCCGTCCCTCCTGCTGCTGGACGAGCCGGCCGCCGGCGCCACCGCGGCCGAGCGGCGCGACCTGGTCGAGCTGATCGGCCAGATCCGGGCTCGCGGCGTCAGCATCCTGCTCATCGAGCACGACATCCGGCTGGTCGCCGCCGTCGCCGACACGGTCCTGGCGATGACCTTCGGCAAGGTGATCGCCACCGGCACCCCTGACGAGGTCCGCGCCAACCCGGCCGTCGTCGAGGCCTACCTCGGCACCGCGGTGACGGCGCCCTGACGGTTCCGTCGTGACCGGTTCGAGGGCCTGTCGGCAGCGAAGCGCAATGAGCTAGTGGAATGCCGGCGTTGCCGGAGAAGTCACAACAGTCGACGGACATGCGCGGGCCGTGTTGACCTGGTTACTCAACGCTCTTACCGTCTCTTCCGGTGGTGGACCCGGGGGTCGGCCGAGTAGAAAACGTCCGGGCGCGGGGAAGGTCCGGACGGCACCAAAGACCGTCCCCGGGTGTCACCGCTGGCGCGACGACGCGGCGCGCCAGGCCAGGCCAGCCGGTCCCGGCCTTACCCACGGATGGGCTGAGTCGGGCCCGGCCGAGGGCTCCCGCCGGCCGTGGGGCTGGCTCAGCCGCGGCCGGGGATCGTGCCACCGGCGGGCGGCTGGTCGCGCAGCAGGCAGGTCAGGCGGCTGGTGCAGACCGGGCGGCCCTGCTCGTCGGTGATGTGGATGTCGAACATCGCGGCCGAGCGGCCGGCGTGGATCCGGGTCGCCACGGCCGTGACGGTGCCCGAGGTCAGCGCCCGATGGTGGGTGGCGTTGATGTCCAGGCCGACGGCCGCCCGGCCCGGGCCGGCGTTGAGCATCGCTGCGATCGAGCCGACGGTCTCGGCGAGCGCCACGGAGGCGCCGCCGTGCAGCAGCCCGTAGGGCTGTCGGTTGCCCTCGACCGGCATCTGGCCGACCACCCGTTCCGGCGTGGCCTCGAGCAGCTCGATGCCCAGCTTCTGAGGGAGCTCCCCCCGGTAGGTGTTCAGCTGCGCGAGCAGGTCGGTGGGCTCGCTCGGCCCGGCGGCGTCCGCCGGATCGGTCTCCACAGTCATCGTCCGAGCCTAGGTCGCGGTGGCGCCAACTCGTCGTTCGACGGGACCACGGTGTCCTCGGCCAGGGGATCAGCCACTGTCCGGGATTGTCGGTAGGGGCGCCTAGACTTCGCTGGGTGTCCGGTTCGACGAGCAGCCCAGACCTGGCCGACGCGACCCTGGTCGCCGACGCCCCGACCCCGGCGGAGCCAGCCACCGAGGCGCCAGCGGCGGCGGCCACCGAGGCGCCGGCCAAGGCCCCCGCGCGGCGGGCCACGCGGACGCCGGGCTCACGCGCCGCGGCCAGGCCCGCGGCGCGCACGACGGCCTCGGCCGCCAGGCCGGCGCCGACCCCAGGGGTGCCGCGCCTGCTGCTGCTCGACGGGAACTCGCTGGCCTACCGGGCCTTCTTCGCGCTTCCGGTGGAGAACTTCTCGACCACGACGGGGCAGCCGACGAACGCGGTCTACGGCTTCACCTCGATGCTGATCAACGCGTTGCGCGACGAGCAGCCGACCCACGTCGCGGTCGCCTGGGATCTGCCCGCGCCGACCTTCCGGCACGCGCAGTACGCCGAGTACAAGGCGGGCCGGGCCGAGACCCCGAGCGACTTCGTCGGCCAGATCAGCCTGATCCACCAGGTCTGCGACGCGCTGGCGGTGCCGAGCCTCTCGGCCGCCAGCTACGAGGCGGACGACATCATCGCGACGCTGGCGACCCAGGGCGAGGCCGCCGGCATGGACGTCCTCATCGTCACCGGGGACCGCGACGCCCTCCAGCTCGTCACGGGCCAGATCACCGTCCTGATGACGCGCAAGGGCATCAGCGACATGGTCCGGTACACCCCGGAGGAGGTCGAGGCCAAGTACGGCCTGACCCCGGCGCAGTACCCGGACTTCGCGGCGCTGCGCGGTGACCCGTCCGACAACCTGCCGTCGGTCCCCGGAGTCGGCGAGAAGACCGCCACCAAGTGGATCCAGCAGTTCGGTAGCCTGGCCGACCTGGTCGACCGGGCCGACGAGGTCAGCGGCAAGGCCGGCCAGTCGCTGCGGGACCACCTCGGCAACGTGATCCGCAACCGGAGCCTCACCGAGCTCGCCCGCGACGTCCCGCTCGACCGGGACCCCGCCGACCTGCGCCTGGTGCCCTGGGATCGGGAGGCCGTGCACACCCTGTTCGACACGCTGCAGTTCCGGGTGCTGCGCGAGCGGCTCTACCAGGCGCTCGCGGTCGTCGAGCCTGCCGCCGGCGACGGTGGCTTCGCCGTCGAGTTCGACGTGCTCGCGCCCGGCGACGTCACCGAGTGGCTCGCCGAGCACACCACGGGCGGCTCCCGCACCGGCCTGCACCTGCGCGGCGGCTGGGGCCGGGGCACCGGGACCATCGCCGGCATCGCCCTGGCCCCGCCCGAGGGCAAAGCGGCCTGGATCGACCCGACCCAGGTCACACCGGCCGACGAGCAGGCGCTCGCCGGTTGGCTCGCCGACCCGTCGAAGCCCAAGGCGGCCCACGACGTCAAGGGCCCGATGCTCGCGCTGGCCGAGCTGGGCTTCACCCTGGCCGGCGTCACGAGCGACACCGCGCTGGCGGCCTACCTGGCGCTGCCGGGCCAGCGCTCGTTCGACCTGGGTGACCTGGTGCTGCGCTACCTGCACCGGGAGCTCAAGGCCGACGAGGCGCCGTCCGACGGCCAGCTGACCCTCGACGTCGAGGTCGAGGGCGTCGAGGAGTCGGCCGAGGCCGAGGTCGACGTGGTCCGGGCCCGGGCCGTCGGGGAGCTGGCCGACGCGCTCGACGGTGACCTGGAGCGCCGCTCGGCCGCCACGCTGCTGCGTGACATCGAGCTGCCGCTGCTGACCGTGCTCGCCGGCATGGAGCGGGCCGGTATCGCCGCCGACGCCGAGTACCTGGCCGACCTGCAGTCCCAGTACGGCACCGAGGTCACCAAGGTCGTCGAGGCGGCCCACGAGATCGTCGGCCGGCCGTTCAACCTCGGCTCGCCCAAGCAGCTCCAGCAGATCCTGTTCGAGGAGCTGGGCCTGCCCAAGACCAAGAAGATCAAGACCGGCTACACCACCGACGCGGACGCGCTCGCCTGGCTGGCCACCCAGTCCGAGCACCCGCTCATCCCGACGCTGCTGCGCCACCGCGACGTGGCCCGGCTCAAGACGGTCGTCGAGTCGCTGCTGCCGATGATCGACGACGCGGGCCGGATCCACACGACCTTCAACCAGATGATCGCGGCCACCGGCCGGCTCAGCTCGACCGACCCGAATTTGCAGAACATCCCGATCCGGACCGCCGAGGGCCGCCAGATCCGCCGGGCCTTCGTGGTCGGCCCCGGCTACGAGACGCTGCTGACGGCGGACTACTCGCAGATCGAGATGCGGATCATGGCGCACCTCTCCGGTGACGCCGGCCTGATCGAGGCGTTCGCCTCCGGCGAGGACCTGCACACCTTCGTCGCGGCCCAGGCGTTCAACCTGCCGGTCGCCGAGGTCGACCCGGAGCTGCGCCGCCGGATCAAGGCGATGTCGTACGGCCTGGCCTACGGGCTGTCCGCCTACGGCCTGGCCACCCAGCTCGGCATCCACCCGGACGAGGCCCGGGACCAGATGGAGGCCTATTTCGCCCGGTTCGGCGGGGTACGCGACTTCCTGCGCGGCGTGGTCGACCAGGCCCGCAAGGACGGCTACACCGAGACCATTCTCGGTCGCCGCCGCTACCTTCCCGACCTGACCAGCGACAACTCCCAGCGTCGCCAGATGGCGGAGCGCATGGCCCTCAACGCGCCGATCCAGGGCTCGGCCGCGGACATTATCAAGATCGCGATGCTGGGTGTCGACCGCGGCCTGCGTGACACCGGGCTGCGGTCCCGCCTGCTCCTGCAGGTCCACGACGAACTCGTCCTGGAGATCGCCCCGGGCGAGCGCGAGCAGGCCGAGACCCTGGTCCGCGCCGAGATGGCGAACGCGTACACCATGTCCGTCCCGCTGGAGGTCTCGGTCGGCTCCGGCCACACCTGGGACGACGCCGCCCACTAGGACGCCGCCCGCGGATCCTGGTCGACGCGGGCCGCCCGCGTGGCCGCGGATCCGCCCCGAAGCGGCCGAGCCGCGCCCCGCGGTCTTCTTTCCGTAGCAGCGGGGTGGCGGAAACGGGCCCGGTTGTCCGGTTGATTCCGTATCTTGCGGAAGCGGGCCGGCCAGCTCCTCTCCCTCGGACGCGGAGCGTGAGTGGGTGGATTCGAGGAGTGGACAGATATTCGGCGCGGGCGCAGGGTGGGTGGTCGGGGCGGGTTACCCTGCGGTCCGCGCGGGAGATGGTGTGACTGGCTGGGTACGGGCTGTGTAGTTGGAGTGAGACGGTGCGGTTCGGCACCGCGCCCCATGAAGGACGGGTTGCCCTGGCCGGCGGCACGTCGCACGGCGCGCAGGGATGCTCCCCGACGCCACGGCGGCGTCCCGCTCTCGCGTGTCCGGGCACGGGGAGGGCTGGCGATGCGAGCGATGCGCGCGGCGGTCCGGCGGAGCGGCTATCTCCTTGCGCTCCCGCTGGTCGGCACGCTGTTCCTCATCGTCATGCTCGTGGCGCCGTCCGAGGTCCAGATGCTCCCCGCGACCTTCGCGGCCCTGGTGGTCTCGGCCGCCACGCTGGCCTACCTGCTGCTCGACCGGCGCCACGACGTGCGTCGGCAGGCGCTCGTCGTGTCGCTGACGATGACGGCGGCCATGACGACCGCGATCCTTGGGGGCGACGGCTCCCGCGCGCCGCTGGCCTTCCTGCTCTGGTTCCCGTGGGCCGGCAGCTACGCCGGCCTGGTCTCCTCCCGGCGCGGCCCGGCGGTCGCCGTGACCGGCGCGATCTGCGCCGCCCTCACCGTCGCCATGGGCGTCCGCGGCGGCCTGACCGCCATCCCGCTGACCTACGTCTCCTGCCTCCTGAGCACGATCGGCGCCGCGGCTTTCGCCTCCGGCTTCCTCGGCTGGGGCCGCGGCCAGGCCTTCAACGACCCGCTGACCGGGCTGACGAACCGCGCCGGCATGATGCACGCCTCCGAGCCGGCCATCGCCGAGATGCTGCTCGCCGGCCGCTCGGCGATCCTGATGGTGCTCGACGTGAACCGCTTCCGCGAGATCAACACCGCGCTCGGCCACCAGGCCGGCGACGAGGCGCTGCGGGAGTTCGCCAACCTGCTGCGCCGGGTCAGCCCGACACCGCTGTTCGTCGGCCGGCTCGGCGGCGACGAGTTCGTCCTGATCCTGCCCGGCGAGGTGCTGACCACCGAGGACGACGACGAGCGCCGCGACCGGCTCGGGCGCCTCGGCCGCGAGGTGCTCGACCAGCTTGACGGCCTGGTCCGCATCCGTGGCATCGACGTCGAGCTCGAGTCGACCGCGGGCATGGCGGCCGCGCCGCGCAACGGCGAACGGCTCGCCGCGCTGCTGCCGTGCGCCGACGCCGCGCTCGCGAACGCCAAACGGGACGGTGCCCGGGTCGGGGTGTGGACCAGCGGGATGGCCGGGACGGTCGGCGTGCGCTCCTGGGAGCTGGCGCTGCACGCCCAGCTGCGCCGGGCGATCGCCAACCGCGAACTGGTCCTGTACTACCAGCCGCTGCAGGACGCGGCGACCGGCCGGGTCTCCGGCGTCGAGGCGTTGGTCCGCTGGTGCCACCCGGAGCGCGGACTGCTGCCACCGGGCTCGTTCCTGCCGATGGCCGAACGCTCCACCCTGATCATCGACCTGACCTGGTGGGAGCTGGACGAGGTGCTCGGCCAGTGCGCCGCCTGGGTGCGCGAGGGCCTGCACATCCCGGTCTCGGCCAACCTGTCCGCCCGCATGCTGGTCATCGACGACCTGCCCCGGCTGATCACCCGCCGGCTCGAGGCCCACGACCTGTCGCCGGACATGCTGACCCTGGAGATCACCGAAAGCGCGCTCATCTCCCAGCCCGCCAGGGCCGCGACCATGCTCGGCGAGCTGCGGACCGCCGGGGTGAAGCTCGCGCTCGACGACTTCGGCACCGGCTACAGCTCGATGGAGATCCTCAAGGCGCTCCCGTTCGACGAGATGAAGATCGACAAGGGCTTCGTCGCGGACGCCCGCGGCAGTCTGCCGGACGTCGCGATCGTCCGCTCGGTCATCGACCTCGGCCACCGGCTCGGCCTGCGCGTCGTCGGAGAGGGTGTCGAGGACGAGGAGTCCGCCCGGATGCTCATCGAGCTGGGCGTCGACCTGCTGCAGGGCGACGCCCTCTCGCCGCCGCTGCCGGCCGCCGAGCTCGCGGCGCTGCTGCGGGGTGGCTACCGGCCTGTCGCGGCCTCGGGCGAGGACGCCGAGGCGCCGGCCGGGGTGACCGTGCCCGCGGCCGAGGCTACGCCGACGGTGGCGATGCCGGAGACAACGATGTCGGAGACGCAGCGCCCGACGGTCGAGGAGGAGAACGAAAGCCCCGCCGTCGCGGTGCGGAAGGCGGCCCGGCTCGTGGTGCCCGACGAGACCACCGAGCTGTGGGTCAAGACGGGCATGACCGCGCCCAACCCGCCGGACGAGGCCGAACGCCTCGCGGCGCTGCGCCGCTACCGCATCCTCGACACGCAGCCGGAGCCCGAGTTCGACGCGTTGGCGGCGCTCGCCGCGCAGGTCACCGACTGCCGGTACGGCTACCTGGTCTTCATCGACGCCAACCGGGAGTGGTTCAAGGCCGTCCACGGCGTGGAGCTGACCGATCTCGGCGCCCGGGTCGGCCCCGGCTCGTACATCGTGGCCTCCGGTGAGTTCCTCGAGATCACCGACACCACCCGTGACCTGCGCTATGCCCACCTCGCCCGGATCGAGCCGGCGCATGTGATCTTCGTGGCCGGCGCGCCGCTGCGGACCTCGGAGGGCCGGGTCCTGGGCGCGCTGAGCGTCTCCGACCGGGTGCCCCGCCGCCTCACCAGCGCCCAGCGCGTCGCCCTCCAGGAACTCGCCGCGCACACCATGCGGCTGCTCGACGCCCGGCTGGAACGGCTGTTGCTCAAGGAGGTCGAGGCCGGTCTGGACCGGCTGGAGCGGTACTGGGACCGCCACGACCTGGCGGCAGCGGCCAGCGTGTTCGCGGCCACGGTCCGATCGCTCTGTGGCGCGGACACGGCGGCCGTCATGCTGCCCGACCTTCCTGGCTCGTCCGTCTTCCGGATCACCGGACTGTCCGTCGCCGAGGGCGCCCGGCCGGTCTCCGCGGTCGGGATGCGCACCACGCTGGAGGCCGAGGAGGTCGTGCGCCAGGTGGCGGGATCACGCCGGCCGGTGTTCGTCCCGGACGCCCAGGCGAGCACCGTGCTCTCGTCGTCGATGGCACGCAAGATGGAGGTCGCGTCCGCGTTGATGGTGCCGCTGCTGGGCGAGGGCGGCGCGCAGGGCCTGGTCGCGGTTCGGTGGGTCCGGCCGATGCGCAGCCTCGACCCGGCCGTGCTTCGCGCGGTCACGCTGTTCACCAGACAGGGCCGGCACACCCTCGAACGGCTGCTCACCGCCGCAGGCAAGGCCGCCGGCCCAGCTCCTCACACCGGCCCCGCCTCTCCCGACAGCCCCACCTCGCCCAACGGCCATGGCTGGCCACGTGGCTCGGGCCGCGGCAGCGCCGCCGTGCTCGGCGACCGCGCCGACGCGGCCAGCGCCTCGGGCCCGTCCGCCCGGCCGTGCTCGGCCGGCACGGACGACACCCGGTCCCGGGGCGACCTCGGCTCGACGCCGGGCGACGGCCGCGTCGGCGGCGACCACGATGGCCGGCCCGCCCGCCGACCCCGCCCAGCCGACACGACGCACCGGGCCCGCTGATCTCCCATCCGCCCCGGGCTGGGTGCCCTGGGCGGGCGCCAGGTGGGCGCGGCCGAGTGGCCGCGCCGGCCTAGCCGGTCGGTCCGGGGTCCGCGCCGTCTGTCGGCGGTGGCTGCGGCGTGGCAGCCGCTGTCGGTCCGGCCTCCGCCGCCGCGTCGGGCTCGCCGGGAAGTGCCGTCGGTCCGGTGCCCGCGACGACGTCCACGTCGCCCGGCCCGCCACCTGTCGCCGCGGCCAGCCGCCGCCTGGCGGCGCGGCCCTGCAGCACCGTCAGCGCGCCGTCAGCCCCGAGGAACAGCACCGCGAGCCACGACAGGGTCGCGACCTTGGAGAACTGCGACACCCAGTCGCCGTTCACGGGCAGGTGGTAGCGGGCCTGCACCTGGAGCACATAGGCGACGCTGACCAGCAGCGCCCCGACCGCGCCGGCCCGCAGCAGCACCCGACCGCGTGGGGCCAGTGCCGCGACCAGCGTGACCGCCGCGGTGACCGCCCCCGCCACCGGGTTCACGATCAACGTCCCGACCGCCAGGAGCCCGAGGACCAGCAGCCCGACCTGCGGGAGGCCGATCCGCTGGGTGGCCGCGAACGGCGAGTCCAGCCTGGGCAGGTCGGCCGGCGTGCGCGGCCAGCCGGCCCGCCGCCGCCGCCGGCCCGTCACCCCGAGCAGGGCCAGGCACAGCACCGCCGAGACGACGGAGACGGTCAGCGACGCGTAGACGACCCGCTGCGGCGTCCAGGTCAGCTGGACCTTGAAGCTGTCCGACGTCGGGTTCACCCGCCAGCCGTTCGCGTAGCCGTCGATCAGCTGGGGCGCTGCCAGGTCGGTGTTGTCGTCGATCTTGCCGTGCCAACCGGCGGACAGGCTCTGCCCGAGCACCAGCCAGAACGGCTGGCCGGGCTTGGCCCCGGTGACGCTCAGCACGAACGTCGTCGCGCTGGCGACGTCGACGTGGACCTTCGGCGTGGCCGCCGTGCCCGTGGCCGCCGCCGTCGCTGAGGCGCTGGCCGGCCGGGTCGCGAGGTCGGTCTGCCGCTGGGCCTGGGAGGTGTCCAGCGCGTTGAACGAGGTCGCGTCCGGCCAGGTGGTCCCGCCGACGTCGGAGGCGAGCACCAGCCGGTCCAGGTCGAACCCGGTGTCCGCCCCGTTCGCGGTCCGCAGCACGTGGTCACCGGCGCCGAGGCGGACCGGGGTGCCGCAGGTGACGACGTCGAGGCCGAGCCGGTCGGCCGCGTCCTTCGACGTGCCGACGACCCGCAGGCCGACGGGCTGGCCGTCGACGGTCAGCAGGTCGGTGTGGCAGCTGTTCGAGTCCAGGCCATGCGGCGCAGCCATTCCCGCGGTGGTGCCGGTCCCGAGCACGCCGGGCAGGTCGACCTCCGCGATCCCGACCGGCATGATCGAGACGCCCTCGGAGATCGTGTCCTTGGTGGTCACCTGCCGGACGCCGTCGACGACGAACCGCACGGTCCGGCCGGTGGCCGCCGGCAGCGGCAGGGTCACCGTGCTGGTGGCGCCGTGCTTCGCGGTGTCGGCCAGCGGCGGCACGGTCACCTCGCCGACCTTCTGGCCGTCGACGATGACACCCAGCTGGGTCGGCACCGAGTGCTGCCCGTCGGTCACGAACGTGAACTGGCCGGTGGACAGCTCGACGGGTGCCTGGCCCTGCTGGGTGGTCAGCTGGATCCAGCCGCCCTGCTGCTGGCCGAAGCCCGGCTGCCAGGCGGTGTTCGGGTCGCCGTCGAAGGCGGCCGAGGCGCGGGAGCCCAGGTCACCGGGCAGCCGGCCCGACGAGAGGATCACCGGCGCCTGTGCCGGCCGGCCGAGCAGCGTGTCGACCGTGGTGTCCGGGAGGTACGAGGAGATCCGGGCCGTGCCGGTCAGGCTGAACGTCCGGGCCGTCGGCAGGGTGAACACCCGGTCGATCGTCGACTCGGTGTCCTCCTTGAACGGCTCGGCCGGGTTGGCCCGGTCCCGGGTCATCGTCAGCACCAGCTGGTGGTCCAGCGAGCCGGCGCCGGCGGTGGAGAGCAGGTCGGTCGGCATCCGCAGCAGGTCCTGCGCGACTGCCGGCTGGCCATTCGCCATGGGGATCTTCACGTCGGCCAGGCCGACGGCGGACAGGCCGTTGTAGTTCGGGAGCCGGCCGTAGTTCGTCGCGTCGATCCGGATCGTCAGGGTGGTGAACTTCTGGGACGGGAAGGTCACGACCTGGCCCGCCGACGTCCTGGAGACGTCGCCGAGGTCCACGGTCACCGGCGAGCCGCCGTCGAACGTCAGCGTCGCCTTGGTGATCCACCGGTTGCGCGGCCCCGTCAGCGGCTGGGTGAGCGTGACGTGGTCGGTGGTCGTGGGCGCGGCGAGCGTCGTCTGCCAGCGCTCGCCGGCCGGGTCGGTGAACGCGCCGACCCGCCAGGCCGTCGTCAGGTCGCCATCGATGCCGTGCACCGGCCGGTCGGCCGGACCGTAGGCGAACGTGTTGCCGTAGCTGGACGCGGTGACCGAGGCGACCTGGGGCGTCTGGCCGGGGGCGGTCAGCACCTCGACGGTCTGGTCGGCGGTGGTCTGGTCCGGGAACAGCGGCAGCCGGTTGTCGTTCGGGTCCTTCTTCAGCGGGCCGATGCCCGGCTGCTCGACGTAGCCGAAGTTCTCCCGGATGCCGGTCCAGCGCTCGGCGCGCAGCTGGTCGGAGTCGCTGACGAGCAGTTCGGCGCCGTCGTCCAGCGCCTGCTTGAGCCCGGCCGGGTCGTTGGCGAGCGCCGCCGTGTAAAGGACGGCCCGGTTGTTGTCGACCACCGGGTCGAGCAGCCCGGTCGCGGCCGCGTCGACCAGCGCCTCGCCGTTGCCGCTGACGAGCAGCGGGCCCTGCGTGGTCGCGGTGCGCACGATCGGGGTCGGGTCGGTGACCGGGAAGTCCGCCAGCTGCGGCGGCTCCGCCACCGTGGGGTCGGTCCCGAGCGTGATCTCGTCGACGTACGGGATCTTCGTGTCCTCGGACACCGGCGGCCCGTAGGTCGTCGGCTTGCCCAGGCCGTTCGGGACCGGCGAGGTGAACAGCTGCCAGTCGGCGCGCGGCCGTGGCCCGCGGAACTCCTCGTACGCGTTGTTGTTGCGCAGCACGACGTCGCCGACGCCCATCAGCTTGGCGATGTCGTTGATGGACGCCGTCTCGAAGACGCCCTCCTGCAGACGGCGGTCCAGCGAGCGGATCAGGTCGACGCTGCCGGCCTCGCCGTAGGGGATCAGCTCGCGCTGGACGGTCGGGCGGTCGGTCAGCCCGGTGGTGACCGTGTCGAGCGTGGTGCCCCAGCGGTAGTGGGCGAAGTCGGCGCCGGGCAGCTCCAGGACGCGGGTGTCGTTCCCCTTCGCCCCGAGCGCGTTCGCGAGCGCGACCTCGTAGTCCGGGACGTTCTCCGGCCTGGTGAGGCTCTGCTCCATGAGCTGGCCGCGGAACAGCGGCGCCAGGTCGATCGCCAGCAGCGCGAGCACGACCAGGGTGACGGCCGTCGGCAGCAGAGCACCCGGCCGGGGCTTGAAGGCCAGCTGGCGCCGGCGCTGGCCGCCGCTGTGGCGCCCGCCGATCCGGCCAGGAGCCACCGTCTGGCCACGGGCGGCCGCGGCGTCGGCGTCGGCGGCCCGGGCCACCCGTCGCTCGGTCCAGGCGCCGAGCGCGCCCGCGAGCATGACGGCCAGGCCGAGCACGACCAGCGGCGCCGCGCGGGGCAGCGACCGCAGCGCGAGGCCGGCCGTCGAGTCCTCGGCGAAGGTCTTGAACAGGTAGCCGAGTGGCGACGGATGGGTGTACGGGTACACGCCGACGGAGACCGTGGTGCCCAGCACGACGAGAGCGACGAAGTACGCCCGCTGGCCCCATTTGATCACCGTCGCGGCGAACAGGCCCATCAGCGGCACCAGGAAGCTGACGACCAGCAGCCACAGCGACTGGGTGTAGCTCACGGCGGGGCTGATCCAGGGGCCGAGCGCGTCCTGGCCGTAGAAGAACCAGTTCCCCAGCCCGCGCAGCACCTCGGAGGCCTGCGAGCTGCTGGCCACCGTCTGGACCGTCTCGGTGAACGCCAGCACGTTCAGGCCGTAGCCGGCCTGGGTGTAGAGACCGGAGATCCACCAGAGGTTGACGACGAAGGTGAGGATCACCGCCCGGGTGATCATCCCCATCGCGGCGCGCAGCGTGGCCTCGCGGGTGCCCCAGATCGCGAACGGCACCCACAGCACCGGCGCCAGCATGATCAGGATGAGGCTGGACGCGTTGATGCTGCCGACCGCGGTGACGACCAGCGCGAAGGCGGCGGGCCAGCGCCAGGCCTCCGCGCCGCGCCAGCTGCCCTTGCCCTGCTCGGCCTCGCGCAGGCCACGCACGGTGATGCCGATGAACCAGCCGAGGCCGGCGTAGGGCAGCAGGATCGCCGAGATCCGCGCCTCGTACTCCAGCGAGTACGGCGTGAGCATGTAGCCGAACGCGGCGACGATCGAGTAGCGGTCTCGCCAGCCGAACGAGCGCAGCAGGAACAGCACCCCCACGCCCGCGGCGAACAGGATGCTGCCGGTCCACAGCCGCTGCGCGACCCACATCGGGAAGCCGAGCTCGTGCAGCACGAAGTACCAGAGGCCCTGCGGGAACAGGTAGCCGATGTTCTGGTGGGTGACCGTGCCCATGCCGACGTCGGGGTCCCACATCGACACCGCCCGGCTCAGCAGCCGGGCCGGGTCGAGGTAGAGGTAGGCCTTGGTGTCGGCGCCGATCTCGCCGGGCGAGGTGCGCAGCAGCGGCAGGTAGGCGACCGCGGCGAGCACCAGCGCGGCCCAGCTCGGCCGCCACAGCCGCCACCGGCGCCGCTGCGCCCCGCCGTCCACTACGCCGTTGCCCGGCGCGTCCTCGGTGGGATCGTCGGCCGGCAGGGTCGCGGTGCTCGAGCCGTTGGGCCCGGTCGGGCCGTGGGTCGTCAAGGTCACCGCAGCGGCCCGTGCAGCCGGTCCAGGCCACCGGGGCGCGGCGAGCGACGGCGGTGCTTCGCCGCCTCCTGGGCCAGCGCCGCGAACGTCCGCCGGGCGGTGTTCGCCCAGGTGAACGTGGCGGCGTGGGCGAGCGCGCCGGCGGTGAGCCGGTCGCGCAGGCCCTTGTCGCCGATGACCCGGCCGAGCGCGTCGGCCAGCTCGTTCGGCTCGACGAGCAGCCCGGACACCCCGTCGGCGACGGCGTCGGTGTGCCCGGCGATGTTCGACACGACCGACGGCGTGCCGCAGGCGGCCGCCTCGGTGATCGTCATGCCCCAGCCCTCGCGGGCGGACGCGCTGGTCAGCACCCAGGCCTGGCGGTAGTAGGCCAGTAGACCCTCGTCGTCGACCCGGCCCGGCAGCTTCAGCCACTCGGTCGCGCCGGCGGCCCTGATCCTCGCCTCCAGCGCCGGGCGCTCGTAGCCCTCGCCGACGATCACGGCTTCCAGCGTCGGGTGCTGCTGGCGCAGCCGGATCAGGGCGTCGACGAGCACGTCGAACCGCTTCACCGGGACGAGCCGGCCGACGGCCAGCACCATCGGGTGCGGCGAGCGCTCACCCAGCGGGGCGTAGTGCTCGTCGATGCCCGGCGGGATCACCGAGATGTTCGCCGGTGGCAGCCGCAGCATCTCGATGATCTCGCGGCGCGACGACTCCGACAGGGTCAGCACCCTGGTCCGCCGGTAGAACTGCGGGGCGATCGTGCCTTCCAGCGCCTCGCCGATCTGGGACAGCGGCGGCTTGAGCACCATCCGCCACATCTCGCCGTGCACGTGGTGCAGGAAGACGACCCGCGGGCAGGGCGCCCAGACCGGCGAGAAGAACGGCATGCCGTTCCAGATCTCGACCAGGCCGTCCCACGGCCCGCCGTGGCCGAGCGCGCCCGACATCGCGGAGCGGGGGAACACGGCGTACCGGCCGGCCTTGCGGACCACCGAGTAGCCGTTGCGGGTCGCCTGCGGCAGGTGGCCCGGGGCGTGCGCGGTGCGCAGGCTGACGTCGACCCCGGCCGCGGCCCAGGCGGCCGCGACCTTGTCAGCGTGCAGCTCCGAGCCGCCGGCCTCGGGGTCGTCCAGGTCCCGCCAGGCGAGCATGTGCACCCGGCGCAGGCCGGAGCGCTCGACCAGCTCCTCGAGCGTCGGTTCGCGCACCTCGATCCGCGCGGCGGAGGGCGTCTCGGCCAGGCCGATCGCGCCGCCGGCCCCGGCCGGGCGGCCCGTGCCCTGGACCTGCTGCGCGGCGTCGCCCGTTCCAGCGGATCCGGCCGGATCCGCTGCTCCCAGCTGGAAGGCCTGGCTCATGCGGCCACCTCCGTGACGGGCGCGCTCGCGGCCGCGGCGGCGGTCGTGCGGCGGGCCGCGCCGACGACGAGCAGCCCGGTGACCACTGCGAGCACGGCCTGGACCGCGAGGTCCATCCGCGCGGTGGCGACCGGAGATCCGCCGGCCAGGGTGATCAGCCCCGCGGCGGCCGTGGCCGTGATCCCGAGCGCGACCAGCACGGCGCGCGAGCCCAGGGCCAGCAGGTAGTGGGTGAACAGCACAGTTGCTCCGAGACAGGTCATCGCTCCGGCCAGCGGGAGGAGGGCGCCGGACGCGTCGGTGAATCGAGGCCCGAAGGCCAGGGACAGCAGTGTGGCGGGCGCGGCGGTCGCGACCGCCAGGAGCACGGCCGCGGGCGCCACGAGGATCGCGAGCGTCGCGCCGAGCTGGTGCAGGGCGTGCTCACCCAGGTGGCGCCGGTCCGCCGCCTCGGGCAACAGGAACCCGGCCAGCACGACGGCCCCGAACATCAGGACCTTGCTGGTGACGGAGACCGCGGCGTACTGGCCCGACTCGGCCGGCGCGAGCCGGCCCTGGATCAGCACGTCGATGTTCTGCAGCAGGGCCAGGAATCCCAGCGCGGCCAGCGCGGCCCCCAGCTCGACGGCCAGCCGCCGTTCCCGGGCCGCCACCGGGCCGAGCCCGGCCGCCGGGGCCGGGTCGGCGGTCAGAGTGGCTGGTGGGCACGAGGCGTCCGGCGCCAGCCGTCGCAGCGCGAGGCGGGCGTGGACGAGGGCGGCCACCACACCACACAGTACGGCGGTCGCCGCGCCGGCCTGGCCCAGCCCCGCGAGCACGAGGCCGACCGTCGCGGCCCCCTTGACCGCCGCGTCGACCAGCAGGTTCGAAGCCAGCTCCCGGTAGCGGCGGGTGGCCTGCAGCAGGCCCCGGTCGACGCACAGCAGGCACCAGGCCGCGCCGGCGGTGAGCGTCTGCGCGACCCCGCCGGGCCCGGGCAGCGAGAGCTCGTGGGCGAGCGGCCCCCGCACCGCGAGCGCGAGCAGAGCGACGACGACGACCGTCCGCAGCCCGGCCGAGCGCACCCGCGCCGCCCAGCCGACGACGAGGTCGGCCCGACCGGTCCTGGTCCAGGTCGTGACCCTGCGGACCACCCCGACGAGCAGCGCGCTGCCCGGCATGGAGACGACCATGAAAAGCGCGAAGAGCACGGCGGTGGCCCCGTACGAACGGGTGCTCATCGCCCGCGCGATGACGAGGGTGACGCCGAGGTTCGCGACGTTCGCCAGCATCCCGGCCAGTGCCAGCGGGGTCGCGCCGCGCAGCGCGCCGCGCAGCCGGGAGCTCGGCGGCACGTCGTCGGTGGCACCCTGTCGCCGTGGCATGCTGCTACTGTCACGCAGTGTGGTCGCGTGCGCCTCGGGGGCAGTCGCGGTGGCATTCCCAGTGGCATCCCCGGGGGCGTTCCCAGGGGCATCCCCGGTGAGAGCCGCGGCCGGGCGGGCTCGCGCGAGCGGCGCGCGGTAGGCCGAAGACGGGTCACGGGCCGACGGCGGAAGGCGGTCGGCCCGGCGCGCGGCTCGCCCGTCGGGCCGCAGCGGTGGACCGGTCACCGAACCGTCAGCGCCTGCCCCGCGGTCTCCCGCTCCACCGCGAGATCCGCGTCGACCATCATGTCGACCAGGTCCGTGAAGGTGACGGTGGGCTTCCAGCCCAGCTGGTCCCTCGCCTTCGACGGGTCGCCGACCAGCAGGTCGACCTCCGCCGGCCGGAAGAAGCGCGGGTCCTGCTTGACGTAGGGCGTCCAGTCGGCGATCCCGACCCGGGCGAAGGACGCGTCCAACAGCTCGCGGATCGAGTGCGTCTCGCCGGTGGCGACCACGTAGTCGTCGGGGGAGTCCTGCTGCAGCATCCGCCACATCGCCTCGACGTAGTCACCGGCGAAGCCCCAGTCCCGGCGGGACTCGAGGTTTCCCAAAGTGATCGAGTCCTGCAGGCCCAGCGCGATCCGGGCGACGCCCTTGGTCACCTTCCTGGTGACGAACTCGATTCCGCGCCGCGGCGACTCATGGTTGAACAGCATGCCGGAGCAGGCGAACATCCCGTACGACTCGCGGTAGTTGACCGTCAGGTAATGCCCGAAACACTTCGCGACGCCATAGGGCGAACGCGGGTGAAAGGGTGTGGTCTCGCGTTGCGGAGTCTCCCGGACCTTCCCGAACATCTCGGACGAAGAGGCCTGGTAGAACCGCATCCGGGAGACGTCGGCGCCGGCCGTGATCCGCAGCGCCTCGAGGATTCGCAACACACCCATCCCCGTCGTCTCGCCGGTCAGCTCAGCCTGTTTCCAGGAGAGTCCGACGAACGAGATGGCGCCGAGGTTGTACACCTCGTCGGGCTGGGAGATCTCCACCGCGCTGATCAGTGAGGACAGGTCGGTCAGGTCGCCCTCGAGGAGCTCGACACCGGGAATGATCCGCTCGACGGTGGCGACCTTCGGGTTCGACTGGCCTCGGACCAGGCCAAAGACCTCATAACCCTTCGTCGTCAGCAGCTCGCCCAGGTACAGGCCGTCCTGACCGGTGATCCCCGTGATGAGCGCGCGAGGCACGATCACTCTCCTGTCTGAGTCGGCATGCCGCCGGTCGTGAGATTAGCGCTCGGTAAAGCATGCAGGTCAGCCGGGGGATGTGGCTGTCACCACGGGAGTACGATCCGTGCGTGTCGGACCAACCAGCTTAACAATCGCCGGCAGCAACGCCTGGCCCACGATGCGTCCACCCGCGGCGGTAATGTGCACACCGTCGTCCCGGGTGAGGATCCCGTCGATGTGGTCCGTGAACTGGTTGCCCGGCGTGAGTACCGCGTTGAGATCCGCGATGCTCGCGATCCCTGGATGACGGCCGGCGGCCTCCCGCAACAGCTTGTTGAACTGCGCCACTCGTTCGGACTTGGTCTCCGGGAACTGCGTCCCGTCCGGTCCCTCGCGGGCCGCGACGGCCGGGGTGGTGAACAGGACCACCTTGGCGCCGCGCGCGGACAGCGTGGTGATCGCCAGATCGAGCTGGCCGGCCAGGTACGTGTCGAACTTCGGCTCGCCGACGTGCGTCCACACCCCGTTCAGCAGCTGGTCGGTGACCTCCCAGCGGCCGACGAGGAGCACCGCGACGTCCGGGTTGATCTGGTTGACCCGGGTGGTGAAGCGGGTCGGCCACTGGTCGCAGCCGGTCGTGGTCGGGCCGGCGATGCCGTTGAGCTTGCGGGTCGGCAGCCGGGCGACCCCGCAGCCGAGCATCGAAGCGTCGGCGACCTGCACGTTCATCGACGCGGCGACGGTGGTGAACTGGCTGCCGACCAGCGTCGTGGCCAGTGAGTCGCCGGCGACCAGCATCTTCAGCGGGGGCTCGTCGGTGGCGCCCGCCGTGCCTGTCGGGACCGTGCCGTTGCTGCCCTCGACCTGGGCCGCGAGCTTGTCCAGGTCGCCGGGGCTGCGGGCGGTGGACGCCGTCGTGCTGGTCGCCAGCACCGCGACGGCCACCACGGCCGTGACGATCGCCGGCACGGTCAGCCTGGGCTTGGGGAAGCGGATCTGGCGGCGCCGGATCGGGTTCTCGAGCAGGTAGAACGACAGCAGCGTGCAGGCCGCCGTCGCGCCCATCCGGGCGGCGAGCAGGCCGGGCCCGTGCAGGCCGGTCCGCGTCGCGGTGAGCACCTGCAGGATCGGCCAGTGCCACAGGTACAGGCCGTAGGAGATCTTGCCGATGTAGGTCAGCGGCCGGACCGAGAGCACCTTGGCGACCAGCGAGTTCGGGACCTCGACGATCGCCGCGACCAGCACGCCCACGATGACGGCGACGCCGAGGAAGCCGCCGGCGTACAGGCCACGCGCCTGCCCGTCGACCGTCCCCCACAGCGCGATCATGGCCAGCAGCGCCACCCCGCCGGCATGGCCGAGGACCTTCTTGCCTCGCGGGGTGAACCCTGCTTTGCGCTGCGCCCGCCAGACGGCGAGCGCCGCGCCGGTCAGCAGCGCCTGGACGCGTACCTCGGTGCCGTAGTAGATCTTCGAGGCGTCGACGCCGGCGAGCAGCAGGGCCAGGCCGATCAGCGAGCTCGCCTCGGCGCCCAGCACCGCCACCGACAGCGCGGCCGACTGGGCCTTGCGCCGTTGCTGCTTCCACTTGTCCGCGGTGCGGGCGCTGTGGCGCATCAGCAGGAAGACGATCAGCGGCCAGAGGACGTAGAACTGCTCCTCGACCGCGAGTGACCAGGTGTGCAGCAGTGGCGACGGTGCCGAGAAGTGGTCGAAGTAGCTCTGCCCGGACAGGGCGAACCGCCAGTTCGCCACGTAGAACAGCGTCGCGAGGATGTCCAGGCGGATCTTGGGGACGTCGCTCGGAGCCGCCAGCCAGCGGGCGTACGCCGCCACGGCGAGCACCAGCAGCAGCACCGCCGGCAGCAGCCGGCGGAACCGGCGAATCCAGAAGTCCTTCAGGTCGATACGCCGGGTCGCCCGGTACTCGGCCACCAGCAGCCCGGTGATCAGGAACCCCGACAGCACGAAGAACGTGTCGACGCCCAGGAGGCCGCCGCGTACCCAGGGAATGCCCGCGTGGTAGGCGATCACCGCGAGGACCGCGAGGGCCCGCAGCCCGTCGAGCCCGGGGGAGTGCACGATCGGCGCGAGGAACGTACCGGTGGTGTCCGCGTCTCCAGGCCCGATCGCGTAGCTGGCCGGGGGGGCAGCCTTCGGGTCGAGCAGAGCCAGGCCGCCGGTCCGGGCCTCCGCCGCGGACTCTCTGCGGGCTGGCGGAACGGCCGGGCGACCGGGCGGTAGCGCGGCGACCGGCCGCCGGGTGAACGTCGGGTCCGGCCGGCGGGCGATCACCTCGGACCGGTCGCTCGGCCCGGTACGCGAGCGGGGGCCCCGGGGCACCGGGGTCGTGGGCGGCGAGAACCCTTCGTCGTCCTCGGGCTCGTCCGACCAGCGCACCGGTCGCCGGTCGCCGTCGGGACGCCGGGCGGGTGGCCGGTCGTCGTCGCGGCGCCCGCTTCCCGGCCGGCCAACGGCGTCACGGCGCGGGTCGCGCCGGTCCTCGTCGTCCCAGCCTGGCGCCCGCCGGCCGGGACGGTCCTCGCGCGCGCGTTCCTCCTGCTGGTCGCGACCGGTCTGCTGGTCGCGACCGGTCTGCTGATCGCGACCGGTGCGGGCCGCCGGGCCGTACCCGGTGCGCGCACGATCGCCGGGGCCGCGGGCCGCCCGGCCGGGGCCGGTGCCGTCGGCGCGGTCGCGCAGGCCAGCCGAGCCACGCCGGTCGGGCCCGGACAGGTCGCCCTCGTCGCGGCCTGGCCCGGTCGCGCGGCCGGCGAACCGGTCCTCACCTTCGGCCTCGCCGTCGCGGCCGCCGGGGTGCCCGTCCACGGGGTCGCGCCGCTCGTCGCGGCCGTCCTCGGTCTCGTCGTCGAAGCGGCCGGGGCGGTTCGGGGCGGGCGCGCGGAACCGGGTCGCGTCGGAGATCCGGACCGTCTCAGCGTCTTTGCCGCTCAGCCGGGCCTCCTCCCGCTCGTCCGCCAGTGATGACGGGCGGCCCGGTGTCCGGTGACCGCTCTGCGAAGTATGCGGTAGTCCCTGGCGAGTTGCTCGCCCGAGTCCAGGGCATCGCCGACAGGCGAATGCCGGCTCGCGGGGCCCGCGCAAGAAGCCTAATCGTCACACCCATCGGTCTCGGGGGGTGGGACCGCGCTTGGTACCGTCCCGCCGTGAGCGAAGCCGCTGTCGTGCCAGCATTGGGGGGCATGTCCGACATCGGCGACCCCGCGCGGCCAGGCCCGGCCCGGCCAACCCGGCGCTGGTGGCTGCTGCTGGCGCTGATCCTGGCGGTCGGCCTCGGTGTCCGCCTGTGGTACCTGTTCGCCTACCTGCACCCCGCCCAGGTCATCGGCGACCCGCTGTACTACCACCAGGCGGCGAACCTCTTCGCCAGCGGGCGCGGCTGGCCGGACCCCTACGAGCTGAAGATCAACCACCGGTACGTGGCGGACGCGCAGCATCCGCCGCTGACGAGCGCCCTGCTCGCGCTGCCGTCGCTGGTCGGGCTGACCACGTTCCTGGAACACCAGATCTTCGAGTGCCTGCTCGGCACCCTGGCGGTCTTCTTCGTGGCGCTGACCGGCCGCCGGGCCGCCGGGCCGGTCGCCGGCCTGGTCGCGGCGGCGATCGCCGCGGTCTACCCGGGGATGTGGATCAACGACCCGCTGGTGATGTCGGAGACGACCGGCATCCTGGCCTGCTCGGTGCTGCTGTGGCTGGCCTACCGGTACTGGGAGCGCCGCGGCTACCTGGACGCCGCGCTGCTCGGCGTCGCCGCCGCGGCGGCCGCGCTCGCCAGGGCGGAACTGCTCCTGCTCACGCTCTTCCTGGTCACCCCGCTGATCCTGCTGGCCCGGCCGCGGGGGGACAGCCGCCTGGCGTCGTGGCGGCGGGCCGTCGCGCTGCTGGTGACCGCGGGCGCCGCCTGCGTGCTCGCGATCGCGCCCTGGGCGATCTACAACATGACCAGGTTCCATCAGCCCGAGTACCTCTCCACCGGGCTCGGCACGACGCTGGCCGTCACGACCTGTGACGAGACCTACTCGGGGCCCGCGCTCGGCTTCTGGGACTTCGACTGCGTCCTGGCGATCCCGAACCCGCCCACCGAGCGCTCCGACCGGGACGTCTTCTACCGGAAGGTGGCCTACACCTACCTCGGCGCGCACGAGCACGAGCTGCCGAAGGTGGCACTGGCCAGAATCGGCCGGACCTGGGGCCTGTTCCACCCGTTCCAGCAGATCCAGCTCGACACGATTGAGCAGCGGCCGATCCGCGTCAGCCAGGTCGCCCTCGGCTCGCTGTGGCTGCTGATGGCGGCGGGCGCCGTCGGCTCGGTGGTGCTGCGCCGGCGCCGGGCGCTGCTGCTGCCGCTCGTGGCGCTGCCCGGCGCGCTGACGGTCGCGTCGACGATGGTCTACGGGACCAGCAGGTTCCGGGCCGTCGCCGAGCCGGCGGTGGTGCTGCTCGCCGCCGTCGCGTTCGCCGCCATCCGCGGCCGGTTCACCCCGCGCGGCCGGCACAGCGGCCCGCCGCGACCGGTGATTCCGCTCGCCCGGCCGGAGCTCGGCTCGAGCGATGAGCCGGCGGGGTCGCTCCGTTCCGGCGAGCTGACGGTGCCGCTTCGCTCCCGCCCGCCGGGTCCCGCGGTCGGGGCCGGCGGCGGGCCACCGACGACGCCCCTCGGGCTCGGCCCCGCGGCCGACGGCGGCGGCGAGCCCTAGCCGGCGGCTCGGCGACGGATGTGGTGGCCAGGTCACGATCCGTCTGGCGACGGTGCTGCGTCGTGACTGATCCGGCGTCCGCGCGCACCCTGGAACAGTCCTGGTACTTTACCGACCGTGTCGGTCCGCAGCTTCCCGCGACTCGCGCCGTGAGCGGCCTGGGCATCCGCCAGCTGGCTCGTTCCGACGATCCGACGACCATCGCGGTCGACGGGGGCACGACGGTCATCGGAGCGACGACCGGCCCGGCCGCCGCCGCCCAGCCGAGCGTCCCGGTTCGTCGGGACACCACGGTCTTCCCCGGCTTCGACGGCCTGCGTGCCATCGCGGCGATCCTCGTGCTGGTCGTGCACGCCGGTTTCATGACCACGCTGACGCTGCAGACGAAGTTCGGCCCTTACGTCGCCCGGGCCGAGATCGGCGTCGCGGTCTTCTTCCTGATCTCCGGCTTCCTGCTCTACCGGCCCTCCGTCGCCCGCCACTTCGCGCTGGCCGACCAGGGCGGCGGCCAGGACATCCCGGACGCCGGCGGGTTCTGGATTCGCCGGTTCATGCGGATCGTCCCGCTCTACTGGCTGGTCTTCGTGATCAGCCTGGTCGTCATCACCGACAAGATGATCGTCGCCAACGTCAAGGGTCTCGCCGAGTGCCTGCTGTTCCTGCAGGGCTACCAGCCGGCGTGGGCCCTGCAGGGCCTGACCCAGGCCTGGACGCTCGACGTCGAGGTCGCCTTCTACCTGTTCGTCCCGCTCTTCGCCTGGGTGCTGGGCCGGCGGGTGCGCTCGCCGCGGATCCAGCTGCTGCGGGAGCTGACCGGCGTCGCGGCGCTCTACCTGACCGGCACGCTGGTGCACTGGCGGATGGTCGGCCACGCCCACGGCTGGACCGCCGGCTGGCCGGCGTGGCTGCCGGTCTGGTGGGACCTGTTCTCGCTCGGGATGTTCCTGGCGGTGGTCTCGGCCTGGTACGGCCGGCAGGGGCGCCACCCGCGCTGGTCGACGCTGCCGGGTTCGGGGACGGTCTGCTGGCTGCTCGCGGCCCTCTGCTACTGGATCGCGAGCAACAAGATCGGGCTGCCGCGCTGGCCGATTTACCAGGCGACCGTGCGGACCGACCTCGGCAAGCACCTCTTCTACGGGCTCTTCGGGTTCTTCCTGCTGCTGCCGGCCGTGTTCGGGCCGCAGCGACGCGGGATCGTGCGCCGGTTCCTCGCCAGCCGGGTCATGACGTTCCTCGGCTCGATCTCCTACGGCATCTACCTGTGGCACCAGACCGTCATCGACGTGGTGATGGAGCGCAGCGGCTGGAAGCTCTGGCAGGTCGGTTTCGTGCCGTTGTTCTCCGTGGTGTTCGTCGTCACGGTGGTGCTGGCGACTCTCACCTACTACCTGGTCGAGCGTCCCTGCCAGAACCTGGCACGGGGCTGGGCTCGGCAGTGGAAGAACCGCGCCCGGCGCCGGCCGCTCACCGTGGCGGCCACCCGCCTCGCCCGGCTGGCCCGCCCGCGCGAGCCCGAGCCCGAGCCCGACCGCGCCGTGCCGGCCCAGCCGGTCGCGCCGGGCGCGGGCCCCGCGCCCACCGCGACCGGGCCGTCCGGGGCACGCCACTCGGCCGGATCGGGCGTGAGACTCCTGGCAGGACCGGCCGGGGGCGCCACGCCGTGGGCGGGCGTAGCGGCAACCGACACCTCGGTGGGCGTATTTGACCAGACAACCGTCCCGGTGCTCGCGGAGACGGACACCCCGGATAAGATGACGCGCGAGGGCGGCTAGGCAGGCCCGGCTAGGCAGGCCAGCGGTAGGTGGCACAGCGGGCGGCCCGGTAAGCGGCCTGGCAGACGGCTTGGTAGGTGGTTCAGCGGGCGGCTCGGCGCGGCACGCGTGAGCCTGCCCACGGCCTCCCGTTGACCTCGCCGGAGGGGCTTCCCTAGACTGGGGTCGGCACGAGGGTCCGTGGGTCTCAGACCGAGCGGATCCACTCGAGCAGTCGTTATCGGTTCTGACAGTGTCGTTGTCAGCGCAAAGTCGTTGTAGCGCGTCTTCTGTCCCTCCGTCCCGGCGGTTCGACCCGGCTCTCGCGCTGACGTCAACCCCTAGTCGGAGCCGACCCCTTGACGAGCACCACCGACGTTCGACCCGTGGAGACCGTGACCAGCCCGCCAAGCCCGACCACACCACAGGTCGCGGTCAACGACATCGGCTCGGCCGAGGACTTCCTCGCCGCCGTCGACCTTACGATCAAGTTTTTCAACGACGGGGACATCGTCGACGGCACCATCGTCAAGGTGGATCGTGACGAGGTGCTGCTGGACATCGGTTACAAGACCGAGGGTGTCATCCCGTCCCGCGAGCTTTCGATCAAGCACGACGTGGACCCGCACGAGGTCGTCGCGGTTGGTGACCACGTCGAGGCTCTCGTCCTCCAGAAGGAGGACAAAGAGGGTCGGCTGATCCTGTCCAAGAAGCGCGCCCAGTACGAGCGCGCCTGGGGCACGATCGAGAAGCTCAAGGAAGAGGACGGCGTCGTCACGGGCACCGTCATCGAGGTCGTCAAGGGCGGTCTGATCCTCGACATCGGCCTGCGTGGCTTCCTGCCCGCGTCGCTGGTCGAGATGCGCCGTGTCCGCGACCTCCAGCCCTACGTCGGCCGTGAGCTCGAAGCCAAGATCATCGAGCTGGACAAGAACCGCAACAACGTGGTTCTGTCGCGGCGGGCGTGGCTGGAGCAGACGCAGAGCGAGGTCCGCTCCGAGTTCCTCTCGCAGCTGGCCAAGGGGCAGATCCGCAAGGGTGTCGTCAGCTCCATCGTCAACTTCGGCGCCTTCGTCGACCTCGGCGGGGTCGACGGCCTGGTGCACGTCTCCGAGCTGTCCTGGAAGCACATCGACCACCCGTCCGAGGTGGTCGAGGTCGGCCAGGAGGTCACCGTCGAGGTTCTCGACGTCGACCTGGACCGCGAGCGGGTCTCGTTGTCGCTGAAGGCGACGCAGGAAGACCCGTGGCGCCAGTTCGCCCGGACGCACGCCATCGGCCAGGTCGTCCCGGGTCGCGTCACCAAGCTCGTGCCGTTCGGCGCCTTCGTCCGCGTGGACGAGGGGATCGAGGGTCTGGTCCACATCTCCGAGCTGGCCGAGCGCCACGTGGAGATCCCGGAGCAGGTCGTCAACGTCGGCGACGAGATCCTGGTCAAGGTCATCGACATCGACCTCGACCGGCGCCGGATCAGCCTCTCGCTGAAGCAGGCGAACGAGGCCGCGGCGCTGTCCGGTGACGGCGAGACCTTCGACCCGAGCCAGTACGGCATGGAAGCCAAGTACGACGAGGCCGGCAACTACGTCTACCCGGAGGGTTTCGACTCCGAGACCGGCGAGTGGCTGCCCGGCTTCGAGACCCAGCAGGCCGAATGGGAGCGGCAGTACGCCGAGGCCCAGGCCCGCTTCGAGGCGCACCAGGCGCAGATCCGCGCCGCCCGCGAGGCCGAGGCCGCCGCGGTCGCGCCGTCGTCGTACTCCTCGGAGTCCCAGCAGCCGGCCGCCTCGGCGATCGACGAGGAGGCCCTGCGCCGCCTGCGCGAGCAGTTCGGTCGCGGCTAGTCCGGCCTGGGGGCTCGACCCTCTGAGCTAGACACGCTGATCGCCCCGCCGGCTACTGCCGGCGGGGCGATTCCGCGTTCGGGGTTCTCTGCGTTCCGGGACCAGCAAGATCGCTGTTTTGGCCCTCGGGTGGCTGTGACCGCGGCGGTTTTGTGACCATGCGGGGGCCAAAACGACGATCAAGCCAGCGGCCGACCTTGCCGGACGCCGGCACTGGTGCTGATTAGGGGAAGGGCCGACCATGGTTCGCGGCCGGGGTGGATTGCGCTGAATCTTTTCCGCGGGATCTGGGCCGGCGTTTCTCCAGGGTGGGCGAGGGTATTTTCCCAGCCTTACCGTCGAGCACGTCGGAGGCTGCGGTGTTCCAAATCCTGTGGATCGTGATCGGCGGGGCGATCATTGGTCTGATTGCCCGTGCGCTGATGCGTCGAGGGTCGGTCCCCCTGTGGGCGACCGTCTGCCTGGGAATTCTGGGCGCGCTTATCGGAAACGCCATCGCCGGGGCCATCGGGGTGCGGCACACGGGCGGAATCGACTGGATCCGCCACATCCTGCAGATCGGGGTCGCCTGCGCCCTGGTCGCCCTCGTCGGGCCGCTCGTGATGCGTGGCCGACGCGGTGGCGGCGGCGGAGGCACGGGGCAGCACATGTTCTCCGGCTCCGGCCGCGGCCACAAGTCCAGCCGCGACCGCGACCGCTCGCACATGGACATGCACTAGACAGCCGGTAGAGCGTCGCGGGGGGGGGGGGGGGGCGCCCCCCCCGCCCCCCCCGGGGGCCCCCCGGGCCACCGAGAGAGGTGATCAAATGGCAAA
>NZ_JADWYX010000118.1 GCF_016786355.1 Frankia sp. AgB1.9
AGCCGCAGGGCCATGCCGGTGGCTTCCAGGTCGGCGTGGGTGCGGTGCGCGAGGTGCGACCAGTGGGTGACCTCGCCGGAGACGTAGTAGGGAATGCCGCAGATAGAGAAGTTCGGGTAGGCGTCCGCGACGACCACCGTCACGTCGACCGACGGGTCGAGCTCGCGGGCGCGCAGCGCGGCCGAGATCCCGGCGTCGCTGCCACCGATCGCGACAAGGTGCACGACAAACAGCCCCTTCCAGGGGTGAGCGAAAGTGGGGAGCCCCGACGGCGGCCGGCCGGGTCGATCCGGGCAGGCCGCGCGACGTGGGGCGACGAGCGGGCCTGACGATCAGGCGGCGGGCAGGAGCTCGCCAATCAGCTTCTCGACGCGGGTGCGGATCGCGTCGCGGATCGGGCGGACAGCATCCAGGCCCTGGCCGGCGGGGTCGTCGAGCTTCCAGTCCTCGTAGCGGACCCCTGGGAAGACCGGGCAGGCATCGCCGCAACCCATCGTGACGACCACGGTCGAGGACTCGACCGCGTCGATGGTGAGGATCTTCGGTATCTCGGCGGCGATGTCGATGCCGAGCTCGGCCATCGCCGCGACGGCGACCGCGTTGACCTTCTCGGCGGGCATCGACCCGGCGGAACGGACCTCGACCTGGCCACCGGCAAGGTGGGTAAGGAAACCGGCCGCCATCTGGGAGCGGCCCGCGTTGTGGACGCAGACGAACAAGACCGACGGCTTGTCGGACACGGACAAGTCCCTTCGTGGGCGAGGAGGTCCGCCGGCCCAGCCACAGGCGGCTGGGTGACGGGGGTGACGTCAGGAGGTGCGGGGCGAGGGAAGGTCCTGGTCGGGCAGGAGGCTTTCGACAAGGGTCCGTACCCGGCGGTCGATGTCGTCGCGGATCGCGGCGACCTGGTCTACCGTGGCGGTCGCGGGGTCGTCGATGGGCCAGTCCTCGTAGCGTTTGCCGGGCATGTAGGGGCAGCGGTCGCCGCAGCCCATCGTGATCACGACGTCGGCGGCGGCGAGGATGTCGTCGGTGAGCGGCTTGGGGAACTCCTCGTCCAACGACAGGCCGATGTTCTTCATCGTCGCGATGACCTCGGGGTGGATCTGGGAGCCGGGATCGGAGCCGCCGGTGCGGATGTGCAGGGCGCCGTCGGCGTAGTGGCGGGTCAACGCGGCGGCCATCTGGGAGCGGCCGGCGTTGTGGACGCAGACGAACAGCACCTCGGGCACCCGCTTCGGGATCAGCCCTCGGGTCGCCGCGAGCGCCTCCAACCGCTCCCGGGTCAGCCGCTCGGCGAGGTTCGGTAGGAACACCGTGACCCGGGCGGTGCGGGCCAGCAGCCGGTAGGAGTCGGCAAGCACCGCGCCAACCTCGGCCGCCTTGAACGTGGTGGCGTAGTCGTATGCGATCCGGCGGCTGGTTGCGGTCAGCGCGCGCAGGGTCGCCGGGTCGACGTTCGGTAAGCCAGCCAGGCCGGCGACGCTGTCGGAACTACTCATGACGCACCTCGCGAAAGCTGGGTGGGAGCGGTGCCGTTGGCCAGCGCGGCGCCCGTGGTATCCGTGGTGTCCGTGGCTGAATGCGGCAGCAGTACGTCCGCGGCCTGTCCCGGTCCGGCGGGAGTGGACGGGTAGAACAGGCGGACCAGGCCGTAGCCCACCGCGCCTCCCACCAACTGCGCGGCAATGAACGGCGGGACGGAGGCGGGGGCGATGCCGGCGAACGTGTCGGAGAACATCCGCCCGACGCTGATCGCCGGATTGGCGAAGCTGGTCGAGCTGGTGAACCAGTAGGCGGCCCCGATATAGGCGCCGACCGCGGCCGGTGCCCGCTCCCCGCTCCCCGACCGGACGAGCGAGAAGATCAGCAGGATCAGGCCGGCGGTCGCGACGACCTCGGCGAGCAGGTGCGCGCCCGACGCCCGGTGATGCGTCGAGATCGACACCGCCGAGCCCGCGAACATCAGGTTCGCCAGCACGGCGCCGCCGACGCAGCCGGCGACCTGGGCGGGCAGGTAGGCCGCGGCGTCCCGCCACGACAGCCCGCCGAACGTCGCATCAACCAGCGTCACGACCGGGTTGAAGTGCGCTCCCGACACGGGCCCGACCATCAGGATGATCGCGTAGAGGCCGGCGGCGGTCGCCGCGGCGTTCTCGACCAGCTGCAGGCCGACCTCGCCGGGGCTCAGCTGCTGCGCCGCGATCCCGGAACCGACGACCAGCGCCGCGAGCAGCAGGCTGCCCAGTGCCTCGGCGGCCACCCGCCGCACCAGCGGCGGCGGGCCACCAGTGTGATCCGTCATCTGCCGGTACTCAGCAGCAGTGGCCGGCCGAGACCGGCTGCGCTGCGAGCAGGTCTACCGCCCCCGCCGGCACGACGGCGGCCGGCGCGCAGCAGCCCGCGCCCTGCTCCTGGCTGTCGAGCCGATCGGCGGCCGACCCGGTCGACCCCGGGCGCGCGGAGTCGCTGTCGGCCAGGACGGTGTAGACCTCCCACGGCGCGCCGTCCGGGTCATCGACCCACACCTTGTCCTGCAGCGCATAGCAACAGGTCGTGTTCTCCTCGACGGCCGTCGCCAGCCCCGCCCCGGCGAGCCGCGCGGTGGCCGCGGACACCTGCTCAGCGGACTCGACCTCGACACCCAGATGGTTGAGCGCCCCGGCGACCCCGGCACCGCGCGCGTCCGGGTTCTCGATCAGCACCAGCTTCAGCGGCGGGCTGTCGATCGCGAAGTTCGCGTACCCCGGACGGCGCTTCGCCGGCTCGACGCCGAACAGCTTCCCGTAGAACTCCACCGCCGCGTCCACGTCCGAGACGTTCAACGCCAGCTGTACTCTCGCCATCCCGCACCTCCACCATCGTATCGACATGTGTCTATATCCGATGAGCAGACGATGACCGATGAGATAGACGCCTGTCAATACCTGGGGCATGCTAGAGCCATGGCGAGGACGACAACCCCACCGGCAGCGATGGCGGCACCCACCCTCGATGCCACCTCGGCCCCGAGTCCTGGCCTTGCGGGCACCTTGTCGTCGTGCTGCACGCCCCTGGCACACGCTCCGCTGTCCGCCGTCGACGCCGAGCAGCTCGCCGGTGTCCTGAAGGCGATCGCTGTCCCGGCCAGGCTGCGGCTCCTGTCGATGATCTACGCCCGGGATGGTGGGGAGGCGTGCGTCTGCGAGCTCACCGAACCCCTCGGCCTGACCCAGCCAACGGTCAGCCACCACCTGAAGGTCCTCGTCGACGCCGGCCTGATCAGCCGCGACAAACGCGGCGTCTGGGCCTACTACCGCCCCGTACCCGCCGCCATGGCGGCCCTCGCCGCGATGCTCACCCCCACGATGGGTGCCATCGAGGTCGCCTGACCAGCGTTACTCGATGGGCATGGTCTTCGCCACCCTTACGGTCTTCCTGATACCGCTGACCTTCGGTGCCGCCGTGACCAGCTGCCTCCTACGAGCGATGACCTTCATGATCGTTGCCTCGCCGTGTGCGGTCGTGCTGGCCACGATGCCGCTGCTGTTGTCCGCGGTCGCCAACGCCGGACGCCACGGCGTGCTGGTCAAGTCCGCCGTGGTCATGGAGCGCCTAGGCCAGGTCGACGCCGTCGCGCTGGACAAGACCGGCACCGTGACCGAGGGCACACCTCGCGTCACGGACATCCGCCCCCCTAACCGGCTCCACCCTCTCCCGCGACGCGCTACTGATCCTGGCGGCCTCGGCCGAACACCCCAGCGAGCACCCGCTGGCCCGCGCGGTCGTCGGCGCGGCACGCGAGCGCGGCCTAAAGCTGCCGGTCGCCCAGAACTTCAGCTCCGCCCCCGGCCTCGGGGTCACCGCGACCGTGGACGGCGCCGTGGTCGCGGTGGGAGCTGCGCCCCGGCCGCTTCACGCCGCCACCGGCGCCGTATCGGCGCAGGCCCTCGCCATCACGCAGGCGCTAGAAGATGGGGGACGCGGTGCTCGTCGCGCGCGACGGTGTCCCGGTCGGTGCGCTGGGCATCGCCTGCGCCCCGATGCGGCCAGCACCGTCATCGCCTCACCGCGCTGACGGGCGCCACGCCGATGCTGATGACCGGCGACAATCCGCGTGCCTCCTCACGGCTTGCAGCCGAGGTCGGCATCTGCGATGTCCGCGCCGGTCTCCTGCAGGGCAAGGCCACCGCCGTCCAGGAACCGCAGGAGGCCGGGCGCAAGGTCCTCGTGACCGGCGACGGCGTGAACGACGCGCCCGCGCTGGCCGCCGCCCACGTCGGGATCGCCCTGGGCCGCGCTGGTTCGGACCTCGCGTTGGAGACCGCCGACGCCGTCCTCGTTCGCGACGAGCTCGCCACCATTCCCGCGGTGGTGAGGCTGTCGCGCTGGGCCCGCACGCTGATGGTGCAGAACCTGATCACCGCTTTGGTGTTCATCTCCGCACTGGTCATCTGGGATCTCGCCGGACACCTCTCGCTGCCATTCGGCGTGCTCGGGCACGAGGGTTCCACGGTCATCGTCGGCCTCAACGGCCTGCGCCTGCTACGCGCCGCCGCCTGGAAGCACGCCGCCGCCCCGACCGCGAACGGCCGGTGAGCCGGCGCCACCCGCAAGGCCGCCCCTGTGCGGACCGCGCCGCCTTGCACCGGTCCGACACCACCTGACACCGGTCCTTCCGCTGTGGGGTGGCGCCCGACGACGACGTGCACGATCGGGTCTTGGGGATGATCGGCAGGTGTGGTGTGGCCTAGGCTGGTGTGGTGTCGACAGTCGCTCCCGACTCGCGGCCTGTGCCGGCGGCGTGCGGGTGGACGAGGGTGTGGCGGGCCAGATCGCGGACGTGATGTTCGCGTTGTCGACGCCGAGCCGGGTGCAGATCCTGGGGTGCCTGATGGGCGGGCAGCGTTCGGTGGGTGAGCTCGTCGAGGAGCTGGGGTTCGAGCAGTCCGGCCACCCCCATCAACTCCGGGAACACGGTCTCGTGCGGGCCGAACGACTGGGGCGCCGCCGCGTGTACGCGCCTGCGGACGACGACGTGGCCGCCCTGCTGGCGCACGCGATCCGACGCGTGACCTCGCGGGCGTCGCCGGCTGGCCGGCTGCGTGGCGCGGCGTCTCAGCCGTAGCGGGATGACCCGTTCGGCTGCGGATCGCCGCGGATCGGACGATGCGATCGCCTACGGATCCTTCGGCTCCCGGCGGAGCGCCGGTCGCTGCTGGATCGTGCGCACCGCGGTGACATCGAGGAGGCGTGGGGCACCGTCACGGTGCTCGACACCGGCCCGCGGACGTCGCTGCGGCGCCGGCTGGCGACGTTCGCCGCGGTGATGGGGCTCGGGGTGATCGTGATGGTCGCCGACAACGACGCCGGTGGCCTGTCGTTGTACGCGCAGGCCGGACAGGACCACGGCTTCCGGTTGCTGTGGCTGGTGGTGCTGCTGGCGCCAGTGCTGTTCGTCAACCAGGAGATGGTCGCGCGTCTCGGTGCGGTGACGGGCGCGGGCCACGCCCGGCTGATCTTCGAGCGGTTCGGTTGTCGCTGGGGCCGTTTCGCGCTGGCTGACCTGCTAGTGCTGAACGTGCTCGCGATCGTCACCGAGTTCCCGGTCAGCCACGAGGCCGCACGATCGTGGTCGTCTGAGGGCATAGCCGCGTTCCGCCGGCCAGCGGACCGCGCCCTGACCGTTGGACGGCCGGCCGCCCGCCCCTTCCTGGTAGTTAGTGGACCTCACGTCGACCGTCCACGAGACCGGGATCGCTCCAGTCTGGGACGGTGTCGTGGTCGTTGTCGACGGTCTCTGCGTGGTGAATCCGCCGGTAGGCGCGGTTACGCAGGCGCAGCGTGACGGTGGCCAGCAGGGCGGCGAGCAGCGAGCCGGCCAGGATGGCGATCTTGGTGTGGTTGTCGCGTTCGCTGGTGGTGCCGAAGGCCAGCTCGCCGACGAGGAGGGAGACGGTGAAGCCGATGCCGGCGAGGACCGCAATCCCGAGGATGTCGATCCAGACCAGTCCGTCGGCGAGGGTGGCGCGGGTGAAGCGGGCGACCAGGTAGCTGGCGGCCATGATCCCGAGCGGTTTGCCGACGACGAGGCCGACCATGACGCCGACGGCGGCCCGGTCACCGAGGGCACTGACGAGGCCGTCGACGCCGCCTATGGCGACGCCGGCGGAGAACAGCGCGAAGATCGGCACGGCTATCCCGGTGGAGATGGGTCGCCAGCGGTGTTCGAAGTGTTCGGCGAGCCCGGGGCCTGCGTCCGGGCCGCCGGCCCGTTCGCTGCGTTGTACGGGTACGGCGAGGCCGAGGAGTACGCCGGCGACGGTGGCGTGGATGCCGGAGGCGTGGATCAGCATCCAGGTGGCGGCGGCCGGGGGGAGCAGCAGCCACCCCGACCGCACCCGGTGTTGCACGAGCAGGGTGAATAGCGCGAGCGGTATCAGGGCGCCCAGTGCTGGGAGGATCGCCAGGTGGTGGGTGTAGAAGATGGCGATGATGGCGATGGCGAGCAGGTCGTCGACCACTGCGAGGGTGAGCAGGAAGGTCCGTAGCGCCGACGGCAGGTGGCGGCCGATGACCGCGAGCACGGCCAGTGCGAAGGCGATGTCGGTGGCGGTCGGGATCGCCCATCCCCGGGAGGCGTCTCCGCCGAGGTTGATCAGCGTGTAGAGGACGGCGGGGATGGCGACGCCGCCGGCCGCGGCGATGACGGGGACCGCGGCGCGCCGCGGGTCGCGCAGGTCACCGGCGACGAACTCGCGTTTGAGTTCCAGCCCGGCGACGAAGAAGAAGATTGCCAGCAGGCCGTCTGCTGCCCACTGGGCGAGGGGCAGATGCAGGTGTAGCCAGGGTGGGCCGAGCTGGTAGGACTGCATCGACCGGTAGGACTGTGACCACGGCGAGTTCGCCCAGCCGAGCGCGACGACCGTCGCGGCGAGCAGCAGAGCGCCCCCGATGGTCTCTTTGCGCAGGATGGCCGCGATCCGGCGGGTCTCGGGCCAGGACCTGCGGGCGAACATGGGGGGCGGGGTCTGGCTCACGGCGGCGCTCCTGGTCAAGGGGTCAGCTAAGACGCTGCCGACCAGACTTCCCGGCACACCGTGCCCTCACGGTAGCGAATCAAGGCGGACGCGCGGGCCACCCTGGTCGCCGAGGCCGGGACGCCAGGCGCGGCGAGACCTCCGCCACGAGGCTGCGCCTTCCCCACCCCAAGGTGCGGTTGACGGTGACGACCGACCGCCGTCTCAGGTTCGCCGCGTGGTTGCGGGAGTCTTGTGCGGGGCGTTTGCGGCAGCGCGGGTGGCGGACGCGGTATCTTGACGAACGTCGGTGGCCGTGGGCCGCCGCGCGGCGGTGGGGCTCGCCGTACCCGAACCGCGGTACTCGGTCGACGTTGCGCCGAGGTGCCGCCAACAGTCCCTACTTGTGCCAGGTCGTGCCCGGCTGCCCGGGTGCCGCGCAGGTAGGGAGGTAGGTGTGGACGGTGCCTCTTCGCCGCAGGCTGTGAAGCCCGCGGATCCGGATGTGGATCTGCATGTTCCGGCGCAGCGTCGGGAACTGCACCGCAGGCCGATGCTGCTCCTGGCGGTGATCGCGGCCGGCGGGGTGATCGGCGCGTGCGCCCGTTATGGCGCGTCGCTGGCCTGGCCGAGTCCGGCTGGTGCGTTCCCGTGGACCACGCTGGCTGTCAACGCGGTGGGATGTGCGGCGATCGGGCTGCTCATGGTGGTGATCGCAGAGGAGCGGGTGGTCCATCCGCTGGCCCGGCCGTTCCTCGGTACCGGTGCGCTGGGCGGGTTCACCACCTTCTCCACGTACGCGGTCGATGCGGAACGGCTGGTCGACGGCGGGCGGCCCGGCCTGGCTTTGGGATACCTGGCGCTGACGGTGGCGCTGGCGTTGGGTGCGGTGTGGGCGTCGGCGGTGGCGACCCGCCGGCTGATCGTGAGGCGGGCTGGATGAGGCTGACGGGTCGGGCGCTGCGGCTGACGGTGTTCATCGGGGAAGGCGACCAGTGGCACCACCGGCCGCTGACCAGCGAGATCGTGCACCGGGCCCACCGTGCCGGGCTCGCCGGCGCGAGCGTCTTTCACGGGGTGGAGGGGTTCGGCGCGTCGTCGATCGTGCACACCACCCGGTTGTTGTCGCTGAGCCAGGACCTGCCGGTCGCGGTCGTCATCGTCGACGACGAACCGCGTATCCGCGGTTTCCTGCCGCAACTCGACGAGCTCGTGACCGAGGGACTGGTCATCCTCGACGAGGTCGAGGTGATCCGCTACGTCGGCCGCCAGGCGGTCAGGTGAGCTGGCTGCTGGTGATCGTCGGGGCGGCGGTCGGCGCGCCGCTGCGCTATCTGACCGACCGGGCGGTGCAGGCCCGCCACGACACGGTCTTTCCCTGGGGCACGTTCACGGTGAACGTCGCGGCCAGTCTGGTCCTCGGCCTGCTCACCGGCGCGGTGACGGCGGGGGCGGCGTCCTCGCGGCTGGCGCTGCTGGTCGGGACCGGGCTGTGCGGGGCGTTGAGCACCTACTCGACGTTCTCCTACGAGACGTTGCGGCTGGCCGAGGACGGCTCCTGGCTGCTCGCCGCCGCCAACGCGCTCGGCAGTGTGCTGGCCGCGTTCGGCGCCGCCGTCCTCGGCGTGGCCGTGGCGCGGGCGGTGTGGGGATGACCCGGCCGGTGCGGGACACGCAGACCGCGCCCACCGCGGCGGCTGGGCGGCTGCGGCCGTGGCGGTTCGTGCTCGTCTTCGGTGTGGTCAGCCTGCTCGCCGACTTTGTCTATGAGGGTGCCCGGTCGGTCACTGGGCCGTTGCTGGCCTCGCTTGGCGCGTCCGCGGTCGTGGTCGGTGTCGTTACCGGGGTGGGTGAGGCCGCGGCGTTGCTGCCCCGGCTGGTTTCTGGGGCGTTGGCTGAGCGGACCGGCCGGTTCTGGGCGTGGACGATCGCGGGGTATGCGCTGACCGTCGCCGCCGTGCCGCTGCTCGGGGTGGCTGGGGTGTTGTGGGCGGCTTGCGTGCTGGTGGTCGCCGAGCGGGTCGGTAAGGCGGTCCGCAGCCCGGCCAAGGACGCGCTGCTCTCGCATGCGACCGCCGCGACCGGCCGGGGCCGTGGGTTCGCCGTCCACGAGGCGCTTGACCAGGTCGGCGCGGTGGCCGGACCGCTGCTCGTCGCCGGTGTGCTCGCCACCGGCGCCGGCTACGGGCCGGCGCTCGCCCTTTTGGCCGTACCCGGCCTGGGTGCCCTGGCGCTGCTGGTCTGGCTGCGGGCCCGCGTGCCCGACCCCGCCGGCTACGAGCCGGCGGCCGTGCCCGCCCCCCGCACAGACCCGGACCCGGCCACCGTCGCCCGCACCCCGCTTCCACGCGCCTTCTGGGTCTATGCGGCCTTCACGGCCGCGACGACCACCGGGCTGGCCACGTTCGGGGTCCTGTCGTTTCACGCCGTGAACCGCGGGCTGCTGCCGGTGGCCGCGGTGCCCGTCGTCTACGCCGCCGCGATGGGGGTCGACGCGCTGGCCGCGCTCGTGACCGGCTGGGCCTATGACCGCTACAGCCCTGGGGTGCTCGCGGCGCTGCCTCCGCTGGCCGCGACCGTGCCCGCGCTCGCGTTCACCAACACCGCGACGTTGGTCGTCGCCGGCGCGCTGGTCTGGGGAGCGGTCACGGGCGTGCAGGAATCCACCCTGCGCGCCACCGTTGCCGACCTCGTCCCACCCGCCCGCCGTGCCAGCGCCTACGGCATCTTCGCCGGTGTGGTCGGCGCGACCACCGCCGCCGGCGGAGCGCTGGCCGGCGCCCTCTACGACCTGTCCATTCCCACCCTTATCGTGGTCACCGCCGCTGTGCAGGCCACCGCGTTGGTCCTCCTGGCCGCGAGCCGGCGCATCCGCCCGTGACCGGCAAGCCGGTCGCGGCCTCCTGCCGACGGCACGCCAGCGCGGTTCCAGGGGCTTCGGTCGTCGCCGCCGCCGAGGTCGGCCGTGTTCGTGTCGCATAGGGGTACGTCGATGGCTGTGGGCCAGGTGGCGTACCTGTCATGTGGCCCTGGCCGACAGGCCGGCAGGTCCCCTGACCGCGGTCTCGAACCTGGCCCGGCCGGCGGGTCCGAAGGAGCGAGGCAGAACGGTCGGGCCCGGGATCTGACGCGGCCCGGCGCCGCCTCGGTACGCCCAGGAGGGGGGCGCTGCCGGCCCTGCACCTACGGCACGCCCCCGCCATGCTGTCAGCCCCGGCGGGCCATATGGGCAGTCGACCCAGCGGGCCACCAGCGGGCCGACATGCGGCGTACGCGCGGGGCGGGCTTCGTCGATCGATGTTTGTCGATCTTCGTCTGGCCGTTGCGCTGGGCTGCTCGCCGTCGCGTGTCAGAGCCCCGCTGCCGGGTGCGGCGCCCCATGCAAGCCGCGACCGGTTTGATGGCCGAGAGCGAACCGCTTGAATGGTGACCAGTCGTCGCGAGTCACTCGGGTCGGTGCTGGCCCTGGCTCACCATCCGCCAGCCGCGCAGTGTCTGACAACGACCCCGGCACGCACGCGATGGTCCAGGCGGCGCGGTGGCACCGGCCGACCGCCGGGGTGCCCCGCATGTTCCGCGAACAAGCGTGGCCCGCTACGGAAGCGCGGCCGTCTTGGCGCCGAGGACCGCGCGCCGCCGCTCTCGCATTTGGGCGTGCCCGACGAAACCGAACAGGACTGCGAGCAGGACCACCGACGCGCGAAGGGTGCCTAGGTCAAGGCCGCCCTTCTCGGTGGGTTTGGTCAGGAAATCCCCCGCCGTGGCACCGAGCGGACGGGTGAGGACAAAAGCAACCCAGAACAACATCACGTTTGACACTGCGGGAACATATCTCAACGCAAGAAGAAGACCGAGGAGGCTGATGATCAGCAGGGCGCTGTCGGCATAGCCGAACCCGGATTCGTCGGACAGAAAATCACCCATCGAGGTGCCGAGTGTATTCGACACAAGAATAGCGGACCAGAAGAGCGCCTCGCCTCGGAAGGTATCGATGTCGCGGATCGCGAACGTGAGTCCGGTCACCTTCCAGATGGCGAAGATGGCCGCCAGCAGCGACATGAGGATCAGCGCTCCGGCGGGGTATCCCAGGCCCAGCCCCTGCGGTCCCCAGCCCAGCGAGCGCGCTCCGCTAGGCAGATACTTCGCGCCGGCGTCGCGATTCATGAAATCGGAGATCGTGGTGCCGACCATGCTGGTCGACAGAATGACCGTCCAGTAGAAGAGCGGATGGTAACGCCTGGAACGCAGCTGAGAAACGAGGGTGGCGAGGAAGGCCGAGAACAGCGCGGCGGTCGTTAGAAAATATCCGATCCTGAAGGTTTGTGCGAACAGATCACCTGCTGTCTCACCTAGAGTGGTTGCGGCAACCTTCATGACCCAGAAGGCCAGCGTGATCTCCGGTAGCTTCTTCGCGGCGCTTCTGCCGCGATCCGTGATCCCGAGTTCGGTAAAGACTTGTGAGCTTGCCACCTTTTACCTCTACCCGACCTATGTGAAGGATGCTGTCGGCCGTGCTTTGTGTCTCGCCAGCGGAGCGTGAGTACCGCGACTCGCGCCAGGGGCACGCTACAGGCGGCCGGCTGTGTGCGCGATGCGAGTCGTCAACTACAGGGGCAGGCCGCTCTCGTGGCCAATGTGCGCCGGTGGCCATGGTGGAGAGGCGAACGCCAAGGCCCGAAGTAACACGAATCGCAATCAAATCGAGTCGACGGGCGTTTCGCCGCGGGGAGCGGAGGGCTGCAATCACCTCGATCCAACGACGGCGAGGTCAGTGACGATGCGCGCTCCGCCCTGGGCCCGGCACGCCAAGTGACGAGAGCACCTCTGGAGACAGGCTCCGAGCGATTCGCGGGACCGGCGCAAGATGAGGGGCCCAACGTCCGGCAGCAGGACGAACGCTCGGCGCCCCGGACGAAGTGCACCTCCGACCCCCTGCTTGCCTCGGAAGCTGAGGTTTACCTAAGCTCTGGCCGTGTCGGGGATCGGACGGTAGGGGGCCCATGTGAGCGAGACGCGGACACTGATCCTGGGGTTCGTCGCGGGCGTGACGATCCTGCTGGGGCTTCCGCTGGGCCGGCTGCGTCGTCCGATGCCTGGCGTGCGCCAGCTCCTCAACGCGACCGCGGTCGGTATTCTGATCTTCCTCGTGTGGGACGTGCTTGCCCATGCTTGGGAGCCCATCGACACCGCGCTGGGCAAGGTGCACGACCACAGCGGTGGACTCGGCCCGGTCTTCGGCTACGGGGCGTTGTTCCTCGGCGGTCTTTCCGTCGGGCTGCTGGGCCTGCTTGCCTACGAACGCGCGCTCGCAGGCCGCTCCGACCGGCCGCGACCCGCCGACGCGGGCCCGCAGACGCGCCGTTTCGGACCCGGTGCCATGGCCGCCGAGGAACTCACCTCCCTCAACCCGCCCGTCCAGCCGGGGACCTCTCCTGCGCGTCGGCTGGCGTTGACCATCGCCGTAGGTATCGGTCTGCACAACTTCGGCGAGGGGCTGGCCATCGGCGGGAGCGCCGGCCGCGGTGAGATCGCGTTGGCCACCCTGCTCGTGATCGGCTTTGCGCTGCACAACGCGACCGAGGGATTCGGGATCGTCGCGCCGCTCGCATCCGAGGCTGACCGGCCCAGCTGGAGCTTCCTCCTGCTTGGCGGGCTCATCGGCGGCGGTCCCACAGTTGTGGGCACCGCCATCGGTCGGCAGTTCACCAGCGACGCGCTGAGCGTGATCTTTCTTTCGCTCGCCGCAGGTTCCATCCTTTACGTCGTAGTCCAGCTCATCGCGGTGGCTTCGCGTGCGGGTCGCCGTGATCTGCTCTACGTCGGGATCCTCGCCGGGCTCGCCGCCGGGTTCCTCACCGACGCCGTCGTCACCGCGGGCGGCGCCTGACCACCAGCTCCCCGCGTCTCGGGTGGCCCGGGGCTTCCGTTTCGCTGTCCGGCTGGGAGAGGGACACCGAAGCGGGCCGGGAAGCGTCCGCCCCGCAGGGCGTCAGTGGCGCCGGGTCGCCCGCCAGAGGGTGAACGGGAGCATGGCGGCGACCACGAGCGGTAGCAGCCACCAGGCGGGCATCGCAGTGTGGACCGCGGCGGTGGCGGCGACCGCTAGTGCGACGCCGAGGGCGACGCGCCAGTCGTCGCCGACGATGAAGTCATACCAGAAGGCAACGAAGGCACGGATCTTCGCGGTCATCGTCAGCTCACCTTCGTCGCGTGGGCGGTGGCGTCGGCTGGGGCTGACGAGGCGGTGGGAGCGTTGCTGCGGCGGAGCGGGCCGACGAGGCCGAGTGAGAAGGCGGCGATCGCGGGCAGGAGGACGAGCAGCGCGGTGTCGGAGCCGGGCCAGTGGCCTCCCGCGCCCTCGGCGGCCCAGAACGTGCCGAAGCCGGTCAGCATCACGCCGACGACGAACTTCATCGTGTTCTCCGGCACCCGGGCCAGCGGCGCCCGCACGACGAGCCCCGCTCCGGCCACGACGACGACGGCGGTAACGGCCGCGATCGCGGCCATGGGGATGTCGTGCTGGTTGGAACCGAAGGTGACCGCGATGAACGCGACGACGGCACGGCAATGCCGGGCGGCCAACCCCGCTCATGGCGCTGCTGGAGATCCACGCCGGCGACGTGAGCCCGACCCGGGATCGGACCCGCCGTCCGCGTCGGGGCTGCCGGGGGCCAGGTTCAGGTCGAACCAGACCCGTTTGCCACCTGGGGTGGTCTGGACTCCCCAGGCCCGCGACAGTGTTTCGACCAGCAGCAGGCCCCAGCCGGATTCGGCGTCTTCGCCCGGTGCGGTAACCGGGCGTGGCAGGGTGGCGCCTTCCTGGTCCTCGACGCTGATCCGTAGCCGGCCGGCCTCCTCGGAGGCCCGCAGGACCAGAGCGCTGCGGGCGTGCCGCACAGCGTTCGTGACCATCTCCAGTCCACCTGGGTGCTGGCGGCCGGCTTTCACCCACGTCACTCGCCGTTGGGGATCGCCTGGACCGCGGTGACCGCCGCGGTCATGGTCGCCCTCGCCGCCGGGAAAGCCCGCACCGGCGCCGCGCTGGACAACCCGGTCCTGAGGACCGAGGGCCGCGTCACCCTGATCGATGGCCTGCTCGCGACGGCGGTGCTGCTCGGCCTGGTCCTGAACGCGCTGGCGGGCGTGTGGTGGGCCGACCCGGCGGCCGGCTACGTCCTGGTGTACTACGCGGTCCGCGAGGTGAAGGAGATCTTCTCCGCCGGGCCTTGAACGGGCTGTCCAGTGCTCCTCGGGAACGGGCGCCGGTCGGCGCGGGTGGGACCGCGGTAGCCGCCACGGCCAGCGAGGCGAGGGCGGCGGCGGGGCCGAAGCCGGTGGTCACGGTCACTGCGTCGGCGACGACGGTGGCGATGAACACGAACAGGTCGGTCAGAACGTCTGTCATCGGGCGTTGAGGAGGTAGGCGACGGCGAGCGCCATGGCCAGGCCGCCGAGCAGCAGGCGCAGGATGGTGTCCGGGAGCCGGCGCTGCAGGCGGGCGCCGAGGTAGCCACCGACCGCGCCGCCAGCGCCGCAGGCGAGCCCCAGCGCCCAGTGCGGCGCGATGTTCCCCGTAGTGGTCAGTGCGAGGACCGCGTAGGTCGCGGCGCCGACGACCGAGGTCACAAACGTCGACGCCAGGGTCGCGGGCGCGACCTGCGCCGCGGGTAGCCCGCGGGCGACGAGCAGGGGGCTGAGGATCGAGCCCCCGCCGATGCCGTAGACACCGCCAACGAAGCCGACCAGCAACGCGGTCACGTTCAGCGTCCGCGGCCTCGGCGGCGTCGCGGGGCGGGCGGACCGCCCGTGGCTCAGGGTGCGTACACACAGCCAGGCGCCCAGCGGGAGGAGGAGCACGGCGAGCAGCAGCCGGAACAGGTGCGCGCCGGGCACGAGGTGCACCCGCACCACCGCGCCGAGGATCACACCGGGCAGGGTGCCGACGACGAGGCGGCCGGTCAGCGGGCCACCGAGCTGTTTCTGATGGCGGTAGCGCAGCAGCGAGCCGGGCGTGGCCACCACGTTGAACAGCAGGTTCGTCGGCGTGACCGACGGGCTCGGCACGTGGAGCAGGTCGAGCTGTACCGGCAGCAGGAACACCGCGCCCGAGACCCCGACAGGTGCGGTGAACAGCGCGAGGGAGAGCCCGGCCACGAACCCGAGCAGCACCGTCATCATCAGACGGCGACGGTAGCGCCCCCGAATGATCGCCGGGACCGGTCCGCCCGGAGACCCACGCGCCGGAGCGTACGGAGCCCCTCCGCCCGGACCTCTCGAACGTCCACGAAACTCGCCAGGTAGCCACAGCGACGGCGCGATCCACTGTCGCTGACAGCCCCCGTGCCTGGACGCACTCGGGGTGTGGTCGGCGGGGTCAGCGTGGGCGTAGGCCCAGTGGCTGGGTGGAGGGCCGCGGTGTGGGTGAGGTGGCCGGTCGCGACGAGCCGGTCGAGGACGTGGTGTTGGCGGGCGCGCGCGAGCGGCAGGTGGGTGAACGGGTCGTAGGCGGAGGGCGCTTGTACGAGGCCGGCGAGCAGGGCGGCCTGGGCCCAGTCGAGCTGGTCGGGGCGCAGGCGGAAGTAGCCGTGGGCGGCGGCGGTCAGCCCGTAGTAGCCGTGGCCGAAGTAGACGGTCGCCAGGTACATCTCCAGCAGCTGGGTCTTGCTGTAGTGGGCGTCGAGTTTCACCGCGAGGATCACGTCGTCGAGTGTGGCGGTCAGGGTGTGACGGTCGCCGGTGTAGAGGATCTTGGCGAGTTCCTGGTCGAGGGTCGCGCCGCCGGAGTCGCGGCCGGAGATCAGCGGGCCGGCCAGCCCGCGGGCCACGCCGGCCAGGTCGATGCCGTGGTGGGTGTAGAACCGGCTGTCCTCGGTGGCGATCAGCGCGGCTGTGACCTTCTGCGGTGGTGCGGCGTGCGGGTCGGTCGCGCCGAAGGCGGCGGCGCGCGCGTGGATGCGGGTCTCGGCGTCACCGACCCCGGGGGTGGCCAGCAGCAGGCTCACCGCGGCGACCACGAGCAGCGCGCTGATCCCGGCGGCGCTGGCCGCCGCCCTGCGCAGCCAGCGCCGCCCGCGGTCGTGGTACCGGGGTGACGCCGGCCTGCGGCTGGCCGGATCCGCGCCGGTCAGACGACGAGTGCGGGGATCGTCGACGAACGGCGAGTACCCGCCGCGGCCTGACCGCGGCTCGGAGCAGGGCGGTGACTGGTCCGGCGACGAGGCTGGCGATCTGGCTGGGTCGGTGGGGGGCGGTGGGCGCAGCCGGCGGGTGGGTTCGGGCCAGTGGACGTCGCGGGCCCAGCCGAGCCGCTCGAAGGCACGGATGAGCGCGGCGGACGAGTCGAGCTGGCCGGGTCTGACGCCGTGACGGGCCCAGGTGGGATTGGCGTGGTGGGCGTTGTGCCAGGACTCGCCCATCGACAGCACCGCCAGCGCGGCGACGTTGCGCGACTGGTCCCGGGTGGCGAACGGCCGGCTGCCCAGCACATGGCAGATCGAGTTCACCGAGAACGTGACGTGGTGCAGCACGAAGATGCGCACCAGGCCGGCCTACAGCAGCGCGGTCCCCGCGGCGTGGACAGACCCGCCGGAGGCCAGGAAGCCGCAGGCCGCCGGCGCCGCCAGGCTCGCAAGGGTGAGCAGGGGAAACAGCCGGTCGACGCGGGCGATGTCGGGGTCGGCGAGCAGGTCCGGGGCGTAGCGGCGGGTGTGGGTCTTGCGCCGGTCGAACAGCCAGCCCAGGTGTGACCAGCACAGTCCCTTCGCGACGGCGGTGACGCCAGTGCCGTAGCGCCAGGGTGAGTGGGGGTCACCGTCGCGGTCGGAGTGGGCGTGGTGTTTGCGGTGGTCGGCGACCCAGGAGATCACCGACCCCTGTAGGGACATCGACCCGGCCACCGCGAGGGCGATCCGCAGTGGTCGCGTGGCGGTGAATGCGCGGTGGGTCAGCAGGCGGTGGAAACCGATGGTCACGCCGTGCCCGGTCACCGCGTAGAACACCACCGCCAGCACGACGTCCAGCATGCTGATCTGCCCGCCGGTGGCGGCGTACCAGACACCGGCGACCACGGCGGCGAACGGGCCGACGATGAACCCGGCCAGCGCGACCTGCCCCCACCACGGCCGGACGTCCGGACCCGCCGGCCCATCCGCTGCGGCCACGTCGACGGGGGCAGCGGTCACGAGGGCCTCCCAAACGCGGCGGCGGCGGTGTCCCAGCACCGCCCGCCGGCTCGTCTCCTAGACGGTATCGGAGCAGACACCGGGCCAGACTACTAGACCGTTTAGAATCTGCCAGGTGGGCTCACGGAATGTCCGGGTAACGGCGCGGGGCGCGTGGATGGCCGTGGGGCGCGATCGCGGTGCGACCGCGACCGCGACCGCGGGCGTGGGCGTGGGCGGACGCGGCCGTGCGGCCGTGAAGGGGGACACAGAGGTACTTGCCGCGCTGCGGGCCGGACCCGGACCCTGCCCGGTCGACGAGGTCGCCGACGCGGAGGCGGACGGGCTGCCCGCCGGCGCGACGCGGCTGACCCCGACCGCCGGCGCGGCGGCGCTGACTCGGCGACGTGGCAGCGGGGTCGTTGTCCGGTTCGCATCCACGCGGGCGTCGGCTGCCCGCGTGGATGCACGTCCGGGTGAGGTATGCACGGTCACGGCGGGCCGGGGATGTGCGCTCGGTGCCGCGGGCGCCGCGTCGGCCAGGCTGGCGGAGTGAGCGGGTGGGCGGTGCCGGCGGCGGTGGCCAGCGCGCTGTGCTACGCGGTCGCGGCGGCGCTGCAGCAGCGCGAAGCCGCACGGGCCGCCGGGGGCGGGCTTCGGCTGCTGGCCGGGCTGGCCCGCCGCCCGCTCTGGCTGGCCGGAATCGGCGCTACCGCCGCCGGGGCGACGTTGCATGTCCTCGCTCTGCGGCTAGGGCCGCTCGCGCTGGTTCAGCCGATCGGGGCGGCCGGTCTGCTGTTCGCGCTGCCGCTCGGTGCGCTGCTCCACCGTCGCCCGGTGCGGCGTGGTGAGCTGGCCGCGGCCGGGCTGGTCGCCGCTGGCGTGGTCGGGCTGCTGGCGTCGGTGCAGGTCGCCCGCGGCACCCCGACGCTCAGTGAGCCGTCCACCGCGCTGCTGGCCACCGTGATCGCCGTGGCCGCCGTCGGTAGCACCACGCTGGCCCGCCGGCTGCGCGGCCCGTGGCGCGCGCTGATCTCGCCAGCGGCGGCGGGGCCGCGTTCGGTGTCACATCGGCGCTGGTGCGGGTGGTAGCGACCCGCCTGTGCGCGGCCGGGGCCGAGCGGGCCCTGACGGGCTGGGCCGCGGTGGTGCTGGTCGCGGCGGCGCTGACCGGGCTTGCGCTGTCCCAGCAGGCCTACCGCGCCGGAAGTCTCGGCGCCGCCCTGCCCGCGCTGACCATCGTGGACCCCGTGGTCGCGATCGGGGTCGGTGAACTGCTTCTCGGCGAACCGGTGAGTGTCAGCGGCACCGGCGGTATCGCCGCGGCGGCCTGCGGGCTGGTTGTCGTCGCCGGCACCGTCCGCCTGGCCAGCCTCCAGGCGCCGCCTGTGTGATCCGGTGCGGGCTGCCGCCCTGGGCTGGCAGACGAGTGCCGGCGCCAAGTGCCCGCACTCGTCGTGTCGCCGACTCCCGCCCTGCGACGTGTGCAGGCGGGTCTGCGCCTGCTGGCTGGTCACATTGTCGGGCGAGCCGAGGATCACCAGTACGGCGAAGGCCGCGAGAGCGCCATCGGCCCCCCTGACCGCGCGCCGGGCGGGTGGTCACCGGGACGGTCGCCGCCGTGACCGGCGTCACCGGCCGCGCAGGTACACTCACCCAGGCTCCTACACGGTATGGGAGTTTCGCGACCCGCTGGGACCTGGGGAGGAGCGGTGATGACGCTGCCCGCGGTGATCGCCCCGGCGAGTGGGTGCAGGGCGTGCATGCGGGCGCGCCGGACCGGCGGGCCTCGGCGGGGGGACGACGATGCGTGGCGATGACCCGGCGAACCGGCGAGGGTCGGGGGCCAGCGACAGTCTTCCCGGCGCGCGGGGGGTGGCCCCCGCCGCCGGGCGGGGGCTGGCGGCGAGCGGCGCCCCGCCTGGGCTGCCGTGCTGGGGTCGGCCGTGGGTGCCGGCGGTGGCTGCGCTGCTGACGTTGCTCGTGGGTCTGCTCGACATCGGGTCGGCGTTGACGCCGGAGTGGCGGGTGCGGCTGGCGGAGCTGCGGGGGGTGCTGCCCGGGTCGGTCTCGCGGCAGGCGGCGGCGTTCACCGTGGTCGTCGGCGTGCTGCTGGTGCTGATCTCGCGGGGTCTGCGGCGGCGTAAGCGGCGGGCCTTGCGGGCGGTGGTCGTGCTGCTGGCGGCGAGCGTGGTGTTGCAGGTGGCGAAGGGCCTCGACTACGAGGAGGCGATGGCCTCGGCGGCGTTGCTGGTCGCGCTCGTCGTCACCCGGCGGGAGTTCTCCGCGAAGGGCGATCCTGCGACGCGCTGGCGGGCCTTGGGGGTGGGCGCCGTGCTGGTGGGCGCGTCGGTGATGGTCGGGATGGTGTTGCTGTGGCTGCGGGCGTCGAGGATCGTGGGGCCGCATCCACTGTCCGCGCAGCTGGAGCACGTCCTGTACGGGCTGGTCGGCATCACCGGACCGCTGCGCTTCGTCTCGGACCGGTTCGCCGACCTCGTCACCCGGATCCTGCTGACGCTGGGGCTGGTCACGATCGCGGCGACGGCCTACCTGGCATTGCGACCCCCACAGCCGCGACCGTCGTTGACCGCGGACGACGAGACCCGGGTGCGGGCGCTGCTGGCCCGCCACGGGGCGGCGGACTCGCTGGGCTACTTCGCGCTGCGCCGGGACAAATCGGTGATCTGGTCGCCGACGGGGAAGGCGTGCGTGGCCTACCGGGTGGTCTCCGGGGTGATGCTCGCCAGCGGTGACCCGCTCGGGGACAGCGAGGCGTGGCCCGGGGCGATCAGCCAGTTCCTGGCGGAGGCGGCCGACCACGCCTGGACCCCGGCGGTGATCGGCTGCTCCGAAGCCGGCGGCACCGCCTACTCGCGGGCCGGGCTCTCGGCGTTGGAGTTCGGGGACGAGGCAGTCGTCGACGCCGCGGACTTCACGCTGCAGGGCCGGGCGATGCGCAACGTCCGCCAGGCGGTCGGTCGGGTCGAGCGGGCCGGCTACACCCACCGGGCCTGTCGGATGCGGGACGTGGACGCCGCCGAACGGGCCCGGTTGAAGGCGCAGGCCGCCGCGTGGCGGGGGACCGAGACCGAGCGTGGCTTCTCCATGGCGCTCGGCCGGCTCGGCGACCTCGGTGACGGCGACTGCGTGGCACTGATGGCGTTCTCCGACGGCGGCGCGTGCGGGCCGGTGCTACGCGGGCTGCTGCACTTCGTGCCGTGGGGGCCGGACGGGCTGTCGCTGGACGCGATGCTGCGCGACACCTCCGCGGACAACGGGCTGAACGAGTTCCTCATCGTCTCGGCGCTGCGGTCCGCCGGCGAGCTGGGGATCAGGCGGGTGTCGTTGAACTTCGCGTTCCTTCGCTCCGCGCTGGAACGCGGCGAGCGGCTCGGCGCCGGCCCGGTCAGCCGCGCCTGGCGCGGCCTGTTGCTGTTCCTGTCGCGCTGGTTCCAGATCGATAGCCTCTACCGCTTCAACGCCAAGTTCCAGCCCCGCTGGCAACCGCGGTACGTCGCCTACCCGTCCACCCGCGACCTGCCACGCATCGCCCTGGCCATGCTGGAGGCCGAGGCGTTCCTGGTGCGGCCCAGGCCCGCCTTCGTCGCCCGCCGACGGCGGGCCTGGCCGTACCCAGGCCGCGGCGGGGAGGTCGACCGTCCGGAATCTCTCCCCGGCCCGTGAGACCGCGCTGGCGTCCCTACCGGCGCCGGGACAGCAGCTGTGCCAGTAGCGGGCAGGCGCCGCCGATCGCCGCTGCCAGGGCGAAGACGAGGTAGCGCAGGTCGACTTCGAGCTTGGCCGGGGTCCATTCCCGGATCGCGAAGATCAGCGGGACGGCGAGCACGACCGCGACGACGGCGCCGAGGAACATCCGCTCGGCCACGCTCTCGCGGCTGCCGATGAGTGGGCGCGGTCGTGGCCGTCCAGGCATCTGCGGATCCCCCTGGTGATAGCGCGGTCAGGCGTCGGCGGGGCGGCGGGCGTCGCGGGCCGGGGTCAGACAGCCGCTCAGTTCAGCGTAGGCGACGGCGCGCCGCGGGCCGCTAACCGCGCCGGCGGCGGCGCGGTGGGCGTCGACAACACGCCGACCTCGTTGCCCGGCGCCACAGGGTAGGCCCGCCCTCGACGAGGTGGACGCCCAGCGCCCGGGTGGCGGCGATCGCGGCCAGCTCACACCTGATGAACCCGCCACCGATGATGACGACCCGGCCGCGGGTGGTGGCCAGGGCAAGGTCGACACCGCGGGCGTCCGCCAGGGTCCGCGGCGCGTCAGGACCCGGCCGCGGCCGACCGCGACGCCGGGAGCGGCGGTCCCGTCACCGTCCCGACGCACCGCCCAGCGGACACGCGGGACCGCCGCGCTCCCCGGCCGGACGCGGCCTCGGGCCGCCGCGGCGGCAACACCTCAACACGCTACTAGACTGTTTAGAGATCGGCGGGCGGGTGGCTTAGCGGGGTGTGCGCGAGAAGAGAGGGGCCGATGGCCAGGCGGCGAGAGGGCCCAAGCGTGAGTTCGACGTGGGCCCGCGACGGCAAGCGCGCCAACGGGGCGTTGGAGACCGAGGTGCTCTCGGCGTTGTGGGCCGCGTCCGGGCCGCTGCCGGTCGCGGCCGTCGTCGACGCACTCAACGACGGACTGCCCGCCGGCGCGCCGCGGCTGGCCCACACCACCGTGCTGACCACCCTGTCGCGGCTGTTGGACAAGGGGCTGGTCACCCGGCAGAAAGCCGGCCGCGGCCATCAGTACGCCCCGGCCCGCGGACCGGCGGATCTGGCCGCCGAGCAGATGCGCGGCGCCCTCGCCGCCGGCGCCGACCGGGCCGCCGTGCTCGCCCGGTTCGTCGCCGGTCTCGACCCGGCCGACGAACTGGTACTGCGCCGCCTCGTGGCCGGCGACGGACAGGGCTAGGCCTGTGTGCGGATCAGCGTCCACCTCTCGCTGGCCGTATCGCTGACGCTCGCGGCGGCCTCCCCAACCCTGGCACGGCCACTGTCCCGCGCCGCGGCGACCCGAACGATGACGGTGTCGGCCGTACGCGCCGCCGTGGCCCCACCCGGGGCTGGCGCCGCTGGCCAGCAGCGCGGACCCATACCGCCGCCGGCCTGGAGATCTCCCCGCAAACCTGAGTCGCACTCGACCCCGCCCCTGGCGCGACAAGCGGACTCGCCGCGTCCTGCTCACGGGTTGCCGTCGCCCGCATCGTCGCCGCAGCGCGGACCCGCCGACCGTCAGCCGCGTTCGCCGTACCGAGCCGAGTCGGGCGGATTGCCGCCTCCATCGGCTTGCTCGCGGCGTCGGACGACGCCGGCCGCCGGGTCCTGCTCGCCCACGAACGCGCCCACCTGACCCATCACCACCGCCGCCACCAGACGCCGGCCACACTCGCCGCCGCCTACCCACTGCTGACCCCGACCCGTGACGCGGTCGCGCTCATCAGCGAATGGTGGGCCGAGGAAGACGCCTGCCCCGTCCTCCGGGATCCGCCCGCACGCCCACGGCTCGATGTCCCTGCAAGGTGCGGTGATCTGCCGGATCGCTGACCACCGCAAACACCACGCCTACGCCGACCGCACGGTGACCCGCACTCGCCGTCCACGCCGAGGGTGGCCGTGTCCACCGCCTCAGCGAGGACGTGGCCGCATCCCGCGACCTTGGACCGCGGCGACGCGACCGGGGCGGGCGGCGGTGTCCAGCGCGAGAGCGAGGGTGAGCACGACGATGGCGGCGACGGCGCCGCCGCCGAGGGTGTCGGTGGCGTAGTGGTAGCGCAGCGCTATCAAGCCGATGGGTACGGTGCTGGCCAGCACGGCGGCGAGCGTCCCGAGGAGGATCCGCGGCGCTCGGGGCAGTCCGGTGAACGTTCCCGCCGGCAGGAGCAACAGGGCGATGACGGTGGCGACAGCGACGGCTCCGGTGGTGTGCCCGCTGGGGAAGGCGAGGCCGGGCCCGGACCGGCGGTCGATCAGGGGTTTGAGCGCGTATTCGGTCACCGCTGCGGCGAGCGCCGGGCCGGCCATCGCCAGCAGCGCGGCCCGCCGGCGGCGAAGAACGAGGCAGAGCACACCCAGCAGAGCGGAGAGGACGCCGACGGCGGGAGGGCCGCCGAGCTGGGTCAGAACGCTCAGGACCGGATGCAGCGGGTAGAGCCGGTAGGCGAGGGCGTCATCGACGCGCTGGTCGACGGGCAGTGGGCCGCGGCGGTCGGTCACGTGGGTGGCCAGCGTCGCGAGGCTGATAAGGATGGGCAGGATGACCAGCCACCCGAATGGTCGCAGCGCCGGTGACAGCAGAGCCTGCGGGTCCGCGGTGTGGTGCCCGCCGAGGCGCGCCGCCCGATCGTGGACGGCGAAACCGGCCACCAGCAGAAGGTCGATGCCGATCGCGGCGGCGAACGCGAGCGCGGTAGCCCCGGCGGCATGGAAGTCCGGGGTGTCGAGGTCGCTGCGCGCGAGCCGCAGCCGCGGCGCGAGGTAGCCGACGGCCAGGAAGATACACAGTCCGACGAGCGCCACGATCGTCATCCGGTCGGGATGGTTCTCGGGGTAGCGGCGGACGGCAGCCCAACGGCGTCGCGGGCCGCGGCCGGGGTGGCGCTCCTCACGCTGCACCGCCATCTTCGTCACACTCCCTGGTCAGGGTGCGCGGCGCCTGGGGCACCGACACCGGCGGGGGGTGGACGCGTGCGGGTCATAGCGTGCGCTGACCGCCGGGTTGCACGGCTGCCGTGCCGTCTCACGCGCGCGGCGACGGAGTATGCGCGCCGGTGAGGTCGGGCCGTGGTGTGGCTCACGGGTGTAGCTGTGCGATGACGCGGTGCCAGCCGATGGTGGCGTCGGAGAGGACGGCGGCGGTCAGCGCGGCGGTGAGCAGGGTCGGTGCGGCGCGGTGCCAGCGGTTGCGGGTGGGTGGGGCCTGGAGGGCGTGGACGCGGGCGACGACGCCGTGGTGGAGGTAGCCCAGCGTCGCCGGGGCCGGGGCCGGGGCCGTGTCGGTGGCGGCGAGCGCGGCCCGAGCGAGGCTGCGGGCGGCGGTCTGGCGGTCTCCGATCTCGGTGGCGGCCTGCTCGTCGGCCCACCGTTCGGTCTGGAAGACGATCGCGGCGCGGGTGGCGCGTAGCAGGGGGTTCACGGTGGCGGCGAGGTCGGCGGCGGCCCGGTAGCGGTGGTGGTAGCTGTGCAGGTGGGCGCGTTCGTGGGCGAGCAGGACGCGCTGTTCGGCGGGGTCGAGGGCCCGCAGCATGCTGTCGGAGACGATCACCCGGCCGGGGTGAGTGCGGTAGCCGGGGAGCGCGTGGGCGTAGGGGGTGTGGTCGGCGACCACGACAAGGTCACCGGCGGCGGGAGTGTCGTGCAGGCCGGTGAAGGCGCGGCGGGCCCGGCGACGGGCGGCGGTGGCGCGCAGGGCCCGGATCGTGAGGACGGCGAGCGCGGACGCGGCGAGCAGGCCGACGGTGCGTGGCACCGGGTCGGCGGCGGGGGGCACGCCGGTGTGGGCGGTGATCTCGTCGATGCGGGCGAGGCCGGCCGTGGCGAGCAGGCCCAGCGCCCAGCCGGTCGCGGCGGCGGCGCCGACGGCCAGGGCGGTGAGGGTGCGGGTGGCGGCCCGGGGGTGCAGGTGGCGACCGAGGCGCGGCGCGGTCACGGCGATCGCGGCGACGAGGGCGAACAGCAGGTAGACGCTGACGTACATGGGGCTCCGTCCGGCGGGGCGAGCGGGGGTGTGCCCGCGTTAGGCGTGGCGGCCGTCGAGGACGGCGCGTAGCGCCGCTTCCGCGTCGGGGTTGAGGCCGGCGACGAAGTGGAGCATGACCGCGGCCGGGTCGACACCGCTGGCGAGCGCGGCGTTCATCCGTTCGGCGGCGAGCTCGGCGGGGCCTCGCCGGGGGGTGTAGCGGTGGGCCCGGCCTACCGGTTCGCGGTCGCACAGTCCCTTGTCGTGGAGCCGGGCGAGCACGGTCAGCACCGTCTTGTACGCCAGATCGGCCGGCAGCTGGGTGTGGACCTGCGCGGCGGTCAGCCCGGTCCCGGACGCCCACAGCAACGCGAGCACCTCGCCTTCCAACGCCCCGGCCGGACGCCGTCCTACCGGCGCTCGCTGCGCGGCGCCCTCGCGTCCTGCTCCTGGGTCCATGGCCCTCATCCTCGTCGCGTCCGGGACGGCTCGACACGCCGGCGGCCACACCCCGTTGTCGCACACGCTGTAGGACATTGGCTAGTCTTACCACCTGTAGGAAGCGGCGGCCACCGCCGCCGTCCCCCTCGCCCCCCTTTTGGAGTGTGTCAGCCGATGCGCCGATGGTTGTGTGCCGCCGTCCTGCCCGCGGGGGTGCTGTGCGCGCTGCTGCTGGCCGCCAGCCCAGCCTCCGCCGGCACCGGTCCGACCGGCCTGCCTGGTGGTCCGGCCCGGGTGCTGGCCGGCGAGGGCGCCGTCACGCCGTACGACGCGGGCGTGCGCCATATCGCGACGCTGGCCGGCTACCTCTCTTACGGGCTGATGGCGTTGACGGTGTGTTTCGGCATCCTGACGACGACCGGGTGGGCGCGGCGCGGGGTCCGCCGCGCCACCCTCTACGGCGGGCACATGACGCTGGCGCTGGTGACGTTGACGTTCGGCTGCATCCACGCGGTCGCGTACGTGTTCCAGACCGGTGAGCGCTTCTCCTACCTCAACGCGGTGGTGCCGCTGGCCGGGGGCGGGGAGCCGGAGGTCGCCCTCGGCATCGTCGGTCTGGAGCTGGGCCTGGCGGTCGCCGCGTCGATCTGGCTACAGCGCCGGCTGGGCTACCGCCGCTGGCATGTGCTGCACTACCTGGCCTACGTCGCGTTCGCCCTGTCGCTGGCACATGTCATCGCGACCTCCCGCGAGGTCCAGGCCCTGGGCATGCTCGGCCTCGCTGTGTTCGCGCTGGCGGCGGCGTGCGCGCTGATGGCGCTGCTACGGGTGCTGCCCGCGACGACCGCGGTGGCCACCCGCATCACCCCCCAGGAGCTGTGACCCATGGACGAGCACACCCGCCGCCCGGTCGCCGCGACGCTACCGCGGCTGGCCGCCAGCCAGCCCCCGGCGCCGCCGCGGCGCACCGCGCTCAGTGTGGACGCCAACCACTGCGCCCTGTACGGGCTCTGCGAGCAGGAGGCCCCCGACGTGTTCACCCTCGGCGTCGACGGCCGGCTGCGCTACCCGCCGGCCGTGGACGCCGAGCGGGTGGCGGCGGCCCGCCAGGCCGCCCGGCTGTGCCCGATGCGGGCCATCAGCCTGCGAGACCAGCCATGAGGCCCGCCCGCTCTGGCCCGGCGAACCGGGTAGTGGTCGTCGGTGGTGGGCTGGCCGGCCTGTCGGGGGCGGAACGGCTGCGCGAACGCGGTTTCGCTGGACAGATCGTCGTCATCGGCGACGAGCCGCATCGGCCCTACAACCGGACGCCGCTGTCCAAGCAGCTGCTCACTGGCCACCTGCCCTCCGCCGACCTGCGGCTACACGCCCACACCGACCCAGCCGCCTCCTGGCGGCTCGGCACCCCCGCAGCCGGCCTCGACCTGGACGGCCGCCAGGTGATCCTCACCGACGGGACCACCGTCGCCTTCGACGGACTGATCATCGCCACCGGTGTGACCGCCCGCCGCCTCCCCGACCAGCCGACCACCGGCCCCGTGCACACCCTGCGGACCCTCGCCGACGCTGCCGCGCTCGACGAGACCCTCACCGCCGCCCGGCACGTGGCCGTCCTCGGCGGCGGGTTCCTCGGCTGCGAACTGGCCGTCACCGCCCGCCACCGCGCCCTGTCCGTCTCCCTCATCGAACCCACCGCGGCCCTGATGACCCGCCCGCTGGGTACCCAGATCGGCGCCCTGGCCGCCGCCGCCCACCAGCGCGCCGGCGTCCGCCTCCACCTCGACAGCCAGGTCACCCGCTGGACCCCCACCGCCGACGGCTACCGGCTCACCCTCACCGGCGGCACCCACGTCGACGCCGACGCCGTCCTCGTCGCGGTCGGCACCCTCCCCGCCGTCGGCTGGCTGGAACACTCCGGCGTCGCCCTCGGCGACGGGATCCTCTGCGACGCCACCACCCACGTCCTGGCCGACGACGGCCGGCCCGTCGCCGGGATCGTCGCCGCCGGCGACGTCGCCGCCTGGCCCAACCACCGCTTCGACACCATCCCCCGCCGGGTCGAACACTGGATCAACGCCGTCGAGATGGGCCAGGCCGCCGCCGACGCCCTGCTCGCCGGCCCCCACCACGCCGCCCCGTTCACCCCGATACCCCGGTTCTGGTCCCACCAGCACGACATCCGCATCCAGGCCGCCGGCATGCCCGCCCTGGCCACCGACACCACCCTGCTCGCCGGCTCCTACACCGACGGACGATTCCTCGCCGGCTACACCCACCCCGCCGCCGACGGCACCCCGATCCTGCTCGGCGCCGTCGCGTTCAACGCCCCCCGCGCCCTCACCCGCTGGACACCGCGCATCGGCCAGCCGCTACCCCACCCGGCCGGACGCCACCGCCACCGCGCCCCCCGACCATCCCAAACCCTGCTCCCACGGCCCCGCGTCGAACCCGGGAACTCCCCAGCCAGACGATCGACGCGGCCCCGATGAGTCGTGCCGTCCCGCTGATCTGTTCCGTGCCGGGCCGGCTGGCGGCCCCCCACCTACCCGCCTCGCCACACCCCGACGGCCGCCGACCGGCCGGGTCCGTGGGCCCCTCACACTTGTTCGACCGGGTGCGCAGGCCCGGAGTCGACGCGCCCACAGACCGCCGGCGCGTCGTCAGACGCCGGTCAGCCGCGCCGCCACGCCAGCACGGCGACCGCAAGCACCACGCCGATCATGCCGGAGACCAGCAGCGGCACCCGGCCGCTGCCACCCCAGGCGAGGCCCGCCCACACCCCGGCGAGCAGCACCCCAGCCCCAGTCAGCCCCTGAAACGTCCCCTGCGCCCGCCCCTGCTGCCCCGCGGCCACCAGCCGCGATACCCACGCCTTGCCCACCCCGTCGGTGCAGGCGGTGAACCCCCCGTAGACGATCAGCAGCGGCCACACCCACCCCGACGACGCGGCCAGCCCCAGCCCGAGATAGCCGACCGCGAAACAGCCCAACCCCATGCCGTAGATCCGCCGGGGGCCCAGCCGGTCGGCCAAAGCCCCCGCCGGGTAGGACAACGCCGCGTAGGCGCCGTTGTAGACGACATAGGCAACGATCACCCAGGCCACCGACAGACCCAGCGCCTTGACCCGCAACAGCAGCAACGCGTCCGGAAAGTTCACCACGCTGAACGCGGTCAGCGCCCCCACGACCCGCCAATAGGAGCCGGGCAGCGCCGCAACCACCACCCCCTCAGTCGACCCAGCCACAGCCCCGGACACGGCCCGCCCACCAAGCGCCGCCGGCCCCGGTCTCGATCGTTCCCGCACCGCGGCGACGAGAACTACCGACGCCACCGCCGGAATGACCGCGATCACCAGCAGCGGACGCAGCCGATGGTGCAGCAGCTCGTAGCCGGCCAATCCCAGCAGCGGACCTACCACCGCCCCGGCGGTGTCCATGGACCGGTGGAACCCGAACGCCCGCCCCCGCGCCGCCACCGGCACACCCTCGACCAGCAGCGTGTCGCGCGGCGCACCGCGGACCCCCTTGCCCAGCCGGTCCACACACCGGCCGGCCAGCACCACCGGCCACACCAGCGCCACCGCGATCAGCACCTTCCCCGCCGCGGCCAGCCCGTAGCCGACCGCGACCATCCGGCGGCGTCCTGCCCGGTCCGCCAGCCGCCCGGCCGCCAGCTTCGTCACCGACGCCGCCCCCTCGGCCAGCCCCTCCACCACACCCACCACCGCGACCGGAGCCCCCAACGTGACCGTTAGGAAGATCGGCAGAATTGGGTAGAGCAACTCGCTGGCACTGTCCTGCAGGAAACTCACCGCCGACAGCACCTTCAGGTTCCGGCTCCACCAGCCCGAGCCGCCGCCGGTCACCTCCCGACCAGCCCCATCAGCCACCGCCACCGCCGAAGAAGACACCCCACCAGCCTGCCCCATCCCCGCGACGCGAGGCACCCTATGACCTGCCCGACGCCAGCGCGCAGGCGGTGAGCACTGCCGCGTGTCCCGAGGGGGCAGAGCGTCCTAGGGCCTGTTTCGAAAGTCAGTCAGCGTAGCCATTGGTTGATCGCGGCGATGGTGACCGTTGCCGCGTAGCGGAC
>NZ_JADWYX010000119.1 GCF_016786355.1 Frankia sp. AgB1.9
CCCGGCACACGACCACAGCGCTGCTGCTGGCGCGTGTCGAGAAGGACCCTGACTCGGAGTACCTCGACGTCGGCGGCCCCCCGTTCAGCGCCGCCGAGGTCGCCCCGGCCGCGGCCCCCCGCGGGGCGGCGGGGGGGGGGCGGGGGGGGGGGGCCCCCCCGACGGCGGCCCCGAGCAGCCAGGCCGGGCCGGCGACGGTGCGCTGCTTGGTCCACTCGGCGCGCAGCGCTCGCCGCGCGGCCAGCGCTGGTCCGCGCTGGCCGGTGCCGGTCAGGGCCGGCGCCGTCATGCGTCCCGCCGGCGCAGCAGGACGTGGGCCCCCACCAGCGCGACCACCGTCCAGGCGCACAGCACGGCGAAGCCGGCCCACGGCCCGAGCGGGAAGTAGGTCGGCGGCGCGTAGTCGGACGTCACCTGGGCGTAGCGCGGAAGGCTCTGCTGGATGGCGAAGCCCGCCGCCGGGGTGACCCGCAGGACCCACTCGGCGCCGCTCACCGGCAGCACCGACGACACGCTCAGGAGATAGGGCAGCACGATGCCGACGATGACCGCGGCCACCGCGCCGGCACCCCGGCGCAGGATCACCCCGACGGCGACGGCGAGCACGGCGCAGACCGCGAGCAGCGCTGCGGTCCCGACGATGACCCGCGCCTCGGTCAGCCAGCTCACCGGCAGCAGGTAGGCGCCCTGGTTGCGCGAGATCCGGCTGCCGACCGGGACCGCGACGGCGGCCGCGGCCAGGCCGGCCACGAACGCCACCGCGGCGACCACGAGCGCCTTGGCCGCCAGCACCTGCCCTCGGCGCGGCACCGCGGCCAGCGTGACGCGGACCAGGCCGCGACGGTACTCGGCCGTGCCGACCATCGCGGCGACCACGACCAGCACGAGCAGCCCGACGAAGGTGCCCATCAGGTGGTCCTCGATGGTGGCCGTCGCGCCTGGGCCGCCGGGGACGACGGGGGCGATGTCGCCGGTGCCGGTCACGGTGGCCTGGTCGACGCCGGTCTGGCGGAAGGCCATCGTGCCGTCGACCGGCTCCGGAGCCGGTCCGCCAGGGCGAGCGGCCGGGGCCTGACCTTGACCTGGCCCGCCGGTGTCCCCGACCCCGCTGGCGGTCCAGGCCGCGCCGGCCGGCGTGCCGGTGAGCCTGATGTGGTCGAAGGTTCCGGTCGCCGTGGAGGGGCCGCCGGTCCCCGAGCTGCCGCCGAAGAACTGGGTCACCTCGACGTGCTCGGGCGAGGCGGCGAACAGCCCGATCTGGACGGTCGCCGGGAGGCCGGCGAGGTGGGCGGTGGCGACCTTGGTCCAGGAGACGCCGTCGGCCGAGTCGTAGCCGGTGATGTCGTCGCCGGAGCGGGTGAGCCGAAGCCAGTGCGGGGAGGCCGTCGACACCGTCCCTGGCAGGCCGGCCACGTCGTGGGTGTAGTTCCACTGCATCCGGGTGCCGTGGCTCCCGGTGTTCGCCATCGCCGCGTAGGCCGAGCCCTGGACCAGGCTCGCCTTGAGGATGATCCCCACCTTGGACCACGGCTGGGCCTCGTCGACGCCGGTGGCCTGGACGTCCCCGGCCGAGCCGGCGGCCTGGGCGGGGCCGCCGGTCGAGTAGTGGCCGGTCAGCGACGTGGCCCGGACGGTGATGGAGCCGTCGCCGGTGAGCGGCTGGCGGGCGAAGAGGAAGGTGTCGGTGACGGCCTGCCCGCCCGGCCCGGTCGGCAGCGCCCGGTAGCAGGCCTTGCCTGACAGGTTCTGGCCGCAGCCGATGCTCATCCCGCCGGCGGCGAACAGCCCGAACACGTCGATCAGCACGGCGGCGATGACGACGGCGATGACCCAGCCGCGCAGGGTGCGGAACTTGGTCCACTCGGCGTGCAGCACCGAGCCGAAGCCGGCCCGGCCGGTGGGCGCGCCGGGCCCGTCGAGCCGCGGCGGCAGCGTGGTGGCCGTCATCGGACCGCGTCCTTCGCCTGCGCGCCGTCGACCGCCGGTCCGGTGCCGGACCCCGGCGGCGCGGCGGCGGGGCGGGCGGCGTACTCGACGGCGTCGCTGGTGAGGTCCAGGTAGGCCCGTTCGAGGCTGACCTGCTCGGCCGCGACCTCGGCGAACGGCACGCCGGCCGCGCCCAGGATGGCGACGACCTCGGCAGCCGGCACGCCGGAGATGGTCAGGCTCTGGGGGCTGGTCATGACGACGGTGCCACCGGCCCGTTCCAGCGCCGTCGCCGCGGCCGGCGCCGCGCTCGTGCGCAACCGGACCCGGTCGCCCGCGGCGGCCGCGAGAAGCGCCGCGGTGGACGTGTCCGCGATCAGCCGGCCGCGTCCGACGATGAGGAGATGATCGGCGGTGTCCTGCAGCTCGCTCATCAGGTGGCTGGAGACCAGCACCGTTCGGTCGCCGTCGGCCAGGGACCGCAGGAAGCCGCGCATCCACACGATGCCCTGCGGGTCCATGCCGTTGAACGGTTCGTCGAACATCAGCACCGGCGGGTCACCGAGCAGCGCGGCGGCGATCCCGAGCCGCTGGCGCATCCCGAGCGAGTAGCCGCCGGCCTTGCGCCGGGCCGCGCCCGCGAGGCCGACGATGTCGAGCACCTCGTCGACGCGGCGGCGACCGAGCCCCTGCGAGTGCGCCAGCCACAACAGGTGGTTGCGGGCGGAGCGGCCCGGCTGCGGCGCCGCCGCGTCGAGCAGCGCGCCGACCCAGCCGAGCGGGCGGGGCAGCGTCGCGTACCGCCGGCCGCCGACCAGCGCGGTGCCGGCGTCGGGCGTGTCCAGGCCGAGGACGACCCGCATCGTCGTGGACTTGCCGGCCCCGTTCGGCCCGACGAACCCGGTGACCCGGCCCGGTGACACCGTGAACGTCATCCCGTCCAGGGCCATCGTCCCGCCGAACCGTTTGTGCAGACCGTCGACCTCGATGCTTGTTCCCATCGGTCCCCTCCTGTGGCGTGCCATTGGTGGCAGCACCGGTTTCTAGGGATCGGGCGCTGACAGGGACCGAACGGCGGCCGTTATTTCGTTGTTAGGCCCGGCCGGGCACCCTGGAAGGTCAGGGCCCGCGATGGCTGAAGGAGGGGACTGTGATCAAGGTGCGTCGGACCGTCCGGATGCGGCTGACGGTGCTGTACAGCGTGCTGTTCGTGATCTCCTCCGTGGTGTTGCTGGGGATCACCAACGGGGTTGGGTCGACGTCGGTCTCCTCCGCCGCCGTGGCCACCCGTCCGGACCCGTTCAGCCCGCCGGTCGGGTCGGAGGCGCGCCATATCTCGGTGTCCCATGGCTACCTGCTCGGGTCGCTGATCGCGCTGGGGGTGATGGCGGTCGCGTCCGTCGTGGTCGGCTGGTTCGCCGCCGGACGGGCGCTACGACCGCTGCGGGCGATGACGGCGGCCACCCGGCGGATCTCCGCGGACAGCCTGCACGAGCGGCTCGCGATGCAGGGCCCAAAGGACGAGCTCAAGGACCTCTCGGACACCATCGACGACCTGCTGGGACGCCTGGACGGGGCGTTCGGGGCGCAGCGCCGGTTCGTCGCGAACGCGTCGCACGAGCTGCGCACCCCGCTGGCGACCGTCCGGGCGCTGGTCGACGTCGCCGCGGCCAAGCCGGGCCCGGTGCCAGTCGAGACGATCACCCTGGCCGACCGGGTGCGCGTCGAGCTGGACCGGGTGGACGAGCTGCTCGACGGCCTCCTGGCCCTCGCCCGTGGGCAGCACGGGGCGCTGCCCGACCGGGCGGTCATCGCCCTCGACCAGGCCGTCTCGACCCGGCTCGGCCCCCGCGCGGACCAGCTCGCCAGCCGGGGTATCCGACTGCACCGGGTGCACAGCCTCGACCCGACCTGGATCGTGGCCAGTCAGCCGCTGCTGACCCGGATGATCGACAACCTGCTCGACAACGCGATCCTGCACAACCACGACGGCGGCTGGATCCGGGTCGCCACGGCGGTGTCCGGGTCGACGGCGCGCCTCGTCGTCGAGAACGGCGGTGACGTGCTGGCCCAGGAGGAGGTCGCCGAGCTGGGTCGGCCCTTCCGCCGGCTCGGGGTGGAGCGCACCGGGTCGGACACGGCCGGCGCCGGGCTGGGCCTGTCGATCGTGGCGGCCATCGCCGAGGCCCATGGCGGCTCGCTCGACCTGCGGGCGCGTGCCGACGGCGGCCTGCGGGTCACCGTCGCGCTGCCCCGGGCGGCGGCCTCGGGCGCGGCGGACGCGGCGGCGCCGGGGGTCGTGGCGTGAGGGTCCTGGTCGTCGAGGACGCGCGCCGCCTCGCCGCCGTCCTGGTCGAGGGGCTGCGTGACCAGGCGATCGCGGCCGACGTCGCGCACGACGGCCTGGAGGCCGCGGCCAAGCTGGCGATCAACAGCTACGACGTCGTCGTCCTCGACCGTGACCTGCCCGGCATCCACGGGGACACGCTCTGTCAGATGATCGCCGGGCGGGACGACCGGGTCATGGTGCTCATGCTCACCGCCGCGGACGCCCCGGTCGACCGGGTCAGCGGGCTCTCGCTCGGCGCCGACGACTACCTGACCAAGCCGTTCCACTTCCCGGAGCTGGTGCTGCGGATTCGCGCGCTCGCCCGCCGCCGCCCCGCCGCCGCGCCGGCGACGCTGCGGGCCGTGGGCGTCGAGCTCGACACGATCCGCCGGACCGTCACCCGGGACGGCCGGCCGCTGGACCTGTCCGCCAAGGAGTTCGCCGTGCTGGAGGCGCTGTTGCGGGCCAGCCCGGCGCATCTCAGCGCCGAGGACCTCCTCGAACAGGTATGGGACGAGCACGCCGACCCGTTCACGAACACCGTTCTGGTCACGATCGGCCGGCTGCGCCGCAAGCTCGGCGAGCCACCGGTCATCGCCACGACGCCCCGGGTCGGTTACCGGATCGCCGCCGGTGACGCTGGTCAGGCCGCTGGCAGGTAGGTGTCGAGGTACTGGTTACGGAAGACCGCCTCCGGGTCCCGGCGGGCGGCGAGAGCGAGGAACTCCGCCGCACGGGGGTAGCCGGCCCGGACCGCCGCTGGGGGTAGCGAGAACACCTTTCCCCAGTGGGGAACGGGGCTGAAAGGCGCCAGCGCGCGCTCGACGGCGGCAATGGCTGGCATCACCGTGGCCTCGGCGGAGAGCCAGGTGAAGTGCAGGGCCATGACGTCGCGCTGGAAGGCCGGGCTGAGCCACAGGGTGTCGGCGGCGACGGTCCGGATCTCGCTGATCTGCAGGGCCGGACGGACGACGGCACCGATCGCGAAGAGAGCGTCGATCGCGGCGGCGGCGTGCTCCCGGGCGACGAAGTACTCGGTCTGCAGCTCGTCCCCGGCGCTGGGCGTGAAGTCCAGCCGGAAATGCGGCAGCCGCTCGTGCCACGGCCCGGGGACGCCGAGCTGCTGGGTCGTGTGCGTCGGGTCGATGCCCGGCACCGGATGCAGCGGGCGGGTGGCGAGCCGGGCGCCAAACCGCTCGGCGGGTGGTTCGGCGTCGCCTTCGGGCCCGTCGACCCGTTGCTTGAGCCAGAGCTGGGACGACGCCGGGTCCCAGCCGGTGAAGACACTGACGCTGTAGCTCGCGGCGAAGATCTCCTCGACGGACGCCAGCAGGGTGTCGCGGGTCAGCCCCTCGTAGACGAGCTGGCGGACCTGGAAGCCGGGCACCAGATCGAGCGTCACCGCGACCGTGATGCCGAGGGCGCCGAGGGCGATGACGTGGCCGTCGAAGTCCTCGTCGGCGCCGCGGCGGACCGAGACGAGCTCGCCCGAAGCGGTGACCAGGTCCAGCGCCGCGACCGACGTCGCCAGGCTGCCGTTGCGGTCACCGGAGCCGTGCGTCCCGGTCGCGCAGGCGCCGGCGACCGAGATGTGCGGAAGCGAGCCGAGGTTGCGCAGCGCCCAGCCGTTCGGCGCGAGCTCCCGGGCGAGATCGCCGTACCGGATACCGCCGCTCACCGTCACGGCACCGTCATCGATCCGGATTCGGCGCGGCAGCCGCGCGGTCGAGATCAGCGTTCCGTCCGTGTCGGCGATCCGGCTGAACGAATGTCCGGTGCCCAGAGCCCGTGCCTTCCGAGCACCGGCGACGATCTCCTGGAGTTCCCCGACGGACTCCGGCGCGACGACCCGCTCCGCCCGGAACCGCACGTTCCCGGCCCAGTTCGCCGCCATCGCCGCGTCGCTCACCATCGCCGCCCCCTCCGCCCGACTCCGCGGACGAGTCTGTCACCGGTCGCGCGCTGCCGAGCCGGGGGAGCGTCAACGCCGGCGCGGCACCCCGACCGGCCCGTACAGCACGGCCCGCAGCCCGGGAACGAGGTGGCGGACTAATTCATCAGCCGGCAGGCTGGCGATCGGTTCCAGCGCCAGGACGTAGCGGGCGAAGATGACACCGGCCAGCTGGGTGGTGAAGACGGCCGCGCGGGCCGGGGCGTCGGCGCCGCCGACGTACTCGGCCATCTGCTCGGTCATCTCGCGCTGGACGAGTTCGCGGAACATCCGGGTGAACTCGGGCTCCTGCGCGACCGTCGTCGCGAGGACCCGGAGCCGGGGGCCGTGCACCGGGTCGTCCCAGGTGGTCAGCAGCGTGCGCAGCACCCGTTCCGGCATGGTCGCCCGGTCACCCGGCAGCGCCGCCCGCAGCAGCTCGGCCGGGTTCGCGGCCAGGCCCAGCGCCGCGCCGAACAGGCCCCGCTTGGAGCCGAAGAAGTAGCTGATCAGCGCGACGTCGACGCCCGCCTCGGTGGCCACGGATCGCAACGTCACCGCCCGGTACCCGTCAGCCAGGAACCGCCGGCGCGCGATCTCCAGCACGCGCCCACGGGTGTCCGGGCTGCCCGTCCGCCGGCCGCGCGTGCGCGCCGCGCCCTCGGTCACGTCGCCATTATTCATCAGCATTGAAATAGCTGTCGCCTGGGTGTCACCTTCATCGCTGTCAGCACTCCGCAGCGGAAGGTCCACCATGAGCACCACCCTTACAGCCACACCCGCCACGTCGAGCGGGGAGCCGGACGGTGTGCCCCGCGCCGTGCTCCCCGTCGTCATGCTCGCGTTGTTCACGGTCGTCGCCGCGGTCGCGTCGCTGAACGTGGCGCTGCCGTCGATCGCTCGGGACACCCACGCGACCCAGACCCAGCTGTCCTGGATCATCGACGGCTACGCCCTGCCGTTCGCGGCGCTGCTCCTGCTCGGCGGCGCCGTCGGCGACCGGTACGGCCGGCGGCGCGCCCTGATCGCGGGCCTGGCGGTCTTCGCCGTGGGCTCGGCCGTCGCGATGACGGTCCACGACCCGCATTGGCTCATCGCGATGCGGGCCGTGCTCGGCCTCGGCGCCGCGCTGGTCATGCCTGCGACGCTCTCGACGATCACCGCGACCTTCCCGCGCGAGCAGCGGGCCCGCGCGGTCGGGGCCTGGGCCGGGGTCGCCGGGGCGGGCGCGATCGTCGGGGTGCTCTCGTCCGGCCTGCTGCTGGAGCAGTGGTCCTGGCGGGCGGTGTTCGGGCTGAACGTCGTGCTCGCGGTGGTCGCCGTGGCCGCGACGGTGCGGGTGATCCCCGAGTCGGCCGACCCCGCGGTCGGGCGGCTGGACTTCGTCGGCGCCCTGCTGACTGTCGCGGGCCTGCTGCTGGCCGTCTACTCGATCATCGAGGCGCCGACCGCGGGCTGGGGCAGCGCGCGCACGCTCGTGGGCCTCGCGGCCGGGGTGGTCGTGCTCGCCGGCTTCATCGGCTGGGAGCTGCGCCACGCGAACCCGTTGCTCGACCCGCGGCTGTTCGGCAACCGGGGGTTCGCACTGGGGGCGCTGTCGATCACCTGCCAGTTCTTCGCGTTCTTCGGGTTCATCTTCGTCGTGCTGCAGTACCTCCAGCTGGTGCGTGGGGACAGCCCGCTGGTCGCGGCGGTCAGCCTCGTCCCGATGGCGGCCGCGATCGGGCTGGGGGCGCGTGGGCTCGCGCCGCGGCTGGTCGGCCGGCTGGGCACCCGCGTGGTCTGCGTGGCCGGGCTGGCACTGGTGGCGGCCGGCCTGCTGGTGCTGTCCCGGGTCGGCGTCTCCAGCGGCTACGGGCTGCTGCTCGGCGGGCTGCTGCCGCTGGGCGTCGGGATGGGCCTGGCGATGACGCCGGCGACGGCGGCCATCACCGACGCGCTGCCGGCGGCCAAGCAGGGCGTCGGTTCGGCGATGAACGACCTGTCCCGCGAGCTTGGCGGCGCCCTCGGCATCGCCGTGCTGGGCAGCCTGCTGCAGTCGACCTACCGGGCCCACCTGCACCTGAGCGGGCTGCCGGCCCCGCTCGCCGACCACGCGCGCTCCTCGCTGGCGCTGGCCACGATGCTCGGCCCCGACGTGGCGCACCGGGCTCAGGCCGCGTACGTCGACGGCATGCACGCGGCCTTCCTCTGCGGGGCCGCGGTGATCGTCGTCGCCGCCGTCGCGGTCGCCGTCTTCCAGCGTCCGGCCGGCTCGCCCAGGTAGGACTTTCGCGGGGAGCCCGGTGGTTGCCAGCTGACGGGAATCCGGGAATCGATCTGGATGGGTGGGCCGAATGACGACGATTGAAGAGCTTGCGGCGCTGGGCCGCGCGGAGCAGGGCCTGGCGGTCGTGTCGACGGTGCGGGCGGACCAGACGATCCAGTCGTCGGTCGTGAACGTCGGGGTGCTGCCCCATCCGCTCACCGGGACGCAGGTGCTCGGGTTCGTCACCTACGGCCCGGTGAAGCTGGCCAACCTGCGGGCCCGGCCCCAGGTGACCGCGACCATCCGCTCCGGCTGGCAGTGGGCCGCGCTGGAGGGGACCGCCCAGCTCATCGGCCCCGACGACCCGCACCCGGACATCGACGCCGAACGGCTTCGGTTGCTGCTGCGCGAGGTGTTCACCGCCGCGGGCGGCACTCACGACGACTGGGACACCTACGACCGCGTGATGGCCGAACAGCGCCGGGCCGCCGTCCTCATCGAGCCCAGCCGGGTCTACAGCAACAAGACCAGCTAGCGACAAGACCAGCTAGAGGTGGAAGCCGCCGTCGACGTCGAGCATGTGGCCGGTGACGTAGGCGGCCCGCGGGGAGGCCAGGAAGCAGACCGCCTCCGCGACGTCCGCGGCGGTGCCGAACCGGCGCAGCGGGATGTTGCGGCGGGCGGCCTCCAGCCCCCCGTTGTCGTAGGCGCCGGAGCGGATCAGGCGGTCGGCCATGCCGTCGGTCAGCATGCCGGGGCCGACACAGTTCAGCCGGACGCCGTAGCGGCCCTCCTCGGCGGCGAACGCCCGGACGACCGCTTCGACCGCGCCCTTCGGCCCGGCGGACAGGCCGTCGCGGACCGGGTAACGGCGGGTCGCGGCGGTGGTGACCGCGACGACGCTGCCCCGCGACGCCCGCAGCAGCGGCAGCGCGGGGTGGATCAGGTTGTAGAACGTGACCACCTCGCCCTCGACCTGCCGGCGGAAGTCGGCCGGGGGCACCGTCGACAGGTGCCGCTGGGGGACGTGCGGCCCGGACGCGACGACCACCGTGTGCAGGGCGCCGAACCGGTCGGCCACCTCGGTCAGGAAGGCCGCGGCGGCGGCCTCGTCCTCCAGGGCGAGCTGGCGGGCCAGCCCGCGGCGACCGGCCGCCTCGACCGCGGCCACGGTCGCGCCCGCCGCGTCGGGGTTGCGGTGGTAGGTCAGGACGACGTCGCTACCGAGCTCGGCGAGCCGCCGGCAGACCGCGGCCCCGATCCCACCGCTCCCGCCGGCGACGACCGCCACCCCGGGCAACTTCGCGAAGTCCAGGTCAGCCACGGTGGCGTCAACGAGCACGAACGAGAACAGGTTCCAGAAATCTGCCGCGAAGTTGGGTGGCGTCAGGACAGATAGAGAGTCAGTGCCTCGATGAGCCCGGTACGGGCCGCGGAGACGTCGGTGTAGCTGCTCAGCCCGCCGATGTCGTGCAGGCCGAGGATCGCGCCGGGCATGAGGAAGCGGACCTTGGCCAGGCGCTCCCTCGGGACGGTCAGCCCGTCGAACGCGTGGTCCCAGACCTTGGCCCACCGGGTGTCCCAGGCGGCCAGCGCGGCGGCGGTGCGCGGGTAGTCCCGTTCGACCACGGCCGCGTCGCGTGGCAGGAACAGGCGCAGTGTGTTCACCGCGCGGGCGCTGGGCGAGTCCAGCGAGTTCCAGACCAGGTCGACGATCGCCTCCAGCCGCGCCGCCAGCGGCAGGCCGGCCAGCCGGTCCAGGGTCGGGTGGAAGCTCGGACGGAAGGACACGTGCTCGATGACGGCCGCCCAGACGCCGTCGGCCTCGCCGAACTGATGCTGGATCGTCCCCCAGGTGACGCCGGCCTCCCGGGCGATCAGATTCGCGCTGACGACGTCCGGCCCGCCGGCGGCGAGCAGGTCGACGGCGACCTCCAGGATGCGGCCCCGGGTCGCGAGTCCCCGCCGGTTCAACCGGGTTCCCTTGGCGCTCAGGCCCGCCGCTCCCAGGAAGCTCGCGGGCGGCGCCTTGGCGGTCGTTGTCGGAGCCGACGCCGAGACGACGGCGATCGTGGTGGAGGTGGTCACCTGGCCCATCGAGCGCTCCCTACATCCGAGCGGACGGTGCCGCCGGCGGAGCCCGCGGACCCGCCGCGCGACCGAGTTGGAAGCCTCAGCGTCAGCACGCACTGTCGACGCTGCATCGGCGCACAGGTGGGAACCGGCGGAGTGTTATCGGCTATACGTTACCCCTATGCCACCCTCGGTCGGCATACGGCCCGAAATGTCTAGCTTCTCCAGATCATTCGCCGGGGTCGCGGACGGCAGGAGCGAACGACCCGGTCCAGCCGCCAGGAGGTGCTCCACTGCGCCGCGGTCACGACCGACATACGACCTGCGACGTACCCGACGGGCCCGAACTCTCGTCTTGCGGCTGATGCGCCGTCCACAGCCGAATCCCTAGCGTGGCAGCATGGCCAGCCCGAACCGTCCCGCTGGCCGAACCGGCGTGGCGGGAGAGCGCAGATGATCGAAGTTGACGGGCTGACAAAACGCTACGGCGAGCGGACAGCCGTCGCGGACCTCACCTTCACGGTGCGGCCAGGAAGCGTGACCGGGTTCCTCGGGCCGAACGGCGCCGGCAAGTCCACCACCATGCGCATGATCGCCGGGCTGGACGAGCCGACCGCCGGCACCGTGCGGGTGAACGGCCGGGGCTACCGGTCGGCCAGCGCCCCGATGGCCGAGCTCGGCATCCTGCTGGAGGCCCGCGCGGTCCACACCAGCCGCTCGGCCTACAACCACCTGCTCGCCCTCGCCCAGACGAACGGGATTCCCCGCCGCCGCGTCGACGAGGTCATCGACCTGGTCGGCCTGCGCGAGGTCGCCAGGAAACGGGTCGGTGGGTTCTCGCTCGGCATGGGCCAGCGCCTCGGCGTCGCGTCCGCCCTGCTCGGCGACCCCCGGACGGTCGTGCTGGACGAACCCGTCAACGGCCTCGACCCCGAGGGCATCCGCTGGGTCCGCACGCTGCTGAAGTCGCTCGCGGCCGAGGGGCGGACCATCTTCGTCTCCTCCCACCTGATGAGCGAGATGGCGCTGACGGCCGAGCGGCTGATCGTGATCGGCCGGGGACGGCTGCTCGCGGACACGACCGTCGCCGAGATCGTCGCGCAGGCCTCGGGCTCCGTCGTCCTGGTGCGCTCGCCGCGGGCCGGCGAGCTACGCGACCTGCTGGTCGGGCCGGACGTCACGATCTCCAGCGCCGCCGCCGGCGAGCTGGAGGTCCGGGGACTGTCGGCCGCGCAGATCGGCGACATCGCCTGCGCGCACGGCCTGGCGGTGCACGAGCTGGCCACCCAGCGGGCGTCGCTGGAGGAGGCGTTCATGGAGATGACGGCGGACTCCGTCGAGTACCACGCCCATACCGGCCCGACCCCGGCCACCCCGGCCCGGCGCGAGCCCGTCGCGTCTGGAGAGGCCCGATGACCACCACGACCCTCGCCGAGACGCCCATCGCCGCCGCGCCGCCGTTCCCCGGCATGCGCGTCAGCCAGTCTCGGGTGATCCAGTCCGAGTGGACCAAGTTCCGCTCGCTGCGCTCGACGCTCATCACGCTGGGCGCCGCCGTGGCGCTCACCGTCGGCCTCGCGGCCCTGTTCTGCGCCGTCATCGCCAACCACTGGGACCGCCTCGAACCGGCCCGCAAGCTCACGTTCGACGCCACCGAGGCGAGCCTGCGTGGCGTGACGATCGCGCAGCTCGCCGTCGGGGTGCTCGGCGTGCTGCTGGTCTCCGGCGAGTACGCGACCGGCATGATCCGGGCCTCGCTGACCGTCGTGCCGAAGCGGCTGCCGGTCCTCTGGGCCAAGATGACCGTCTTCACGGTCGTCGTCGGCGTCACGTCGGTGGTCGCGACGCTCGTCGCGTTCTTCGTCGGCCAGTCGTTGCTGGCCAGCAAGCACCTCAACGTGGCGTTCTCGCACCCGCACACCGCCCGGATGGTGCTCGGCGCGGCGGTCTACCTGCTGCTGGTGGGCCTGACCGGGATGGCGTTCGGCGGGCTGTTCCGCAACACCGCGGCCGGCATCTCCAGCCTGGTCGCGCTGTACTTCGTCATCCCGCCGCTGTTCGAGCTGCTCCCCTCCAGCTGGGCGACGAACATCAGCCCGTACCTGCCGTCCAACGCCGGAGCGGCGTTCTGGCAGCGGGCGGACCCGAGCCTGCTCTCGCCGGGCGACGGCTTCCTGGTGATCCTCGCCTGGACGGCCGTCGCCGTGGCGCTCGCGGCGGTCCGGCTCAAGCGGGCCGACGCCTAGTCTCGAAACGTCAGGCTGTCCGCCGACGCGACCAGGGAGGCGAGACGAGTGAGCGTGATCTCGCCAGCGAGGGTACGAGCGATCAGGGCGAGGACCGGGCAGGCCCTTCCCTGGGCGGCCTGGCGGGCCCGGCGGCGGGCTGCGCTGCGTGACCTGGTCCAGTCCTTCGACGGCGATCCGTCCCGGAACTACGCCCGCGCCCTCGCGCTGCTGGCGCCCGTGGCCGTGCTGGCGCTCGGCCTGCCGAGCGCCGTGCGCGACTCCCTGCGGTTGGGCCACCCGCTGACCCTGACCGTCTCCCTGACCGTCGCGCTCGCGGCGACGCTGCTGTTCCGCCGCCGGTACCCGTTCACGACCTTCACCGTCGTCTCGGTGATCGCCTTCAGCCAGTGGCTGCTCGACGTCCGGCTGATGGCGGACATCGCGCTGCTCGTCGCGCTCTACACCGTGGCGGCCTGCGGCTCGGTCTGGGCCATCATCGCCGCCGGCGCGGTGATGGAGATCGGCGTCGGGCTGGCGGTCGACCGGTGGGCGGCGGTCGGCATCTGGATCACGGTCTTCGTCCTGCTGTCCGGGATGGTGGTCGCCGCCGGGGTGCTCGGGATCTTCGCGCGGACCCGCACCGCCTACCTCTCGCAGCTGCGCCAGCGAGCCGAGCGCCTGGAGCGGGAACGCGACCAGCAGGCCGAGCTCGCCACGGCCCGGGAACGCGGCCGGATCGCCCGCGAGATGCACGACATCGTCGCCCATCACCTGACCGTCATCGTCGCGCTGTCCGAGGGCGCCGCGGTCGCCGTCGGCGGCTCACCGGAGGCCGCCCGCGACGCGATGAGCACCGTCTCGGCCACCGGCCGCGAGGCGCTGGCCGACACGCGCCGCCTGCTCGGCGTGCTGCGCGGCTACACCCCGGACCCGGCCGAGGCGGCCGAGTCGCCCGGCCTGCCAGCCGGGGAGCAACTCGCGCCCCAACCCGGGCTCGCGAGCCTCGACCCGCTGCTCGACCAGGTCAGGGCAGCGGGCCTGGCCGTGACGCTGACGGTCCGCGGCGACGGCCGGACGTTGCCCGGCGGGCTCCAGCTGGCCGTCTACCGGCTGATCCAGGAGTCGCTGACGAACACCCTCAAGCACGCCGGTCCCGGCAGCGCGGCGCGGGTGACCCTCGACTACCTGCCGGACCGGGTGACGCTCGCCGTCGTCGACGACGGCGCCGAGGACCGCCGGTCCGACGACCCGGCCCCGTCTGACCCAACCCCGCCGGACCAGGGCCCGCCTGAGCAGGGCCATGGCGTCACCGGGATGCGCGAACGGGTCTCGGCCTGGGGCGGCGAGCTGACCTGCGGCCCCCTGCGGCCCCGCGGCTGGCGGGTCACCGCCTGCCTGCCCCGCCCGCCCGTCACCGGCCTGCTTGCCGAGACCGTGCTCCCCGGCGCGGCGTGATGGCGGACCCGAGCGGCCAGGATCTGCCCGGCGGCGCCGAGGCAGCGGCCCCAATCCGCGTGCTGCTCGCCGACGACCAGCCGCTGATCCGGCTGGGATTCCGGATGTTCCTGCGGGCCGAGCCGGGCATCGAGGTCGTCGGCGAGGCCGATGACGGCGCGAGCGCCGTCCGGCTGGCCCGCCAGCTGCGCCCGGACGTCGTCTTCATGGACGTCCGGATGCCCGGCATGGACGGCATCGAGGCGACGGCCGCGATCGTCGCCGCCCGGCTGCCGACCAGGGTGCTGATCCTCACGACGTTCGACCTCGACCAGTACGTCTACGCCGGGCTGCGCGCCGGGGCGAGCGGCTTCCTGCTCAAGGACGCCCGCCCGGCCGAGCTCGCCGCGGCGGCCCACGCGGTGGCCGCGGGCGAGGCCGTCATCGCGCCGAGCGCCACCCGCCGGCTGCTGGAGACGTTCACCCCGCTGCTGCCGACCCCCGAGCAGGCCGACGCCAGGGCCGCCACGCTTGCCGCCCTCACCGACCGCGAGCACGACGTGCTGCTCCTGGTGGCCCAGGCCCGCACGAACCGCGAGATCGCCGACGAGCTGCATGTCTCCGAGGCCACCGTGAAGGTCCACGTCGGTCGGATCCTGGCCAAGCTGGGCCTGCGCGACCGGGTCCAGACCGTCGCCTTCGCCTACGAGACCGGCCTGATCACCCCGGGTGCGGGTCACCGGTCCCGTGGCGCCCAGCGCTGAGTCCGCCGGCCGCTGTCCTCTTTAGGCCAGCGGCCGGGGGGTCGCGCTATTTGGAAAACGGCGCGGGTTCGGGTTGGATTGCATCCCAAAGCGCCTCTAGGCGGTTGTGGCCTGCGTATGGATGCGCTTCCTATCGCTAAGTTGACGCGGCTTGGACGTGAAGCCCGGCTTTCCTGTACGCGGTTCTTTGCGCGTCTGGACCTGCCGCTCGGTCCTGCCCGGCCGCGCCCTATAGTCGGAGCCGTCAGCGCCTGGGCGCGACCGAGCCGTGAAGTGATCAAGGAGGATGCCGGCGGATGGCGGCGAATTACGAGGCGCTTGGCGAGCAGGAATTCCAGCGGCTCTGCCAGGCACTTCTGCTGGCCCCCTATCCAGACCTCCAGTGCATGCCCGTCGCCATGCCGGATGGCGGCCGTGACGCCACCGTCGACCATCCGATCGAGGGAACAATCGTCTTCCAGGTGAAGTTCGCGCGGGCTCCGGAGCGGCTTGACGACGTCGTCGGCTGGGTCTGTGCGGCGATCGACCGGGAACGCCCGAAGGTCGAAGAGCTGGTCCGCCGAGGGGCCCGCCGCTATGTCCTCATGACGAATGTGCGGGGCTCGTCGCATCTCGGCACCGGCTCCATCGACAGGGTGCAGGACCACCTCAAGTCCACGCTTTCGATTCCCGCGCAGTGCCTGTGGCGCGATGATCTCGACCGTCGCCTCGACGGCCAGCCCCAGCTGAAACTTCGGTATCCGGCTCTGCTCGACGGCGTCGACGCCGTGCGGATGGTGTGGGAGTCGGGATTCGCGGGCGATCAGGAACGTCGGCGGCGCAGTGCGCTGGAGGCCTACCTCGCCCACCAGCATGGCGAGGATTCGGGGGTCCGATTCCGGCAGACCGGCCAGGAGCGCGACGATCAGTTGCTGGATATCTTCGTAGACGTCCCGGTCGTGCCACCCAGGCGCCGGGTCGACTCGCTACTGGCCGACTGGTACTACTCGGCGGCCGCCGCGAACGGGGTACCCCGGCCCTTCGATGACGCGCGGCCACGCCACCTCGGCGGCGGAATGACGCCGGAGCTCGGCGCGGAGGCGTACTTCGGGCCCGACGCGCTCGGCGCGGCGAGCCTGCTGCTGGGCCAGAGCGCGCGGGCCTTTCCCTTGTTGGTCGTAGAGGGAGCGCCTGGGCAGGGAAAGTCGACACTGAGCCAGTACCTGGCGCAGGTTCACCGGATCCGCCTGCTGGGCAAGGGAGACGAGGCGGCGAGGATCCCGCCCGCCCACCGGGCCAGCCCCCTGCTCGTTCCCTTCAAACTCGACCTTCGCGATCTCGCGGCCTGGCTGGACCCCGAGGAACGCGACTCTCCTGAACTACGTCGCCCGAGCGACTGGGAACCGACCCTCGAATCGGCGCTGGCCGCGCACGTCCACCGGTTTTCCGGGGGGATGCGGTTCGACGTGGCAGATCTCGACACGGTCATCCGCGACAACCCGACCATCGTGATACTCGACGGCCTGGACGAGGTCGGCAACCCGGCCGCGCGGGAAAGGGTCGTCGCGGCCATCGCCGAGGCGGTGACCCGGCTCGGCGGCAGGCTGTCGGACTTCCGGGTGCTCGTCACGAGCCGGCCGTCCGTGATAGCCCGCGCGGCGGCGCTGCCGCGCTGGCAGTTCCAGTACCTCGCCCTCGGGCCGCTCAGCTACCCGCTCGTCGACGAGTACGCCGAGAAATGGGCCACCGCCAGGCAGCTGTCGGCGCGAGACCTCGCCGAGCAGCGGTCGGTGCTGCGGGAGAAGCTCAACCAGCCGCACATGGTCGAGCTGGCGAAGAACACCATGCAGCTCTCGATCCTGCTCAGCCTGATCTGGGCTATCGGCGCATCGCTCCCCGACAAGCGGACCGAGCTGTACAACGAGTATTTCAAGGTGTTTCTCAACCGTGAGGCGCAGAAAAGCCTGGTCGTTCGCGAGCACCGTGACACACTGATCGACATCCACCGATACCTGGCGTTCCACCTGCACTCGGCCGCGGAATCCAACCAGAACTCGGTCCGGGGGGCCACCGCGGGCCGGATAACGGAGGACGAGCTGCGCGGACTGCTACGGGATTACCTACGGGAGAAGGGAAAGCCGGCCGAGCTCGTCGACGGCATCTTCACCGGGATGATCGAGCGCGTCGTCGCGATCGTCTCGCGCGTCACGGGCACCTACGAGTTCGAGGTCCAGCCGCTGCGCGAGTTCTTCGCCGGCCGGTTCCTCAATGACACCGCGCCGAGCTCGCCGGCTGGCCGGCCGAAGCCCGGCACCAAGCCGGACCGGTTTCTCGCGGTCGCGCCGAACCCGCACTGGTTCAACACCTGCCGGTTCTTCGCCGGCTGCTTCAACAAGGGGGAGCTGGCCGATCTCGCCGAACGCGTCGAGGAGCTCGGCCGGGAGGCCGGCCAGGCCGCCGCGCCGCTCGCCCGGACGGTCGCGGTCGCTCTGTTGCAGGACTGGGTCTTCACGCAGTCGCCGAAGGCGACCGGGCGAATGGTCGACTTCGCGTTCGACGATCTGGGCCTGCGTTGGGCCAGCCTGCCGGCTCCGATCCTGGCCGAGGCCGGCGGCGGTCGCATCCGGCTGACCGGCGAGTGCGGCGGGGGGCAACTCTTCGGCAAGGCCTGGGAACGCCTGCAGAACGAGCCGTTGACCGAGCGGGCTCGTGGCCTGTGCCAGCTGGCCGCCGCGAGTGGGGACTTCCGCACCCTCTGGCTGCACAAGGTCCGGCGGGAGACCGGGTCCGCTCGGACGCGATGGATCGCCTTCGGCGCCTGGGCCGACGTGGTGCGACACCTGGCGACCGCCGACGCGCTGGACCTGTTGGGACCTGAACAGGACAAGGAGTTCTCGGCCAGAGCCTGTTACCTCGTCGGCGCAGGTCTTCCCTATGACGACCTTCCGGCGGCCACCCGCGCCGCCGTGGTGCGGGCCGTGCTCAACTTCGGCGGCCTGAGCCTGGTGAACACGGGCGCGAACCAGCTGATGACCATCGCGAACCTGGCGAACATCGTCCCGGCGTCCGGGATCTTTCGATCCGAGACTGACCGGAAGCCCGACGACGAGTCCGTCGGCGCCACGGTCGCCGCCATCTCGGAGCTGATGGAGTCGTCGGTCGGCGAGTCCTGGTATCACTCGCTCGAACGCTGGCGGTGGCTCGTCGACGCTGTGGACCGGCTGTGCCCGGATACCTGGCTGGCCAGGCGCCTCGCCTTCAGGGCCGCGTCCGAGGTCCGTTCGCGAGCGGAGTCGGGACGCGGCTCGACCGGTCTCTTCAGCGGACCGGGAGGCCTCGTCGACCGGCTGCGGGCCGCGCGCCGTCGGCGCAATCAGGCGTGGTGGTGGGAAGGCCAGTTGGAGGAGGCCCAATCGCAGTTTGACCGGGCGTTGTGGGTCCTGGCCGTGACCGAGTGGTGCTCAGCCGACGCTCTGCGTTCGCTGATCCTGCTGCTCGACCGGGTGGTGACGGGCCTGGACGGCTGGGTGGCGGGTCTCCTGCAGGAAGCGGTTCGGGACCGCGCGCGCCGGGCGCCCGGGCGCCGGATCGAGCATGGCTTCAGCCCGGGGGCCCACCAGAGACTCGCTGCCGACACGGCCATGCTGTTGCACTTCCGCGCGGGGGCGGCGGAGGCGGAGCTGCTGGTCAGGCGCGCCATCGCGGCCGGCCATTGGACGCCTTTCGTGGCGACCAGCATCGCGGACTTCATAGTGCCGCGACTGGGCGAAGTGCCCAAGAACTGGATGAGCGACCTGATCGCCCTCGAAAACCTTGAGCTCAGCGGCGCGCTTCGGGGCGGCGAGACGCTCTGGCCGAAAGCGAGTCCTGCGGAACTTCCCGCCGAGATCGCGGACAAGATCCTGCGCAACCCCTGGGGCTTCTCGTCGACGGCGGTGATCCTCGCCTCGGCGGTCGCGCCCTCCCCGCGGATCGTCGCCGAGATCGCGCAGGAACAGCAGTGGCTGACCGAGCTCTGGACCGACGACCGGTGATCACCAAAGGTCGGACTCCTGTCGGCTCAGGGCCCGGTGTCGAAGGCGGCCAGCAGTTCGGTACCGGCGGCTGAGAGGACCTTGTCGGTGCGGACCAGCTCGACCCGGTGCAGCGGGAACGAGCCGAAACAGGCATTCCGGTGGGCGCGGACGGCCGGCAGGACGGCCGTGAGGTCGGCGCAGCGGAAGCGCACCACGTTGCTGACCGCGATCCGCAGCGGCTCCTGCCGGGGTGGTTCGGAGCCCAGCTCGCGCAGGATCGAGGCGCGCAGCGCGAGCAGGGCTGGAGCCGGCTGGGCGTAGGCCCGGACATAGACCGTGTGGCGCGCGACAGCCAGACCTCGAAGCGTGAACGTGATCGGTGGCGCGTCGGCGACCCGGTCCGCCAGCGTCTCCGCCAGCCGCTCCAGCGGCAGATCCGCGTACCGGTCGAGATTGGCGAGCGTGATGTGCAGGGCGTCGGCCGGATAGAGGTAGTGGCCGTCGGGCCGGGCGGCCGCCGCCGGCAGCGCGGCCGCGCGCACCCGCTCGGCCAGGTCCAAGGGCACCCGGATGACCGTGGTCAGGTACGCCCGCGGCCCTTCCTCGCCCTGCCAGACGCCGACCCTCCCGCGCCGCAGCGCCTGGGCTTCACGGAGGTGCAGGAGCCCGAACCGGCCGTGCTGCGCCAGGTCGCCGCCGGCCAGCCCGCACAGGCGCTCCGCCGTCGACCACCGGTCCACGCGGCGATCGTATGCGGGTCCTCCTACTGGTTTCCCATGGCGAAGCCGGAGGGGGCGGGGGCGCCGTGGAGGGTCCAGCCCGAGCCGGCACGCAGCCAGCCGGCGGAGGCCGCGGTGCCGCCGTCGACGCTCAGCGTGCTGCCGTTGATGTAGGCGGCCCGGTCGGAGCACAGGAACACGGCGGCATCGGCGATCTCGGCGGCGACGCCCTCGCGGCCGAGCGGGATGTACCGCTCGATGCCCTCGACGCGCTCGGCCGGGGGAGCGGGCAGCGTGTCGGGGTCGACGGGGCCGCGCATGATGCCGCGGATGCCGGCGGTCGCGGTGAGGTCGGGGGCGATCGCGTTGATCCGGATGCCGGATTCGGCGAGCTCCAGCGCCATCGTCCGGGTGAAGTTGATCATTCCGGCCTTGCAGGCGGCGTAGACGGCGTACATCGGGGCGGCCCGCATGCCCTCGATGCTGGTGATGTTGACGATGGAGCCGCCGGTCGGCCGCCCGCCGGACGCCTCGGTGCCGGCGGCCACGGTCTGGGCGATCAGCGGGGCCGCCGTCGAGGTCGCGGCGAGCATGCTGACGAGGTTGATGTCGATGTGGCGGCGCCAGCTGCGCTCGCTCTGGTCGAGGAACCGGCTCGCCTTCACGCCGCCGGCGTTGTTCACCAGGATGTCCAGGCGGCCGAACTCGGTGTGGGTGGCGGTGATGGCGTCGGTTAGGGCGGCGGTGTCCATGACGTCCGCCTGGAGTGCCAGCGCCTGGCCGCCTTCCTTCTCGATCAGCTCGACGGTGGCGGCCGCCCGGGTCGGGTCGATCTCGACCAGACCGACCCGGACTCCGGCGGCGGCGAGCCCGCGCGCGATCGCCTGACCGATACCGGCACCGGCACCGGTCACCACCGCCGCCTTGCCCGCCAGCCCGAGATCGAACGTCGCCGTCACCGCACCCACTCCTCACGCTCAGGTCGTCCTCGCGGCCCGCTTCGAGGTCCCGCGGCCGTGGTCACCGGTCCGGGGCCGGGCGACCCGCCACCAGGCGGGATCACGCCCGCCGGCACGCCGGGGGCCGCTGTAGAAGCTGGTTCCCGCTTCCCGGAAGCCTAGCTTTCGGCGACGTCAGCCGCCCGGAACAGCTCGTTTGCCCCTGATCGTCGCCTCGCCCGGGTGCCTGCGTGCGCAGGCGGCCGGGCTGGTGCCGAGCGCCGTGTTCAGGCCGGCCCGGCCGGCGCGGGTCTCGTGGCCGCGCGGCGCAGGCGAGGCCGGCCGGTCACCGGCAGGCTCAGCGGCGTGCGCCGGGCGAGCCAGACGAGCACCGCCGAGCCGGCCAGCGCCGCCGCGACGACGAGGAGCGTCGACAGCGGTGCCGGTATCCGGTCGGGCAGCACCTTGACGAGGCTGTCGACGAACAGCGGATGGACCAGGTAGACGCCGAACGACAGCTCCGAGCCGAGCCGCAGCAGCCGGTCCGTCCGGGAGCCCTGGGTACGCCGGGCGGCCCACCACCGGCCGGCCGCGAACAGCCCGACGACGACGGCGGTGCCCCAGACGATCATGATGGGCTGGAACACCGAGGCCGCGAAGGCCGGGCTGCGGCCGTGGTGGATCGAGACCGCGTACCACAGCTGCGCGGCCACCGCGCCGGCCAGGACGATCGCCGGGACCAGCCGCCGGTGCCGGTCGACCCAGCCGCGGATCCGGTCGAGCCGGGCCGCGGCCACCCCGCCGAGCAGCACCCAGAACAGGTAGGTCGGCAGCAGGACGTGGCAGTACTCCTGCAGCCAGCCGAGCACTCCGTCGCGCGGGGGGCCGTACTGGATCGCCACCAGAATGGCCGCCTCCAGCGCCGCGCTTCCGGCGAGCAGCAGCGCCAGATGGTGGCGGGCCCGCCGCACCAGCGCCAGCAGCACCGGCAGCGCGAGGTAGATCTGCAGCGAGACCAGCAGGAAGTACAGGTGGTAGTGGGCGTTGCCGCTGAACAGCAGTCCGAAGTACTGCCGGACGCCGCCGAGGACCCCGTCGTCGCGGGTCCGGCTTCCCACCGCGGCCGCGCCGTAGACCGCTGTCCAGGCCGCGTACGGGACGCCGACGAGCAGCAGCCGCCGCGCCCAGAAGCTGCGTAGCCGGGGGCCGCGCGGCGGCCGGTCCGCGTAGCTGTGCACCAGGACGAAGCCGGTCAGGACGAAGAACGCCTCGCGGGTGAAGTGCAGCAGGTTGAGCACGGCGTTGCCGACGTAGCCGGAGCCGTCGATCGTCCCGCCGGTCGCGTGCACGCCGATCACGGCGACGAAGGTGAGCACCCGGACGACGTCGATCTCGTACACGTGACGACGCCCGGCGCCTGTGAGCGTGGCGACCGGCGCGCTGGCCTCGGCCGTGCCGCTGATCTCGACGGCCCCTCCGGCCTCGACGGCCCCTCCGAGCGCGCCGGCTCCGTTGGCGTCGGCGACCTCGTCGGTCTCGGGACTCGTCGGCGCGTGCCGCGAGGCCTGGTCGGTGACCTCGGTGGCCGCGAGGCCGGTGTGTGTCAGGTCGGCGGTCGGCGTCAGCGTCATCAGGCCGCCGCCGGGTCGCCGGCGGCCTGGTTGATGACGAGGCGGCGCAGCACCTTGCCGGTCTGGCCGACCGGGATGTCGTCCACGACCTCGATCCGGACCGGCCGTTTGAAGCGGTCCAGCCGGGCCGCGCATTGGTCCGAGAGCTCGGCGGGCAGGCCGTCGCCACCGGCGCTCCGGAGCGGATCGCCGACCCGTTTCCGCTCGGCCTCGCGCACCGGGGCGACGAGCTGGACGCGGGCGACCGGCACCTGCCCGAGAACCTCGTCCGGGACGCCGAAGACGACCGCCCGGGCGACCCGGGGGTCGGCGAGCAGCACCTCCTCGACCTCCCGCGGGAAGATCTTCTCGCCGCCGCGGTTGATGACGTCGTCGGTCCGGCCGACCAGGAACAGGTAGCCGTCGGCGTCGAGCCGGCCGAGGTCGCCGGTCTCCAGCCAGCCGCCGGCGTGGAAACGCTCGCAGCCGGTGTCGCAGCCGGTGTCGCTGCCGGTCTTGCAGCCGGTCTCGGTCGCGTACCTGGCGATCACGCCGCGGCCGCGGATCTGGACCTGCCCGGTCTCGCCGGCTCGGCAGGGCCGCCCGGCCGGGTCCACGATCCTGACCTCGGAGCCGACGGGCCGGCCGACCGAGCCGGCTCGTCGGTCGTCGCCCAGTGGGTTCGCGGTGATCTGGCTGGCGGCCTCCGTCATCCCGTAGGTCTCGACGACCGGCAGTCCGGTGACGGTCTCGAACCGGGTCAGGACGGCGGTCGGCAGCGGCGCGGAGGCCGACCGCACGAACCGCACCGCATGGGTCTGGGCGCTGGACGGCGCCGGCTCCCGGGCGAGGATCGCGAGGATGGCGGGCACGGCGTTGATCCAGGTGACTCCGGTGGCCTCGATCAGGTCCCAGAAGCCGCGCCGGTGAAAGCGCTGGTCGAGGACGAGCTCGCCGCCGCAGACCAGGGTCGCGAGCAGGCCGACGACCTCGGCGTTCACGTGGACCAGCGGGAGCGGGTTGTAGCCGACGTCGGCCGCGGTCATCCGGTGGTGGCGGGCGACGGCGGTCGCGACGTGCAGCAGCCGGCCGGTGTCGAGGAACACCTGTTTCGGCGTCCCGGTCGTGCCGGAGCTGGCCAGCAGGACGCCGCCGAGCTCGTCGTGCCCGGCCGTGGTCTGCCCGGCGGCCCCGGCCCCTGCCCCGGTTGCGGCCCCGGCTCGGGGCTCGATGGCGGCCAGGCGGCTGCCCTCGGACGACCCGAGAAGGTAGGCGTCCGGCGTGACCATGCCGTCGCCGGCGCCGAGCGCGGGGTCGGCGACGACGAGATCCGGGCTCAGCCGGCCGAGCGATCGGGCGAACTCGGGGCCGGGAGCCCCGGCCGGCACCGGCACGGCGCGCCGCCCGCCGGCGACGACCCCGAGGTAGGCCAGCGCGAAGTCGAGCGGCGCGGCGACCGCGATCGTGACCGTGCCGCCGAGCGGCACCTCGCGCCGGTCGAGCTCGGCGTGCCAGCCGCGGACCGCTCGCCCGAGCTCCCCGTAGGTGAGCCGTCGCCCGCCGCGCGCGTCCGTGAGGTAGACGCGATGCGCGTCGGCGCCCCGGGCGCGTTGCTCGACGAGTGTGACAAGGCGGCCCTCGCCGATTGTGGGAGCGAAACTCGCGTCATCCACGTCCGTCGTCATCGGCCTGACGTTTCTCGCCGTTCCTGAAAGCCGCTTGCGCGCCTCCTGAACATTACCTGTGAGTGGCGATCCGACCCGCTGCCGGCGCCGCTCCTACATGATCTCCGTGGGCGGAGTGATCGCGTCTCCTTGCCCAGGTCAAGGCCGCTACGCCGCTATTCCAGCGCCTTCGAAGGTAGACCATGAACTGCTACCCACACATGGCTGTCCTGTAACAATCCTTCAGGATCCGTTCAGCTTGAAAGGCGACGGTCAGGGCGGCGGGGGTACGCGGAGGAGGATTTGAAACATGCGCGATACCGCACTGCGGCTACCGTCTCGGCAGGCAAAACCACGCAGCCGGGGCCTGACGATGGTGATCGACAACGGGCTGCCGACCAGCTACTTCCGCGACGCTGTCACCAGTTCGACCGAGCTCATCGACCTGGTGAAGTTCGGCTGGGGGACCGCGCTGGTCACGGCCGACCTAGACCAGAAGATCGAGACACTGCGGTCACTCGGTATCGGCTACTTCTTCGGCGGCACACTCTTCGAGAAGCATGTCCTGCAGCGCCGTTTCGACGACTACCGCTCGTTCTGTCATGACTACGGCTGTAGCCACGTCGAGGTATCCAACGGCACGATCGAGCTGCCGAACCCCGAGAAAGATGACTACATCTCCCGGCTGGCCGACGATTTCACGGTCCTCAGCGAGGTCGGGTTCAAGGACGGGGAACGCTCCGAACGTCTCTCGCCGTCGCGGTGGGTCGAATACATTCGCGCCGATCTGGAGGCGGGAGCTGACCTCGTGATCACTGAGGCCAGGGAAAGCGGCCGCAGCGGGATCTGCCGGCCCGACGGCCGGCTGCGTTTCGGGCTGATCGAGGACATCCTGGAAGCCGGGCTGCCCACCGACCAGCTGCTGTTCGAGGCGCCGACGAAGGAACTGCAGACCTATTTCGTCCGCCGGGTCGGGACGGACGTGAACCTCGGCAACATCGCGCCCATGGAGGTGATCGCGCTGGAGACGCTGCGGCTGGGCCTGCGTTCGGACACGCTGCTCGACATCGAGGCCACGATCGACGGCGGCCGCCGTGCGTGACCCCGGCGACGTCTTCCACCTGGCCATCCCGGCCTACGACCTCGACGAGACCGTGGCGTTCTACGTCGGACAGCTCGGCTGCAAGCTGGCCAGGCGCTACGACGACCGGGTCACCCTCGACTTCTTCGGCGACCAGGTCGTCTGCCACCTGGCCGAACCGCCTCGGGACGCCCCGGACACGCCGCGGGCCGAGCCTCGGCTCTACCCACGCCATTTCGGGGTGACCTTCCGGCGGCCCGAGGATTTCGACGCGCTGGTGCGCCTCGTCGAGATCCGCAAGCTGCCGGTCTTCCGGCCGGTCGAGCTCCGGTTCGAGGGCCTCGTGGAGGAGCACCGCAGCCTGGTCCTGCGCGACCCCGCCGACAACCTGCTGGAGTTCAAGCACTACGTCGACCCGCGCATGATGTACTGACCCGCCGGTCAGCCGGCCGGGCCAGCCGCGTCGGTCAGCCGGTCGGGCCGGTGACCAGGGCGGGGATGTCGGCGACGCTGGCGAGCAGGTGGGTGTGCGGGACGGCGCCCAGCACGGTGGCGCTGACCTGGCCGGTGAGCACGCCGACGACCGCCGCCGCCCCCGCGTTGGTGCCGGCGCGCAGGTCGCGCACGGTGTCGCCGGCGACCAGCACCCGGGCCACGGCCGTCACCCCGGTCAGCTCCATCGCGCGGAAGATCATGTAGGGCGCCGGCCGGCCGCTCGGGACGTCGTCGGCGCAGACGACCGCGTCCAGCAGCCCGCCGTCCCAGCCGAGCGAGGCCAGCAGCGGGCCGACGACCGTCCGGTCGAACCCCGTCGTCAGCGCGATCCGGATCCCGTGCGCCCGCAGGGTGCCGAACGCCTCCACGACGCCGGGCATCGGGGTCGGCGGGCGGGTCCGGTAGGCGGTGTCCAGCCGGTCCCGGAAGTCGGTGAAGACCTGCTCCACGACCGCGGCGTCCGGCTCGGCGGCGTCGGTGTCCTGGTAGGCCGGCGCGAGCAACGCCCGGATGGCGGCCCGCTTGTCCGCGCCCATCCACCGCTCGACGTCCGCGTCGGTCAGGACCAGCCCGGCGTGCGTGCCGGCTGCCTCGACGGCCGCGCGCAGGGCGGTGTAGACCGCGCCGTGCTCCTCCACGGTCGTGCCGGCGATGTCGAAGACCGCCAGATCGACGCGAATCCGGTCGAGGTTCTCGGCGGCGCCGGCCGGGGCGTCCGCGACGAGCGCGGTGACGGAGTCGGTGGCCACGTGTTCACCTTTCCTGGAACGGCTGACTGCTCGGTGGGCGCGACGTGAACAGCCACCGAACACCTTCCCACGACGGTGACCAGCATTTCTCGGCCCCGAGTGTCAGGTCAGTCTCGTCCGGGCGACGACGTGCATTTCGGCGGGTCCGTCGGCCATGCTCGGCCCTATGCGGCTGGGTGAATTCGATCTGGTGGTGGCGGGCGCGGGAATCGTCGGCCTGGCGCACGCGGTGGAGGGCCTGCGCCGGGGGCTGCGGGTCGCGGTCGTCGAGCGTGACGAGTTCGCCCGCGGCGCGTCGGTGCGCAATTTCGGCCACGGCTGCGTGAGCGGCCAGGCCGGCGAGGCGCTCGGCTACGCGAAGGTGGCAAGGGAGCGCTGGCTGGAGCTCGGCCGCCTCGCCGGCTTCTACGCCGAGCCGACCGGCACGGTGGTCGCCGCGCGCTCGGCCGAGGAGCTGGCCGTGCTCGGCGAGTTCGCCGCGGCCGGCGTGGCTCCGGCCGAGCTGCTGGACGCGGACGGGGTGCGCGCGCGGGTGCCGGTGCGGGCGAAGACGCTGGTCGGCGGCGCCTTCCTGCCGTGGGACGTCAGGGTGAACCCGCGGGAGGCCGTCGGCGCGATCGCGCGCTGGCTCGCCGCCGAGGGCGTTACCTTCTTCTGGCGCACGGCCGCCCTGGAGGTCGCGCCGGGCGTCCTGCGTACCGGGCGCGGCGAGCTGGCGGCCCCCGCGATCGTGCTGGCCACCGGGCACGACCTCGACCGGCTCTACCCGGAGATCGCCGAGCAGGCCGAGGTCAGGCGTTGCGTGTTGCAGATGCTGCGGGTCGCCGCGCCGCTCGCGCCCGGCGGGCTGGCCGTCGAACGGTTCGGGCCGGGCGTGCTGACCGGACTCTCGCTGCTGCGGTACGCCGGGTTCGCGGACTGCCCGTCGCTGCCGGCGCTGCGCGCCCGGTTCGAGGCCGAGCGGCCCGACCTGCTCGCCGTCGACATGAACCTCATGTTCACCCAGCTTCCCGACGGGGACCTGCTCATCGGGGACACCCACGAGCGGGCCGTCACCCACCACCCGTTCCATGACGAGCGGGTCGACGACCTGCTGCTCGCCGAGACGGCGGACCTGCTCGGTGTCCCGGCCGCCGAGCTCGCGGTGCGGGAGCGGTGGCGTGGCTGCTACGCGACCGCCCCGGGCCGGGAGTTCCTGGTCGAGAGCCCGCTGGCCGGCGTCCGGGTCGTCGCGGTGACCACCGGCATCGGCATGACGACCTGCCATGGTCTGGCGGCCCAGGTCGTCGCTGACCTGTGTGCATGACCGTTACCTGAACGCATCCGACCCCCGGTCCGGGGACCGGCCGGCTTCAGCCGACTTTGCCAACTGATGTGCTGAAAATTAGCGTTTAGCGTTCGTCGCGTCATCGTCCGTTCTGGGTTGATTCTGCGTCCTTTCATTTTTTGGCGGTTAGTGGGCGTCAATGGCCGGGATGTTCGCCCATCGACAGGATTGCGCTCAACTTCCGTATACCAACTGGTCATGCGTGCACGTCACCGTTGCGCGGACAAGTCCGGAGCGAACTCACGGGGCCCGCTCGGACGCCCGCCCGGTTGGCCGGTGCCGTCGCTGACGGCAGGCGGTCGACCGTCGTGGCGCGCCCGCATCGAGGCGCCGTGGCTGCGCGCCGGAGGGAACGATCTGGCCCTGGGGGGCTCGTGAAGTTTGTAGGGAGTCGACCGGTCGGCCGGCAGCTGCAGCTGGTTGCCGCCGGAACGGTCGTCGTGGGCCTGCTCGCCGCCGCCTGCGGCGGGAGCAGCGGCTCGTCGAGCGGCGCAGCCACCACGACTGGCGCCAAGGTGGACGCTTCCAAGGCAACGTCGGCGGCCGACTTCGGTGGCATGGACGCGCTCGTCGCGGCGGCCAAGAAGGAGGGGACGCTCAACGTCATCACCCTCCCGCCGGACTGGGCCAACTACGGCGAGATCATCAGCAGCTTCACCGCGAAGTACGGCATCAAGATCAACAGCGCCAACCCGGACGGCTCCAGCGCCGACGAGATCAGCGCGGTCAAGCAGCTCAAGGGCCAGAGCCGGGCGCCCGACGTGCTCGACGTCGGCAACTCGTTCGCCCTGCAGGCCGCTGCCGGGAACCTGCTCGCTCCGTACAAGGTCGCGAGCTGGAACGACATCGACAGCGCGCTGAAGGACCCGGACGGCAAGTGGTTCGCCGACTACGGCGGCTACGTCTCGATCGGCTACGACTCGAAGGTCATCACCAACCCGCCGACGAGCTTCGCCGACCTGAAGAAGCCCGAGTACAAGGGCAAGATCGCCATCAACGGTGACCCGACCCAGGCCGGCGCGGCGTTCGCCGCCGTCATGGCCGCGTCGCTCGCCAACGGCGGCTCGTTCGACGACATCATGCCCGGCATCCAGTACTTCGCCGACCTGCGCAAGAGCGGCAACTTCGTCCCGACCAAGGGCACGCCGGCCACCGTGCAGAGCGGCGAGACGCCGATCCTGCTCTGGTGGGACTACCTGAACGCGGGCTCGGTCGCAGACAAGATGTCCGGCGGCCAGTACAAGATCAACATCCCGACCGACTCCTCCTACGCCGCGTACTACGACCAGGCGATCAACGCGACCGCGCCGCACCCGGCCGCCGCGCGCCTCTGGGAGGAGTACCTCTACTCGGCCACGGGCCAGAACCTCTGGCTGAAGGGCCGGGCCCGCCCGGTCGAGCTCGGGCCGATGACGACGGCCGGCACGGTCGACAAGACCCTGGCCGCCGCGCTCCCGCCGGCTCCGTCCGACACGAAGTACCCGACCAACGACCAGCTGAACAAGGCCCAGAGCGTGCTGGCCGCGAACTGGGCGAAGATGGTCGGGGGCGCGTGACGTGAGCTCGTCGGACGCCGGGGCCAGCTCTTGGCCTGAAGTAACAGAGGCGTCCACCGGTGCCGGGGCGGGCGACCGCCCCCGCACTGCCCCGTCAGCGCCCGACCGCGCCACGCCCGCCCGCGCGGAGACGTCCGACGGCGCGGGAGCGGCTG
>NZ_JADWYX010000011.1 GCF_016786355.1 Frankia sp. AgB1.9
CCCGCAAGTTCCTAATGACCAACTTCGTTTCGCCGAATGGTAAGTGACTCGGCGGCACGCCACAGAATGCTGCCGCGGGGGGGGGGGGGGGGGGGCCGGGGGCGCCCCCCCCCGCGGCCGCCCCGGCCCAGCCTGGCCCGAAGAAGCGGGGCTACGGCGCCGCGTAGCCACCGTCGACCACGATCGCCGTCCCCGTCGTCCAGCGGGAGGCGTCGCTGGCCAGGTAGGAGTAGGCGCCGACCAGGTCGTCGGCCGAGCCGAGCCCCAGCGGGTGCTTCGACGCGATGGCGTCGACCGCCGCCTCCGACAGCTCCTTGTGCATCCCCGACAGGAAGGTGCCGGGGCAGACCGCGTTGACCCGGATGCCGTCGCGGGCGTACTCGACCGCGGCCACCTTGGCCAGCTGGATCACCCCGGCCTTGGTGACGCAGTACGGCCCGGAGTGGCTCCACGCCGTCATGCCGGCGACCGAGGCGGTCAGGATGATCGACCCGCTGCCCTGCTTGCGCATCGGGCCGACCGCCGCGTGGACCGCGTTGACCGCGCCCATCACGTTGATCCGGAACGAGCGGTCCCAGTCCGCGGTCGTCAGGTTGTGGATGCGCCCGTTCTGCGCGAGCACACCGGCGTTGCTGATGAGCACGTCGAGCCGGCCGAACCGCTCCACGGCGTGGCGCACGACCGCCTCGACCTGCTCCAGCTCGCCGACGTCGGCCAGCGCGGTCTCCACGGCCGCCCCGGCGCCCGCCACGCTCTCGGCCGCGGCCTTCACCGCCGCGTCGTTGACGTCGGACAGCACGAGGTCGGTGTCGGGTTCGCTCGCCAGCTTGCGGACGAGGGCACCGCCGAGGGTGCCACCCGCGCCGAGGATCACAACCACGCGTCGCTGCTCGGTCATAAGGCCCTCACTGAACCTTTTCCATTTATGCGCCTACCTGCTAGGCACAGCCTTTGCTGCGGACAGCCTTCTCCATGAACGGCAATGGAAAAGGTTCACTTGAGTAGGTAGCCGCCGTCGACGTTGAAGACGGAGCCCGTGACGAACTCGGCGGCGGCCGAGGCCAGGAACAGGTAGGTGCCGACGAGGTCGCCGGGCCGTCCCCATCGCTCCAGCGCCGTGTGGCCGAGGACAGCCTGTTCCAGCTTCTCGTTGGACTTCCAGCCGGCGGCCAGCGGCGAGTCGAACCAGCCCGGCGCCACGACGTTCACCGTGATCCCGCCGTTGGCGAGGTCCAGGGCCAGAGCCTTGGCCATGCCGACCAGACCGGCCTTGGACGCGCTGTAGGCCGCGAGGCCGCGAGCGGGCCGCTCCCCCAGCACGGACCCGGTGAAGATCAGGCTTCCACCGTTCTTGCCCATCACCCGGGCGGCCGCCCGGGCGCCGAGGAAGGCCCCGGTGAGGTTGACCTCCAGGACGTCCCGCCAGACCTGCGGGTCGGTCTTCAGCGGGCCCGCGACGACCGGCGAGATGCCGGCGTTGCAGATCCACACGTCGACCCCGCCCCAGGCGGCCACCGTGCCGTCGGCCACCGCCTCGTTGAAGTCGGCGTCGCGCACGTCACCGCTGAACTGCAGGACCGGGCCGGGCAGGGCGGCCGCGACCGTCTTGAGGTCTCGCTCGGTCCGCGCGACGAGGGCGACGCTGGCGCCGGCGCGCGAGAACGCGTGCGCGAGCAGCTCGCCCAGGCCGCGGCCGGCGCCGGTCAGCACCACGCGCTTGCCGCGAACGTCCCCCGGGTTGGGGAAGGTCTCGGGAATCTCGATGCGGTCCGTCATTGCGCGCTCCATCGGGGAAGCCGCTTCTCGATGAACGCGGCGAGGCCTTCCTTGGTGTCTGCCGAGCCGAGCAGGGCGTCGAACTCCCGGTCCGACATAGCCCGCAGCGTCTCGTCGTCGGCCGTCGCGGCGGCCCGCACGACCCGCCGGCTGGCCCGCACGGCCAGCGGCGCGGCTGCGGCGATCCGCTCGGCCACCCGCAGCGCCTCGTCGAGCGAGGCGCCGGGCTCGACCAGCCGGCTGACCAGGCCGAGGGCGAACGCCCGCTGGGCGTCGATCGGCTCGCCGGTCAGGATCGCGTCCATCGCCACGGCCTGGCCGACCGCCCTGGGAAGCCGGAACAGGCCGCCGGAGGAGGCGATCAGGTTGCGCGTGACCTCCGCGAGCCCGAAGGCGGACCGCGTGCTCGCCACCACCACGTCGGCGGCCAGGACGATCTCCAGGCCGCCGGCGGTGGCCAGCCCGTCGACCGCGACGACGACCGGCTTGGCCCGCTCGCGGAACGTGAAGCCCGCGAAGCCGCCCCGCTCGGTGAACAGGGTGTCGAGCTGGCCCGACTCGATCGCCTTGAGGTCCGCGCCGGCGCAGAACACCGGCCGGACCTGCCCCGCGGAGTTGGCGCACAGCACGCCGACCCACAGGTCGGGGTCGTTCTCCAGGGTGTCGATCGCCGACTCCAGGGCGGCGGCGACGTCATGGTTGACGGCGTTGCGCGCCTCGGGCCGGTTCAGTGTGATCACCGCGACGCGTCCCCGCGTCTCGATGAGGACGGCGTCAGTCACGGGCGACCGAGATGGCCTGCGTCGGGCAGCCGGTCACCGCGCTGGTCAGCTCCGCGTCGGAGTCACCGTCGGGGTCGACGACGGTCGCGATCGCGTCGTCGTCCAGGTCGAAGGTGTTCGACGCGTAGATGAGGCACTGGCCGGAACCCATGCACAGGTCACGGTCGATCGTTATGGCACGAGCCACGTTGGTCCCTCCCGAGGGGCCTCGTCGGCGTCAGGCAGTGGGGGTCAGCTCCACATGCAGGTTCATCAGGCCGTGGAACAGGTACGTCGGCATGTACTGGTAGCGACGCGCGTCGGCCGGCCCGTGGGCCTCTTCGGAGATCGTGATCGCCGAGGTGCGGTCGAAGAGCCGCTCCAGCACGATGCGGACCTCGGAGCGGGCCAGCGGCGCGCCTGGGCAGGTGTGCGCGCCGTGCCCGAAGGCCAGGTGCCGGCGCGCGTTCGGGCGCTGGATCTGGAGCTCGTCCGGGTTCTCGAACTGGCGCCCGTCCCGGCCGGTCGCGGTGTGCATCAGCAGGACGACGGTCCCGGCGGGCAGGTCGACGCCACCCACGCTGGTCGTCTTGCGCACCAGCCGGAAGGCGCTCTTGATCGGCCCCTCCAGGCGCAGCGCCTCCTCGATGAAGCGCGGGATGAGGTCGCGGTTGTCGCGCAGCTGCTGCTGCAGCTCCGGGCTGTCGCCGAGCAGCCGCAGGCAGGCGCCGAGCAGGCGCACGGTGGTCTCCTGGCCGGCGGCGAACATGTTGGCGCCGATCCGGGCCACGTCGAGCAGGTCGGGGGTGCTCCCGTCGGGGAACGTCGCCTCCGCCATGCCGGTCAGGACGTCACCCTGGGGCTCGGTCCGCCGCGCGCCGATCCGCTCGATGAAGTAGTCGTAGATCGGGTCCAGGGTGTGGTGCCCGGCGTTGGCGCCGCTGACGTTGCCGGGCATGTCACCGATCCCGGTCGCCTCCAGCAGCTGCGGGTGGTCCTCCTCGGGCACCCCGAGCAGGTCGGCGATGACGAGCAGCGTGTAGGGCTGGGCGAAGTCGTTGATGAACTCGCAGCTGCCCTTCGCGAGGATCACGTCGAGCTGGCGGTCGGCCAGCCGCCACATGAACTCCTCGTTCTCCTTGAGCCGCTTCGGCGTGATCAGGCCCATCAGCAGCGCGCGGTGGAACGTGTGCTTCGGCGGGTCGAAGGTGACCAGCTGGTCGCTCTGCGGCAGCGCGTCGCGGTGCGCCTCGATCAGCTCGGAGATGTCGTCGCCGACGCCCTTGATCGGGACGGGGAAGGCCGGCCGCGGCCCGGCGATCAGGTTGCAGGACGAGAACGTGTCCGGGTCGCGGAAGACGGTCAGCGCCTCCTCCCAGCCGGAGACCATCGCGACGCCGTAGTTCGGCTCCAGCCAGATCGGGCGGTCGGACAGCAAAAAGTTGAAGTACGCCCAGGGGTCGACCGCGACCTGCGGGTCGCGGAAGAAGTTGACCGTGCTCAGGTCCGTCATCTGGCTGCTCCGCTTCGGTCGTGCTCGGGTCGGGGGGCGGGGTCTGTCTCATCCGGCCGGCTGGCGCCCCGGTCAGCCGGCGGGGTGGTGGTCCTGGTCGTCGCGGCCGCGCGCCGTCGGACCAGACGCGGGCCCCTGTCGTGGCCCGCGTCCCGGGTCCGCGGACCCGGCGAGGGCCCGGAGACCGATCGCGGGCCCGGAGACCGGGCCGGGTCCGCGTGGGGCTAGGCGCCGGCTGACTCGCGCACCGCCGCGGCGATCCGTTCGACGCTCGGCAGCCAGGCGCGTTCGAGCGACGGCGCGTAGGGCGCCGGCGTCGCCTCGGCCCCGACCCGGATCACGGGGGCGTCGAGCGTCCAGAAGCCCTCGCGCACCGCGGCCGCGGCGAGCTCCGCCCCCACCCCGAACGGCGTCACCGCCTCGTGCGCGATGACGAGCCGGTTCGTCCTGGCCAGCGAGGCGAGCACCGTCTCGTAGTCGAGCGGCGCGATCGTCCGCAGGTCGATGACCTCGACGCTGATCCCCTCGGCGGCCAGCTGCTCGGCGGCCGTCAGGCAGTCGTTCACCATCCGCGAGTAGGACACCAGCGTGACGTCCGTCCCCGGCCGGCGGATGGCGGCCTTGCCGAGCGGCACCAGCGCGTCCGGCTCGGGCCGCGGCCCCTTGCGACCGTAGAGCAGGCGGTTCTCGATGAAGATCACCGGGTTGGGGTCACGGATCGCGGCGCGCAGGAGTCCGTAGGTCTCCGCCGGCGTCGACGGCATGACGACGGTGAGCCCGGGGATGTGCGCGAGCAGGGCCTCCAGGCTTTGCGAGTGCTGGCTGCCGGACGAGCGCCCGGCCCCGAACTGGGTCCGGATCACCAGCGGCAGGCTGACCGCCCCGCCGCTCATGAAGCGCAGCTTCGCGGCCTGGTTCATGATCTGGTCGAGGCAGACGCCGATGAAGTCGAGGTACATGACCTCGACCACCGGCCGCATCCCGGCCATCGCCGCCCCGACCGCCGTGCCGATGACCGCGCTCTCCGAGATCGGCGTGTCCCGCACCCGGCCCGGGTACCGCGCGGCGAGCTTGCGGGTGAGGCCGAAGACGTTGCCACCGGCCCCGACGTCGATGCCCGCGACGAAGACGTCCGGGTCGTGGCCGAGCTCGTAGTCGAGCGCCTCGTGCACCGCGTCCATCGTCCGGAAGATCTCGCCCGTCGGCGCAGGTGGCTCGGCCACGGCCTCCCGCGGGCTGGAGACGAAGTGGTGCAGCGTCTCCGGCTCCGGCTCGGGTGCCTCGGAGGCCGCCGCGACTGCCTTTTCGATCTGCTCGTCGATCTCCCGGTCGATCGCCGCGACCTGCGTCGGCGCCATCCGGCGCGCGAGGACCACCAGCGGGTCGCGGGCCTTCCAGGTGTCGACCTCGGCGACGTCCCGGTAGGCCTCGGGGTCGCCCTCGTAGTGGCCGTGCCACCGGTAGGTCTCGGCCTCGAAGAGCAGCGGCCGAGCGCCGAGGCGCATGTCCCGCACATGCCGGGACATGGCCTGCGCCACGGCGACGACGTCGTTGCCGTCGACGTGCGCGTACCGGATGCCGTAGCCCTGTGCCCGGTCCGCAAGCGACGAGCGGCTCTGGTCGGCGGCCGGCGAGAACTCGGCGTAGTGGTTGTTCTCGCACAGGAAGATGACCGGCAGGTCCCAGACCGAGGCGAGGTTGACCGCCTCGTGGAACATGCCCTGGCCGACCGCGCCGTCCCCGAAGAACGCGACGACCACCCCGCCCGACGCGCGCAGCTGGGCCGCGGTGGCCGCGCCGGCCGCGATCGGCAACCCGGCGGCGACGATGCCGTTCGCGCCGAAGATGCCCCGGCGCGGGTCGGCGATGTGCATCGAGCCGCCGCGGCCGCGGTTCGTACCGGTCTCGCGCCCCATCAGCTCGGCGAACATCTCGGTGACGTCGAGGCCCTTGGCGATGCAGTGCCCGTGGCCGCGGTGGGTGGAGGTGATCACGTCCCGGTCGTCCAGGGGCCAGCACGCCCCGACGGCCGAGGCCTCCTGGCCGATCGACAGGTGCAGGAAGCCAGGGATCTGGCTGTCGCGGTAAAGCACCGACGCGCGTTCCTCGAAGCGTCGGATCAGCCGCATCCGCCGGTAGAGCTCACCCAGCGTCGCCGGGTCGAGACCGGCCTCTTCCACGTCGATGGACGTCACCGCCTGCTGCCTTCCTTCCGGCCTGTGTGGCCTTTGGCCAAGAGCGGGCCCAGTGGCCAGGGGCCAGGTGCGGGCCCGCTTGGGGTGACCGCTTGACATCGAGCGACAACGCGCCATTCTTGTACCGCTCGTTCCAAAACACAACCCTTTGCAGCTGCGGGAAGGCGACCATGGACTTCGATCTCCCCGAGGAGACGCTCGCCCTGCAACGCGTGTGCCGAGAGTTCGCGGCCAAGGAGATCGAGCCGTACGCGGCCGACTGGAGCGAGCGCGAGTACTTCCCGGCCGAGCTGTTCGGCAAGCTGGCCGATCTCGGCGTCATGGGCATGCTGATCGACGAGGAGTACGGCGGCACCAACGCCGGCTACGTCAACTACGTGGCCGCGATGGAGGCCATCGGCGGGGCCGACCAGTCGATCGCGGCCGCCTGGAACGCCCACTCGACGATCGCCTCGCTGCCGCTGGCCGCGTTCGGCACGCCCGAGCAGAAGAAGCGTTGGCTGGAGCCGCTCGCGACCGGCCGCAAGCTCGGCGCCTTCGGCCTGACCGAGCCGACCGCCGGCTCCGACGCCGCGTCCATCCGGACCCAGGCTCGCCGGGACAACGGCGGCTGGCTGATCAACGGCACCAAGATGTTCATCACCAACGCGGGGACGCCGATCAGCCTCGGCGTCACGATCCTCGCGGTCACCGGCGTCTCGGACGACGGCAAGAAGCGCTACGGCACGTTCTTCATCCCGGACGGCACCGCGGGCTACGAAAAGGGCAACGCGCTGCGCAAGCTCGGCTGGCACGCGATGGACACCCGCGAGCTGGTCTTCCGCGACTGCTGGATCCCCGACGACCACCTGATCGGCGAGGAGGGCAACGGTCTGCGCCAGTTCCTGGAGGTGCTCGACGGCGGACGGATCAGCGTGGCGGCGCTCGGCCTCTCGCTGGCGCAGACCGCGCTCGACCTGGCGCTGCGCCACGCGAACGAGCGCGAGCAGTTCGGCTCCAAGCTCAGCCGGTTCCAGGCGATCGGGCACAAGCTCGCCGACATGGCCACCGAGATCGAGGCCGGCCGCGCGCTCGTCTACCGCGCCGCGTGGCTCGGTGACCAGGGCCGGCCGTTCAGCAAGGAGGCGGCGATGGCGAAGCTCTACACCTCCGAGCTCGCCAACCGTGCGGCCAGCGCGAGCGTGCAGATCCACGGCGGCTACGGCTACGTGCGCGAGTCCGCGATCTCCCGGTTCTACGCCGACGCCAAGGTCCTGGAGATCGGCGAGGGCACCAGCGAGATCCAGCGCAACGTCATCGCGAGGATGATCACGACGACCCCTCGCCGTTGACCTGCGGGAACGCGCCAGGGGCTCGCACGCGGCCGCGTCCCCAAATTACTTTGAAGGCCAACAGTCTTGACTCCGCCTATCGGGCGGGCGTAGACAGGATTCGACCGGTCGGTACAGCCCGACCCGATGGGGTGGTGTGAATGTCCAAGGACTTCGTCGTCTCGGCCGATGGGCACATCCTGGAGCCGATCGACCTCTTCAAGACCCGCATGCCGGAGCACCTGCGCGAGCGTGCGGTGTGGGAAGAGGACTTCGAGGTCGAGCCGCTGGTCGAGGGCGGCGCCCGGGTCTTCCGGCGCCTGCACACGCCCGGCTTCGACGGCTGGACGATCTCCCGCTACCGGCAGACCTCCGGCCGCACGCCCGAGGGCGACCCGGAGCACATCATCGAGGACCTCGACTCCGACGGCGTCGACGCCTGCGTCATGCACCCGAACCTGTCGATCTTCGGGCTGTACTCCGACGACCACGAGCTCTCGATCGCGCACGCCCGGGTCTACAACGGGTACCTCATCGAGCGGTTCCTGCCGTACCGGGACCGGATCGCCCCGACCTGCCCGATCCCGCTGACCGACATCGACGACGCGGTCGCCGAGATCGAGCGGGTCACGAGCGCGGGCTTCAAGACGCTGCTGCTGCCGGGCATCCCGCCGACCACGTACTGGGACCCCGAGCTGGACCGGGTCTGGAACGCCGCCAGGGACGGCGGCGCGCAGATCTTCTTCCACACCCAGACCGGTGGCGTGAAGATGAAGAACCCGTCGTCCTCGACGATGCGGGTCGTCAAGGAGAACGCGCGGCAGGTGAACCAGCCGGTCACCGCGAAGTCCGCCGCCGAGCGGCTCTACACCCAGTCCGTCCTGTCGACGCTCGTGCCGCAGAAGGTGATCTGCGACCTGATCGGCGCCGGCGTGCCCGAGCGCTTCCCCGAGCTGCACTTCAGCCTCATCGAGTTCAACGCGCACTGGCTGAGCTCGCTGGTCGGCGCCATGGACAAGGCGTGGACGACCGGCATCGGCCAGGACCAGGACTGGTGGATCGGCTCCTGGGACGACGACGCCCCGGCGACCGTCGAGGGCCAGAGCACGATGTCCCGGATCTTCCTGCTGAACGAGAAGTGGCCCTACCCGCTGATGCCGAGCGAGTACGTCCAGCGCCAGTTCCACGTGTCGTTCTCTGACGACCCGGCCGCCGTCGCCGCCCGCCACGTCACCGGCGTCAGCTCCCTGATCTGGGGCAGCGACTATCCGCACGCGGAGGGCACGTTCCGGCGCAGCCAGGAACTCATCGCCGACCAGTTCAAGGGCGTCCCGGACGCCGAGCGCAAGGCGATCGTCGGCGGCACCCTGGCCGACGTCCTCGGCTTCAAGCAGCCGGCCACGGTCTGATCCGGCGAGCCTGACACCGCGCTAGCCTGATTTCGATGCCCAAGCGCTGGAACCGCGACCCCATCCAGGCGGCCTACGACCTCTGGGTGGGCAAAGGGTGGGAGGACACCGCCGACGGCATGACGGCGGTGACCTCCCTCCTGCGGGTCCACCAGCTGCTCACCCAGCGCGCCGACCAGATCCTCTCCTCGGTCGAGCTGACGTTCGCCCGCTACGAGGTGCTGGTCGTCCTCTACTTCAACGAGGACGCGGTGCCGCTGTCCTACCTGGCGCAGGCGCTGCAGCTGCACCAGGCGAGCGTCACGAACCTGGTCGACAAGCTGGAGAAGCAGGGCTACCTGGAGCGGAGGGCGCACCCCTCCGACCGCCGCGTCACGCTGGCCCAGATCACCCGCACCGGGCGGGCCCGCACCCGCACGGCCATCCGGCGACTGAGCTCCGAGCTGTACGCGCAGCTCGGGCTCACCGTCGAGGAGACGCGGGCGCTGGTCACCATCTTCGCGAAGATGCGCCATGCCTGGGGCGACGTCGAGGAGAACGGAGAAGTCGATGCCGCTGGCGCTCTGCTGCATGTCGCACAGTCCACTGCTTGACATCACGACACAGAGCGACGAGCTGGAGGCGTCCGTCCGCGGGGCGCTCGGCGTCGCGCGGGACTTCGCCGCGACCGTCGATCCGGACGTCGTCGTCGTGTTCGTCCCGGATCATTTCAACGGCTTCTTCTATCGAACGCTGCCGCCGTTCTGCCTCGGCGTCGCCGCCACCGCGATCGGCGACTACAACAGCCTGGCCGGCGATCTGGCGGTGCCGACCGCGCTCGCGCGCGAGCTGGCCGCCGCCGTCCTCGACGCGGGGGTCGACCTGGCGGTCTCGCACCAGATGCAGGTCGACCACGGCACGGCGCAGCCGCTGCGCGAGCTGTTCGGCGCCCTGGACGCGCGGCCGGTGATCCCGATCTTCCTCAACGCCGCCGCACCGCCGCTCGGGCCGCTGTCGCGCTCCCGGGCGCTTGGCGCGGCGATCGGGCAGTTCTTCGCCGGACGTGACGAGCGCGTGCTCTTCCTCGGGTCCGGCGGCCTCTCGCACGACCCGCCGGTGCCGCAGCTGGACACCGCTCCCCCGCCGGTGGCCGAGCGTCTCGTCTCCGGTCGGCCCCTCACCGCCGAGGAGGCGGAGCGCAAGCACGTGGGCGCCATCGCCGAGGGCAAGGCGCTGGCGGCGGGCACGAGCGCGCGGCTGCCGCTGGCGCCGGACTGGGACGAGACCGTCCTCGACCTGCTCGGCGCGGGCAAGCTGTCCGAGCTCGACGGCTGGACCAACGACGAGATCGGCGCGCACGGCGGCGGCGCCCACGAGATCCGCACCTGGCTCGCCGCCCATGCCGCGCTCGCCGCGGCCGGGCGGTACGAGGTCACCTACCGCTACTACCGCCCGGTCCCGGAGTACATCGCCGGCTTTGCGGTCACGACCGCGCTGCCGGCGGCCTGATCTGTTCGGTCTGCCCTCGCGCGGCGCTGCGCGAGGGCAGGCCGATCAGTCTGTTCGCAGCGCCCGCAGGAACAGCTGGACGGCCTCCCGCGTGCGGCGGTTCTGCGTCTCGCGGTCATGCACGATGCCGTACGACGCCATCCGCGCCGGCGTGACCGCGACCATTCCGAGAAAGTGTTCCGCGAGCAGGTCTGGATCGTCCGCGCGGATCGTCCCGGCGGCGGCGTGCTCACGCAGCAGGCTGGCGACGGCTTTCTGCCGCGGCCAGATGCGGTACGCCTTGTGGGCGATCTCGGGGAACCGGTCAGCCTGCGCGATCACCAACCGCGAAAGCGCCACCATCTCGGGATCGAGCACCCGGCGGACGACGTTCTCCGCGACCGCCTGCAACGCGGTCTCCAGGTCGCTCGTGGGCACGTCCTCCGCTGTTTGCGGGCTGGGCCAGTCCGGGCGCTCGATCGCCCAGTTGAGAACGGCGGAGAAAAGCTCTTCCTTGCCGCGAAACCGTGCGTACAACGACTGCTTCGTCGTACCCGCGGACACGGCGACGTCCTCCACCGAGGTGCCCTCATAGCCGCGGGCCAGGAACAGGCGCAGGGCCGCTTCCTTGATATCCCGTTCGAGGCGCGCCGCCTCCGCGCTGGTAGGGCGCCCACTGCCCCGGTTGGCGGGCGTCGCCGACCTCGTCATACGACCAGTCTGGCAGGCACGCCGCCATCCCCGCCGGGCCCGAGGCCAGCCGCGCCGGACCATTCGCCGTTCGTTCTTGGCCCGAAGGTGCCTCCGAGGCTGGCCGGCGGCCAGCGGGGCCAGGCTAGGGCCGGGCCACGAGCTTGCCGAAGACGTCGCCGGCGAGCATGGCCTGGAAACCGGCCCGGGTCTCTGCGAGCGGGATGACCTCGTGGATCGGCGGCCGAAGATCCTGGTCGACGACCAGCCGCACGAGCTGTTCGAGGTCGTGGCGAGATCCCATGGTGGTGCCGACGATCCGCAGGTTGGCCAGGTACACCCGCTCGATGTCGAGAGGCGGGTGCGATCCCGAGGTCATGCCGGCGACGACGATGATGCCGCCCGCTCGCACGGCCTTCATCGAGTGCGCCCAGGTGGCCGCGCCGACGGTCTCGATGACGGCGTCGACCCGCTCCGGGAGCCGCGCGCCGGGCGGGAACGCCGCCGCCGCGCCGAGCGCGACGGCCCGCTCGCGCTTCTCCTCGGACCGGCCCGTGACCCACACCCGGACGCCGGCGGCCTTGCCCAGCATGATCACCGCGGTGGCCACGCCGCCGCCGGCACCCTGCATCAGCACCGTCGTGCCCTCGGTCGCCCCGGCCAGGACGAACAGCATGCGATAGGCGGTGAGCCACGCGGTCGGCAGGCAGGCCGCGTGCTCGAAGGACAGCCCGGCCGGCTTGGGCACCAGGTTGCGCGTCGGCACGGCGATGCGCTCGGCCAGCCCGCCGTCGTGGAAGTCCGACAGCATGGAGATCCTGGGGTCGAGCACCTCGTCGCCGGTCCAGGCGGGGTCGTTGATCAGCGAGTGGATCAGGACCTCGTTGCCGGACTCGTCGACGCCGGCCACGTCCGAGCCGAGCACCCGCGGCAGGGGCGCGTTCCGGGGGCCGTGGCCACGCAGCGACCAGATGTCGTGGTGGTTGAGCGACGCCGCCCTGACCTCCACGAGGCTCCAGCCCTCGGGAGCCGTCGGCTCCGGATGCGCACCGACCTGGAGCCCCGCCAGCGGGTCGTCCGCATCCACGCGGTTCATCGTCGCGGCCAGCATCAGCGGACGATCCCGATGTCACAGACGTCGGCGACGATCACGATTCGCTTGTCCTTGTCCATGAAGTTCTCTTCATCGTCGCGCAGCACTTTCCCGTCGTCGCCAAGATACCAGCGGTTCCAGACCGCCAGCTGGGCGCGATCGGCAAAACCGATCTCCGTCACGCAGTCATACAACGTGTCCGTACTACCGCGCCCGAGCGTGACCGCGTGGTTCTGCACATAGTGCACGATGGCGGCTGCCACCTCGTCCGGGATTACCCGGTGAAAGAGCGGCGCGTGCCGATGCTCGTAGTAGTCGCGGAACTGCTCACGAGTAAGGTCCGGCCGCCTTTTGATGAGTGCGACGATTTTAATCATCGCGCCCGCCCGGCGGGAACCAGCCTCTGGTCCGACGTCACCCGATCTCCTCCTCGCCGGTTGGCACCACCGCAGGTTACCGGCCCTCTTGTCCGAAATCAACCGCAGCGGTATGATTAACGGCACCGCGGAACGGTGACCACACCCGTGCACGCGGCCTCCCACCCCTCGACGGAGTCGAGGAACCCCAGACGTTCAAGGAACCGGCGAGCCGACGGGAGCAGAACAGCGATGTCTCTGATGGATGTGCGTAGCCCGGCCGAACGCCTCGCCGAGCTGACGGTGGCGGACCCCGAGCTGCAGGCCCTGCGGCCCGACCCCGACGTCACCGCGAGGGTCCGCCGGCCCGACCTGTCGTACCAGCAGGTCATCACGACCGTCCTCGACGGCTACGCGTCACGGCCGGCCCTCGGCCGACGCAACTACGAGGTGATCCAGGACGAGGCGGAACGCAGCCAGCGGTCCTACCTCGCGGGCTTCGACACGATCACCTACGGAACGCTGCACGACCGCGTCCGACGCCTGGCCTCGGCCTGGCGGCACGACCCGCGTTACCGGGTCGATCCGGGTGACTTCGTCTGCGTCCTCGGTTTCACGAGCACCGACTACGTGACGGTCGACCTGGCCGCCGCCTACGCGCTCGCGGTGAGCGTCCCGCTGCAGGCGACCCTGGCCGCCGCCAACCTGGGCGACATCCTCACCGACACCGCGCCGACCCTCCTGGCCGCCGAGCTGGCCGACCTCCTGCTGGCGGCGACGCTGGCCGGGGCGCACGGCTCGGTCCGGACGGTCCTCGCGCTCGGGTTCGACGCCCGGGTCGACGAGGACCGCGCGCGCCTCGCCGCGGCGGCGGCGGAACTCGCCAGCAACGGTTCGACGGCGCGCCTCGTCACCCTCGACCAGGTGCTGGCCGACGCGGCTGGGCTGCCCGCGTGGGAGCCGCTGCCAGCCGCCGAGTCGGGCGCCGACCGGATGACGCTGCTCGTCCATTCGTCCGGGAGCACCGGCACCCCCAAGGGCGTGATCATCACCGAGCGCACCACGAAGGCGCAGTGGGATCCCGGGGAGCGGCCGGCCCCGGTGATCCGGCTCGCCTTCGCGCCGCTTAACCACATGGCGGGCCGCAACGTCGTCTACTCGGCGCTCGCTCGCGGCGGCCGGGTGAACTTCACCGCGGCCAGCGACCTGTCCACGGTCTTCGAGGACATCCGGCTCACCCGCCCGACCGAGGTGCTGGCGTTTCCCCGGATCCTCGAACTGATCCACCACCACTTCGTCCGCGAGGTCGTCCGGCGCACGGCCGACGAGGGCCTCGACGTCGAGGCGGCCCGCGCCGAGGTGATGCGGCTCATGCGCACCGAGTTCCTCGGCGACCGGGTCTGCACGATCGGTGGGGCGGGCGCGCCGGTGACGCCCGAGGTGGGCCGCTTCACCGAGGAGTGCTTCCAGGTGCGGCTCGGCGGCGGCTACGGCTCGACCGAGGCCGGCACGATGGCGGTCAAGGGCCGCGTCCTGCGTCCCCCGGTCCTCGACTACCGGCTGCGCGAGGTCCCGGAGCTCGGCTACCTGCTCACGGACAAGCCCTATCCACGGGGCGAGTTCTGCGTCAGGAGCGAGCGGGCCACTCCCGGCTACTTCAAACGGCCGGAGGCGACGGCCGCCCTGTTCGACGCCGACGGCTTCCTGTGCACCGGCGACATCGTGGAGGAACGCGGCCCGGACCAGATCGAATGGATCGGGCGTCGCAACGACGTCCTGAAGCTCTCCCAGAGCGAGTTCGTCGCCGTCGGCGCGCTGGCCACGACGTTCGAGAACGGCAGCGCGGTCATCGACCAGATCTTCGTCTACGGCAGCTCGTCGCGTTCCCACGTGCTCGCCGTCGTCGTTCCCAACGCCGACGTGGTGCGCGACCGCCTCGGCGACGGCGCCACCGAGGCGGCGGTGCGCGACCTGATCCGGGCCGAGCTGCGCACTGTGGCAGCGAAGGAGGACCTGCGGACGTTCGAGGTTCCTCGTGACTTCATCGTCGAACACGAGCCCTTCACCCACGAGAACGGGCTGCTCTCCAGCGTGCACAAGCGCATGCGCCCCGCGTTGGAGGCCAGATACCGCGCGCGGCTCGAAGAGCTGTACACGGAGCTCGAACGCCGGCAGACCGAGGACCTCGTCGCGCTCCGGAACCTCGACGGCGCCACCAGCGTCCTGGACAGGGTGGCCCGAGCGCTCGAGGTGGCGCTGGGGGTCACCGACCTCGACCCGGCCGCCGCGCTCGGCTTCGTGGACCTCGGCGGTGACTCACTCGGTGCGGCGACGTTCGCCGCGATGCTGGCGGACATCTTCGGCGTCACCGTGCCGGTCAGCGCGATCCTCAGCCCCGCGGGCAGCCCACGGACCTGGGCTGCCCTGATCGAGTCCACTCTCGACCAGTCCGTCACCCGGCTCGCGACCTTCGAGCGCGTGCACGGCCCGGGTGCCCGCCGCCTGCGGGCCGCCGACCTGGGTCTCGCCGCCTTCCTCCCGGCCGGCACGCTCGCGAACGCGCCGGTCGAACCGCCGCCCGCGGTGTCCACCTGCGTGCTGCTCACCGGGGCCACCGGTTTCCTCGGCCGCTTCCTGTGTCTCGACTGGCTCGAACGCCTCGCGGCGACCGGCGGGACGCTCGTCTGCCTGGTGCGCGCGACCGACGAGGCCGCGGCCAGGCGTCGTCTCACCGCGGTGTTCGACACCGATCCCGACCTGCGGCGGCGGTTCGCCGAGCTGAGCGACGGCCGGCTGGAGGTCGTCGTCGGCGATGTCGCGCAGCCGTGGCTGGGGCTGACCGAGCAGGAGTTCGACCGCCTGGCGCGCGACGTGGACCGGATCGTCCATCCGGGCGCGCTGGTCAACCACGTCCTGCCGTACCAGGACCTGTTCGGACCGAACGTCGCCGGGACGGCGGAACTGGTCCGGCTGGCGCTGACGCGGCGGCAGAAGCGTTTCGACTTCGTCTCGTCCGCCGCGACCACCCATCTGATCGACCAGGACCCCTCCGACCAACAGGACCCCTCAGCCGACGCGGACTCGGCACCCGATGAGACCGCGCCACTGCTCGACGAGATCGACCTCGACCGGTTCCGGATGGGCTACGGCGTCAGCAAATGGGCGGCGGAGCAGGTGCTGCTGCATACGCACCGCGAGTTCGGGCTGCCGGTGAACATCTTCCGCGGCGACATGATGCTCGCGCACCAGCGGTACCGGGGGCAGATCAACGTGCCCGACGTCTTCACCCGGCTGCTCACGAGCGTCGTACTGACCGGGCTCGCGCCGGCCTCGTTCTACCGGTCCGCAGCGACGGCCCCGGCGCACTACGACGGCCTCCCGGTGGATTTCGTCGCCGCGGCGATCGCGGGAATCGGCGCCCAGCCGAACGACGGCCTCCGCTGCTACCACGTCATGAATCACCATGCGGACGACGGGATCTCGCTCGACACCTTCGTCGACTGGATCGTGGAAGCGGGCTACCCCGTCGAACGGGTGCCCGACTACGGCGTCTGGCTCGACCGCTTCGAGACCAAGCTGAAGGCGCTGCCGGAGGCGCGGCGTCAGCACTCGTCCCTGTCCGTCCTGGCCTCGCTGCGCACGCCCCGCCCGGTCGACCCGATGCCCGGCACCGAGCGGTTCCAGGCGGCGGTCAGCACCCTTCCGGTCGGCCCCGGCGTACCCGGTCTGACCAGGGATTTCCTCGGCAAGTGCCTGACCGACATGGCCCACCTCGGCCTGATCCCGCCCTTGCCAGCCTGAGGCCGTAGCCGCGCCCGGGTCAGACCTGCTGGCCACGGCTTCGCCTGGCGACGTTTGACATCTACCTCTGGCACATGCAAACTTTTTCTTGCTGGTGCCAAGGAGGTGTTGTGGGACAGACTGAGATCACCGGAGACGAGCTGGTTCGGGTCTTCGCGGCACTTGCCAACCCTCACCGCCTCCGGACGATCGCGGCGTTGGTCGGTGGGCGCGCCTATGTCAGCCAGCTCGCCCGGGACCTGGGGATGAGCCGTCCCCTCCTGCAGGTCCATCTGCGCCGGCTGGAGGCCGTCGGCCTCGTCTCGCCGCATATCGAGGTGTCCGAGGACGGCAAGGCCATGAAGTTCTACGAGGTCGCGCCCTTCGCGCTGACCGTCACGCCCGAGATTCTCGCGGCGGCCGCCGCGCCCCTGACCACCGACGCGGACGGAGCGCCTGAACGGCGCTCCGCCGAATCACGCGAGAACGGAGACTGACATGAACACGACGTGGGCGGACGCCGCCTCGGACGCACATTCCTGGTCGATCGACGGAATGGTGTGGACGTTCGGCTCGATGATTATCTCGCTGTTGTTCGTCGGACTGCTGGCCTGGTTTCTGGTGGCCCGGTCCCGCGCCAAGGTCGCCCTCAGCAAGGAGTCCAGCTACCGCACCCTCGCCAACGACGCGACCGACGCCCAGTACCAGACCTCGGAGAAACTGACGGACATCGGCAAGCAGCTCGCGGACCTGACCGGCCGCCTGACCAGCGTGGAACGCCTCCTGCGCGAAGTCGAATAACCCGACCGTCAGTCCACCGGACGTGACTCGACACGGCGCCCGCCGGACCACGGCGCCATGGCCGGAGGCCGACGGCCGGGAGCCGGGTGATGGGGAGCCGGCGGCAGGTCAGGCCTGGCCCGGGGCGAAGGCCGTGGCCAGGGCGGCGTACACGTCGCGCAGGAGCTGGGCGGTGCGGGGGGTGCGCGGGACGGCCACGAAACCGCCGTGAATGACTCCGGGGTAGACGTGCAGCTCGACGGGGACGCCGTCCCGGGAAAGCCGGGCGGCGTAGGCGAGGTTCTCGTCGAGGAAGGCGTCGACGTCGCCGACGCCCAGGTAGGCCGGCGCGAGGCCGGACAGGTCGGTCGCGCGGGCCGGGGCCGCGGTCGCCGGGACGTCCTCCCCCGCCAGGCCGCTCAGGTAGGCCTGCCAGCAGAGCCGGTTCGCGCGCAGGTGCCACAGGCCCCAGTGGCCCGGGTCCTCGATCGCGCGGATCGACGGCGTCACCTCGCGGTCGTCGAACATGGGGTAGACGAGCAGTTGCAGGATCGGCTGTGCGCGGCCGGTGTCCCGCAGCCGCAGGCAGAGGGCCGCGGCGACGCCGGCACCCGCGCTGGCGCCCCCGATGACCAGGCGCGCGGGGTCGACGCCGAACGCCGCCGGGTCCTCGACCAGTCGGCTCCAGACCGTGTCGGCGTCGTCCAGCCCTTCCGGGTACGGGTGCTCGGGCGCGAGCCGCCAGTCGACCGACACGACCGCGCACCCGAGCTCGATGACCATCAGGTCGAAGCGGCTGTCGTTCTCGTCGAGGTTGCCCATGATGTAGGCGCCACCGTGCAGCCAGAGCAGGCAGGGCAACGCCACACCGGGGTCGGCGCCGGCAGGCCGGTACCAGCGGACCCGGACGCCGGGCCGGCCGTCGACGCCGGCGATCGTCTCGTCGGTCCTGGTCACCAGCGGGTTCGGCGGGGTCAGCGGCGCGGCGACCTTCGCGTAGGAGGCGCGGATCGTGTCGATCGACGTCAGGTCCCAGCGGGCCAGCCGGTCGAGGATCGCCAACGTTCCTGGCTCCACCCGCGCGTTCACGTCGATGGCGGGACCTTGTGAGCCTCTTGCGTCGTCTTCAGGCACCGCGCATCCTCGCTCGATTCCAGGAGCCGGACCGGGCTCGCGACGGGGTGCGCCGCCAGCCCGACCGACCACGAAGGGTGGCCACGGGCCCGCGCCGCGGGGACGGCGGCGCGAGCCCGGGCCTGGTCCCGGTCAGCCAGTCCGGTCACCCAGCGGTCGGCTTCTCCGGGTCGACCGGCTCGACGCCCTCCTCGATGGCCTTGATGAGCAGGGCCATGAAGCGGGAGTAGAAGCGGGCCATCCGGATGAAGCCGGTGCCGAACCAGAGGCCCGGCTGCGCGGAGCGGCGCCAGGTGTTGGCGTACTCGCCGTCGGCGGCCCGGCCGTACGCCTTGTCGATCTTCTCGGCTGCCTTGCCCAGCACGGGCTGCAGGTGCCCCCAGAACTGGTGGTAGCCGGTCGCGAAGACGATGAGCTCGACGTCGTCAAGGGTCGTGCCGTCGGTGTAGATGACCCTCTTGCCCTGGATCTCGGCCACCTCGACGCCCTGCTTGAGGTGGACCCGGCCGTCGGCGATCAGCTCGGAGGCGCCGATGTTGATCTGGTAGGCGTCCCGGCCGGACATGTGCGCGCCGATGATGCCGGTGCCGTCGGGGCCCCACTCCAGCTTGAAGCCCTGGGCCTCCAGCTGGTCGAGCAGCGGGCGGTCCGCCTCGGCCGCTTCCTTGACCAGTCGCTTGTTCAGCTCGTCCACCCGCTGGTTGGGCAGGCAGTAGGTCATCTGGTCGGCGAAGTCCGGGGTGTACGGCATGTACTCGGTGAACAGCGTCGACCAGAACCGGTGGTACGACTCGTAGGTGACGACGTAGGTCGCGCTGCGCTGCAGCAGCGTGACGTCGGCGCCGTGCTCGAAGAGGTCGTGCGCGAGCTCGTGCCCGCTGACGCCGGCCCCGATGACCAGGGTCTTCTTGCCGGCGAAGTCGCCACCGTTCTGGAACTCGTCGGAGTGCGACCAGATGCCCTCGAAGTCCTCGAGCCCCTTGATCGGCGGGATCTTCGGCGCGCCGAACATGCCGCCGGCCACCACGAAGTGGCGCGGGTGCAGCTCCTGGATCGTGCCGTCCTCGCGCCGGATCTGGATCGTCCAGCGCTGCGTCTCGTCGTCGTAGTGACCGCTGAGGAAGGTCGTCGAGTGCCAGATGTTGATGTCCATCAGCTTCGCGTACGACTCGAGCCAGTCCGCGAACTTGTCCTTCGGCGTGTGCGCCGGCCAGTTCGGCGGCAACGGCATGTACGGCAGGTGGTCGCCGAACACCGTGCTGTGCAGCGCGAGCGACGCGTAGCGCTTGCGCCACTGGTCGCCGACCCTGGCCTCCTTGTCGATGACCAGCGTCGAGACGTCGAGGGCGCCGAGGCGCGCGGCGATGGACAGGCCGTTGTGGCCGGCGCCGAGGACCAGCACCGTCGGGTCGGCGTCGGCGAAGGAGGCTTCCTTCTCCCGGTCATCCGTCCAGCGGGTCCGGCCCGGCACGACGCCGTAGACCTTCCCCTCCCGACGGCGGTCGCGGACCAGCTCCGGGTGGTCCTGCAGGCCGATTACCTGCGTCTGCAGGATCTGGGCCCGGTAGCCCTCGCCGTCCGCGACGAGCATCACGTAGCCGCGGTTGTGGCGGTCCTTGGTGGTGAAGTCGACGAAGGCGTTGATCGCGCCGTCGGTCACCACGGGTGCCTGCTCCTGGCTCACCGCGAAGTCGGCGGCCTGCCAGGTCTTCGCGAGCTCCAGGAACCGCGGGACCGTCTCGTCACGCCCCACTGTGTGGTGGAAGTCCCAGAGGAAGGCCATGAAGTCTCGCCACGACGCCTCCTCGGTGAAGAGCTCGGCGAGCGCGGTCTCCGAGCCGCTCTGCACGGCCGCCGCCAGGCCAGTGACCCAACTGGCGAAAATCGGCTCCGCTTCCCGATCGGTGAGCTCCCGCGACGCCTGGTCAACCGTTTGTGTCATCCGTCGTCTCCCTGTCACACCTGAGGCAAGTGCGGCCTTGGTCACCTGTCGCCGACAGAGTCGGTAGCGACACCTGAAATAACAGCGCGGTCGCGCACAGCGGCGCGCCCGGCGCTCATCCCCCACACCCCGGCGACCGCGAGGGTTGCCCCGGCGCCGCCGTAGACCATGCCGGTGGGGCTGGCCATGACGTTGCCGGCGGCGTAAAGCCCGGGGATCACGTCCCCGTCGACGTCCAGGACGCGTCCTGTCTGGTCGGTCCTGGGGCCGCCCTTCGTCCCAAGCAGCGACGACTCGACGCGCACCCCGTAGAAGGGCGCGGTCTCGACCGGGCCGAGCGTCGAGGCGGGCGAGTCCGGGTCGAGCATCCGGCCACCGGGGAACCGGTCGAACGCGCTTTCCCCGCGGCCGAAGTCGGGGTCGGCCCCGGCCCTGGCGTGCTCGTTGAAGGCGGCGACGGTGGCCTCGACCTGCTCGCCGGGAAGGTCGAGGGCCACCGCCAGCTCCCCGAGGGTGTCCGCGCGGGTCACCCAGTCCGGCGCCGGCGTGCCAGGGCCGGCGCCCAGCACCCCGAACCGGTCGACCACCGACTGGTCGAAGATCATGAAGCTCGGCAGGTTCGGGTACTCGAAGCGGGACGCGTCCAGCTGGTGGAAGGCGCCGCCGAAGGCGTTGTAGTTCGCGGCCTCGTTCGCGAAGCGGCGCCCGTACCCGTTGACCATGACCGACCCGGGCAGCGCGCGGTCACGCGACGCCAGCAGGCCGTTGTCCCCGCCGTCGCGGCGCACCCCGGGGAAGCTCACCGCCGGGGCCCACCACGCCTCGCGCATGTTGCCCAGCTGGGCGCCGACGCGCATCGCCATCCGCAGGCCGTCGCCGGTGTTGGTCGGCGCGCCGAGCGGCCTGGTCAGCGGGCCCCGCAGGAAGTCGCGCACGAGGGCGGCGTCGTACTCGAAGCCGCCGGTGGCCAGCACGACGGCGCCGGCCGACACCGCGGCGACGCCGGCGGGGGTCTCGATCTCGACCCCGGTGATGGTGCCGTCGTCGGTCAGCAGCCGCAGGCCCCGGGAGCCGGTGGAGATCTCGACGCCGACGCGCAGGCATGCCTTGAGCAGCCCGGCGACGAGGCCCCGCCCGAGTCCTTCGGAGCCGGCCAGCGTGCGGTCGGCGAGCACGTCCGCCGGGAGCACGCCGGTACCGCCACCGAGTGGCGTCTCCCGGATGAGCAGCCGGTTCGGGAGACCGGCGATCCGGGCCGCCCACTCGCCGAGCTCGGCCAGGCCGACGAGGCCGACCTCGATCGAGCGCCCGCCGCGCGGCAGGCCGCCGGGCCGTTCGGGGTGGTAATCCGGGTAGCCCTCGACGAGCTGGAAGCGCAGGTCGGTGTGCTCGTGGATGAAGTCGACGTACTCGGGGCCGCCGTCGACCAGCGCCTCGACGAGCTCCGGAAGGATCATCCCGTAGGAGAGGCTCGCCAGGTACTCCAGGCCACGGGCCCTCGAGTCCTCGACGCCGGCGTCCCGCGCGGGCTGGTTGTTGGGGATCCACACGGTGCCGCCGGAAAGGGCGGTCGTGCCGCCCAGCAGTTCGGCCTTCTCGAAGAGAGCGACCCGAGCGCCTTCGACCGCCGCCGACAGCGCGGCGGTCAGCCCGGCGGCGCCCGAGCCGAGGACTAAGACGTCGTAGCTGTTGTGCATCGCGAGCCCTCACTGCCACGAGACTGCGCAGCTATCAGCATGCAGCTATCAGCGTGCCTGGGTGCATGGGTCATGGGTGCAGATAATGCACTCGACTGTTCTGATAGTGCAGCAAACGGAGATTACCTTCGGTGGTCAGATCGAGGCAAGACCTCGCCTTCGCACTCCTGGCGGGCATCGCGCCAGGTCCGACGAGGGCAGGGTCGGAGTACTTCACATCCGTCGCGGCCGGGCCCCGCCGGGCCCCCGAGGGCGGGGGGGGCCCCCCAACAACCTCCGAGGCACGCCACTGGCGACCCCGAGCCGTTCGACGGCTTCCGTCTCTCGGAGCTGGCGTACCTGCACGGGTTCGAGGCCGCCTGATGGAGTTTCAATCCGATTCGGTGTCTGGTGGCCTGAGCAACCCCCTCGAACACCACGACATGGCGATCGCCAGGAAGGTTTCAATCCGATTCGGTGCCTGTTGGCCGGTGCAACATCCCTACTGTTCACTATAGGTTTCAGGTGTCAGCAGGTTTCAATCCGATTCGGTGTCGGGTGGCCGGTGCAACCGCCTGCGACCGCTCGCGCGTGATCCGCGAATGGCTGTTTCAATCCGATTCGGTGTCTGGTGGGCTGGTGCAACCAGGTATTCGATCCGGGGTTCAAAGACCCACGTAAGTTTCAATCCGATTCGGTGTCTGGTGGCTGGTGCAACCCTGCGTGAGCTGCGGGTTCCGATCGTAGCAGTCGGAGTGCCTGCCGGTAGTCGGTCACTGTCGTCCGGTTTGCCCTGGTTCTAGCCTCGGAACCTCCCGGGGATTCGGAGGGCGCCGGGGGTTCCGAAGCCGAGCCAGGACGCGGCGGGGCCAAGGCCCACCCGGATCGGACTCCCCTCGAAGATCGTCTCGTGGCGCGGCCGGTGCGCTCACCGATCGACGTCAGCCATCGCTGGTCCTGTCCGTCAGACAGGGGTGACAGCCGGCCGGGGCCAGCCCAGGGAAGTCCCGAATCCAACGCGGTGCGTGACCCTGGCTGTGCTGACCGGATCCGAACCGTTACCGTCATTGCCCACGTGGATTCCCAGGACCACGTGGCGATGACCAGCTCAACGGGGGAGCTGCTTTGAGCGCGCTACTTGCGGATGTTGACGTGACAGAAGGTGGTCCCGCGCGGCCGAGCCGGCTGATGTGGCTGGTGCTGCTGGAGACGTCGGGCAACCAGGCGTACATCTTCGACACCAACCGTCGCCGGGAGAACGTCGGCGCTTCGCACCTCATCGCCTCCCTTGGCGAGTGGACCATCGACGCGCTCGTCCGTCTCGGGATGGCCTCTCGGAGCGCCGTCCGGGACGCACGGCTCCCGACGGCCCAGGCCGAGGTGCTGACGACCGCTGCGGGGCGCGTCCAGGTCCTCGTAACCGACCCGGAGCAGGGGCGCGCGCTGGTCGCGGCTGTCACCCGGCACGCGTTGGTCCGGGCGCCGGGGCTGGACGTCTGCGGCGTCGTCGTCCCGTTCGACTGGACTGAGGCGAGCACCGACGGGCCCGGCGCGACCGGGCGTACGCTGCCGGCCGCGACCCGGGAGGCGAGCGGGCTGCTGCCGCGCGTCCGCGCGGCACGCCCGGCCCAGCCGTCGGCCCGCTTCGCCCGGCTGCCGATCGCCGAGCACTGCCGGTCCAGCTCGCTGCCCGCCGCCGGGCTCTACGACGTGGTGGACGTGGAGACGCTGCGGGCCGCGGCCGAGGCGGGCCTTACCGAAGAGTTGGAGGAGCCGGAGCCGCGGTCGGCGTTCTCGCGGGCGAAGCTGCGTGCTGTCGACGGCGCGCGCACGGCCGGCGATCTGGGTGGCGTCGAGAGCGCGTATGACCGGCTCGCCGCCCTGCTGCTCGCCCCTGGGGCGGACGACGAGCTGGCGCGCACCTGGACGCCCGGCGACGTCCCGCCAGCGCGCCGCGCGACCGCCCGCCGTGCCCTGCAGACGACCGCCGACCATCTGCAGTCCGACCGGGAATGGGTCGCGGTCGTGCACGCCGACGGCAACGGGCTCGGCGAGGTCTTCCTCGGCCTCGGCGCCGAGATCGCCGACCGGTCGGCCCGGGAATGCGCCGATATTCTGCGGGACTTCTCGGCGGCCGTAGAAGCGGCGACGGTCGACGCGTACCTGGCAGCCGTCGACGAACTCGTGCGCCTGGGCCTCCTGCGCGCAGAACGGACCGGTCGGGACGCGGCGCTGGACGACCCGCTTTCCCGGTTCCGAGCCGAGGTGCTGCCGCTCATCCTCGGTGGCGACGACCTGACGGTCGTCTGTGAGGGCAAGGTCGCGCTCGCGTTCACCGCCGCGTACCTGCGGGCGCTGGAGGAGCGGACGCAGGTCCGGCTGGGCGCGGTCGTCAACGAGTACCGACTGCGCCCGGAGCGGGCGAGGAAGCTGACGGCCAAGGCCGGTGTGGCGATCGTCAAGCGGTCGTACCCGTTCTCGTCGGCCTACCACCTGGCCGAGTCACTGATGGACGAGGCCCGCCAGGTCAAGACACGGACGACAGGCGCGAGCGGCCTGGCGTTCCACGTCCTGTACGACACCGCCGCGGCCGACCTCGACGCGCTGCGAGCGCGAGCCACCCTTGACGACGGTGTCCGGCTGCATGCCCAGCCCTACGTCGTGACCAGGCCCGCCGACGGCTGGGACGGCTGGGCCGCCCGGCACCGCTGGGTCGACCTGCTGGAGCAGGTAGCCGCGCTGCAGAAGCCGGCGACGGGCCGAGAGGGCCGCGCGCTGCCGCGATCGCAGACCCACGACCTGCGCGCCGGCCTGCAACTGGGCCGCGAGGTCGCCGACGCCCGCTACCGCGGCCTGCGCGCAGCGGCGGGCGCGAACCGTTACGAGGGGCTGCAAGCGCTCGCGGCTCCCGACGGGACGGCCACCTTGTTCTGGGACGACGACGAACGGCCGGACGAGCCTCGCTGGGTTACCCGCTACCTCGACGCGATGGACGCCGAGGAATTCCTCGCGACGGCCTCCCGGCTCCACGACGAGGCTGTCGCCAGCGGAGAGGACGCACAGTGACCACGACGATCGCCGCGCCGCAGCCACCAGCTTCGGGCGAGGTCCTCGGATACCGGCTCGAGATGCTCTCCGACTGGCACGCGGGCAGCGGTAACGGCCGGCCGCGCGACGTCGACCGGCTCGTCGTCCGCGACGCCGACGACCTGCCGTACCTGGCGGCGAAGACCGTGACCGGGTTGTGGCGCGACGCCTGTGAGATCGCCGCGCGGGCGCTCGACGAGGCCGAGGACGGTCCCTGGTCCCGCTTCGTCGACCGGCTGTTCGGCAGTCAGGCTGGGCTGGGAATCTCCCGCCGGGTCACCACCTCGACGGCGGATGGGGCTGGCCTGCCTGGGGCGCCGCCGCGGGCGGCGCTGTCGGTTCGGGCCGCCCGGCTGTCTGCCGGGCTGCGGGCGGCGCTGCTCGCCGCCGACCCGGCGGTCCGCCAGGCGGTCACGTTCGTCAAACCAGGAGTGGCCATCGACCGGCGGACTGGGCGGGCGCTCGACCGGATGCTGCGGTTCGAGGAGCAGGCTCGGGGTGGCGTTGAGCTGACCGGCGTTCTCACCCTCGATCCGGACGGAGCGCTCGACGAGGGCGCTCGTCGGCACGCCATCGCGCTTCTGCTCGCCGGGGCGGCGCTGGTCGAGCAGATCGGCGCGAAGCGTCGCCGGGGCAACGGCCGCTGTCGGCTGACGGTCGACGGCCTGACCGTCGCCCACTGGTGGACCTGGCTTGAGGCCGCGCCGCCGCCGGCCCCGGTCTCGCCCGCGGTCCCCGCGGTGCGGCCCGGTTCGGCGTTCGCCCAGATCGCGGCCACCTCGGCGGGCTGGGAGGTCGCCGAACTGCGGCTCGTCCTCGTCGATCCGGTGCTCGCGTCCGGCAGGCTCGTCGGCAACGAGGTGTTCGGTGGCGACCGGATCCCTGGCACGACACTCGTGCCGAGTGTGCTGCGCCTGCTGGGCGAACGGGAGCGGCGGACCGGGCTCGACGGGCAGGCGGCACGACGGGCGCTGCTCGCTGGCGATCTCATCGTCACCGACGCGACCGTCGAGCTCGCCGAACAGCGGGCGCTGCCCGCGCCGCGCACCGTGCTGAAGCAGAAGGCGGCCTACGGACCAACGTTCCCGGTCGTCAACCGGACGCAGGTGCGGGCCGACGAGGACCTGGGCCAGCTCGCCCGGTTGGGTGACGTCTACGCCGCGTCCGAGCCAGCTGAGCGTGGCGACGGCCAACGGCTGCTGCTTGGGCGGCCCCAGCACGAGATCCACACGCATAACAGCGTCGACGACGCCACCCAGCGCCCGACGGCGGAGACCGGCGGCGGCCTCTACACCAACCGGGCGCTTCGCCCGGGGACCGTGCTGCGGGCCGAGGTGCGGGTCCGCGCCGGCCTGCTCCCCTCCGGCTGGGCGGCGGGGCTGGCCGGCGAGTGGACCGCCGGCCGGTCGACGAAGGACGACTACGGCCGGGTCCAGGTCAGCCTGGTCGCCGACAGGCACGCGCCCACCCTGGCCACGGTGCCCGCCGGGCGGCGGCTCGCGGTGTGGCTGCTGTCGGACCTGGTGCTGCTCGACGAGCGGCTGCGCCCGTCGCCGCGACCAGACCTGCTGCGCGCCGCGCTGGCCACCGCACTGGGCTTGGTTAACCGCGAGGCAGCTGAGGGCCGAGATCTTCTGGTCCCGGTTTCGGCGGAGGAACTGCCGGCCCGTGACGACGAAGCGGCCGTCGACGCTGGCGTGCTCATGCGCACCGCGCTGGCCGCCGGACGAGTCGAGTCGTGGCACGCCCGCTGGGGGCTGCCTCGTCCGACGTTGGCCGCCTTCTCCGCCGGCAGCGTCGCCGGCTTCGACCTGGACGCCAGCGTGACCCTTGACCCGCAGCGGCTCGCCGACCTGGCGCAGGCCGGCCTCGGCGAGCGCCGCGCCGAGGGCTTCGGCCAGGTCGCCGTCGCGGTTCTCCAGGACGGCCCGGACGACGAGACCCTGCCCGGCCCTGGCCGGCTGCTGACCGACCTCGGGCAGACGATCGCCCACAAGGCGAGCGGCACACGCCACCGGCCGGCGGCGCCGGGCCAGCTCAGCGCGTGGGACGCCCAGACCCTGAGCCGGCTGCGCGCCGAGGCGTGGCGGGCGGAGATCGCCCGCCGGTCAGTGGCGCTGGCCGCTGACCCCGAGGCGCACCGCACGGCGCTCGGCGCGGACATCGCGAAGGTGACGCCGTCGCAGCTGGCACTGCTGCACGAGCTGCTGCCCCTGCTGACCGAGCCCGGTGGCGCGGCTGAGGTCGGCGCGCTGGTCGACCGCATGGTCGACGCGAGGCGCCGACGGTCGTGGCCGGGCAACGTCGGTACGGCAGTCCGATCGCTGCTTGTCGAACCAGACAAGGTGTGGACGCTGCTGGGCTGGCCGTCCGGTCTCGACGACGACCCGGAGCTGCGCCAGGCGCTGCGCGCCGAGGCGGTCACCACGCTGGTCCACACGCTGCTCGCGGCCCGCCGGAAGGGGATGAGCTGACATGGCCGGACGGCCGCTACACACCCGCCTTCGGGTCGCCGGCTGGTTGCGCCTCGGCGCCCCGCTGCACGTCGGCGGTCTGGGACTGGACGCCGACGTCGATCTGACGGTCGCCGTCGATGGCCAGTCCCGGCTCTACGTCCCCGGCACGAGCCTGGCCGGCGTGTTCCGGAGCTGGCTGGTCGGCGAGGCCGACGTCACCGATGTCGACGAGCGCTCGCCGCTCGCGCTGTGGGGGTACGCCCTGCGGGCTGACGCCGACCCCGACGACCCGGGCGAGCGCCGCGGCCGGCGGGTCGCCGCCCCCGAGGCGCGGGCCAGCCGGATCGTCGTCCGCGACGCGCTGGTCTGCGCCCGCCGGCCCGCCGACCCGATAACGCCGCCTGGCGACGAGGAGCTGCTGGCCCCCGCTCGCCTGGAGGTCCGCACATCGGTCGGCATCGACCGGCACTCGGCCACGGCCGCGGACCGGATCCTCTACTCCCGGGCCGTCGTGCCCGCCGGCGCCTACCTGCACCTCGAGCTAGACGTCGAGAGCGGCGCCGACCCGGCCGTCCAGGCACTCGACCGGGCGCGACTCGGCGCGCTCCTCGGCGCGCTTGCGGCCGGTGAGCTGCGTCTCGGCGCCGCCGTCAGCCGTGGACTCGGCAAGGTTCAGCTCGACGAGGACGTCCACATCGTCGAACACGACCTGACGAGCCGCGCCGGACTGCTCGCCTTCCTGCGCGACCCGACCGGCGAGAACGGCGTGCCCGGGTCGCCGCGCGTACAACTTGCCGACCTGCGCGGCGCCGACGACTACCGCACGCCGGTGGAGCTGCTCACCGTCACGATCGACTGGGCTCCGCGCGCCCCGGTGATGGTCCGCGCCGACCGGGCCGGGCTAGTCGCCGACACGTTGCCGCTCGCCGGCGCCGGCGGGGAGCCGGACGACGCCGGCAAGGTCCGGCTCGTGCTGCCCGGGTCGAGCCTGAAGGGCGCCTGGCGGGCCCACGCCGAGCGCATCCTGCGCACGACAGCAGGCAGGCCCGTGGCAGCGAGCGCCACCTCGGCGCCGGAGGAGTTCCACGATCAGCTGCGCGACGAGTGCCTGCGGCCCGCCTGGGCGTTGTTCGGCGAGCCACCCCGGGCCGCCCGGGCCGCCGGAGGGGAGTTCGATGTCGACGGCGTGCCGTGGGGCCGCGGTGCGCTGCGCGTCGATGATTGCGTGAGCGCCCGGCCGCTGGACGCCGGTGAGTGGGGTCTGCTCGTGCGCGGCGAGCCGTCGTCCCGGGTCGTCGCCGAGGGCCTGCCCGACGACGACAGCCGGTTCACCCGCCAGCTGCGCAACTGGCTGGCCGAGGCCGGGCTCGCCCAGGCCGACCACGTCGCGATCGACCGTTGGACCGGCGGCGCGGCCGACAAGCTGCTGTTCTCCGTCCTTGAGCCCTGGCGGGTCGCCTGGCGCCCGCTCACGCTGACCCTCGACGTCACCCGGCTACGTCAGCTCGACGCCGGGTCCGCCGACGCGGCCCCGGCGGACGCCGCGCCCCGCTGGCAGGTTGTCGTCGCGCTCCTGCTTCTGCTGCTGCGCGACCTCTCTGCCGGGCGGATCCCGCTCGGCGGGTCGGTGAACCGTGGCTTCGGCGACGTGGCCGTTAGCCGGGTCGGCCTGCGCTGGACCGGCCGTTCGCCCGCCGGGTCGCCCCCCGACGGCGAGGTCACCCTCGCGGACCTGCTGGGGACCGAGCTCGGCGCCGAGCTAGTCGACGCCTGGCGGGCCTACCACCTCGACCGGGAAGGGGCAGCCGCGTGAACGCCACCACCACGACCGCGTGGGCGACCGGAGCGCCAGTGGGCGCGGCCGCTGGCGACCTGCGCCTGGGCTGGCGGCGGGTCGACGGCCCGCTCGCCGCTGCGCTGCGCGCGGTGCTCGTCGAGCGGCCCGGGTTCGCCGGCGCGACCGCGCTGCTGTCCACGCCGTCGGCGTTCCTTCTCGCCCGGGTGAGCGCCGACGGCGCGTGCGTCACCGCCGACGGCACCGCCGTCGACCCGGATGACGTCTTCGAGGCCCGCGCCTTCACCGCGGACGTCGAACTGCGCTGGGTCCGCCGCCTCGCCTCCGGCGAGGGCGTCCTGCTCGGCGAGGACGTGACCGGCGGCGGCGAGGCGACCGGTCTCGCCGCGCACGACGGCCACTACCTGCTCTGGGGCGAGCACGAGCCGGCCGCCGACCGGGCGGGCTGGCGCGCGTTGTCGTCACACCGGATCGGCCTCCTGCTCGTCCCCGCGGACGGCGGCGTCGCCACCGCCCCTGGGAACCGGCTGCGCCTCGTCGTTCGCGAGTACCTCGCCTACGACCTGCCTCTCGCCGAGCCCGACCCGTCCGGGGACGCGATCGACGTAAAGGGACACGGCAACGCCTACGTCCTGGACGAACGGCTCGTCCGCGTCGAGGCCTACCAGTTCGTCCGTCAGATCAGTGCGCAGGCCGCGAACCCGGGAGGACGGCATGGCTGACGTGCGAACCGGGCGGCTCGGTTGGCGCGAGCGACCGGACGGTACCCGCGAGCTTGTCGTAGTGGTGGGCGGCAAGTCGCAGCGGCTCAGTCGCCCCGAGCGGGAGCTGACGGACGAGCTGCGCAAGCTCTACGAAGACGAGTCCCCGGAACTCGCGAAGTTCGAGGTCGACTTCGAACACGTGAAGGCGCAGCCGAGGCGCGTCCGTCGCCACGGCGAGCCGTGGGTGGCGCCCGGTGGCGGCGCGGATGCCACCCGGCGGGCGGTGGCCCCGGCGGATGGCGCGGGTCCTGTCTCGGCCGAGCCGCTGGAGAAGGTGCGCACCGACGCGTTCCTCAACCCGTACACGTTCGTCCCGGCGCTGCCTCGCCCGGCTCTCGCCAAGCTGCCTCCCGCGGCGGCGGACCTCGGTGACCGGCTCCCGTCCGGCCACGACCGGCTGGACGACGACCTGTGGACCGGGCAGATCGGCGTCCGGATGACCGTGCACACCCCGCTACTCCTGCTGGACACCCCCGCCGCGGTGACCGACGACAAGGGCCACACCACCTACGGCCCGCTGCTGCGCGGCGGTGCTGTCCACCTGCCGTCGACGGCGGTCAAGGGCCTGCTGCGCGCCTCCTACGAGGCCGTCACCAACTCGCGCTTCGGCGTCTTCGCCGGCCACGAGGCCCCGCTCGGCCACCGGATGTCCGCGAGCGCGGGCCTCGGCATGGTCCCGGCCCGGGTCAGTGACGACGGCGAGTCCCTCGAACTGCTTACCGGCACGGCCCCGCTCGGCCAGCGCACCGGCTCGCAGGCTGTGATGTACGCGGCCTGGCTGCCGGCCTACCCGCCATTCCACCGCGAGGTGCCGATCGTGGCTGAACGACTGCCGGGCTGGCACACGAGGAAGGCGGCGATCCGGCTGCGGCTCGTCCAGCACCACCGCTGGGACAAGCGCCAGCAGACCCACGTCGCCGACTTCCGCTACTGGCGGGTCACCGCGATCACCCCGGACGGCCAGGGCCCGGGCACGCCGTCGCCCGCGCTCACGCGGGCCACCACGCCGGCCGACCGGCGCAGCTGGCACGAGGTGCTGCCTGACACGCTGGACACCGTCGGCTGGGTGTCGGTCTCCAACCGCAACTTCAGCCGCAAGCACGACGAGCGCGTCTTCTTCGGCACCCCCGTCCGCAGGGAGCTGACGAAGCGGCTACGAACCGACTGGACCAACCTCGTCGAGAACTACCGGTACGCGCACCGGCACGCCGACATCTGGGGCCGCCGGCGCGGCGACGAGGTCGCCAAGCCGCACGAGTGGCTTGACGGCGAGGCCGGCAAGGCGGCCAAGACCGGCTGGAGCCGCCACCAGTACGCCGCGGGCGCCGAGCGGCTTTCCCCCGGCGACCTCTGCTACGCCCGGCTCGACGCCCGCGGCGACGTGACGGCGCTGTTCCCGGTGATGATCGCCCGCGAGCTGTTCGCCGCTTCTCCGCTGGACCTGCTGCACCCGACGCTGCGCCCCGCCGCCCAGTTCGACGCGCTGTCCCCGGCGGACCGGGTCTTCGGCTGGGTCCACCAGCGCGGCCCGTCCCCGGCGGGCCGGGACGATCGCTCGGGCCAGCCTGCGGCGGCCGGCAGGGACGCCGGAGGCCGGCGGCCGCGCGCGGCGTATGGCGGCCAGTTGCGAGTCGGCCCGGCCAGCTTCCGCAGCCCCGACGGGGGTGACGGCCTCGACCGGTTCGAGGGCCGGGGCGTGCCGCTGGCGATCCTCGGGCAGCCGAAGCCGCAGCAGGGCCGCTTCTACGTCGCCGCCGGCTCTGTCGACGCGCCGGCCCCGCTGCCCGACCGGACCCCTCGCTCCGCCTGGTACGCCTCCGGCCGGTCGCTGCGCGGCCGCAAGACCTACCCGCACCACGCCGGCCTGGCGCCCGACTACTGGTCCAAGCCGTCGGAGGACCGGACCCAGACGGCCGACGGCCGGGGCCGCTACCAGGAGTACCGCCGGCCCCACCAGGCGCCGGACGGCGACCTGTTCACTCCCGGCCGGGACGCGTTCGCCGTCGGGACGACCGAGCAGGAGGAGCAGCGGGACAACCAGAACCGCTCGGTGACGGCCTGGGTGCGCCCCGGCGGGGAGTTCCGCTTCACCCTGGACGTACGCAACCTGTCCAACCTGGAGCTCGGAGCGCTGCTCTGGCTGCTGCGCCGCCCCGCGGACGAGTACCACCGGTTCGGCCTGGGCAAGCCGCTGGGTTTCGGCAGCGTGCACCTGGACCTTGACACCGCCGCAACACACCTGCGCCGTGGCGACGACTGGCGCCGCCACTACGTGGACTTCTCGGCCGAACTGCCGGGCGAGAACCCTGACTTCCGCGCGCTCGCCGGGCACTTCGAGAAGGCGGTCGCCGCGGTCTGGCGCGGAGCCCCGCAGCTGGCCGCGTTCCGGGCCGCGGCCCAAGGCGACCCGACGGTCCCGGTCCACTACCCGCGGGTCCGCCCAGCCGAGCTCGACGTCCGCGCCGCCATCCCCCCAGACCCGCGCGGCCAGTCCTTCCAGTGGTTCGTCCAGAACGAGCAGGAACGCGCCGGCACCTTCGTCCGAGCCGTCAGCCTCCCACCCGCCGACGGCGATCCCCTTCCCATCCACCCCGCCCCCGAAGGCCGCGGCGCCGCCGGCCAAGGCCGCGCCGCCAGCGCACAGGGCCACGGTCCCGGCGGTCCGGACCAGGCCCGCCGCCCTGGCGGCTCCGACCGCGGCCCGTCCCAGGAACGTCGCGCGAGTCCACCGCCGGCCGTGAACCGTGTACCCCGCCCCGGCCCCGGGCCGCGGCCGGGCCCACCCCGCAACCCTGGCCAGCCCTGACTCAGGGCTGGCGAGACCTACCCTTCGAATTCGAGAACTTTGTAGTTTGTCAGTGGCTGTCCACGGACGTCCGCTGGTGCAGGTCACGGGCCGTCCGGATTCCGTGGTCGTCCACGCTCGTCCGTCGTTGCCCGCCGGTTTGGCTGCCGGGCGACTGCTGCGTCGTCCCGGCAGTCCTCCTGATCCGGTGGGCCTCGCCGCGTCCTGGCTCCGCTTCGGAACCCCCGGCGCCCTCCGAATCCCCGAGAGGTTCCGAGGCTAGAACCAGGGCAAACCGGACGGCAGTGACCGACTGCCGGCAGGTACTCCGACTGCTACGATCAGAACCCGCAGATCACCCAGGGTCGCACCGGCGACCACACACCGAACCGGATTGAAACCACCACGGCTGTAAGGCCGCCCGCGACTCCTACGAAGTCGCACCGGCGACCACACACCGAACCGGATTGAAACTGTGGCAATAAGCCTGTTACGTCGGAAGAAGGAGTCGCACCGGCGACCACACACCGAACCGGATTGAAACCTCGACGAAGACGCGGGTGCCTCGGTACTGGGCGTTGCACTGGCGACCAGACACCGAACCGGATTGAAACCAGCTGTAGTTGTTCTTCGCGGTGTCGTGGTTCGAGGTTGCACTGGCGACCAGGCACCGAACCGGATTGAAACTGGTCGCACATGCCGGATCGGCCCGACTTGGGCTGTTGCACTGGCGACCAGACACCGAATCGGACGGAAACGCGCGTACCCTGCCGATCGGCTCGACGGCGAGCTACGAGAGATCGTGGCGGCCGCTCGCGCCCTGACCGTTACGCGGGAGCCTTCGCAGCCGTAGGCCGCAGTTTGCCCGGCGCGGGGATCGCGAGGACGTGGCCCATGCCGACGGTGGTGCGGTCGCCGAGGCCCGCGTAGGTGGCGAACGTGGCGAGGGCGGACAGGGCGTGGCGGGCGTCGACGGAGACCGACGCGGCTTCGGCAAGCGTGTAGCGGACCGTGCCGACGGCGCCGCGCAACGGCGGGACCTTGGGTTTGACGAGGTGTTCGGCGCTGTGCAGGTCGAACTCGACGACCTGCAGGTTGCGCTCGGCGGCGTCGACGGCGCCGCCGAGGTCGAACGCGGCGCCATCGGGCCCGCGCAGGTCCGGCGCGTTCGTCCGCCAGCGCTGGGCCAGCGAGGTGAAGACCCATTCCGGCTCGGGGAACACCCGCTGGCGGCGGGCGCCCTCCTCCCGGGCCGTGCCGAACGCGCACGGCGTGACCAGCTGGAAGCCCCACGACGTCGCCGGGAGTGCCTCGCTCGCGAGGTCCGGATAGGGCAGCAACGCGGCAATCTCGGTGCCGGCGGCCTGGTAGGTCGTCTGGCCGATCCGCCAGGTCGCGGCGCTGGACAGCGCGTGGTGGAACTGCGCGAACAGCGCGTCGACCAGGATCCCGACCTCGAAGCGGACCTGTTGGGAGCCCCGGCGCGGCGGCCGGTGCTGCTCGTCGAGCAGAGGGGTCAGCCGGTACGGCTTCGGTGGCGGGTCGTCGTGCAGCCGCGCCGCCAGCGCGGGGTCGACCCTGGCGACGGCGGCGAGCACAGCGGCGGCGACCGCCGGGCCGGTCTGCGGCGGCGGCAGCGCCCCCGGCGAATCCGCTCGCAACCGCACCACGATCCGCGCCGGCACCGCCCACCCCCGTCGATCTGCCCGCCCATCATCGTGCCCGGTCACTCTCCTCGGACGGACGGGTAGTCGCTTGCGGACGATCCGCCGGTGTCCGTCTGGCACTCGTGGGAACCCGGGACCGCCGCGGGAGGGCTTCGGCCGAGGGCTCGGTTGGGCGGATCGCGCCGGGACGGCCGGACACACGGCTGCGCAGGGAGGTGAGGGCACTGGACGAGGAGCCGGGAGCGGCGCGGTTCAGTGCTCCCCACGTCCGGCGCCGGTTCGGGCCGGTCGAGGTCGAGCGGATCGGCGCCGCCGTGCTGGTCGAGTTTCGCGACACGGGCCTGCGGCTGCTCTGGGACGAGGCCGGCCCAGCGGACGCTCTCGCTGTCGGTGCCGGGATCGCGGCGCTGCTGCGGTCCGAAGGCGGCGGGTGCCTGGCCTGGCCGGAGCGGGTCCGGCCGCACGTCCGCCGCCGGCTGACCGACCCCCCGCCCGCTCGGCCGGACGTGGTCCGCCGGCTGTCGGTCGCCCAGGAGCCGGAGGGAGTGCGGCTCGCGGTGGAGACGACCGTCCCCGGCTGGGCGCCGGTCGCTGCGGTGCTTGGCCTCGAACAGGCCGCGGCGCTCGCCGACCTGCTCGCGCCGGGGCACCGACGGGCCCGACCGGCTCGGTGGCCGGTCACGCCGCCCGCTCCGGCCGGGTGAGCAGCTCGTCGAGCCACGGGAGGCCAGCCTCGGCTGCCAGGGCGGCGAGCCGGGCGACCTCGGCTCGAGCGGCGGCCTCGTCCAGCCGCAGCAGCCGCCCGCACCGGCCCGCCAGGTCGACCGTGCGGCCGTAGCCCGCGTCGACCAGCGCGGTCAGCAGCGCCACGAGTGGTGGCTCGCCGGTCCGCCGCTCGCTGCCGAGGGCGTACGCGGCCGTGATCTCGGCGCGGAGCGCACGGCGGGCGACCTCGGCTCCCAGCCCGTCCGCGTCGTCGAGGCGGGCCGTGGGCCGGGGCTGCGCGGGCCGGGCCGGGAGGCGCCCGTCGCCGCGAGCGGCCAGCGGGCCGGCGACCAGCGTCTCGTAGGCCTGGGGCTCGTGGCGGCGCAGGAGTTCCAGGCCGCGCTCCAGGGCGGCCCGCGCGTCCGACGCGCTCCCGCCCAGCCTGGTCTGCGTGCTCGGCAGCTGGAGCGGGCTGGTGACGTTCGCGTGCAGTCCCGTGACCAGCTCGCGTACCGCGCCGTCGGCCGCGGGGTCGGCCGCCAGCGGCGCGCGGGCCGCGGACTCGTCCAGCGTCCGCATCGGCCGGGCGGGCATGCCGCGGCGGACCGCGTCCTTGCGGACGAGATCGATGTCGAGCTTCTGGGTGGGGTACCAGACGAGCTGTCCCCAGGCCTTGCGTAGCCAGACCTCGTCGGCGACCGGCGCCTCGGCCGGGCTCGTTGCCGGCGTGGCCACGCCGGACGGGCGTGAGCCGCGGGCGGTGTACGCGGCGAGCTGCCGGCCGGCCTCGTCGACGTCGAGCGACGCGGTCGGGGCGGGGTCGGACAGGCCGGCGACGAGGTCGCGCAGCTCGCGCAGCGGCTCGCCCGCCCGGGTGACCGGGAGCTCGCCCCGCGCGCAGGCGCGCAGCTTCCGGTACGCGTCGAACAGGTAGGTGTTGACCAGCTCGCCGCAGGTGTCGCACAGCGTCTCGCGGTCGCAGGAGCACAGCCACGGCACGCTGGTCCGCACGACCCGTCGTATCCGGACGACGAACGCCGGCCTGAGGAACCGGGCGAGGGCGAACGCCGCCACGGTGTCGTCGGCGTCGAGAAGGTCGCAGACCTGAAGAACGCTCACGGGCGGCGCCTCCGGAGGCATGACGAAGCAGGCCACCATGGGCCGTTCGTCGATCACCCACCCGAGTCCGGGCGGGAGCCACCCCGAAGTCCGGGGCGGCACCGGAGCGCCGGCCGGAGCCGGTGCGCCGCCCGCGAGGGACTACTGCCCCGCGGGCGATGGTGGTCACGACATGACCAACCGAGGCCGACACTAGGTGTTTGCCCGGCGGCGCGTCAACGCCACCGCGGCCGTCACCTGCCGTGAGGGCCGATGGTGAGCAGATCGCCGGATCCGGCCTCGCATGGAGCCGCCTCACACGGTGGTGCTGGACAGCGGGCGCAGAATGTGAGGTTCGCAGGCGGTCGCGACCGATTCCGAGAGCCTCGGGGGTGCTCGATGCGGGTGGTCGTTCATGCGCTGGGGGATTCCGACCTCGGGGTCGAGAGCAACGAACGGATCCGCGCGGCGCTGGCCGGTCTCGCGTTCGAACGCGACCTGCGGCACCAGATCGCGCACCTCGCCGCCGCGCTGGACCGGCGCGACGAGGCCGAGGTCCGCCGGCTGCTGCTGACGCCGGCGGCGAGCCCGGACCGGGGGCCGCGCAGCCACGTGCCGCTGCAGGTCATGCTGCGCGGCTTCGGCCCGGGAGACCGGCTGCTGCTGATCGCCACCGCCACCAGCGGGAACCTCACCGGGCTCGACACGGCGCCGCTGGCCGGGCTGCTGGCGCGGGCATTTGACCTGGTCCCGGACGTCTACGGCCCGGTAGTGCCGGCGTTCGCGGTGGAGCAGCTGGTCATCGCCAAGCCGGCGCTCGACGAGGGCTACGACAGGCTGTCGGGCTGGTTGTCGGCTCCCGGCCGCCTTGCCGGCGTCAGCGAGATCGTCGCTGGCGTCGGGACGGGCGCGACCGCGCTCGCGTTCGGCTGCCTGATGGCGGTGCTCGAGGCCGGTCCGGCGGTCCGCGTGTGGCCGATCCAGGAGGCCGAGCACGGCCGGCTGGTGGATATCCCGGTGACGAACGACCCGACGGCGTGGCTCGCGCGCAGGCGGATGTTCGGCGCTCTCGCCGCCGCCGTCGACCCCGTGCACACCCGTACCCGCCGCCTGCTGGAGCTGCTCGACGCCCGCCAGCGTCTCGACCCCGGCCGCTTTGCCGCCTTGGCGGAACTGGCTGACGTCCCGGTGAACGGGCCGCTGTCGCCGGACCGTCCGGAGGCCCTGGCCGACGCCTTCTTCGACCGGCTGACCCGCCGCGAGGTCCAGGCGACGATGATCGGGCGTGCCTGGCTGCTGTCCCGCTACAACGAGCTTCGAGGGGGCGACGACCCGAGCTGCGAGCCGAGGGAGGAGCTCAGCACCTTCATCAGGCGGGTGTGGCGAGAACGGGGCTACCGCCGCCACCGGAGCGCCGCCGTAACGTTCCTGCTCGACAACGAGATCATCAACGACGCGGCCCAGGACAACCACACCCTGCGGGCACCGAAGCCGAGCTACCTCGCCAAGGCCGCCCAGTACGCCCAGGGCGTGCACGACCGCGACCCCCGCCGAGCCGAAGGCAGTCTGCGCGACCTGCCCGGCCTCCCAGCGGACCTCGACCCCTTCGTCTGGGTGCCGGCGGCCTCCGGCCGGGTCCTCGTGTGCTACTGCGTCGGCACCCAGGAACGGCAGGGCGACGACCGTCCCTTCGCCGACGCGGTCTGCGATCCGGCCTGGCGTGAGCGGATCGGCGCCCTCGTCGACGCGCGGACAGACGGCGGCGCACGCACCTCGATCGTCCCGGTCGTCCGCCTCGTCGGCAGCGCGCCACTCGGTGCCACCCCGACCGCCCCCGGTAACGCCGGCACCATCGGCGCGGCTCGGGAATCCGCCCGCTACATCGGCGAGCACCTCGGGCTGTCCCCCGACAGCGCCGACTGGCCCGACACGGTCGAGGTACCCCTCACGATCTCCACGGCCCGTGACCTCGTCCGGGACGCGCTGCTTGCTGAGACGAGCATTTTCAACGTCGAGGCCGTGCTGGTGCTCGCCGGCCCCGGCGCGAACCAGATGAACCTCGGCCTGCTGCTCGCTGCGACCGACGTCGCCGTCACGATCGGCAGCCCGGTCTACGTGGGCGAGCTGGTCCCGGCAGGCGACGGCAGGACCGCGATCCGGCTCGCCGCCAGCCAGGTCGCGGCGCTGCCCGGCTACCCGCACCTGCTCGCTGGTGTCGCCCGAGAACACCTCGCCGACCTTGAGGTCAGCGCCGCCGCGGACCTGCTGCGCCGCGGCGGGCGCCGGCTCGCCCCGGTCGCGGCGCTGGCCGAGGAGCTGCGCCGAGCGTTCGTCGACGTCCACCGTGGGGTCGTCGGCGTTGACGCTCCGGCCGAGGTCGCCCGGCGGATCGAGCTGATCCGGGCCCTGCTCGCCGGCGTCGGCCGGTCCGCCCGGCCAGCCCTCGACGACTGGCACGCGCTGCACCTCGCGATGACCATGGCCGACGCGATCCTGTACGTGCGCGGTGGTCCGAAGTGGTACGCGGGGAAGCCGTTCGGCCGCGCCGCCTACCGGCTGCGCAGTCAGGCAATCGTCGCCCATGGCGACCAGCTCAGATCGTTCACCGCCGCCCTGCGGGACCACCCGATGCCATCCGGCCGAACGATCCGCACCTGCGACGCGCTGCTGCGCCAGGTGCAACGCGAGCTCGACCCCCGGACGGACCCGCGCTCGCCGGACCGCCGCCGCCTGGTCACCCGCTACGAAGAGCTGCGCACCGCGCTCGACGAGCTGTTCCCTCCGCTGGCGTCCGCCGCCCTGGTTCCGGCGGGCCCGGTACCAGAGCACTCCGGTCCGTCTGACCCGAGCGTGCGCATCGGTGCGAGTTCCGGCGATGAAGCCTCGCCCAGGCCCGACGACGCCGTTCGTGCTTGACGGCACGCCGGGTCTGATCGAAGGAGAGCGACCGAGTCCACCAGAGCGGTTCTGGCTTGGCGGCATGCTGGGCCGAATCCGGCCGCGTGGCCCTGTGGGGCCGGACTGCCGCGAGGAAGGCCGCCGGAGTTCATATGTGCCGGTACGGCGTTCGGCTGTGTGTTCCAAGGCTGTGCAGGCTCAAGGTGCGGGGGCGACGATGTCGGCGATGAGCGAGACCACCGGCCATGCGGCGGGCCGCGGCGGGGCCACTCGCGGCGGCGCGACCCCGCGCCTCCGTGACGAGTACTGGCACGCGGTGCCGATCGGCGAGAGCCAGGTGGTCGTCGCCCCCGGCCAGACGCTGACGCTCGCCGAGCTGCCGGAGTACAGCATCGCCCTCGACGGCTTCGTGCAGGGCCCGGAGATCGACCTCGCTGCCCCGCCGGTTCAGCTTCGACCACCACTGCGGCTGTATCCGGCTGGTCACCACCGCGACCTGCCGGCAGGTCGCCGACGCTCTGCTGCTCGGCCTCGACCCGGCCCGCTACACCGTCTACGTCAACGACGTCCACGCGGATACCGTGCTCGCGACGGCCCTGCTCGCGTTCCCCGACCTGCTGTCCCCGCAGAGCCCGACCACGCCACCGGGCCGCCGGCTGGTCGAGGTGGTCGCCGCGCGGGACGCGCACGGTACGGCCTACCCGGTGACCGACCCGCGGCTGCTCGCGGCCTTCGCCCGCCGCGTCCCGATCCTTCGTCGTGCCGGCAGCGTTAACGACGGGGACCCGGACCCCTCCGAGGTCGCCCGGCAGATGGCAGAAGATCTTGCCGTGGCGGTCTACCAGGTCGCCGACCTGCTCACGGACCTGGCCGCCGAATCAGACTCCGACCTGGCCCACTCGCACCCGACCCAACCTCGGCTGGCCTACTTGGACCTGGCGGCGACGGCGCATCCGGCCGCCGCCACCGACGACTCGCCGCCCGCTGCGACCGCGCCAGTGGAGGTCACCCACGTCGGCACCGGGTGGGTCATGGTGCGCGATTCCCGCATGGGCGGCTTCGAACCCGCCTACGCGCAGGAATACACCCGGGTCGTGCTGTGGAGCGCGCTTTCCGACGGCTCGACCGCGTACACCGTCGCCCGCCGCAGTGACCTCGTCGAGGACTTCCCCGTGGGCCCCGCCGAGCAGCCGGGCACCATCCTGGCCGCCCTCGCCGCTCGCGAGCCCGGCTGGGGCGGCGGCAGCTCCATCGGTGGCGCCCCGCGCCACCGCGACCGTTCCCGCAGCACCCTGCGCCCCGACGAGATTTTCACCATCATCGAAGCAGCCGTCTCGCCCACCGTCCACGCTGGCTGACAGCCGTGAGCCAGCACCTCCGACACGCCGATCAACCCAGGAGGTTCTGGCTTCTGATCGAGATGCACCCTGACCTGCGGAGATGGCCGTGAAGAAGATCGAACCGGTGCTCCCGCGTCGATCTTCAAAGGAAGGTTCTGGTTTTGACCTTGCAAACCCGCAGGTCGGCGCCTGTATAATTCGGACAGCTGTCCCAGTGATCCACAAATCCGAATCGGATTGAAACTGGTGCAAGTGAGCGTAGATCACGTCACTGGTCCCAGCGATCCACAAATCCGAATCGGATTGAAACCGCTGGTTGAACCAGGGGTTCGAGCAGTTGAGGGCGCGTCCCAGTGATCACAAATCCGAGTCGGATTGAAACTAGATCGACGAGAATCAGGTGTTCATGAACGGATCCCAGTGATCCACAAATCCGAGCCGGATTGAACCGGACGGTTGTTTGCTGGCGGGTTTGTGCGTGCGAGGCTGGTGGTCGTGCCACGCCTGTGGAATTGACGGCGTGGCCGGTCACGGTTGCACGCTGCATGACCTGCCTGCGGGTGAGCCAGTGCGGACCGCCCACGGCCAGCGGCGAGGTCTTCTACGCCGGCCTGCTGGCCCGGTCGCTGCGGCCGGGGATGATCATGCTCGCGGACCGCAACTTCGGCTACCAGCCGCTGGTGACCGGGGTCGCCGCGACCGGGGCCGACCTGCTCGTGCGGGTGAAGATCGGCCGCCGGCTACCGGTCTGCCGGCGCCTGGGCGACGGGTCGTGGATCTCGCGGATCGGCCAGGTCGAGGTCCGGGTCGTCCGCGCCGAGATCACGATCGCGACCACCGCCGGCCGCCGGACCGGGCTCTACCAGTTGGTCACCACCGTGACCGACTCGGCCGTCCCTACGGTGGACCTGATCCGCCTCTACCACGACCGCTGGGAGATCGAGACCGTCTACCTCGAGCTCAAGGCGACGATCCTGGACGGCCGGGTCCTGCGCGCTCGCACCCCCACCGGCCTCGACCAGGAAGTCCACGCCCTGCTCTGCGCCTACCAGGCGCTACGGCTCGCGATCGCCGACGCGACCCTGACCAGCCCCGGCCTCGACCCCGACCGCGCCAGCTTCACGATCGCCCTCGAGACCGCCCGCGACCAGATCACACAGGCAGCCGGGGTGATCGCGGACAGCGTCATCGACCTGGTCGGGAAGATCGGCCGGGCCGTCCTGGCCCGACCGGCGCCCACGCGCCAGCCCCCGCGTCGTCAAACGCGCGATCTCCAACTACGCGGCCAGCACAGCCAAGGGCCGTATCCACGGCCCCAGCCACAACGCCACCCTGAGCATCGAGATCCTCAACCCCGAGACCTTGACACCACCCGCCCCGACATAACTACACGGCCTTGCGGCTAGCCGGGGAGTGGCCGTGGCGTCGGTTTCGCGGGCCAGGCGGAACAGGGGCATGCTTTGGGCCTTGGAGTGACGGGCGTGGTGGGCGAACGTGTCGCCGTCGGCCAGGCGAATTCGCTGGCCGTCACCCACGATCGTGTTGCGGTCCGGGTCCTGCTTGACGAGGACACGGTCCGGCCCGATTCCTGCGGCGGCCTTGAGGTCCGCGCCGCTCAGCTCGTCCGCGATGACCAGGACGTCAATTCCGATGATCCGAATCGTGCGGGGCCCGGAGGGCTCCTTCCAGCGGATACCGGACTCAGACGGACGCGGGCCACCTCCGGGTTGATCCCTCCTGGAGACGAGGCGCCGTGCAGACGGCGATGTCAGGTGGCTACCTCAGCCAGATGAGCGTGGCCAGCGCCGTTGCGACAGCGAAGCCGAGCAGGAACCCGGCAACGGGCCCCATCCGCCGCCGGTCGTGGCACCCAGGTCGCCGGGGCCGCCGGCCAATTCGCAGCCGCCCGGCGCGCCGCCGCTCCTCTCGACTGGACCGACGGCGCGCCCGCGAGCGCCCTCGCCGAGTCCGTCCAGTTCGTGGCGGCAGGCCTCGGCCGCGTCGGCGGCGCTGTGCGGCTGGCCCGATCGGCCGGCGTGCCACCCCGTTTCCCAGCAGTGCCGGAACAGCGATGATGGGGACATGCGCGGCGGTGTTCTCGTCCAATACGGGCACGGCGACGCCACGGCCGTCGAGCCGCATCCGCGGTGGACCAACCACGCCTTCCGCCCCCTCCCACGTCCCGGCGAGCCCGGCGTCCAGACTAGACGGACCATCTGGTCCACCGGCACCCGCCGCCGCGTCGAAGATCGTCAGCCAGAACCTCCGACCCGCCGACAAACCAGGGAGGTTCTGGCTGCTGATCGACATGCCCCCCGACCTGCGGAAACAGGTGCAAGAGTGATTGAACCGCTCGCTCGGCGTCGATCTCTGGCGGGAGGTTCTGGTTTGATCTTGCAAACCCGCAGGTCAGCCCGTGTACAATCCGGACAGCTGCTCCAGAGATCACCAAATCCGAGTCGGATTGAAACAGGAACGGTGGGATTCGAACCCACGGAGTCTGGCCTAGTTCCAGAGATCACCAAATCCGAGTCGGATTGAAACCTCCGACCTCCAGAACATGTCGCCGAAGATGACGCCGGGTTCCAGAGATCACCAAATCCGAGTCGGATTGAAACTACAGGTTCCTCCTTCGGTTGAAGCCACACACTGAGGCCTGTTCCAGAGATCACCAAATCCGAGTCGGATTGAAACTACGCGAGTTCGGTCGCCAGCTCAGAAACCCGCTCATAGGGCCAGTTCCAGAGATCACCAAATCCGAGTCGGATTGAAACTCCGAGGCCCACTCGATCCAGCTCGCTGGAATGGTGGTTCCAGAGATCACCAAATCCGAGTCGGATTGAAAAGTCTGCGACCGCGCGCATCTCACTCGCGAGGCCAGGTTCCAGAGATCACCAAATCCGAGTCGGGTTGGAGGGTTTTCGCCGTTCGCTGGAACTTGCGTCGGTCCGTCGGTCCGTCGGTCCGTCGGTGATCGGTGGGTCCGTGTTGCCGGGATCGGGGTGCTCGTCCGTCTGGCTTGGCTGTCGGCGATAGGGCGGCGAGCTACGGGGGCGTCAGGTGGTATCGGATGGCGCGCGGGGCCGGCGGGGGCCGTGCGGGGGTGTCGTGCGCGAGACGTCGTTGGCGGGCGTCTGGAGCGGGCATCGGGACCCTTTGAGCCTGGGGGTTCGTACCCGGCTGCGGCTGTGGTGGCTGGGGCGTCGGGATGGCCGGGCTGGCGTGCCGTCGGCGACCAGGTCGGGGCCGACGGGCGACGCGCCGCCGGCGTCGATGGTGGGCTGGCTGGCCAGCCCGGCGGTTCTGGAGCTGGCGTATGCCGCCGCTCGGTCGCATGAGGCGCTGCGAGGCGTCTTGGCGGCGGCGCTCGGCGAGCTGGATATGCGGATCGCCGAGGGAGCCGCGCAGGCAGGGCTGCTGGCGGCGCGGGTGACCGGGAGCCCGGCCGATCGGCTGGTGCGCGAGGCTGAGGATCTTGGTGCTCCGGTGAGTGGGGATGACGCGGCGGCGCGGGCGCGGCGGGCGGCGGCGCGGGCGCGCGCCAATCTGCTCACCGACCAGGCTCGGCTGGAGAACCTCCGAGTCCGACTCGCGGTGGACCTGGAACGGCGCGAACGTCTGATTGATGAGGTCGAGGCCCGTGCCGGCGTGATCTCGTCATTCCGTGACCAGTGCGTCGAGGTGTACCGGGCGGCGAACCTTCGCCGCCGGCGCCGTGAAGCTGCGGCGCTGGCCGATGCGTGGCCGCCGCCGGCGTTTCCTCCGCCGGAATGGCTGCGTACCGCGCGGTGTGTACCAACCGGCGTCCTGGCGAGCGCCCCGGCCCCAGCCGGAGCTCACCCTGCCGGTCCGAGCCACGAGTGACACGGTCTGTCTGGCTCAGGCGCCTTTGGCCGATGCCAGCTGCGCTCGCGCTACTGGCGGATTCGGCTTACTGGAGGTGTGCCATGGACTCGAGCCCGCGTACACGCTTCCCGCTCGCGCCGTACCGGCGGCGGGACAGTAGTGGCCTGCTCGCGTTCGCCTGCGGGACAGCTACCGCGCCGACCTGGTCGCCCGCTGCGACGTGGAGCGCGCCGCCGCGCTGGATGAGGGCCGCGTTGGCCGCCGCGGGCGCAGGCCATGGTGATCGGCCCCCACACGCCGAACAGTCATCTGGTCCGGAGGCCCCTGGTGCGGTCGACGACGCGGGCATACAGATCTGGCCGGCCCGCCCCGTCCAGCCAACGCGACCAGCGCGGTCCCTCCCCGCCCACAATGAGGAAAAGACTGCAGCGTCGGGCTGCCGGGACCGACGCATCCATCGTCATGCTCGCCTCGTCGGTCCAGCTGGGAAGTGCGATCCCGTGAGGGTGGGTGTGCCACATCCCAACGAACTGCGTGACCCGACCGGTCGCGAAGCTGCGCTTCGCGGCGTTTTCACGGGTGTCCTGTGTTCCGTGTACAAAGGACCTGTCCGAATGTGTCGAATCGGGCGGCGGTTTCGTGGCCTCGTCGACCCAGACGACCCGAAGGGCGTGGTCGAAGGCGCCGAGGAGCGTGCCACCGGTTTCCGCGAGCGTGCCTACCTCGGCCCGGCACCGTTGGGCCTCGTCGCGGATGACCGCCATCGCGGTGCTCGAGAGTCGGACCTCATACTCGTGGCCTGCATCAACGACGATCAGGTCGTTGGCCCAGGTGAACCAGGAAGGAGGGCGGCCCCGGTAGCTCGTTCGGGCGCCGATCCGCGCTGGGGCTCGGACAACCAGAGCCGCCATCGGGAGAGTCCTGCTTTTGTTTTCTGGGTCTTCCCCGTCGGTGAGGTAGCCGAGGGCGCCGGTAAGCAGCTGGCCTGCAAGGCCGGTGGTGTCGGAAAATCCACCAACAAAGGTGGCGTCGGAGCATCCAGGTTCCGGGTGGAAGAGATCCGTTCGCGGTCGGTCAGGAAAGAAGTCTTCGACGACGTCGTGCTGGTCATTTCTGGCGGCAAGCGACGTCCGCCTCAGGATGTCGATCGGACCTCCGGAGGCCAACGGCAACGAGACGCAGGCGATTCCCATCTCGGCGGTGTGCCCGATCGCGAGGGTGACTGCGGCCGGCCAGGTGTTTCGTGCCTGCGAGCGGCGCTGTTCCACCTCGGTACGGACGGCACGATTCGCGGTGGCGTCGATGACCATGTCGTAGGCACGAGCAGCGCTGTCGAGTTCCCGGATTACCTGTATGGCGTCACGGACTAGCGGTCGGAGGGCGCATCGGAGACCGAGCCTGCGGAGGCGATCGACGAGCGCCTCCGCCTTGGGTAGGCCGATCTCTGCGTCGGCGTAGGGTTGCCGGACGAGAATGCCTGGTGTGACGATCGAGTTGTCCACCACGGTCACCTCGGCCGCTCCGGCCCGACAGACCGCTTCTACGACGGGCGCCCCGAGCGCGCCGGCGCCCAGCACCAGCACTCGACGGTCAGAGAGCCAGTGCGTGGGCGCGCAGGCGTCGCGCCTCGTCACAACCTCCTCGCGGGCGTCGAGGACGGTCGCCCACTCGATCGGCATGACGGACAGAAGGCCCGCCGCGAGGGCATTCAGCGCGGCGCCGAGTGCACTCAGTGACGGCGCGCCGCGATACGCTTTGTTGGCTTTCTCGATCAGGCCGGTAAGCATCTCGGGAAATTTCCACGCCACCAGCGAGATGTTCCGGTTCTCCGCGCCGGCAATCCCCAGTGATGGGGTGCCGATGAGCACATACGACGACGTCCCCATCGGGTCAACGCTGTCGGATCCCGGAATCCGCGCAGCGGCCAGCTCCGCGTTGCGAATGCGGACCGCGCCGAGAAGCCCGACCAGGCCGTCACGTGACACGCCCTGCTCCGCTAGCTTTTCGACGAGGTCGCCGGCGCCCAGCGGATACTCGAAGCCAATGTCGCCTGTCAAGATGATTGCCGAGCCGTAGAGAATCTCGTCGTCTCGCGCGACGGTCACGCCGGCGGCGCGCGCCAGGTTCCGAGCGCCGGCTTCGCCGCGCGGTAGTGCCTGATCGCCAGGCACCCATCCGACCACGTCCACCCGCGCCGGGTTGACCCGCCTCAAAACGACGACGCCCAGCCACGGGCCGGTGCTTCTCTGGCCATCGATGTCCTTGCGCAGGACGACGACGTCCTCGCACATTGAGTAGGCGACGGGCGGGTGCAGAGGCTGGCCAACCTCGGTCACCTCACCCTTCGCCGCTCTCTCCAGCCAGGTGAATAGCCGCTGGAGGTAGCCGTACATCCCGTCGGGCGCGTCCCATTCCAGCTCGGGTGACGCATACAGGCAGAGATAGCGGCCGAACTGCACGTGCGGCGTTCCCGCCCACCGCAAGTGGGTTGCCTCGGCGCGTGGCATGCCGAAAGGGTAATCCTCCGGTATGCGGATGCGAATCGTCTCGCGCGAGTCCAGACGAACGCCGCCAGGACCAGTGGAGACGTCGGCCAAGTCCAGGGCGACGTCCACGACGAGATTCCCCAGTTCGTCGCCGGTCGGCGCTCCGACGGTGATCCTCTCGGAGGAGTCGTCGGCAATCGACGACAGTTCCTCGAAGGCTTGAAACTGACCCGGTGTGAAGCCCCACGCCGACGGTTCAGGCTTCATAGAGCTCCAAAGGTGACGGGCGCGGCCGGTGGATCATCGGCACCGCGTGCCCTCCTCACAGCGTCTTGGAGAGTGGCCCAGCCGCTGGTGGCCGCCGCCGGTTTCGCCGCCTCACTATTGGACGCCGGCCCATTGCCCGGGGTGCCAGGAGGACGGGGTTCCGCAGGCGGCGGCGCCGGGATCTCATCTTCGGGCGGTGTAGGCACCGGATCGGTCGGGGCTTGCTCATCTGGTGGCTGTGGTCCCGGTGAGGGGATGACCACAGTCGGGCCTGGTCGGCCGTTCGGCGTTCGGCCAGTGTCGTCACCTAGTCCTGTAGAGCCGTCCTCATCGCCGAAGCCGGCGCAGCCACCGCGCGGCGCAGGGAACTTGGGCCCGAAGATCTGTCCCCATTTGCAGATGGCTTCCTCGTAAAGTTCGTCCCGTTCACAGTCCAGAGCTTTCCTGGACAGCTCGGCCGCTCTCGCGAGGGACTCTGACAGCTCCTGCCGCTTGAGGCGAGGCTGAATCTCCCCGCATTTGCCAGCCGGGTCGTCCACGCCCTTCAGGACGGCGTTCGCCGCGTGGTCGAAGAATATTGCGATAGCCTCCTGCTGAGTCAGTAACGGATGCCACAGGCGGCGCGGAAGATGATGGAGGGCCAAGACGTCGACGGTGAGGCTCTTCAGGTCCGGGTAGTTGAAACGTCGCCATTCACGGAGCATCCGTGCTAGGGCTGGAAATCGCCACCACCACCAGTTTCGGACCGCGAAACGACGCCTGAGGTAGAGCGGGTTCGTCGAGATCCACTCGTGCTGAAGACGCCCAGGCGCCCGAACGACGTTGGTGAGCCGAATGCCACGCGCGAGTTCCCTTTCCCACACGGTCGGCATGATATCGACGGCGAAGGAGCGGGGATTACCGTTCTCGACTCCAACATCAAGATAGCATTCAACGACCCGGTTCTTGGGTTCGATTCGCTGGATCCTGCCGGTCCCGCTGCCATCGCCGTAGCCCAGGTGCCTCTTGAGGATCTGCTCAACCTCAGTCAGGGCGGCCGCCGCGGATTCTCGATCGCGGTCCCATTCAGGCCGCGCCCGCCGGTCGAAGACGACGATCAGGTCCACGTCGTGGATCGGCCGACACTGCGTCCGGCGCGCGAACGAGCCCGACAGGTACACGGCCCGCACGCAGCGGTCACGTCGCAGGGCGCGCCGCACCACCTTGACCCGCTGGCGGGCCAGCCTGCGGTCGGCCGGACTCGCGCTGATGCGCCTCCGAAAGATCTTGAACGCCTCGTCGACCCTCCGAGGCGCGAGAACGTCCATGTCGGCTCCCGAGGCACGCTACAAGAACACCATGGTTAGCCAACGGATCGACGAGTGCAAGATGTCCTGGGTGAGCCGGTCCTGTCGGAAAGTCGACGGAAGTACTTAGCCGGTTGCCCTGGCGGTGGCGCCGGACGGGGCCACCGGTGGTCCGAGTGACCGCAGGCGATGGGACCATGAGCCCGCGCCTCATCGTTGATGGCGCGCGGGCTCGTCACTGGTCAGGTCTCGACGGTGAAGGCCGGGGTGTAGCCGTGCCCGGCGCCGAGGTGCTCGTAGACCACGGTCTCGCGGAGGCGGTTCCAGCGGCTGCCGAGAAGCAGCGCGAGACCTCCGGGCCCGGCGAGAAAGAGGTGGATGCGCGCGGTCGCGGCATGTTCGGCGACGGCAGCGCGTACTCGGTTGCGGATCTGCTCGGCGTAGGCGACGGCTTCGCCAGGACCTGCAACGGACTGGTCATCGGCCCCAGCGGCCGGGGTGACCGTGATCAGGGTGCTGATAGGCACCCGCGCGGTCGCGAGATAGCGGACGATCTCCTCGGTCGGGTCGAGGGTGACGCCGACTGCTACCGCCAGGTCACCGCCCTGATCGAGTCTCGTCTGGCGCGTTTGGGGTGCGGCGATCGGAGCCTTGGGATTGTCAGTCGACCAGATGCGGCTGCCCTGCCGGTACTGGATCGTGTGCTGGCGGACCATGGGCAGCAGGGTGCCGACGCGGAAGAAAGTCGCCTGGCGCATGGCGCCGCGTAGGAGCGTGGTGTCCCAGCCGCCGGCTTCAAGTTCCGCAGCGGCTTGCGTCAGCTCACGGTCCATCGTCTGCCAGTCGGCAGGGTCGCGCGGCGCGACACGCGTCCGTGGCTGCTCGCCGTCGTACAGGTGCATCCAGTTCAAGGTGATGTCGGCGTCGTCCGCGCGAGGGTCGATGTCGATGGCCTGCACGCTGAGGATCGCGGGGCGGTCCGGCGCCTGCGACCTACCGGCCGCGCGCGGGTTGCTCGCGGACGCCGAGACGTGAGGCCGGCTGCGCTCGTGACCAGCGGAGCTGGGCGGGGCGCTGCCCACCTGTTTGCGTGCCGGGTCGGGCGAAGCGAAGGTGCGCGACCGCGAATCCGGCATCGCGGAGTTTCCCAGGGCCATCGCGCCGGGAAACGGGGGCTCTGTCTCGGGCTTGGCGCGGCCGGTCTCCAGAGCACGAACCGCTGTCTGCAGTGCCTGCCGCGCCTCATCCTCCCCAAGACTGAAAAGGTCGACTGCCACGACGCCGTCGAGAAGGTCGGGCAGCGGGCAGTCCTTAATCCGTACCGGCAGCAGCTTGCGCGCGAACCCGCCAGGATCCTGCCGAAGCGCGGCCTGCCACTCGTGCTGGCCGTAGACCGATTCCAGGTAGGCGGGGGAGACGACGGCTAGTACCCGCGCGCTCGCACGCACGCCCTCGGCCATCCGGCTCATCCAGTGAGCTCCGGGCACGAAATCCCATGCCCCGATCAGCACCTTTGAACCGGCGTCCTCCAGCTGCCAGGCGATCCACTGGGCCCACGCCACGTCCGCCGAGGCGTACGAGACGAAGAAGTCCCACTCCTCACGTTCACCAGATGGCCTCACGCTACGACATCATCCACGAAGCGTGGTTCGAGCAGGCGCCTCGCCCGGACGCGGCCCGCAATGTGCCTGGCCGGCCACCTGAGTTGGGCAGATGGCTCCGCACCTTGGAGGTGACGGACCTGCCGCCAGGTCACCGACGCGCTGCTGCTCGGCCTCGAGCCGAGCCACTACACCGTCTACGTCAACGACGTCGATGCCGACACGGTCCTCGCCACCGCGTTGCTGGCCCACCCGGACCTCGTCGCGCCTGGCGCGGCGACGACCACCTCCGCACGGGCGCTCGTCGACGCCGTCGCCAGCCGGGACGCGCACGGAGGGGCCTACCCGGTGGCGGATCCCCGGCTGCTCGCCGCGTTCGCCCACTGGGTCGCGCTGCCCGACCGGGCCAGCCAGCGCAGCACCGCCGACGCGGCCGCGCAGATGGCCGCCGACCTCGTCGCCGCAGTGCGGGCCGTCGTCGATCTGATCGGCACGCTGGCCTCGGACGCATGGCCAGCCGCGGGGCCGGGCCGGTGGCGTCCCCGCCGGTCGACATCACGCACCGTGGCACCGGCTGGGTGATGGTCCGCGATCTGGCCGCTCGGCGGTTTCGAGCCGGTCTATGCCCGCGGATACAGCCGGGTCGTGCTGTGGCGGGAACAACTCGACGGCACGACCGCCTACACCGTCGCGCGCCGCAGCGCCCTCGTCGACGACTTCCCCGTCGGCCCACCCGACCAGCCCGACACGATCCTCGCCGCTCTCGCCGCCCGCGAGCCCGGCTGGGGCGGCGGCACGACCGTCGGCGGCGCCCCCCGCCACCCCGACCGCCGCCGTAGCACCCTCACCCCCGACGAGGTCTTCACCCTCATCGAACACACCGTCACCCGCACCTGACCGCGCCCGAGCCCGGTCCTCGCGGGCGGGCCGCGGCGGTGACCGCCCGGCTGAGAAGATGACCGCGCCCGCCGGCTGGCCCGACTCGTCGTCGTAGCTGGATGCTCGGCGCGCGGCGACAGCGCCTCCAGCAGGCCGACCAGCCCGAAGAGGTTCTGGCTTAAAATCGGCATATCCTCTGGCCTGCCCAGACAGCGATTTTGAAGATCGACGGCGACCGCGACTGTTGATCACTGAAGGGATGTTCTGGTTTGATCTTGCAAAGCCGCAGGTCGGCCTGTGTACAATTTGGACAACTATCTCAGAGATCACCAGATCCGAGTCGGATCGCAGGCCACGGAACCTACCTACGTCGACCCTCATCTCAGGGTCCCAGGGATCATCAAATCCGAGTCGGATTGAACCTCCGGGTAGTTCTGCCGGGCGATCGCGTAGGCGAGTCCCAGAGATCATCAAATCCGAGTCAGATTGAAACACGACGTGGTACAGGTACTGCGTGCCGAGGGTCCCAGGGATCACCAAGTCCGAGTCGGATTGAAACCGGGCGCACCGTACCTTTCTGTGTAGTAGGCCGGGCTCAGAGATGAGCTTCGAATTCGAGTGGCATTGAATTCGAGGGCCACCGCACCTCCGCTCTGCAGGAACCCACCGCCCGCCGGCGACAGATCTCACCGCGAACAGACGGACCCACCCGATGACACAGCGAGAACCTCCGACACGCCTGCGGCCCGGATAGGCCCTGGCTATTGCCGCGACCGGCAAAGTCTGCCCGCCACCTTGATCGCTGTGTTCGCCCTCTGGTGGCTACGAAACAACGTCGGTAGCGACCACCGGAGGGCCGAAACGGCGATCAAGGAGACGCCGAAACGGGCGAACCTTGCCAGACGCGGCACTATAGATCAATCCATGCCCTGACGTGCGGAGACAGCCAGATAGAAGATCGAAAGCGCGATGCGAAGTCGATCTTCGGGTCGAGGTTCTGGTTCGATCTTGTAAACCCGCAGGTCAGCCCATGTACAATTCGGACAGCTGTCCCAGAGATCACCAAATCCGAGTCGGATTGAAACTTTGACTGCATGTTAATCCGTGCCTTCCCGGTCCCAGAGATCACCAAATCCGAGCCGGATTGAAACGAGCAGACCCTTCATGGTCTTCTCGTCTCCATTCCGGGGGTCCCAGAAATTACCAAACCGGAGTCGGATTGAAACTTGAAGTCCAGGATTAGCTTTAGCATGACTGTCCCAGAGATCACCAAATCCGGGTCGGATTGATCTCGCCGTGAGGTCTGGCCGGGCGGTGTGGCGGGGTGGCTGGAGACCGTGGGGTGAGGTCATCGCGGGTGTAGGCGTGCTGTCCGTCTTGTGGAGGTGACGGACGCCGGAGGATCGCGGCCGCCGGGGTGGCGATGGTTCGGCCTCCTGGGGGGCGCGGGTCGCCGGTCTGCGCGAAGGGATCGGGGATGTCTGTGGTCGGCCTGGGCGGGGCGCGGTGGGGGATGTCGTTCGGGTCCGTGGGGCGTGGCGTTGCCGTGTCGTACGGCTACGCGCGGGGGCATGTCCTGTCGGGCGAGTCTGATGTCCGGGTTCTCGGGGGCCGTCACGTCCGTTGGTTCCACGGGGAGACCAGCGGGCAGTGCGCGGGCGCCCGGCCGCGTCGAGGCGTGGTCGGGCTGCTCGTCTGCCTGGTTGTTCTTCTCGGGGTGGTGCTGGCGGGTTGCGGACGGCCGCCGAAGGACGTGACGGCGGTGGTCGCGCTGACGGCGACGTCGGCTGAGCCCGCGCCGGCGTTGTCGGACGCGTTGGCGGCGACGATGCGCGCAGAGGCGGGACGTTCGTAGGAGGTGGGTGTCCCGGACGTGCGCCTCGTCCAGCTGGGGAAGGCACCGGCGGATGTCGATCTGACGCTGATGCGAGGCGGCGACGTCGAGAACGACTCGAAGCAGCGCGCGAAGCTGATCGACGCGGAGTTCAGGGAGTGTCGGCGGGGCTCGGCAGCCGCGCCGTGATCAAGCAGAACCCCGCCCGGCACCGCCGGATTGGTGAGCGGCCTCGGCGCGCTCGTGATGATCATCGGCGTCGTCGAGCCATGTCCGATCTGGGGGCGCGCTGTCCGCGGGAAGCGGCGGCAGTTGCGGCTCGACCTGGCGTCGTCCGTGCGTCGCCTGGATTCGGGAAGCTGGGATTCGGACTTTCCGGATCCAGGCGACCGTGACCAGCAAGATCCAAGTTCGGTAAAGAACGTGAGTCAGTCGGCGAGGTCGCGCAGGTAGGCGCATTGGCTGGCGGAAGCGTCGACGTCCTCGCGTAGCCAGCCGACGTCACAGCAAGCACTGGCTCCCCGACCGGGCCGAGCCCGGCCGGGCCGAGCCCGGCCGGCAAAGCAAGCGCCGGCAGGACAGCGTCGCTCTCGGTCGCCGCTGAGACCGCACGACGGCAATCCTTATCCGGGCTTCCTATGGAGATCGTTCCGGCGGATGCGGGGGAGGCCGTAGCGGGCGATCGCGCGTCGCCGGTTCGCCGCCGGGCGTGGGTGTCGCCTAGCACGAGTGAAGTCCTCCGCGATGGCTGTGCCGAGAGCCAACGGGCTGAGAACCAGAGCGAAAAAGCCGGTCACGAGCAGGGCAACGAAGGAAGCGTTCCTACGAGCCTTCCGGGGCCGCGGGTGTCGCACGGCGCGGCCGATCTCCTCGGCGATGGTTATGCCGAGAGCTAGCGGGCTGAGAACGAGAGCGATAAGACCGGCCAAAAGCGCGAAGCCGAAAGGGGCTACCACGACGAAGGCAAATCCGGCCGCGACAGAGTCTTGCCACGCACCGAACGCTGCGCCGCCGACGGGCAGCAATGCTGTGATGATCGTCGCCCAGTGACGCATACGTGCGAGTAGGTGGGTGACCTGGCCAGCGGCTTCCGATCTGCGGTTGGATGATCTGTTGGTCACCGTCGGACGGGGGGCGCTGATTCTTCGTGCCCAGCCGGCTGGTCGCCACGAGCTTTTCGGCCTGGCAGGTGCTGGCCTGGCTCGTCTCGGAGGCCGCAGCAAGGAATCGGTCGCGGCCAACCGGGCCTCGATCGCCCGCCGCGCCTTTGGCTGGTCCGGCGTCTCGGGTGAGGTGCCCCCATCGTCGGAAACACCCGCAGCAAGTTCGTCACCGAGTTCTCGCAGGAGCAAGTCGCCTTCGTGATCGAGAGCGAGATCCAGTCCAGGGATATTCGGGCTATCGGAGTCGAGCGTGCCGCTCTCGATCTCCGGGAGTGAAATTTCGAGCTGTTCGTCGGAGACTGCTTGTAGGTTCTTGAGAAAACCGATTAGTTGAACTCGTGGATCGTCAAGTTCGCGGGGCGTGAGCCCAAATGACGTAAGGATGCCGACGAGCACCGCGTATTCTCGTCTCTTGAGGTTTTCGGCCAGTCTGCGGGCGGCGGCGGCCTCGCGCCTCGCTGTCCTGTCGACGTGCGCGAGTCTCCTTGAACTTAACGGTTGCACGCCGTCGTCGTTGAATGTGTTGGGATGACTAGCCGAAGCGGTGCCACGCACAATATAAACTTGGATCTCGTCGGCGTCTGATGATTCCCCGATGGGATCATCACTAATAGTCGGACTCGCGAGGTTTCGGTCGTGGTCCGCTCCGCCAAAAAGGATGTATGCGGACCGCAGGAGCGTAAGTGTAGCTGCTTCTTCCGACTTTTCTCGCGATGAGCCCGCCGGGGCTCCGAGGTCGAGGACCCGTCGGCTCGCGAGATATCCGACGAGAGGCATGTCATCATAGACAATCGGCACAATCGCCGGCCGCGCCGGGAAACTCCGCGCACGCGCGCCGACTATGCTCATCAACCCGCTCTCGGCCATTCGCAACGGTGTCGAGCAGAGCACGAATACCTGTTTCGCACTGACGATCGCCCGGTCGAGTTCTACGACGACGTTCGAGCCAGCAGGAAGCCATTCCTCAAGAGCCACGTTGTATTTAGCGGCCTCCAGACGTCCGGCGATCCAGTCGGCGCGATGCCTGTCTCCTGGTGCCCCGGCGTGGACGATCAGAACGTCGATCGGTTGCCCGGTGGCTGCTGCAGCGTCGGCGATCGCCGTGACCAAGCCACCCGTTTCTGCGCGAGTTTCCGACTGCTTCTGGGCGCCTGCCTCGGCGGGCGCCCGTGCCGCCTTTGGTCGAGCCAGAATACGTGGGTCCGCCAGCCTCGCGATCTCGTCCCGATCGACCGCGCTCGCAGTCCAGCGTTTACCGAGCAACGAGCGTTGCTTGGCGACCTGGCCAGGTTCCAGAAAATATAGTCTCGGGCGAAGTCCTCCACGGGAGAATACTTCTGGCACTGTAGTGAAGGTCAGATCTGCGGCAATTTCAAGATGTTGTGATGCGGTCAGGAGAATGCGCAGGAGATACTCGTACTGCGAGCGAGGGGCGACGACTGCGAACGACGGTCCGGTATCCCTATCCAGATAGCGCAGCATCGTAAGCAGCGGGGCTATCCTTCCGTCTACCCGTTTTGCCTCGGCGTGAAAGATATCGACAGGGACCGCACGGGCTGGTTCGAGGTCGGCAAGGACTTCAAAGGGCAGCCGATACGCGTCGCCGTGCTCCATGGAATCCCAGAGGTGTATACGGAAGGGCTCGAGTCGACGGCCACGCCACGCAAATCCCGCCAAACTGTGCCACGCCGTCAACTCACTAGTGGGGCCGAGAATGACGTGGGCAACGGAGTCGCGATCATGACGCTGACCATAATCTTGCCGGAAACAGAGGGCGACCTCATCTCCTATTCGCAGAAAACTGACGTCGTCGGCACCGCGGTCCTTGGCCGGTAATATCCAGGGCGAAAGGATCTTCGCCCACCGGTCTGCTTCGGCGGCCGGCAAGGAACTCGCGGTGGCCGCAAATTCGCCGCGTTCGTGACTCCATCGCAGCACTAGCTGATGCAGGTCTCGCAAGGGCCGACTCCTTGTCCGGCGAGAGGAATGGCCACCCGCGGAACAGGTCGCCTCGGGTGGAGATCGACCGTGCCGCCGCGCGGCAGCTGTTCTACTACCACCCACGTGCCGCACGCGTTCCTGTGCTGTCGATGGGTGAGTAGAACCCTACAAACCGTTTGCGTTGCAGACAGTCACCGGGTGTCTGCCAGCGTTCCGGAACCTCTCCTTGCCCGATCGGCCCACGTACCCGATCATCACGGCTGCGCGACACGCTTCGGATCAGGCACAGAGCGTGCTCCTGGTTGCGAATCCTTCGGCAGCTGCTTTGTCCCCGGTGACACGAATCGACGTCCGGGCCTACCGGCTGATACCGGGACAAACCGGGGATGCTAGGCAGCTTTTATGGGCGGAGCGCTGTCTGTGGGCCTCATAGAAAACAGCCTGGCGTCCGGCCAAGGGCCTCGACACGTCACCGACTATTTCGTGATCGTGGTCTGTGCCCGTCCGCGGCCTGCGGGAACAGGGACCGAGCAGCCGGCGATCAGCTGACCTGGGTGCTCACCGCGCCGAGATGGCCGGCTTGGGAGTCGAGCCACACACCGTCGGCCTCCGCGCTGGTCAGCACGAGGGATGCCGCGAACGGGCGGCCTCGGCGGGATCGCGGCCAGGAACTCGCGGTGGGTCGTGAGCGCGTTGCGCCGGTCGTGCGCCGAGAGCCGCGCGGACGGCGCGCCGGGGTGGCTGTGGACGTCGATCAGCGAGAGCGCCTGCTCGTAGCAGGTCCGCACCACGGTCCGGGTCAGCTCGGCCGACACGTCGACGCGGTCAGCCGTCTGGGCGGTGAGCGCGTCGTCTGGGACGAGCAGTAGCCACCGGACCCGGAGCGTGACCTGCCACGTGCCATCACCCCGCGCGGCTTCGTCCAGGCGGTCGACGGTGAAACGGCGCCGGCTGCGGCTGCTGACGCCCTGCGGCCCTCGATCGTGGTCCACCACCGAGGGCGGGCGCTGTTCCAGGTGTGCCAGCAGGTAGGCGAACCGCTCGACGGGCCGGGCGAGCAGGTGGGCGCGCAGGTCGTCCCACAGCCGGGCCGGGATGACGACCAGGCAGCGTCCAGCCTGGGGCGGTTCGTCGTTGTACGCGGCCGGCGAGGTGTCTGGGCGTGTCGGCGGGCCTGGAGGGTGGCCGCGTATCAGTCCGCGGCGCCGAGATAGGTGCGGATCGCCTCGACGTAGGTGACCAGCGAGTCGATGTCGTGGCGCCAGCGGCGTTCCGGGTCCTCCAGGCAGTACCAGAGGTAGCCGAGGCCGGCGCAGGGATTGTGGAAGTCGCGCAAGTAGTGGCCTGGCTGGGCCAGGGCGGCTCCGGTATGGCGGCGTAGCCGGTCACCGAGGTAGAAGCCGTCCGGGGCGCACTCGGGGTACGTCAACGGGACGGCGATCAGCACCGTCGTGCGAGGGGGCGCCCAGCCGGCGGGCAGCCGGAACTCCGGGATGAGCAGCCACGACCCGTCGGCGGCGACGCACAGCCCTGGGTAGGCGCGCAACAGCTGTGCCGCCTCGGCGAAGACCCGCCGCTGCTGGAAGTTCACCGGCTCGATCCGCGGCGCGGCGCTGTCGCGCCGTCGGCTTCGGGGACGGTGCGAAACAGCGGCGCGCGCGACTCGTCCTGGGCCTTGGAGTGGCGGGCATGGTGGGCGAACGTGTCGCCGTCGGCCAGCCGGACTCGCTGGCCGTCACCGACGATGGTGTTGCGGTCCGGGTCCTGTTTGACGAGGACACGGTCCGGCTCGATTCCCACGGCTGCCTTGAGCTGGGCGCCGCTCAGCTCGTCCGCTATGACCGGGACGTCAATTCCGTTGATCCGAATCGTGCGGGGCATGAACGGCTCCTTCCTGCGGTCACCGAATGCAGACGGACGCGGGCCGCGCCCGGGTTGGTCTCTCCGGGAGACGAGGCGCCCGCGCGGACTGCGACGTTCAGATGGTCAGGCGGTCTGCGCCAGCCAGATGAGCGCCGCCAAGGCCGCCGCGACGGCGAGGCCGAGCAGGAAACCGGCAAGCAGCCCCGTCCGCCGCCGACCGTGCCGCCGAGGTCGCCGAGGTCGCCGGGGCCGCCGGGACTGCCGTCCGGAGCGGAGCCGAGGGGTTTGCTGCGGCTCCTCGCGACGGGATTGACGGCCCGCCCGCGATCGTCCTTGCCGCGTCCGCCCGGTTCGCGGCGGCTGGCCTCGGCGGCGTCGGCGCCGCTGCGCAGCTGGCCCGATTGGCCGGCGTGCTGCCCCGTTTCCAGGCGTGGCTGCGTCGGTGATGATGGGGTCATGAGCGGTGGTGCGCCCCTCCAACACGGGCACGGCGACGCCGCGGCCGTCGAGCCGCAGCCGCGGTGGACCAACCACGTCTTCCACCCTTTCCACGCCCCGACCAGCCCGGCGCCCGGACCAGACGGACCACCTGGTCCGCCACCACCCGCCGCCGCGTCGAAGATCGTCAGCCAGAACCTCCGACACACCGACAAACCCGGGAGGTTCTGGCTACTGATCAACATATGCCCCGACCTGCGGAAATATCCCAGAGAAAGATCGAACCGTCCACTAGATGTCGATCTCTGCCGGGAGGTTCTGGTTTGATCTTGCAAACCCGAAGGTCAGCCCGTGTACAATTCGGACAGCTGTCCCAGAGATCACCAAATCCGAGTCGGATTGAAACTTGCAGCGATGATTCCCCCGAGGGACATGATTTCCTAGTCCCAGAGATCACCAAATCCGAGTCGGATTGAAACCTGGTGATCCACTCCGAAGACCGTTCGGTCAGACCCGGTCCCAGAGATCACCAAATCCGAGTCGGATTGAAACGCTGTCGAAGGTGATGTCGAGGAAGACGCCCTCGGCGATGTCCCAGAGATCACCAAATCCGAGTCGGATTGAAACACTTTGGCGGGCTGCGGAGCGGCCTGGACGGGTGGGGTCCCAGAGATCACCAAATCCGAGTCGGATTGAAACGAGCCAGACCCAGACCCGGGAGCCGGGTTGGTGTCGGGTCCCAGAGATCACCAAATCCGAGTCGGATTGAAACGGCGATCAGGAAGGTCTGAAACAGACTAACCTTTGGTCCCAGAGATCACCAAATCCGAGTCGGATTGAAACCAGACAACGTCTACCGCCTCCTTTCGTGTAGCGCGCCGGTTCCCGAGATCACCAAATCCGAGTCGGGTTGAGGCTGGATCGGGGATGGTGATCAGCGAGTTTGTGGTCGTTTGGGTGCGGGGTGTTCGTCCGTCTGGGTTGGCTGTTGGTGGCGGCGCAGCGAGCCTTGGGGGCGAGGAATGGGTTCGGATCGCGGTCGGAAACGGCACGGTGGTGTTGTGGGCGCGAGGCCGTTGGGGGATGTCTGGGGTGGGCCTACGAGCCTGGGGCCCGGACCCGGTTGCGGCTGTGGTGGCTGGGGCGTCGGGATGGCCGGGCTGGCGTGCCGCCCGCGGTCAGGCCGGTGCCGACGGGCGACGTGCGGCCGGTGATGGTGGGCTGGTCGGCCTGCCCGGTGGTTCTGGAGCTGGGGTATGCCGCGGCCCGGGAGCATGAGGTGTTGCGGGGAGGGTTGGCCGTGGCGCTCGTCGAGCTGGATGCGCGGATCGCCGAGGGGACGGCGCTGGTCGGGGTGCTGGCGGCGCGGGTGGCTGGGAGTCCGGCTGAGCGGCTGGTGCGTGAGGCTGAGGAGCTTGGTGTGCCGGTCAGCGGCGATGACGCGGCTGCGCGAACACGGCGGGCGGCTGCGCGGGCGCGGGCGGATCTGCTCGCCGACCAGGCTCGGCTGGAGAACCTGCGGGTCCGGCTCGCGGTGGACCTGGAACGGCGAGAACGCCTGATCGACGAGGCGGAGGCCCGCGCGGGTGTGATCTCGTCTTTTCGGGACCAGTGCGTCGAGGTGTACCGGGCGGCGAACCTGCGCCGGCGGGGCCGTGAGGCCGCCGCGCTGGCTGAGGCGTGGCCGCGGCCGACGTTCGCGGCGCCGGCCTGGCTGCGTACCGCCCGGCGCGTGCCGACCGGTGGCGCTGGTGGGTGCCTCGGCCTCAGCCGGAGATCATCCAGCCAGTCTGAGCCGGGAGTGACACGGTCCGTCTGACTCGGGCACGACTGGCTGATCCTGGCGGTACCGCGCACCGCTGACCGAACGGCCTGACTGGAGGTGCGGCATGGACACGAGCGCGCGCGCACGGTTCCCGCGCGCGCCGTACCGGCGGCGGGATAGTCGCGGGCTGCTCGCGTTCGCGCGTGCCTGCGCGGCGCGGGATTCGGCGGCGCCGTACCCGGACGCGGAGTCGGGCCCGACCGAGCCGCCGTTGGAGACGGTGCTCGTCCGGCACGCGGCCGTCTGGGGTGAGCAGCTGGGCCGCGGCTACCAGCGCACTCGCGCGCAGGCGTGGCGTTCGGTCGAGGGCGCGCGGGCCGGCCTCGCCGCGTTGGAGATGACGCGCGCCGCGACACAGGTCAGGCTTGCCGCCGCCGAGGCCGACCGCGCCGCCGCCGTCGCGGCGATGTCGGTGCGCGGCACCACGCGCCGGCCCTCGTCGCGATGCCTTTCTGCCGCCGCCAGCGCGTCCAGCCACGACCGGCCGCGCCGGTAGGCGAAACTCACCTCGACCACGTCGGCGTCAAGCTCGTCATGGCAGACGTCAAGAAAGGCGCGTTGGGCCACCCTGTCACGCACAGTTGGCAGCCCGAGCGGCCTGCGCCGGCCGCCACGTGTGATCGTCGCCTGGCGCAGCGGCTGGGGTTCGTAACGGCCCTCGGCCAGCTGGTCGGCCAGGCGGTCGAGCCGCGGCCCGAGGTCACGGGCGAAGTCGGCCACGGAGAGGCCGTCGGCCCCCGGCATTCCGCTGCCGGCGGCCACTCGCGCCCAAGCCGCCCACAGCACCTCCGGCTCCGCCATGGCCCGCGGCACCCCACCAGCAGCCGCCCGGCGCCGCGGCCTTCTCGGGCTGACGACGGCTCCGTCGCGCCTGTCGGGCACCCGCCCCTGCCAGCCGCCGAACCGCGCTCTCATCCCGTCCGCCCTCCACTCCATCCGGACCCCCGGCGCGGCGACCGCAGGCCTCGCTCACTACGGACGGACGGCACCGCGGCACGGCCAGAACCTCCGACACGCCGATAGCCCAAGGAGGTTCTGGCTTCAGATCAACATGTGCTCCGACCTGCGAAAACCCGGCCAGAAACGATCGAACGCCCCGCCGCGAGACGATCTCCATCAGGAGGTTCTGGTTTGATCTTGCAAACCCGCAGGTCAGCACATGTACAATTCGGACAGCTGTCCCGGAGATCACCAAATCCGAGTCGGATTGAAACGTCAGCCAGCCACCGAGCACCGGCCCGCCGGCAATGCAGTCCAGAGATCACCAAATCCGAGTCGGATTGAAACACGCTGGGATTCCGTGAGAGCGTCGGGGTCGACAGTGAAGTCCCAGAGATCACCAAATCCGAGTCGGATTGAAACTCGACCGATCTTCAAGAAAAAGGTAGTTGTCGGTCCCAGAGATCAACAGATCCGAGTCGGGTTGAGACCTCGAAGTAGACGTGCCGCTCTTCCGCTGTGGTCCGCACCAGATCGCATATTGCAAGGCGGATGGAAACACCTGGGCGGTCGCGATCACTGGCAGTTTCGGGGCCTGATCCAGGAATCACGTACTTCGGGGGCGAACAGGGGACGGGCACCCAGCCGCGCTTTGGCGCGGCCAGGTGCCCGTCTGGGGAGGCCTGGTTTCGGTCAGCAGGTACCGGCGACAGCGTTGGCGTGGCCGGTGTAGACCCAGGCGTCGGAGAGGTAGCCGGGGGTGCCGTTGTAGGTCGTGTGGTCCCAGAGCGTGGTCGCGCCGTAAGGACCGGTCACCGAGTCGCCTTGCGCGGTGCAGTCGATCGAGAGCACGGTGTCCTTGGGCACGCAGCCAACAAGGCCCGTGTTCCCGTTGGGTCCGGAGCGCAGGTTCAGGCACGGGTCGATCAGGACTCGGCCGCTGCCCGCGGGCACCGGCTGCTGGGCGGTCGACGTCGGCTGCGTCGGTGGCGGGTTCGTTGTCGTGGACGTCGCGCGGACACCGAATCCGTAGTCGAGGCCGGCCACGGGACTGATGACCTTCGTGTCGACGTACAGGTCCAGCAGCCGCCACTCGACGTCGTAGGCCTTCAGGAACCTGCCGACCAGGGACGCCGTCTTGATCGCCTCCAGGCTCGCGCCAACCTTGGCGACGCGCGCCTGGTCGAGGAGCCCTGACCTCACGGCAGCGAAGTACGCCTTCTCGAGGCAGTCGGCGGCGTCGATCAGTTTCTCGTGCAGTGCTTTCGGACTGCCCAGGGTGTCGGCGGCGACGGTCATCGCCGCGTAGGTGGCGCACTCGCTCTGGAGCGGCCCGGCGAGCGACGCGCCGGCGTCCTCGACCAGGTCGCCCGCGGTCGTGTACGCCAGGTCGGTCAGCAGCGTCGCCCCGGTGACGGACGCGGGAAACGTCACGTACTGGCCGGCCGTGACCTGCGGGATGCCGACCGACGCGCGCCCCAGCGGGGGCAGGTAGAGGCCCTTGCCGCCGGCGAGCAGCGCGTCCATCAGCTTGTTGCGCGCCTGCTCCAGCGGCGTGCCGCCGTCCTCGTGCCAGCCCCATTTCACCGCTGACCCGTACCGGAGCACCATGCCGTACGGCCGGTTGTTCACCAGCTCGACGTCGAGGACGCCGTTCTGGCCCTGGGCGCAGCTCCGGATCTCCAGGGCCGGGTCGTTGCTGACCCCGACCGTGCTCGCGACCCAGGACGGCACCCCTTCACCGCGGTCGCAGCTGGCCTGCCCGGCCCGCTTGTCGACGAGCTGGCCTACTGCCTGGTTCACCGTGGCGCCGAGCGCGGCCCAGTCCCAGGTCCACGGCTGCCACCAGGAGAAATGGGTGGTCACCGCGCTGACCAGGCCGTCATGAACCGAGACCTGAACCGGCACCCACTGCCGGGAGGCCTCGTCATACGTCGCGATCCCGACCACGTCGGGGTTGGCGGCGGCAGCCGCGCGCAGGCTGTCCGGGAGCGGGAAGTCGAGCGTCGCGCCCGAGCCTAGGTCGCTGCCGGTCAGCGTGAGCTTCACCGGGGTCGCGAGGCTGCGCCGGTCGTCCAGGTTCGGTGGCGGGCTATCGGTCGCGACGGTGAGCTGGCTACCGCTCACCGGAGCGTCCGCGAACACGACCCGCGCACCGCCGCCCAGATCGACGACCTTCGCGGCCGGCCGCGTCCCCGCAGCGATCGAGATCGGCGCCTCGGGTGCCGGGGCCGCGTTCTGATGCTTGCCCAGCACTCCGCAGGCGGTCACCCCCGAGGTCAGCAGCGCGGCGGCGACGAAGACGACGAAGGGCGAGCCGTGGACAGGACGTGGATTCGTCCGCGAGCACCGACCGTGGACGCCGAGTTTCCCCAGGTCGCAGCGATGTCGATCTACGTTAGCCAAGATCACCCAGATCTACGAGGGCACCAACCAGATCCAGAGAGTGGTCATGTCCCGTCAGCTCCTGAAGGGCTGACCTGCCTGCTGTTTCTGCTGGTCAGGGGAAGGTGGCCGCGGACCACCACGGTCGTCGACACGCCGTTCGAAGGGTTCGGCAAAGAGCGGCCTGTCGGCTTCGCCGGGAACTGGACGAGATCGGCGAGCCCACGACGCCGAGCTTCCCGCAGGCCCTGCTCGTGCCGCCAGGCCATGAGGATGTCTGAGAAGGGCCAGGTCGGGTAGCTCGTACGCGAGCCGAGAAGATGTCGCCTTCTGTGCCGGTCTCCGGTATCAGACTCGCCCACTGCGGTCACACATAGTCGCGACGTCGGCACGTGTTGCGACGAGTCGATCGTGGCGCCGCCCTGGAGAGGGGTGAGCTGCGCCGGCCGGTGGAGGCGGCGAGCGCTGGGGGGAGTATTCCATGTCGGCACAGGTGCTCACGCTGGAAGGCGAGCGGCAGACCCTCTCGGACGAGACCGTCGAGGAGATCCGCGCGATCTTCCGCGGGGCGGTTCTGACCGCGGGCGACGTCGGGTACGACGAGGCGCGGATCATCCAGAACGCCATGCTCGACCGCAGACCAGGTCTCATCGTCCGGTGCACCGGGACCGCCGACGTCGTTGACGCCGTCAAGATGGCCACGGAGCGGAACCTTCTCGTCGCCGTCCGGGGCGGCGGCCACAGCATCGCCGGGAGCTGCACGGCCGACGACGCTCTGATGATCGACCTTTCGGTGATGCGGGGTGTCTGGGTGGACCCGGAACGGCGGCGTGTGCGGGTTGCGGGTGGTGCGACCTGGGGCGACGTCGACCGTGAGACGCAGTTGCATGGGCTCGCGGTACCTGGCGGGGTCGTGTCGACCACGGGTGTGGCTGGCCTGACGCTCGGGGGAGGAATCGGCTGGCTGCACCGCAAGTACGGGTTGGCGTGCGATGCGCTGCGTGCGGCCGATGTCGTGACAGTCCGCGGCGACATTGTTCGGTGCAGCGCGTCCGAGCACGAGGACCTGTTCTGGGCGCTACGTGGCGGCGGCGGCAACTTCGGCGTGGTGGTGTCCTTTGAGTTCGAGGCCTACCCGCTCGGTCCTGTCGTCTGGAACGGCATGGTCGTCTACCCGATTGACGCCGCCGCCGAAGTACTCCCGCGCTGGCGAGACTGGACGTCCACCGTCCCCGACGAAGTCACCAGCCGCGCCATGTTCTGGACGTTGCCAGCGGTGCCGGCGTTTCCGCCCTCCGTTCACAACCGCGACGTGTTCATTTTGGCTGGCTTGTACGCGGGTGACCCGGACGAGGGCCGACGGGCGTGTAGGGAGTTGGGCGAGTTCGGCAGGCCGCTCGCCGACCTGAGCCAGGCCCTGTCGTATCGGACGGCGCAGTCCGCCCTCGACCCCCTCTTCCCGAAGGGTGAGCTGCAGAGCTACTGGAAGTCCGTCTATCTGGACCGACTGGACGAGGAAGCGACCGGGTTCGTGGTCCGCGTCGGCCAGGACCGCCCGTCCCCGAAGACCTTGGTGCACGCGCCGCTCATGGGCGGCGCCATGTCGCGGGTCGGGGCGACGGAAACCGCGTTCGGCGATCGCGGGGCCCGATACATACTGAGCCTCGACGGAAACTGGCTGGACCCAGCCGACAACGACGTGAACATCCGCTGGGTGCGCGATGCCTACCATGAGGCCGTCACACTGCGGGCCGCGTCAGGCACCTACCTCAACTTCGGCGGCGACGCCGATCTCGATGACAACGACCGGGTGCTGGCCTGGGGACGCAACGTCGAACGCCTTCGCCAAGTCAAGCGCAGCTACGACCCGGAAAACCGCTTCCGGCTCAACCCCAACATTCCCCCCGCCGAAAACTGAGCCCAGGCGACGAGGATCGCCTCGATTTCCTGGACCGGCGCGCGTCGGGTGCCGGCGGTCATCTGAGGAGGAGGCTAATGTCCCGGTATGCGCGCTAGGGCCGGCGGTTCGTGGGTGGCAGTTGGACTGCTTGTCCCCGTGCTCTGTCTCGGGGCGGGGTGCGCGGCGGGTGGCGGCAGCGCTGGTGGGACCGCCGTCCCGTCCAAGGCGGCCACGGTGCCGGCTTCGACCACCGCGTTGCCGCCTGGTGCGGCTTCGGCTCTGCCCACGTCGATGGGCCCGTCGCCGAGCCTGTCCGTGTCGCCCAGCGCTACTCACCTGCCCGGTGCCTCCGCCTCGACTCAGCCCGGCGCCGCCCCCGGCGGAAATCTGGTCGCTGGCAACCCAGCGGGGAGGGCGGCGGTCCCGGCCACGGCGGCGACCGTCGACACCTCGCACCCGACCCGGGTCGTCGGTAGCGGTACGCCGGCGAGCTGCACCTCGGCCGCCGTGGTGGCCGCCGTCGCGGCCGGCGGGGTCATCACCTTCAGCTGCGGCCCGAATCCGGTCACCATCACGATGACCGCCACCGCCAGAGTGGTGAACGCGGCCGCTCCCCAGGTGGTCATCGACGGCGGCGGTCTGGTGACTCTCAATGGGGCAGGCCGCCATCGCATTCTTTACATGGACACCTGCGACAAGGCTCAGGGCTGGACCACCTCGCACTGCGACGACCAGGAAACGCCGAGCCTGACCGTGCAGAACCTGACCTTCGCGAACGGCAACTCGACCGGCGACACGGCCGAGGGCGGCGGTGGTGGCGCGATCCTGGTGCGCGGCGGCCAGTTCAAGATCGTGCATTCGGCGTTCGTCGCCAATACCTGCGACTCGACCGGCCCCGACCTCGGCGGCGCCGCGGTTCGGGTACTCGACCAGTACCAGGACCGGCCCGTGTACGTCGTCAGCAGCACCTTCACCGGGGGTTCGTGTTCGAACGGCGGCGCGCTGAGCAGCATCGGCGTCTCCTGGACGGTGCTCAACAGCGTCTTCCGGAACAACAAGGCCATCGGGCGCGGCGCGAACCCGGCGAGTTCCGGCACCCCCGGCGGCGGCAGCGGTGGCGCCATCTACAACGACGGCAACCAGATGGCGCTGCGGATCGCGGGCAGCATCATCGAGAACAACAGCGCGGTCGAGGGCGGCGGCGGCGTCTTCTTCGTCAGCAACAACAAGACCGGAACCCTCGTGATCGAGAACTCGACCCTGCGCGGCAACCCGAGCGCCGGCTTCGAGACCAGCCCGGGCATCTACTTCAACAGCTCGGGCAAACCATCCGTCACCGGCTCGACGATCTCCTGACACCGGCGCCGACGGGCGCGCGACCGCCGGCTCACTACGGACCAGTTGTCGGTGACTCGTCAGGTCGCTCGGCCTTCCATCCCCGGAAGGCGGTGAGCAGTTTGTCGCGCATGTCCGGTCGCAGCTCGCCCTGCTGGAGCGTGCCGGCCAGCCGGACGGTGTCACGCATCTGCTCGACGTAGGCGTCACAGCCGTCGCACAGCTCGAGGTGTTCGGTGAACCGTCGGTGGGTGTCCGCGTCCAGCGCTCCTTCGAGGTAGTCGGTGACGATCTCGACGAGCTCGTCGCAGTCGATCTCCAGGCCGCGGGTCATGCCTGTGCCTCGTTCATGTAGTCCTCCAGCACCTGCCGCAGCCTGGCCCGCCCGCGGTGCAGCAGCACTCGCTGGTTGCCTGGCTCGATGTCGAGCAGCGCGCAGACCTCGTCGGCGTCCAGCCCCTGTACGTCGCGCAGGTGCACGACGGTGCGCTGCCGGGGCGGCAGTGCGTCGAGGGCGGCGCGCAGCCGGGTGCGGACCTCGTGCGACAGCAGGGCCGGCTCGGGCAGATCCCAGGCCCGCGGCGCGGTCGCCCAGTGACCAGGCCACTCGTCGCCAGGTGGGCGGAACCGGCTGGGGTCGACCGTCGGGCCGGTCTCATCCTCGGGGAAGGCACTGCTGAACGGGACGCTGCGGCGCTCGCGCACGCCCCGGCTCCGGGCGATATTGAGCAGGATGGCGAACACCCAGGTTCGTAGGCTGGACCGGCCCTCGAACCGGTCGAGGCCGGTCAGCACGGCCAGCCACGTCTCCTGCACGACCTCCTCGGCCACGGTCCGGCTGGGCACATGGCCCGCCGCGACCGCCAGCATCGCCGGTGCCATCCGGTCGACCAGGTCCGCGAAGGCCGCCTCGTCGCCGGACCGCAGCGCCTGAACGACGCGGGCGTCCTCGGTGCTCGGAGCCGAGCTGGCCGGCGCAGTCCCTCGAACCTCCACGAAACGGAACCTAGGGGGCGCCGGGCCGCACCACAATCTCCCGCGCCCACCGAGCCGAGCGAGATTGTGGCGCGGCCACGGGCGACGCCAGCCGGCGCTGCCTCGCGACGGTCGTTCGCGCGACGTTGTGTGGGGGTCCGTGTAACGCCTGGCCTTCTGTGGCGACTGTGCTGGCGTCCGAGTAGCGCGGTGACGGGGAGGCCCGGATGACGGGTGTGGAGATGGTCGTCGAAGCGGCGGCGGTCGACGAGGCCGCGGGCGGTGCGCCGTGGGAGATCGTGGTTGCCGACTGGGCGGCGCTGCCGGCGCGGGAGCCCGTCCGGGCGGTGGTGGACGGCCTCGACCTGGTGGTGGTGCGTCTGCGCCCGGATGGCCCGGGGAGCGGCCCGCCAAGTGTCCTCGGCGCGGACGGCACCGACGGGCCTGACGGTGCCCAGCTGGCCGACGAGGCCGTGGCGGTTTTCGAGGGGCGTTGCCCGCACCGCGGCGCGCTCCTGGCCGACGGCCGGATCGAGGGGCACAGCATCGTGTGCGGCGTGCACGGCTGGGACTTCCGGCTGGACACCGGGCTGAGTGACTACGACCCTTCGCAGCGGCTGCACCGCTTCCCGGCTCGGGTGCGCGCGGACGGGATGGTAGTGGTCGACCGGCGCGAGCTGGCCGCCTACCGGGCGGTGAAACCGCAGACGGCGGTGACCGATGTGTACGCCCGGCTGTTCGTCGACCCGCACCAGGCCAGTGCGGAGGAGCCGTACGTCGGGGAGATCCATGAGCTGGCGGCGGACGGGCTGACCAGGCTGGGTCACCACGGCCGGACGGCGGCGATGGGCATACCACGGACCGAGCTGCCGAAATGGGAGGACCTGCAGATCCTCACCGCGCAGCTGTCCCGCTTTCCGCTGCTGGACGACGAACCGGTCGGCACCGACGTGGTGATCGGGCCAGGAGCGGCGCGGCCGTTGCGGCTGGACATTCCGCTGTTCGTCTCCGACATGAGCTTCGGTGCGCTGTCCGCCGAGGCCAAACGAGCGCTGGCTACCGGCGCGGAGGCGGCCGGGACCGCGATCTGCTCGGGCGAGGGCGGGATGCTGCCGGAGGAGCAGCAGGCCTGCTCCCGATATCTCTACGAGCTGGCGTCGGCGCGGTTCGGCTGGGACGAGGCGCACCTGGCGCGGGTGCAGGCGCTGCACCTCAAGCTCGGGCAGGGCGCGAAGACCGGCACCGGCGGCCATCTGCCAGGCCACAAGGTCACCGGCCGGATCGCGCAGGTCCGCGGGCTGCCGGAGGGCCAGCCGGCGATCTCGCCGGCCCGGTTCCCGGACTGGCGCTCGCTGGATGACGCGCGCGACCTGGTGAACCGGGTGCGCGAGGTCTCCGGGGGCATCCCGGTCGGGGTGAAGATGTCCGCGCAGCACGTCGAGTCCGACCTGGACGCCGCGCTGTCGCTTGGCGTGGACTACGTGATCCTCGACGGCCGGGGTGGCGGTACCGGCGCCGCACCGACGATCTTCCGAGACAACATCAGCGTACCGTCGATGGCGGCGCTGGCCCGGGCCCGCCGCCATCTCGACCGGGTCGGCGCGGACCAGGTCAGCCTGGTCGCGACCGGCGGGCTGCGCCGGCCAGCGGACTTCGTCAAGGCACTCGCGCTGGGCGCGGACGCCGTGGCCGTCTCGAACTCCGCGCTGCAGGCCATCGGATGCGTGGGAATGCGCGCCTGCCACACCGACAACTGCCCGATGGGCATCGCGACCCAGAAGCCGCATCTGCGGGCCCGGCTGCCGGTCGAGCGGGCCGCCGGCCAGCTGGCCCGGTTCCTGACGTCATCCGTCGAGCTGATGGCGGTACTGGCCAGGGCATGCGGCCACCGGCACCTGTCCGGGTTCAGCGCTGAGGACCTGACGAGCTTCAAGAGGGACGTGGCCGACCTGGTCGGAGTCGCCTACGCCGGCGTCCGCTGACGCCCCGCCGCCGGCACCCCACGCCGCTCCGTCGCACCCTTCTCCCTCCTCCTTCTTCTTTTCCCACATCGCATCGAAAGGCGGCCGCGATGAGCGCGAGCCCGGCCCCGACCACGACTGACAGCCCTCGTCCGGCCGCCGACGGGTGGCACCGGCTCGAACCGGCCGACCTCCCGGCGGACGGTCGCGTACGCACCGCGGTGGTCGACGGCCGTAGCGTCGCGCTGGCCCGCTGCGGCGGCCGGCTGTCGGCACTGGAGAACCGCTGCCCACACCAGGGCGGGCCGCTGGGCGAGGGATCGATCGAGAACGGGTGGCTGCGCTGTCCGTGGCACGGCTACGACTACGACCCGACCACCGGCAGGCCGCCGGCGGGCTTCACCGACGCGGCCACCGCCTACGAGGTCGACGAACGGCCCGACGCGAGCTACGTGAAGCTGCCGCCGCCCCGGGCAGCGGTACGCACGGTCAGCGACGTCCTGGTGGAGACGCTGGTCGCCTGGGGCGTGCGGCACGTGTTCGGCATGGTCGGCCATTCGAACCTGGGGTTCGCCGACGCGCTGCGCCGGGCCGAGGCCCGCGGCGAGCTCACCTACGTCGGCATCCGGCACGAGGGCGCGGCCGCGTTCGCCGCCAGCGCCTATGGAAAGCTCACCGGCCGGCCAGCGGTCTGCTTCGCCATAGCCGGCCCGGGCTCGACGAACCTGCTCACCGGCCTGTATGACGCCAAGCTCGACGGCGCCCCGGTGATCGCCATCTCCGGCCAGGTGCCGTCGAAGGTGCTCGGCCGCGGCGCCTTCCAGGACCTGGACCTGTCCGCCGTCTTCCGCGACGTGGCCGTGTCCACCACCACGGTGCAGGCGGGCTCCGACCACGCCGAACTAGCCGCCCTCGCGGTCAAGCACGCCCTCGACGGCCGCGGGGTCGCCCACCTTGTGCTGCCCGACGAGGTCCAGGTTGTCGGCTCGCGGGCCGAGGCGAACCGGCCCGACGGCCGCCTCTCCGAGCGGCGGGTCCTGCCTGCCGGCGCCGACGTGGAGCGGGCCGCGGGGCTGCTGCGCGCTGCTCGCCGGCCGGTGTTCATCGTCGGCCACGGCGCCACGCGGGCCCGGGAGCAGGTGCGGGCGCTCGCCGAACGGCTGGGGGCGCCGGTGCTCACCACCTTCCGCGCGAAGGGCCTCGTGCCCGACACGCATCCGCTCGGCGCCGGGGTGCTCGGCCGCAGCGGGACCCCGGTCGCCAGCTGGCTGATGAACACCTGCGACCTGCTCGTCGTGGCCGGCGCCTCGTTCTCCAACCACACCGGAATCGCGCCCTACAAGCCCGTCATCCAGATCGACGACGACCACGCCGCCATCGGCAGGTTCCAGAAGGTCGACGTCGGTCTGCTCGGCGACGCGGCACTCACCCTGGACGCCCTCGCCGATGCCCTCGGCGCGGCGCCGACGGCCGCCGTCGACCAGCGCGGCGACGTGGCCGAGCGCTGGCGGCTTTGGCGGGCGGAGAAGGCCCGTCGGGCCGGCGACGACCGTGGCCACGGCCTCAGCTCCGCCGCCGTGTTCGACGCGCTGTCCCGGCACACGCCGGTGGACGCCGTCATGACGGTCGACGTCGGCAACCACGCCTACTCGTTCGGCCGCTACTTCGAGTCCGCCGGCCAGCCGGTGCTGATGTCGGGCTACCTCGGCTCCATCGGCTTCGGCTACCCGGCGGCGCTTGGCGCCGCGCTGGCCGCGCCGGAGCGGCCAGTGGTCGCGGTCACCGGCGACGGCGGATTCGGCCAGTACCTGGCCGAGGTCACCACCGCCGTCAAGTACGGCATCGCCGTCAAACACGTCCTGCTCGACAACGGGACCCTCGGAAAGATCGGCAAGGAGCAGCTGGCCGAACAGTTCCCGGTCTGGCAAACCAGCCTGCACAACCCCGACTTCGCTGCCTATGCCCGGCTCTGTGGGGCGCAGGCCAGCTCCGTCAGCCGGCCCGACGAGCTGGACGACGCCATGGCCGCGCTGTTCACCGTCGACGGACCGGCCCTGGTGCACATCCGGACCGACGCCGACCTGCTCTGAGCGGGCGAGAACGACAATCAGCGACGACAGACAGGACTGTGGAGACCAGATGAGCGAGAACATCAGCCAGCACGCCGGTGTCGACGACACCTTCGTCCGTACCCGGGCGGCGCTGCACGCCGTCGCCGAGCACGTGCTGGCCGCCGCGCGGTACCGCGCGGCGGGCCGCATCGGTCTGGTCGTCACCCCGGGCGGGTTCGGTACGCCGACGTTCGGTGACGATGGGCGGGTCGTCGCGGTCGACGGCACCGACCTGGTCGTCAGGTCCGGCGGTACGGACGGGGCTTCGGCTGTGAGACGGGCGCCGCTGCGTACGTTGGCCGCGGCCGCGGCGCTCACCGGGCTGCCCGCCCCCGGAGGCCCGGCCGACGTCTACGACCTGAACACGCCGTGCGACCCGGACGCGGCGCTGGACGTCGACCCGGACGCGGCCCGCCGCCTCGCCGACTGGTACGCGCTCGGCGACGCGGCGCTGCGCCAGTGGTGCGCCGAGATCCCTGCCGACGAACCCAGCGACGTCACGCTCTGGCCCGAGCACGCTGACGTCGCGATCCGTGCCGCGGACATCAACTACGGCGCGTCGCCCGGCGACGAGTACGTCGCCGCTCCCTACCTCTACGTCGGCCCGCCGACGCCTCCGCCGCCCACCGAGGACGGATTCTGGAACGCACCCTTTGGGGCCTGTCTCACCTGGGACAAGGTGCACTCCGTCGCCGACGCCGTCGACTTCTTCCGGCAGGGCCGCCGAGACGCCCGCCGCTGACGGCAGGCGACTCGGCGGCGGCGGCCATGAGGGCGCGGGGGATGGCGGCGTCGGTCAGCCGGCGAGGGTGCGTTCGAGGGCGAGTGGGTCGCCAAGGTAGAGCGAGCCCGCTCCCGCGGAGGCGTCGTCGGGCCAGATCACTGTCTGCCCGGCGATGAGCCCGGCGACGATCCGTTCGGCGACGGTCTCGGGCGGGGCCTTGTCCGCCTCGACTCCGGCGAGCATGTCGGTGTCGATGCCGCCGGGGTAGGCGCCGACGACCTCGACGCCCTTGCCGCGTAGCTCGGCGCGCAGTGACTGGGTGATCGAGTGCGCGGCGGCCTTCGAGGCACAGTAGCCCGCCATGCCGGTCACCGGCGCCAGTGCGATCAGGGTGAGCACGTTGACGATCGAGCCCGGGGCGTTCGTGGTCAGGACCGGGGCGAAGGCCTGGCTCACCCGCAGCAGGCCGACGTAGTTGGTCAGCGCGTCACGCGTGAAGAGGTCCAGGTCCGCGTCCAGAGCGGTGCCGAACCCGAGCACGCCGGCGTTGTTGACCAGCAGGGTGACGTCCGCCGCTGCCTTGGCCGCGGCGTCCACGCTCGCCTGGTCGGTCACGTCCAGGGCCAGCGTGCTGACCCGTGGGCGGGCGCTCACGGCCGGGTCGACGGTGTGGGGGTCGCGCGCGGTGGCGTAGACCTTGCTGGCGCCGGCGTCCAGGAGGCGGTCGACCAGCCGGGCGCCCAAACCTCGGTTGGCGCCGGTCACCAAGGCAATGCTGCCGTCGACGTTCATGGTTGGCCTTCCGGTTGAAGTGTGGGACACGAAAACCGTATGGCGTTGCAGAGAGACAATCGATGCCAGAAAAGCTCAGATTCTTGTCTGAAAAACTCACAGGGCGAGGTGCAAGGTGCTCATCGGTAGGGTCCAGATCGTGGATCTGCTTGCCGATGTGCTGGACGTCGCCGGAGTGCGTGGCACCGTCGCCGCCACGGTGCACGCCGGCGACCCGTGGGGGCTGCGGCTGTTCGGGGTCTCGGCTGCCGCCTTCCACGCCGTGACGGCGGGCGCCGCCTGGCTGCGCCTCCCCGGAGAGCCGCCGCTGCGGCTCATGCCAGGCGACGTGGTGCTCCTGCCGACCGGTTCCGAACACGGGCTCGCGGGGGATCCGGACGGCCCGCTGGAGCCTTTCGACCATGCCGCGTCGAAGGCCGCACTCGCCGCCGGCGGCCGGCTCGACCTCGGGCCGCCGCCCGCGCGGACCAGGATCCTGTGCGCCTCCTACCGGCACGACCCGGTCGTGACGATCCCGCTGTTCACCCTGTTGCCCGAGGTGGTCCACGTGCCCGCGGGCGCACCGGGAGCCGGCCTGCTCGCCGACACCGTCCGGCTGCTGTCCGGCGAGCTCGCCGAGCCCGGGCCGGCCAGCACCACGCTGCTCGACCGGCTCGTCGACGTGCTGCTCATCCAGGTCCTGCGGGCGTGGCTGCGCGCCGAGCCCGCGTCGCCGTCGGTCTCCTGGCTGCGCGCCCTCAACGATCCGATCGTCAGCGCGGCCCTCACCGCGCTGCACGCCGACCCGGGCCGGGCCTGGACACTGCCCGCGCTCGCCGACCAGGTCGCCGTCTCCCGGGCCACCCTCGCCCGGCGTTTCCCCGCCCTCGTCGGCGAGACGCCAGCCGCCTACCTGACCCGCTGGCGCATGGACCTGGCCGCACGCCGACTGCGGGACACCGACGACCCGATCGACACCGTCGCCCGCTCCGTCGGCTACATCTCCGAGTACGCCTTCTCCCGCGCCTTCTCCCGTGACCGCGGCCTCCCGCCCGGCCGCTACCGCGCAAAGGCGCGCGGGAAGACCGTCCCATAGAGCGGGCCCTCCGGTGGCACCGCCCGCCAGTACCGCCGGCACCTGCGATCCCGGCGAATGACAGTGGCGCCTTGCCCGTAGCCAACGGCGACAGCCCTTCCGCCGCCGGCGAAAGCGAGGCGGGCAAATCCTTCCCGGCCACCACTCAGATCCTCGACTTCTTCAACGCACACCCCCGAACCGTGCGATGACCCGAAGTCGTCCGACAACCAGAGGGCTGTGTCGGACCTCGGCCCGCGTCCAAGAGCCAAGGCCGTAACGCCGGGCGGGTTCGCGGCACTGTTCCCCATGACCACGACGCGATCTGGCCCCCTGCCAACCGACCCGTGGCGGCTCGCCGGGCCGTCACCGCTGTTCTGCGACAACCTGCGCTTCTACCAGCGGCGGGGGTTCCGCTTTCGCGCGGTCGAACGCGACGCCTTCACGGAGGCGACGGGCTACCCGGCCGGCATCGTCATCGACGGTATCGAGCTGCGCGACCGAGTCTGGCTCGACCTGGCTCTGCCCGCTGCCGGCGCCTGACAGCGCCGCAGCGAGCCTGGTAACCAGCGGGTGTCACTGCACCGGGGACGGGCCATGCTCCGTCAGATGCTGGAGGACTACATGAGCGCGACGCGAGCGTGACCCGCGATCTGGAGATCGACTGCGACGAGCTCGTCGAGATCGTCACGGACTATCTCGAAGGCGCGCTGGACGCGGACGCGCGACGCCGTTTCACGGAGCATCTCGAGGTGTGTACGGACTGCGACGCCTACGTCGACCAGATGCGGGAAACCGTGCGGCTCACCGGCACCCTGACCGAGGATGACCTGCGGCCGGACATGCGCGACAAGCTGCTCGCGGCCTTTCGAGGCTGGGAGGCGGGCACCCCCCGGCTTCCCTGACGGCCGTCCCCGACCGTGCCACGGCGCGATCACCTGGTCGCTCGCGTCCAGGGCCAGGGCCAGCATGCCGCGGCGCAGCGGATGTGCGCGGCACGGCCGGCTGTGGTGTAACGGTTCGCGGCCCTCCGAGGACTTTGGTGGCGTCCACAGTCTGCGGAGGACCGGGAGGGCCGGATGACAGGCGCCAGCGATCCAGCCAGCTCGACCGTGTTGCCGGACCGGCTCGACGGCCGGGTGGACGCGGACAGCGGCCGATGAGCGACGCGGTGTCGGTGGCCCCGCTCCGGCTGGCCCGGCGGCTGGTGCCGTTGCAGGTCGCGGTGGGCCTGTCCGGCATGGTGCTGTGGGTTCCCGTCGAGAAGCTGTTCATGACGCAGATCGGGTTCACGCCACGGACCGTCGCGATCATGGCCGCCGCGTACGCCGCCGTCGTCCCGGTGCTGGAGGTGCCCTCGGGGATCCTCGCCGACCGCTGGAGCCGCAGCCGCCTCATGGCGTGCGCCAGCGTCGCGCTGCTTCTGAGCACGGTGTTCGGCGGCCTGAGCAGGAACGTGCCGACCTACATCGCCGCGGCCATGATCCTCGGCGTCTACTTCGCGCTCAGCTCTGGGACGGTGGACAGCATCGTCTACGACGTGGTGATGGAGGAGACCGGGTCGAGCGACGAGTACGAGACCTGGATCGGCCGCGTCAACATGGTCGAGAGCGGCTCGCTCGTGCTCAGCGCACTGGGCGGTGGGCTGATCGCGGGCTGGACCTCCACGCGGGTGACCTACTTCGCCACGCTTCCGTTCGTGGCGGCGTCGGCCGTCGCGTTCCTGCGCTTCACCGAGCCTCGGCTGCACCGCGCCGCCGAGCCCGTCGCGCTGCGCAGACAGGTGGCCGTCACGTACAACACGATGATCCGGATGCCGAATGTGCGCCAGGTGATGCTTCTGTCGGCGCTGACCGCGATGCTCGCGCAGGCGGTGTTCGAGTTCGGCCCGCTGTGGCTCGTCGCGCTGGCCGCTCCGGCGGCGCTGTTCGGCCCGTACTGGGCAGCGCTCGTCTCCACGCTTGGCATCGGCGGCTTTCTCACGGGCAAGCTGAACCTGGATAACCGCGCTGTGGTGGCCGGGCTCGCGCTGGCCACGCCGGCGGTCACGCTCGCCCTGACGCTGACCCGGTCACTCGCCGCGGTGATCGTCGCGCAGACACTGCTGGCGCTCCTCCTCGCGATCATCGGTATCCGGGCCGGCAAGCTGCTGCACGACGGTGTTCCCTCGACGATCCGGGCCGGCGTGTCCTCAGGCGCCGGCACCCTGTCCTGGCTGCTGTTCCTGCCGTTCTCCCTAACGTTCGGATGGTTCGCACACGCCCACGGAGTGCGCGCGGCGGGCTGGTTCCTGACCGGCGCGGCCGTCGCCGCCGCCGGGCTGCTTCTCGGCTCCGCCCGCCGCCACGCGGAGCCAGCCACAGCAGGCGTGTCCGCCGAGCTCGCCGGCGAGGACCTCGTCGAGCTGGTTACCGTGATCCCGCCACGCGCGACCTCCGATGTCGAGTGCCAAGGCGTCCACACGGCGACTCCTGACGCTTGAGTCTCGGTGACCGTCGAGTTATCCAAGCCGCCGGGCTCGACGGAACGGCGCTGGCTCGATTGCTGTCGGAGCCCTACGCGGTCAGGATTTCGTTCGTGCGGCGATGTGGTCGAGCATCGTGTCCAGCGCCACCTCCAGCGGTTTGACCTGGCGCTGGAGCTGCGTCAGCAGCAGGCCGCCCTGGAACGCGGCGAGTGTCGCGAGCGCGAGGTCGTCGGGATCACCGTCCAGGTCGCCGCGGGCGTGCATGGCGCGCAGGCCGTCGCGGATCGCCGACTCCCAGCGCAGGAACCCGGAGGCGACCGCGAGGCGTGCCTCCGGGTTGTTCTCCGCGACCTCGACGCCCAGCGAACCGATGGGACACCCGCCCCGGCACTGCTGGCGACGCTGGTAGTCGACCATCGCGTCCCGCCACCGGCGAAGGCCCGCGATGGTGTCCATCTGGTCGAAGTGCGGCTGTTGTAGGTCGAGGACCGCGCGAGTCTGGAACTCGATCACCGCGAGCAGCAGTGCCTGCTTGTCGGCGAAGTAGTGGTAGACCTGCGAACCGCTCACCCCCGCGGCGGCCCGGACGTCCTCCAGCGTCGCCTCGGTCAGGCCGCGTTCGTACATCAGTTGGGCGGCGGCGGCCACGATGCGCAGCCGGGTCTGCTCACCCTTGCGGGTCAGCACCCGGCCGTCCGGCCGTGCCGTTCTGGTGTCCACGTCCCGAGCCTAGCTCATTCTGGATTGGACAACCCATTTTTCCGTCTCCAGAGTGGGCCACGCAGCCCAATCCGGCTGCTCCTCGAACGGCCTTCGGAAGGACGCGACCATGGAACTGACCGGCAAGGTTGCTCTGATCACCGGTTCGACCGCGGGCATCGGCAGGGAGTCCGCCCGGCTGCTCGCGGCCGAAGGCGCCGACGTCGTCGTCACAGGACGAGACGTACAGCGAGGCGACGCGACCGTGGAGTCGATCAAGGCTGATGGCGGGTCGGCGCGATTCGTCGCGGCCGACCTGACCGACCTGGCGTCCCTGCGTGCCCTCGCCGCCGCGGCGGGCCCCGTGGACATCCTGGTGAACAATGCCGCGATCTTCCCCGGAGCCCTGACCGTCTCCCAGGACGTCGAGTCGTTCGACGCCACGCTCGCCGCCAACATCCGCGCGCCCTACTTCCTGACCGCGGCCCTCGCGCCAGCCATGATCGCAAAGGGCTCCGGAAGCATCATCAACGTCAGCACCATGGCTGCCCGGGTCGGTATGCCAGGACTGTCCGCGTACAGCGCGACCAAGGCGGCACTGGAGTCGCTGACCCGCACCTGGGCCGCCGAGTTCAGCCCCGCCGGAGTACGCGTCAACACCGTCGCCCCCGGCCCGACCCGCACCGACATGGTGCTCACCAACATGGGCGAAGAAGGCGCCAACCAGGTCGCCAAGACCACGCTGCTGGGCCGGCTGGCGTCGCCACGCGAGATCGCCGAGGTCATCCTCTTCGTCGCCACCAACCGCGCGAGCTTCATCACCGGCGCCACCATCCCCGTCGACGCGGGCCGCACCGCGATCTAGTCCCGCTCCTGGCAAGATTTGCCCCGCCCCAAAACCGGCAAGATCGCCGTTTTAGCCCTCAGGTGGCTGTAACCGGGGCGGTTTCACAACCACTTGAGGGCCGAAACGGCGATCAAGCCAGCCGGGCCGACCTTGCCGGGCTCGGCATTGGTCCCGAACTGCGCGGACGGTCTCCCCGACCGGGCACGGACAGGTCATGGCACGGTCAGGGCCTCGGTACGGGGGCGAGTCGGAGTCGCTCCCGCGTCCGGGGGCCGTACCGTTTGTGGGCATGAGCGGACGCATTGTGGTGTTCGGCGCCACCGGCTATACCGGCCGGCTCGTGACCGCGGAGCTGGTCGCGGCGGGGCACCGTCCGGTGGTCGCGGGGCGCGACCGGGCGCGGGTCGACGCGCTGCGCGCCCGCCACGGCGACCTGCCCGGCGCTCTTGCCGACGCGGCCGACCCTGACTCGGTGCGCCGGCTGGTCGGGCCTGGCGACGTCCTGGTCGCCACGGTGGGCCCGTTCACCCGGTTCGGCCGGCCCGCCGTCGACGCGGCGATCGCGGCCGGGGCGCACTACCTGGACAGCAGCGGCGAGGCCGACTTCCTGCGCCAGGTCTATGAGGACGCGGGCCCGCGGGCCGAACGCGCCGGCGTCGTGCTGCTGCCGGCGTCCGGGTTCGACTGCGTGCCCGGCAATCTGGCCGGCGCGCTCGCGCTGCGCGACGCCGGCGAGGAGGCCCGCCGGGTCGACATCGCCTACCAGGTCGTTCCCCCGGGCGGACGGCTGCACCGCCTCGGGATCAGCAGCGGGACGAGGGCGACGATGCTGACGTCCGCGTTCGGCCCGGTCGAGGCGCTGCGGGCTGGCCGGCTCGTCACCCTTCCCTTCGGGCGCGAAGTGCGGGCCTTTCAACAAGACAGGTCGGTCTTGAGGGGCGTGCTGTGGGCGGGCACCGAGGCGCGCACGCTTCCCCGGGTCGCGCCGCGGCTCACCGACGTCACGACTTACATGGTTGCGGGCGCCGGGCCGGCCCGACTGGCACGGGCCGCGTCCTACCCGCTCGCGACGCTGTCCCGGCTGCGCGCCTTCAACCGGCTGACGGGCCTGGTGGCGGCGCCGGCGCTGCGGGTCACCGGACGCGGGCCGGATCCGGCGGCCCAGGCCGCCACCAGCACCGTCGTGCTCGCCGCCGTGGCCGATGCCACCGGCCGACAACTGGCCACGGTCCGTCTGCAGGGTGTGGACCCCTACGTCTTCACCGGCCGGATCATGGCCTGGATCGCCGGCCAGCTGGCGTCCGGCACAGTGACCGGGCATGGCGCGCTCGGCCCGGTGGAAGCCTTCGGCGTCGACGAGCTCGAACACGCCGTCGCGGCGGCCGGCCTACGCCGCGCGGGCCAGTCCGGAGCCAGCTCCGGATCCAGTTAGGCGGTCAGCTGCGGACAAAAGCCGGCCAGGTCGCCCGCGAGGGCGACCGCAACCTGCGCCGAGGACAGCGATGCTCGTGGCGGGGAGACCCCTGGCCACGGCAGTCCCGCGTGCGATGACGCCGGCCTGAGATTGGCATCCCGGCCGCCTCTGTCGCAGGACCTGTCGGGACGGTGCCGCACTACTGTCGGCGGAGTGAACGGAATGTGTACGGCCATGGCCCGCCGTCAATTGCCGGCGTCGGCCCAGGCTCTGGACGCCGCACCGTGCCCTGTCCGCCAGGGCCCTACCTGCGCCCGCCGCTGTGAGTGGCATGGCTGAGCTGGCGGGACCGTCGAGAGCGCCCGGTCCTCGCCGGGTATCGCTGCGGCAGGTGTGGGCCTGGCTGTCGTTCGAGAACGCGACGGCGCGTCGCAGCCGCTTCCTGGCGGTGCATCTGGCCCTCGAGACACTCCTCATCATCGTCGGCTTCCAGCTGTATTCGATCATCGCTGACCACGCGCCTCGCCACGCCCAGCAGGCACTGGGGCGCACCGACCGGGTGTTGCGGGCCGAGCGCGCGGTCCACCTGTCCCCGGAATTGTGGGTGAACACGTGGTGGGCGCGTTCTCAGCTTCGGGAGGCGGTCGGGAACTACTACTACGACGGTCCGCACTTCATCGTCACTGCCTTGGTGCTGACGCTGTTGTTGGTGTTACGCCCCCACCAGTACCGGCGGTACCGGGATGTTCTGTTCGTCGCGAGTCTGCTGGCGCTGGTCGTCTTCTGGCTCTGCCCGGTCGGACCGCCGCGACTGCTGCCGTCGGCCGGGTTCGTCGACACGGTCGCGAGGGTGCAGACATTCGGCGCAGGTGGACAGCATGGGATTACCTCCGCGGAGAATCCTTTCGCCGCGATGCCGTCGCTGCACGTCGGCTGGGCGCTGTGGGTGGCGATGGCGAGTCGCGCACTCACGGACAACAGGTTGCTGCGTGCCCTGGCGTGGTGTTATCCGGCCCTCACCACCTTCGTCGTGATGGCGACGGGAAATCATCTTCTGGCGGACGCTGCCGCGGCCGCGGTTCTCCTGCCGCTGTCGAGCGCGCTGGTGCGTGTCAGCCTCGGCGCGAGAGAATCGACGTCCCGCGAGCTGGCTCGGCGCGAGGTCGCCAACGAGTGAAGGGCGGCCTGCGCTCGGTCGATGGTCTGGTGGTCAACCCCGTCGGTGTGTTCGGAAGATCGATCGTGGCTGCGATGATCGACCGATGAGGTGGACGACTGACGACTTCCGCGTCGGCTACAGCCAGTACTACCTGTGCGACTACAACGTGATCCCCGAGAGTGTGGGCCTGGGCCAGGCCTTTCAGGGGAACTCGCTTGTCGGGGCGGGCGGCGGCCACCTGGCCGTGGTCTGCGGGACCCATTTCGGCCGGATCCGGATCACCGTCGAGGTCCGCGACGACGAACCCGCGGCTGCCTTCGACGGCTGGGCCATGGCCGTGGACGTCAGCCATCACAGCAATACGGGCCGAACCTGGCTCGGCGACATGGACACGGGCGGGCCGCCCGAGCTGTGGAACCTGACGCCTGGCGGCCCTGGTTGGTACCGGGTCCGCGTCCGGGCGAGGGGACGCGACGCCGCGCGGGCCGCCGGTACCGCCTGCTTCAACGCTGACCCGCCGATCGAGGAACACGCGGTGAGCATCTGGCCGGCGCCGCCCGCGCCCGAGGTCGTCCACCGCTCCGAGGACGAGATCGCCGGCGGCCCGCGGCCAGCCCCTGGCGGTCCACTACCCGTCTTCTACCCCGAATGCCGGGCGGGCTGGGCGCCGCCACCCGCGAGCGATGAGCCCACGGAACTGGTACCGCAACGCGTCGAGAAGATCATCGATTGGACCATCGGCCACTACCCCGGGGCCCAACTCGTCGGCGCGCGCCTCGCCGGCCGGGACCTGACGTTCGCCAACTTCATGGCGGCCCGCCTCACGGGCGCGGATCTCACCGGCTCGATACTCGCCAATACGAAGCTCACCGCCACCGACCTCGCCGGAGCGCGCCTGTCCCAGGCCAACCTCGACGGAGCGGACCTCGCCAACGCCAATCTGACAGGCGCCCGGCTCGACGACGCCGTCCTGACCGGTGTCCATCTCGGCGAGGCTCGTCTCGCCGGCGCGGTCCTCACACGCGCGAACCTCCACCGGGCCAATCTCGTCGGCGCGGACCTCACCGGCGCAGACCTGACCGGGGTGCGACTCGACGGCGTCCGCTGGTCCGACTCCCCGGACTGGCCGGAGACGACCCACTGGCCGACTCCAGCGCTGACCCGGCACATCCGGGCCCATTCCGATCCGTCCCCGATCAGGCCGACAGACCTCACCGTCCGCGCACTCACCCTCTGACAGCCGAGAAACCACCTCGCGGATCACCGGCACACCCGCCGTCGTCGGCCCAGGGGCGCAGCCGCCAAACGCTGAGTGCACGGTCGCCGTCCGCATAGGTGGCGAACGGCGAGCGGTCTGTGTCGGAGCGTGTCAAGATGGCTGCTCGTGTCCCCTGGACCCGGGAGGCCCGTCCGCGGGCTGCGCGCTGGACGCCGGGCGGCCGTTCAGGCCGCGCTGGTCACGCTGTTCACCGCTACCGCGATCATCCTCGCGGAGCGCGGAACCGATGTTCCGAAGGACAAGGCGGACGTCCTGTGGCAGCTGGGCTTCGGCATCTTCTCCACCGTGCTGACGGCGCACACGATTGTGTTCGCGGTGAGTGCCGACGCCGAGTCGGTGTGGCCATCGTTCCTCGATGTCGTCGTTGCGATCTCTCTGCCGGAATGGCTGGTCGTCGGGTTCGCGTCGATCCTGGTCTCCTCGGCCGGTGACATCGGGGGGAATCCCGGGGTCATCAACGCGGGGCTGGCACTGGTCGCGATCCAGTCGGTGCTCGGGATCTATACGTTGCTGAAGTCGTTACAGGCGCTCGGCGGCGAGGGGCGGCGGCGTTTCCTCGCGACCTTGGCGACCAGGGATCTGCGGCGCGCGGCCCGGCGTGGCACTCCGGTCCGGCTGAAGAATCGGCACCTGATCCAGGATTTCCTGTCCGGCGTCGAGACGGCGATTGACCGGGGCGACGTCGCGAGCCTTTCGCAGCGGGCCACCGAGATCGGCATGTACTGCCGCGCTGACAGGGACCCGCGGGTGGTGCGCTGGCGGCTGGTGCTGCTGACCTACCTGGTTGAGCGGATCGGCCGGGCTGTGCTATATGACAACCTGACCGGCGACGCGGCCCGGGTCGCGTTGCCGCAGTTGATCGATGGGACGTTGCAGTCGAGCTACCGGCTCGCCGAGCTCACGCTGCCCGCCGCTGCGGCCGACCCGCAGGTCCGGGTGACCGAGTTGGAGGCCGCGGTCAGCCTCGGCCAGGTGTGCCGGGTGATTGGCTGGCTGCAGCAGGCCGCGCACGAGCTTCTCCAGCAGGACCCACACAACGTCGGCGCCCGGCAGATCGTCGCGTCGGTCCAGTCCGGCCGTAAACGGATCGTGCAGTTCGTCGACCCGGACCCGCCCGGGTTCTTTCGCGACCATGGCGATCCTTGGCCGGCAGGGCTCAGCGATCCCCGGGCGTTGCTGGTCTGGCTGTCGGCGCTGTGCGAGTTCGGTGGTTCCTGGGTCGGCAGTGGGCTGTACATCCTCGCCGAGGTGCTGACGGGGGAGAAGTTCTACGGCAACTACTGGCACGGTGACTGCGTGCTGAGTGAGATCGAGCGGCGTATTGGCCAGTTTGGCGAACGTCAGCACCGCCGGACCGGCCCGATGGTCGAGGAGACGCTTCGGGTCTGCGGCGGGCTGAATGCGGTGTCACTCGAACTCGCGGCGACGGTGATCGGGGGGCTGCGGAACTGGCGGTTCACCCCGCCGCCTGGTTACGAACAGGACCCGGCGTTCTCCACCGACCGCCGCTACCTGAAGTCCCAACTGTCGATGTTCTCCACCCACGACTGCCTGCCCGACGCCGAGGCCGCGTTCGACTGGCTCGCGCGCACGTTGTCTGACCTGCCTTCCGAGCCGTCGTTGTGGCGGCTGGTGCACGCTGACTCAGCACGCTGGGGGCTGACCGAGAGCCTCGAAATGTATGGCCCGGCGGATCGTCCTGCCGCGGCAGTGCTGACGGCGCTCGTCCGGCTGCTGACACACCGGCCGGCCGAGGCACGCCGCCTCGCAGACCTGTTGCCACTGCCGATGCTCAGCGGTGCGCTGCAACTCGCCCGGTTCAGCCTGACGAACGAGCCGGCCGCCGAACCGGTGATGCTGACCTGGTCTGAGGCTGGACACGCCCGGCTCGGCCCTCGTGAGGCCCAGGTCGGGGAACTCATGGGCATCCTGGAGGCGGTGATGCAATGACGACCGTGTCTGGGTCCCTGACCCTGGCCGCCTGGGAGCAGGCTCTAGAGCGTGTGACCTCGGCGCCGAACGTTCTTGTCATCCAGGTCGACCCGGCTTGGTTCACCGACCCGACCTGGGCCGCTGTGCGCGACCAGCTCGACCTCCTGCTGTTCCGGCGCACGCTCGGCGCCTCTGGCCCGTTTGCCCTGCGCCGGATGATGCTCTACGACCCGCCGAGCAACGTGGGCGGCGACGCCACCCGTTACCAGCTCGCCGCCGCTGAGCATGGTGAGTGGATTCGTCGCGTCCGACGTCAGCTCGCGGCTTGCGGCGCGGCTGGGAGTGCTGGCAAGGCCATGCCCGCCGGGCAGGACTACGAGATCCGCCAGCTCATCCTTGACCGTGTCGGCGCCGCCCCACCCCCACCGATCCCCGACGGCATCTGGTTCGGCAACGCCCCCGCATCAGCCACGACGGCCTGGGAGACACCAGGACTGATCCCGCTCGACCCTCACGAGGACCAGATCATCGGCCCGCACCGCGACCGCAACCCGCTCTGGCAGGGAGCTTTCCTTGACTGACATCCTCCCTGACGACGCCGCCACCGGCGAGAACGCCACCGACGCCGCGGCGCCCAAGATCGACCCTGCCTTGGGGCTCAACCTCGTGCCCACCCGCGAACTACAGGCACGCCGCCAGCCCGTCACCATCTGCATCCCGGCACATAACGAAGCCGAGACCATCACCGAGGTCGTCACCGAAAGCCGACGCGCTCTCGACCTGCTCGGCGCTGAGGGCGAGGTCATCGTCGTGGCGAGCGCCTGTGCCGACGACACCGCCCCCCTCGCCGATCAGGCCGGGGCGCGCGTCATCGAGTGCGGCATCGGGAAGGGCGTCGCTCTCAAAGCCGGCCTGGCCGCAGCGAAGGATGGCGTCATCGCCATGGTCGACGGCGACTTCCGCTACCACGGTCCCGAACCCATCGCGGCCACCCTGCTGCGGCCCATCCTCGCTGGCACCGCCGACGCCACCATCGCCGACCTCTACTGGCGACCCCTCTACCCGCAGCTCAACTACTACGGCTTCTTCGCCCCGCTCGCCGGACGGCTTTACCCCGAGATGCTCGCCAAGGTCGGGACCACTCCCTGGTCCGGCCAACGAGCCGCGAGCAGCGAGCTCTGGCAGATCGACCTGCCCGACGACTTCACGGTTGAGACGGTGATCAATCTGGCGTGGAACGACGCCCTCGCCCGCGTCCGCCCCGTCCTCGCCGACGACTGGACCAACCCACAGCGGCCAAAACCCGACCTGCTTGGTGCTGAACTGGAGTTCCTGCTTACCCACGCCGTGGGCACGGGCCGCCTCCGCGCCGAGCAGGAAGACTCAGTGCGTAGCTGGTTCGGACAGGTTCACGACCGGATGGCTGCCTACCGTCCAAGCGACGACGACCCGACGCAGTTCGAGACCACGCTCTTGCGGTTCAGCATCCAAACGCTGAGTTCCCTGCTTCAGGGCTGAAGGCGCCAGCTGCGGCCCGCGCGGCGATCAGTCGTCTGCTCCCAGCCCGGCCGTCGATGCGGCCGGTGCCCAAGGCATCAGCAGTGGCGATTACTCAACGTTGCCTTGAGCGGATCTCACCTGCGCGCATCTCACTCAGTGGGATTCAACGCTCTCAACCTGTGGTCAACGATCCGGAAATTGAAGGCCAACGGCGCGGTGAGCGCTCAATGGATGTCTGGTAGGCGACAGCTTAGCGCGCTTGCGTGACTCGCCCACGTCGTCAACCAGCGCTGTTCGGCAGTCCGCAGGCGCCGACCGTTGTCGCTACGCCCCGTAGTTGATGCGCGACGGCTACTCTTGTGTCGCACAGGCCATCCGGGAATCCCGTGGCCTTTGCGCTCGCTCACCTTCCGCTCGGAGTCGCGCTGCCACGCGGCCTTCTCGGCATTGTCATCGGGAGACGATGTCTCATGATCTTGTCCGCAAGAGCGCGCCAAGCACGTTTCACCATCTCCGTCGCCCTGGTTGTCGGTGCCGGCATCATGGTTCTGATGGTCGGCCACGGCCTCTGGTTCGCCGCGCCCGGCTATCTCGCCATCCTGCTCTTGGTCAGGCTCTCCATCTGGCCGTCGCTATGCAGCGCATATCGGACCCGCCCGAACGAGACAGAAGAATGCCATAACGCGGTGATCGGAAAGCTCGCTGGGTGCCGCTATCACCGCCTGAACAAGCGCAGAGATCTTCTCATCACGATCGCACCACGTCACCCAGCCTCGCCGTTTTCGACCGCGATGCGGCTTGTGCGACAACACGATCTCCCTGACGCCGGGGCGCTGCCGGCGCTTGCCCCTCGGGCGGTCACCTTCCGAAATGCGATGAGCATTTACTTGTTCGCGATCTTCGCAATCGTCGCAGCTGTCGGTGCTGTGCTCTATACATATTCCTAGTGAGTCAGATCGGGGGAGCTCAGGATGGCTGGCAGGCGAATAGGCGGACGCGGCGGGGGGAGCGACAAGGCCGCGCGCCAGAGATCGGGAGTCGTCGTCACCGTGACGGTGGCCGCCACGGTGGCCGTCGGTGGAATCACCACGACAGGCACCGTCACGGCTAGCGGTACCGCCGGCGGTTCGTCGGCCTCTGCAGACGGAGCTGGCCGGGGCCGCTCCCAGGGATCCTCAGAACGCCCCACTCTGGAGATCAGCACTGAAGATCTCCAGTCCGTCGAGACCCGGCTCGCCCGAAAGGGCCTGCACGGCAACGGCCGGCTAGAGCACGACGGCGCCCCGTGCGCCGAGCACGCCTACGGTCAGGTGAAGACGTTCTTCCAGCGGCAACCGTGCACGGATCTCTATCGGGCGCAGCTTGAGTTGAAGGATCAGAAAGGCGACACCGTGCTCATCGCCATCTCGTGGGTAGAAATGCCCGACGAGGCCAGCGCTCAGGCGTACAAGAAGCTTGTCGATGCCCCTGGCACCGGAAACATCACCGAGCTCTCCCGAGAGGGCGGACGCTACCGCACCGTCCGCTACACCGGGTTGCACTACCGTCCGGGCGGCCACGGCACGATCGTCAGCAATGCACAAGCCGAACCCGTCGCCCGCGGCTGGACCGGCATTGCTCTGCAATCCATCGTCAACGCCGCTGAATGAATGTCCGTGGTTTGGGATTACGGGGAACACGGTGTGATGGGCGTTGACGTCAAACTGGCCGCCGAAGTACTGCCTCAGTAGAATTTCGGGAGTTTTCAGAGCAAGAAGGTTAGTGGCCCGCGATGGCGTAGGCTAGGTGTCACAGAATCTGGTTCATTCCGCCATCCGGGAACGATCTTGTCAACGGACGCCACGAAGCGGGCCAAACTTGGCGGCCGAGGCACCACCTAGTCTGCCGCTGCTTCAGCCGGCTCGGCGGCCGGTGGCGCGAATAGGCGCAGGCGCTCGGCTGCAATGACCTCGCGAGTCAGTTCTGCTTCCGACACGTCGAACGCTTCGGGAGCGCTGTCGGCTGTCGCGCTGGCGCGCGCGAAGTTGTCGAAGATGGCTCGCTTGCGTGCCAAGATCTCGGTAATTCTCTGGTCGACGCCCTCCTCGGACAGCAGCCGGTGCACCTGGACGGATTCGAGCTGTCCCATGCGGTGGGCCCGAGCGATGGCCTGAGATTCGGTAGTGGGCTTGAGCTGCGGCTCGCAGATTACGACGACCGAGGCTGCTTGGATGTTGAGCCCTTGGCCGCCGGCGATGATCTGTGCGACGAGAACGGCGCCCCGGCTGGCTGCCGAGAACTCGTCGACCATGCGCTGACGCTCGTCGGGGGCGACCGAGCCGATGAGCGGACCTATGACCGTCCCCGGCAGTTCGTCGACGACCTGCCTCAGGACATCCTTGAAGTAGGAGAAGACGATGACCCGCCGTCCGTTGTCCCGGGCCTCTGCGACGATCTCTTTGAGTCGCTGGATCTTGGTGGACCGTTCGCCGTGCCTCAGGGCAGCCTGCCTCATGGCCATGAAGTTGCCCTCGGCAACAGCGGCTCGGTAGGCGGCCAAATCGGCGTCGGACAGGGGAAGCCACTCGTCAACCTCGACCAGCTCGGGCAGTTCGGTGAGCACGTCCTCCTGGTTGCGGCGTAGATAGGCTGGCGCGACCTGTCGGCGGAACCGCCTGGGAGAGAGCCCGCTGGTGTCGATGACGAGCTCGGGCTGGAGGTTGCGCACGAGGTTGGCGAACTCTTCGAGGCGGTTCTCCAACGGAGTGCCGGTCAGGAAAACGGCCCGATCAGACCGCTGCAGGACGGCAGCGACGTTCTGAGACCTCTTGGCGGCCGGGTTCTTGATGTAGTGCGCCTCGTCGACGACGACGCAGCCCAGGTCCTTGACCTGTGTGAGTGTGGGCATGAACCAGGCCAGCGTGTCGAAGGTGGTGACAGCAACCCCGCCGCCGCGTATCCAGCTACGTGCCGCGAACTCGCGGTCGAAGGCGCCGTGGACGCGGTGGGACCTCAACTTCGACTTCGACGAGATCTCGCGAACCCAGTTCGTGACTACTGCCGCCGGACAGATCACGAGAGCGTGCTGGTGACCTTGTGCACGTAGGTGCGCGAGGACGGCCAGGGCCTCGATGGTCTTCCCCAGCCCCATCTCGTCGCCGATGATCACTTTGCGCTGGACGAGAGCGAACCGGGCACCGAAGCTCTGGTAGCCGCGTAGAGATCCGACGGTGAGGTACTCGGTGTTGAGAGACAGCGCACGGATGGCCTCGACGATCTGGTCAGGGAGATCGCCATGGCTCTTGGTCTCATCCTCGGACGTGAGGCCGAGCTCGGCGAGCATGCCGAAGTAGTCCGCGGGCCGGGAGAGGAAGTCCTCCCAAGGGTCGGCGGCCTGTGGCCGCTTCAGGTGTTTACCAGCGAGCTGGGCCGCTCGGGAGCGGACGGCATCAACCCCGGCGAGGAACTCTGACGTGCCCAGAGACGAGGACGAGAACAGGACCAGGTGGCTGTGGCGGCTGTCAAGGGAGCGCCCGAGCCGGTCCAGCTCCTTGGCCCGCGCCACGTCGGAGCTTGCATTGCGAAGCTTCCTCGTGGCGTCCCAAGCGCCGAGCCGACGCAGTAACTCAGCGGCCTCTGGGCTGCGCCTCTTGATGTCGATGCGGGTCGGCATCTCGTCGTAAGTCCACTGCCAGAGCGTCTGCGCCGCTCCGAGGATCCGCGTGGCCGAGACTGGCCCCAGGCCTGGCAAAGCTTCGAGGCGTCTGCCGCGATCAAGCACGGTGGCCACGGTGTCGATATGCGCGTCAGTGAGCGTCTTGAGCGGCAGCCGGTCTCGGGTTGTCTCCTTGAGCCGGTCGACTGGCATTCCCGCGAGCAGTCGCCTGGTTTCGGCTTGCCTCACTCGATTCCCGGCCTCGATCGCGGCCTCCCGGAAGGCAGCCTCGTCCCGCAGAGCGCGGTCGATCTCTGTGACCGCCTGGCCTAACCCGGCGACGGCCTGGCTGTCGATGAGTTCGGGAACTCCCGGGTTGCCGAGGGACCGGCTGAGTCCGACATCATCCGAGGGCGCCTCGACCCGGCTGATCGTGCGGTAGCCGTAGCCCTCCTGTGACAGCCTGTCCAGAAGCCCAGGTAGGCCGCGCGAAAGCCCTCGAGCGCGGTAGCCCGTGAGGAAGGTGGCCGCGTCCTGGCCCGAGTCGCGCTTGGCTCGGCTGCTGATGAACCGACGCGCGCTCAGCAGCAGGCGCGCTTGATTTACGGAGTTCTGGGCGGCCGCGCTCCGCCTGACGGCGGCCGCGTCGTCATCGTTGAGCAAGGGCAGTTGCGTTCTGCGGGCGAGCGCCTGCAGTGCCTGGTCGTCGCCGCTGCCCAGCGGAAGCACCCGCCAGGCCGTCGCACCGTCGCGTGGGACGTCTACGAGGGCGCGGCGGAGCCGGTTCTGGGCCTCCGTCGCCAGGCGCTCGATCGTGGCCCGATCGTCGACGATCGACTTCGCCTGGCCAGCCCAGCCGCCGACCTCCGCGATGGTGGCCTCGAGTTGCTGTCTTTCTTCCTTGTTCATCCGCCTCTGCTCCCCCCGTGCCGTCGCTGCGAAGATTAGCGATGGCCGCCGACACGCCGATCACGGAGCCTGCGCCGTTAGGCGCCGACTTTTGTCGTACCTGTCGCATACCGTGGGCGCGCCGGTAGAGGGGGAGATCTACGTGCGACTTGAGGAACTGAAGCCAGGGCTGCGCATCGCTGGGCTGATCCCGGGCGAGATCATCACGGTGCTCGCTGCGCAGACGCACGGGATCGACGCGCTGGAGCTGACGTACAAGAAGACCGACGGCAGCCTCGGCCAGCAGGTCGTCTTCCGCAAGGACGAGGGCAACCTGTCCGTCGCCAGCACGGGCAGCCGCGCGTTCGACGCGAACGCGTCGGACTTCAAGCTGGTCGCGGAGGCTCAACGCATCACCCTGGCGGGCTTGTTCGATCCGATGCTGGCGGTGGCGACCAGCGACGTGCAGCCGCTGCCGCACCAGATCCGCGCAGTCTACGGAGAGCTGCTGCCCCGTACCCCGCTGCGGTTCCTGCTCGCGGACGACCCCGGCGCCGGCAAGACGATCATGGCGGGCCTGTACATCAAGGAGCTGATCCTTCGCGACGACGTCAGGCAGTGTCTGATCGTCGCCCCGGGTGGCCTGGTCGAGCAGTGGCAGGACGAGCTGTTCTTCAAGTTCGGGCTGCGGTTCGACCTATTGACCAACCAGCTGATCGACGCCGATGTCAACATCAACGTGTTCGAGAAGCATCCGTTGCTGATCGCGCGGATGGACCAGCTCTCCCGCAACGAGGGCCTGCAGGCCCAGCTTCGCGAGACCGAGTGGGACCTCGTCGTGGTCGACGAGGCCCACCGCATGGGAGCGCACTACTTCGGCGCCAAGCTGACCAAGACCAAGCGGTTCCAGCTCGGTGAACTGCTCGGAGAGATCACCCGGCACCTCCTGCTGATGACGGCCACACCGCACTCGGGTAAGGAGGAAGACTTCCAGCTCTTCCTCACGCTGCTTGACCGCGATCGCTTCGAGGGCAAGCGGACGAAGACCGCCGACACGTCCGGGATCATGCGCCGCATGGTCAAGGAGGACCTCCTGACGTTCGAGGGCAAGAAGCTGTTCCCCGAACGGATCGCCGAGACTGTTCCCTACGAGCTGACAGCCCTGGAGTACGACCTGTACGAGCAGGTCACCTCCTACGTGCGCGAGGGCATGAACCGCGCCGACAAGATCGGTGGCAAGCGGCGCAACACCGTTGGGTTCGCCCTCACGGTGCTGCAGCGGCGCTTGGCCTCCAGCCCAGAAGCGATCTACAGGTCCCTGGCCCGCCGCACCGAGCGGCTCGAGCGCAAGAAGCAGGACCTCCTCTCAGGCAAGCTCACCGAACAGACGACCGACGTCGATCTCGCTGTCCTCGACGACGACGAGTACAGCGCCGAAGAGATCGAGGTTCTCGAGGAAGAGCTGCTCGACGAGGCCACGGCCGCGCAGACCGTCGCGGAGCTGAACGCCGAGCTGGTTGAGCTCGGGGAACTGGTCAAGGTGGCGAAGCGAGTCCGCGACCTCGGCACCGACCGCAAATGGACCGAGCTGAGCCAGATCCTGCAGGACGAGGTGCTGACGAGCGACGCGAACGGGTGGCCGCGGAAGCTCATCATCTTCACGGAGCATCGGGACACTCTCAACTACCTCACGACGCGCATCAGGTCGCTGATCGGCAGACCGGACGCGGTCAGGGCGATCCATGGTGGTGTCCGTCGCGCTGAGCGACGGCAGATCACCGAGGAGTTCACCAAGAACCGCGACTGCCAGATCCTCATCGCGACCGACGCCGCGGGCGAGGGCCTCAACCTCCAGGCAGCTCACCTGATGGTCAATTACGACCTGCCCTGGAACCCGAACCGCATCGAGCAGCGTTTCGGCCGCATCCACCGCATCGGCCAACAGGAGATCTGCCGGCTGTGGAACCTGGTGGCGGCCAACACCCGCGAGGGTGAGGTCTTCTCCCGGCTGCTCCAGAAGATCGACGAGATGCGCAGGGCCTACGGCGGCAAGGTCTTCGACGTTTTGGGCGAAGCGTTCGCCGAGACCCCGCTGCGGACCCTGCTTCTGGAGGCCATCCAGTACGGTGAACAGCCCGGCGTGAAGGCCAGGATGCACGAGGTCATCGACCGCAACGTCGGCGAGGGCCTGCTCGAGCTCCTGGAAGAACGGGCCCTCGCCACCGAGCACCTCGCGAAGGCCGACCTGGACGCCCTTCGCGCGGCCATGGACGAGGCGCGCGCCCGCCGTCTGCAACCGCACTACATCGAGCTCGCCTTCAGGGCAGCTTTCACCCGGCTTGGCGGTCGCATTGCCCGCAGGGAGAAAGGCCGCTACGAGATCGCCAACGTCCCTGCCCACCTCCGGGCCAGCAAGCACGGCCCCATCGCGACCAAGTACGACCGGGTCACGTTTGACCTCGCGCGTGCCGAGCCGGACGATCTCACCAACACTGGCCGCAGCCGCACCGACCTGCTCGCCCCGGGCCACCCCCTGCACGACGCCGTTATGGACGAAGCCATCCGACAGTTCGGCGGCACGCTGAACAGCGGAACGGTCCTGGCCTCGGCGACTCTCGAAGAGCCGCACCTGCTCGTCGGGCTGATCGAGGAGGTCGCCGACGCCACCGGCGCGACTGTGTCCCGCCGCTTCAGCTACGCCTACGTAGACAGTTTCGGCACGGTCACCCCGGCCGGGCCCGCGCCGTATCTGGACTGTGTAGCCGCCCCCGAGGGGCCCGTCACCGAGGCTGCCCGGCGGCTGCCCTGGCTAGGAGAGGCTGAAGACAAGGCGACCAGCTGGATCATCGCTAACCAGCTCCCTAAGTACCTAGCCGAGGTTCAGCCGCGCCGCGCCGCGGAACTCTCCAAGATCCGTGACCTGGTCACCAAGCGGCTGATGAACGAGCGCGACCGCCTCCTTCTCGACGCCACCATTGCCGGCGAGAAGGAGCGGGGAGGCGACAAGTCCAAGGAGTCAGCGGAGAGCCTCAATCGCAAGGCCGTCGAGCTCGACCACCGGCTGCGTCTGCGTCTGGGCCAGCTCGATCAGCAGGCCCTGATGTCGATCAAACCGCCACGCATCCTCACCGCTGCCCTAGTGCTACCCGTGGAGGCGCTCGAGGCTGAGCTGCCGGCGAACGCGCCGATCCACGCCAAGGAAACCAAGGAAGTCGAGCGCCGCGGCGTCGACCTGGTTCTGGCTCGCGAACGCGAACTCGGCCGCAGGCCAGTCGAGCAGCCGCCCAACAACAATGGCTTCGACATCCTCTCGACGGCCCCCGACGGCCACACCTACCGCATCGAGGTCAAGGCCCGCCTTGCTGGCGCCAAGGACTTCTTCGTCACCCACAACGAGGTCCTGACCGGCAAGAACGCCGTGCCGCGCTATCGCCTAGCCCTCGTCAAGGTCGACCCTCGCGGTCCTCAGCACGACGAAGTCCAGTACCTCGACGACCCGTTCGCCGGCGTCGAACTGGGCGACTTCGAGGCCACCGGCCACCGGGGCGACTGGGCCAAGACCTGGGCCAAGGGGTCACGGCCATTCTGATGTCGGATAACGACCTTCCGTGCCTCCTCGCCGTGCTGACCAATCCGCCGCTCACTCCAGGGACACGTACCGTTCGCCGGGTCGAGTTGGCGGCAGACCTTCTGGGCTTCACCGAGGTTCGAGTTGCGAACCTGTTCTCGCTGCCCTCGGCGGCGGCCGGCGAGATCGACGTTCTCGGTGCCACCGTGGAAGGTTGGCTGATGGCTCGTGATCTTCTGAACACCGCCATCAATGGAGCGGACGGCGTCCTGCTCGCCTACGGCGCCACGGCGCCTTCAGGCGCGGCACGGTTGCACCATGGTGATCAGGTCGCTTGGCTGAAACAGACGATCGCTGCCACTGCGCTGCCGGTGTGGCGGGTGGGCGACGGCCCACGCCACCCCTCCCGCTGGCAGCGTTGGACTTATCGAACTCACCCGGGAGTCCCGTTCCGGGACGCGCTACAACGCAGCCTGGTGCAGCTCCACCCGGTCGCACCGTGACGGGCACATCAAGTTTGGACAGGATTGAGGCGGAGCAAGTACGCCGCGCGAGCGGGGCCAGAAGGTTCGGCCATAGAGGGGTGGGACGGTAATGCAGAAGCGAAAGCTCATCGAGGTGGCGCTACCGCTGGAGGCGATCAACCGGGAGTCAGCCCGCGAAAAGTCCATTCGTCATGGGCACCCGTCGACTCTGCACCTTTGGTGGGCGCGGCGCCCCCTCGCCGCCGCGCGGGCTGTGCTGTTCGCCCAGCTTGTCGACGACCCCAGTGCGCGACCTGACGAATTCCCGACGGAAGAACTGCAACGCAAGGAGCGCGAGCGCCTTCACAATATTATTGAACAACTTGTCGATTGGGACAACACGAGAGACAGAAAACTCTTTGACGCAGCACATTTGGAGATCCTGAAGTCGACGAATGGCGCTCCACCACCGATTCTCGACCCTTTTGCAGGTGGTGGAACGATCCCTCTAGAAGCGCAGCGTCTCGGTTTGGAGTCGCACGCCTCGGATCTGAACCCTGTGCCCGTGGTGATCAACAAGGCTTTGATCGAGATTCCCGCCAAGTTTCGAAACATGCCACCGGTCTATCCAGGATTCAGGGAAACACAGATTCGGCAATGGACAGGCGCCGAAGGCTTGGCAGCAGATGTGCGCGCATACGGCGCTTGGATCTGCCACGAAGCCGAGAAGAGGATTGGCCACCTCTACCCAAAGGCGGTCTTGCCCGCCGGTGGCACAGCTCCGATAATAGCGTGGATATGGGCACGAACTGTCAACTGCTCCAACCCTGCCTGCTCAATTGAGGTACCTTTGGTCCGTTCATGGTGGCTGGGTAAGAGAAGAGGCAGGGAGGCGTTCGTTGAGCCTTCGGTTGTCTCTGACGAGACGCATCCATCTGGCCTTCGATTTAGTTTTGAGATCCGACACGGCGCTTCAGGGCCAAAGTCTGAAGGCACAATGTCGGGCAAGCAAGGGGCAACCTGCCCGGCCTGTAGGTCCGTCGCACGAACGGCGTATATCAAGGCTGAGGGAATGTCCGGGCGAATGGGCGCAGTGCTTCTTGCAATTGTTGCCGATGTCGGCAAGCAACGAACGTACCTCGCGCCCACGCCCGAGCAGACTCGAGCGGCAGATATACCGCTACCGGATGATTTCCCCGACGGGCCTCTCTCGACGAACTCGCAGTATATGGGAGCTCCGCTATATGGGATGACAACTACGGCGAGTCTCTTCACGAATCGCCAGCTGACGGCACTCGTCACCTTCAGCTCGTTGGTGGAAGAGGTCCGTGGGTTGGTTTTGGAGCGTGGGGGTGAAGATTACGCTAACGCGGTGGCGACCTATCTCGCCCTCTGCGCCAGCAAGATGACTATTTTTCATTGCACTCTGGCCCGCTGGCGCCCCGACGCGGATAAGACTGCACCCGCATTTGGTCGGCAAGCCATCGCGATGGTCTGGGACTATGCCGAATGTATGCCTTTCGCCGGAGCAGGTGGTGACTGGACGGGTGTTGTAGATGGGGCCGCGAAGGCTCTTGAGGGCCTAAATCCGGCCTCAGACGGTTTCGTCGCCCAAGCCTCGGCCGTTGACGTGGATCTCAGCGGATCGCCGTTGCTGTCAACAGATCCACCGTATTATGACAACGTCCCGTATGCGGACCTCTCGGATTTCTTCTATGTATGGCTGCGGCAAACGCTCGGGAATTTTTACCCAGAGCTTTTTTCGACGGTTCTAGTACCGAAGTCCGAGGAGTTGGTAGCAAACCCAGCAAGACAGGGAGGCAGGGAGCAGGCGAAGCGATTCTTCGAAAACGGATTTCGAGCCGTCTTCTCTCGAGCCCGCGAGGCTGCGCGACACGACTTTCCCATCTGCGTTTATTATGCATTCCGCCAATCCGATAGCGATGACGATGGGCAAGTATCGTCCGGCTGGGAGACTCTCCTAGAAGGGATGATCAGGTCTGGGTGGTCAATCACTGCGACGTGGCCGATGCGGACCGAGGGGGCCACGCGCATGCGGGCGTCGGCCTCTAACGCACTGGCGTCCTCGATCGTACTTTCGCTGCGGCCAAGACCCGAGGATGCGCCCGTCACGGATCGCCGCGGTTTCATCGCCGCCCTTGAGACCGAGCTGCCGGATGCGCTGAGGAAGTTGCAGCAAGGGCAGATCGCGCCGGTCGATCTTCCGCAAGCTGCGATTGGCCCAGGAATGGCTGTGTTCAGTCGTTACAGCGCTGTGCTTGAGTCGAGCGGCTCCAAGATGACGGTGAGATCGGCGCTCGCTCGCATCAATGAGATTCTTGATCAAGTTCTCAATGAGCAGGAGGGAGACTTTGATTCGAAATCCCGCTTCGCCATCGCCTGGTACCGGCAGCATGGGTATGGTGTCGGCAAATTCGGCGATGCCGACAGCCTTGCGCGCGCGCGCAACTCAAGTGTGGAAGTAATGGCTCACGACGAGATTCTCACTTCCCGGGCGAGTAACGTTCAGCTGCTGAAACCCGAGAATATGACTGGCGACTATGACCCGGCAACAGACCCCCGTACCAGCAACTGGCAGGTACTGCACTACTTGATCAAGACCATCCATGTCTACGGAATCTCCTCATCGGGAGCCTTCCTCCACGCCGCTCTAAGCCGCACGGATGCCGCGATCGACGCGGACCTTATCAAGGAGCTTGCGCATCTCCTGTTCAGGATCGCGGAAAGCAACGGGTGGACAAAGGATGCACTGAGCTTCAACGGTCTGGTCGCCAGCTGGCCCGAGATTGTCGATACTGCTCGCGCCGAGAAGATGCCCACGGCGGCCCGGCAAGGCGGGTTCGAGTTCGACGAGGAAGACTGAGATGGCACTGAGTAACCGCGAACGCATCGACCGGATGTTCCAGGTGATGGCGCCGGCGCTGGACGACTTCATCTCTTCGGTGATCGGGCAGGCGAACCCCGCGCTTGGCGCCGAATGGATCAAGCTGCTCCAGGCCAAGGATGTGAAGAATGGCGCGCCGGTAGACAAGGCCTACGACCCGCGGGACCCGCAGGCACAGCTGCGAATGCTCACGGAGAGCAATCTTACCGGCGGGTTCCAGCCTGGCTGGTATCCGTTCAATAACGCGCTGGGTAAGGTGGGTGAGTCGTTCGCGATCGAGCTGCGCGAGGTGCGCAACAAATGGGCGCACAACGGCACTTTCACGGACGACGACGCGTACCGTGCGCTCGACACGGGCGAGCGCCTTATCGCCCTGATCGGCGCGGCCGCGGAGGCTGAGCAGGTTCGGGCGATCCGGCTGAACCTACGCAGAGTGACGGCCGAGAAGGACGACAAGAAGGTTCTAAAGGCTGCGGTTGATAACCCTGAGGCGACCGGCCTGAAGCCGTGGCGCGAGGTCCTGCGGCCGCATGACGACGTCGCGACGGGCAACTTCGCGGCCTCCGAGTTCGCCGCCGACCTGTACAAGGTCGCGTTCGGCGGTGAGCAGGACTCCGGCTACTCCGACCCGGTGGCGTTCTTCCAGCGCACCTACCTGACCGAGGGGTTGAATCAGCTCATCGGGCGGGCGGTCCGGCGACTGGCCGGTGACGACAACGCACCGCCGGTGATCAACCTTCAGACAAACTTCGGTGGCGGCAAGACCCATTCGATGCTGTCTCTCTGGCACGTGGCGGCGGGGAGGCCCGTCGGCGATTTCCCGCAGGAGACCCAGGACCTGCTGACGGCAAACGGATACACCGGCAAGAAGGTCAACAGAGTTGCGATCGTCGGCAACCACTTCAGCCCGTCGGGGGTCACCAAGCCCGACGGCACGCACGTCAACACCATCTGGGGCGAGCTAGCCTGGCAGCTCGGCGGCGCGAAGGCCTACGCGCTGGTCGCCAAGGCGGATCAGGACCGGACGCATCCCGGTGATGTCCTGCACACGCTGCTCAAGGATCACGCGCCGGCGGTGATCCTCATCGACGAGTGGGTTGCCTATGCCCGTTCGTTGGTCGGACGTGACGAGCTGGCCGGTGGCACGTTCGAGGACCAGTTCACCTTTGCCCAGACCCTGACCGAGGCCACCAAGGGCACCTCCGGGGTTCTCCTGGCGATCTCGATCCCGGCGTCTAGCGCCGACGACGACCCAGGCAAGATCGCTGTTGGCAATGCTGAGGAGGTTGGTGGTGCCAATGGCTTGGAGGCCCTCAAGGCTCTCCAGAACGTGGTGCGACGGGTCGCCGACCAGTGGCGACCGGCCTCGCCGGTCGAGGCCTACCACATCGTCAAGCAGCGGCTGTTCACGCAGCCCGACGCGGCGGCGCTGGCTGCGATTGGGGCGACCGCGCGGGCCTACGTGGAGCTGTACCGGAAGTACTCCGATGACTTCCCGCGCGAGGCGCGGGACACGGCGTACGAGGAGAGAATCAAGCGCACCTACCCCGTCCATCCGGAACTGTTCGACCGGCTCTACGAGGAATGGTCGTCGCTCGAACGGTTCCAGCGAACCCGCGGTGTGCTGCGGCTGATGAGCACTGTGATCCACGCGCTGTGGGACGGCGAGGACGCCTCACCTCTGATCATGCCCGGGTCAATCCCGCTCGCGACGGCATCAGTGAACGCGGAGCTGACGCAGTACCTGCAGGATTCGTGGAAGGCGATCATCGATGCCGATGTCGATGGCCCTGGCTCCGAGCCGGCGCGGATCGACAAGGACAAGCCGCTCTTCGGGCAGCGGTCGCTGACCAGGCGGCTCGCGCGCACTGTCTTCTTCGGTGCCGTTCCGACGATCGGTTCCGCGCACAAGGGCCTCGAGACCCAGCGGGTTTTCCTCGGAACTGCCGTGCCCGGTGACGTGCCGGGAAACTTCCACGCGGCGTTGACGCAGCTGGCCGACCGCGCGACCTACTTCTATGCCGGCTCGGGTAAGTACTGGTACGATCTGCAGGCCAACATCACGCGTACGGCCAAGGACCAGGCTGAGCGCCTCCACAAGGAAGACGTGTGGGCCGAGATCGTCCGCCGTCTCCAGGGCCAGGCGAGGACCCGGGGCGACTTCGCCGGCGTGCACGTGTGCCCTGAGTCGGACGCCGATATCCCCGACATCGACGAGGTGCGGCTCGTCGTCCTGCCTCCGAAGGTCGCCCACAAGCGCAACACCGACTCCCCGGCCAAGAGTTTCGCGCGGCGGGCCACCGAGCACCGCGGGACGGCGAACCGCGCTCATCGCAACATGCTCGTCTTTCTGGCGGCCGACGATGCTCGCCTAGAGGAACTGGAAGCCGCCACGCGTGACTTCCTGGGCTGGAAGCACGTGCTGGACAACGATGCAGACCTCGACCTGACCCAGAACCAGCGGAACCAGGCGGCCCAGCGCCGGACCCAGGCCGACCAGACTGCGGAGTCACGGCTGCTTCAGACCTTCGTCTGGGCGCTCGTGCCCGCGCAGCCCGACCCGGGCGCTCCCTTCCTGATCCGGGAGACCAAGGCGGAAGGCCAGTCCACTTCGCTCGCCGACCGCGTCTCCCGTCGTCTGGGCAGCGACGGAGACCTGTCCACGAGACAGGCTGCGGCGACGATCCGGCTCGCGATCAGCAAGGTGCCGCAGATCTGGAAGGCTGGGCACGTCTCGCTCGGCACGCTGTGGGGCCTGTACAGCCAGTACCCGTACCTGCCACGCCTGCGGGACCGAGGCGTGCTGGCGGCCGGGATCGTCGAACTGCCGTTGCACTGGCAAATCGAAGCGTTCGCCTTGGCGACCGGCTTCGACGAATCCGCCGGGCGGTACATCGGCCTGTGGACCCCTGACGACAAGAGCCCTGCGCCCGCGACGACCGACTCATTGCTGCTGGTGCAGCCTGAGGTCGCCCTCAGGCAGCGAGAGGCCGAGGCCTCGGCAACGACGACCGACGGTGGCGGCAGTGACGATACTTCCATCGGCACTGATGGCGATGGCACCAAGTTGACCGGCGGTGGCAAGCGGGACGGTGATGGCAAGCCGCCGATCGTCGCCCCAAAGAACCTGAAGACCCGCTTCTTCGGCACCAAGATCCTCAACGTCAACAATTATGCAAGCGAGTTTAAGAACATCGTCGAGGAGATCGTCGCTCACCTGCGGGAGCCGGGGACTGAACTGACCATCCGCCTCGACATTGAGGCGACGAAGCCCGACGGCTTTGGCGACAGCACGGTCCGAACCGTGTCCGAAAATGCCCGCACGCTAAAGTTCGACCCATTGCAGTCAGGATTCGAGGAAATCTAAGTCGATCGGAGTACAGCGCACGAAAGACGCCGCGACCAGGATGCAGGCCGAGCTTGAACGCACCCGCGCCGACGCCGGTCAGATTCGCCACCATGCCGCGGGCGCCGCCGTGCAGGCGGCGGAGTCGACGCGGCGGCGGTAGGGGTCGACGACCGCGCGACGGACGCCGTCCGTCGCGCGCAGATCGCCGATGTCCGACGTGTTGTCGCAGACGCCGGTCGTGACCAAGGCAGCGTGAGGCCGAGGCCGCGATTCACCGCACCGAGATCGCGGAGACCGAGGTTGCGCACTTTCGGACCGACCTCTACCGGGCCATGGAGCCGGTCGGGGCCGCACTCCGGGCGCAGCGTGTGGAGCATGACGCGCTGGTCGTTCGTTTCCGGGCAGAGCGACCAAACCTGACCGCCTGATCCCGCTCACCTGTTTCGGACGCATCCCTCGATGGTGGTGCGGTCGGGAGCGCGGCCGGTTTTCCAGACGGCGTGGGCCGCCCGGACTTTGGCAGTGAGTTTGTCGATGAGCGCGGCGTCAGCGTCCGGAGGTTCGGCGTCGGCGGCGGTCAGCTTCGCGTAGCGGACGGAGTCGACGATGGCTGACTTCACTTGTTCGTGCGCCAGGTAGATCGCGAGGTCAGCCCGCCATTCGACCGTGGCGTCAGCGGGCATGGCTGCGAGCCAGGCGGCGCGGGCGGCTTCTTCTTCGTCGGGTTGGTAGGCCATCTTGTGGAGGTGGCCGGCCAGGTCATAGACGGGGTCGCCCCAGAGCGCGAGTTCCCAGTCGAGGAAGTAGGTCGTCCGCCCGTCGACGATCATGTTCTTGCGGTGGAGATCCGTGTGGAGCAGCCGGAACGGTCTGGGGGAGAGCACTGACCATCGTTCGAGGACCGGCTCGATCGGATCGGCTGGAAAACCGAGCGCGTCGAACAGGTCACCGAACTCGCTGGCGAACCGGGCGTGCACACCGGTCGTGATTTCGGAGAGCTGATGCGCGAAGGCGTCGGTGGCACCGTCGGCGGGCCAGCCGGATGGCAGCGGCGGCAGTTGCTCCAGTGGCACCTGGCCGAGTTGTGCGAACAACTGGCCGAGGTCCCTGATCACGTGCTCGGGGGCCTGGAAGCCGTCCGGCGCGAAGTCGTCGAGCAGGTTGCCATCGATCCAGTCGACCAGTTGGTAGGCCGGCTCGTCGCTGACGTTGCGCAGCCGCGGCACGTGCCTGACGTAGGCCTGGATGGCCCGCAGGATTCCGTGCTCGGGCCAGATCACCAGGTCCATCCGGTCGGCGGCGACGATCGGAACCCTCACCACGACGGGACCGTCTGGCGTCTGGACCCGCATGTTCTGGTGGTAGAAGCCGGCCATCGGTTGCGCGCAGGCCATCGCAGTCCGGTACAGCTGGTGCTCGGCCGGGGCTTCCGGGAGTCGGGAATCCAGCGGCCGAGGTTCTGCGCCCACCGTTCCCCCTGCGTTCGAAGCGGATGTGCCTCCCCAGACTGTCTCAGTCAACAGTGTCTAGGGCGTCACCATGGATGTCCAGCCTCTCTGGCAGTCGGGAATACCGCCGTCGGCCAACATCCCCGAGGGCCGAGACTGCGGCCGTGGGGATGACACGTGCCGGAGATGTACCCGATCATGAGCGCGTGCCCGAGCAGATTCCCGATCACCTCGACTTCGTCGGCCGCGGCTGGCATCCCCTCCTGACCCGCCTGCACGAGCAGCTACTCGCCGTGAGCCCCACCTACAGCGTCCAGCAGGTCAAGGAGAAGTACGGCACCCTGCGCATCCAGCTCTACACCGGCATGCTGCGCCACCTGAACCTGGGAAACGCCGACTGGCCCGACCCCGATCAGTCGGCCCGCTACAAAGTCGAGGACGACGCGGTTCGCGCCTTCGTCCACGCCGCCGAGCAGGAGTCAGCCAGAACCTGTGAGGCCTGCGGCAATCCAGGCGAGCCCCGCGACCGTGCCTGGATCAAGACCCTCTGCGACAACTGCGCCGGCCACAGCTGAAGCTGCCGGCCGCTCGAAGCGGCGAAGGACCCGCCCCGGACCGTGGCTGCCCGCCGACAGCGCCCGCTTCGCGCGTAAATCTCCCATACGGAGGCACCAAGGGAATGCGGCGCGGCAGTGCCAGCCGTCGCCGATCCTGGTCTGGGCACGCTGCGGACGTATCCGGTGTCGCCGGCGCAACGTAGAGCTAGAGGCGGGGGAGGGGCTGCTGGTGACCGTACGGATCGCGCAGATCTCCGATCTGCATTTCGGCCGCACCGCCGACGCGGTCGCGGAGAACCTCCTGGCCGATCTGCGCGACCTCGACGCCACACTGGTCGCGGTGTGCGGCGACCTGACCCAACGGGCGCGGGACACGGAGTTCCAGGCGGCTCGCACCTTTCTCGACAGACTTCCGGCTCCGGCGCTGGTCGTGCCCGGTAACCATGACCTGCCCGTCTGGCCGATCTGGACGCGGATCGCCCGGCCGTGGCACCCGTGGCGACGACAGTTCGGTGCCGACCCGGCCGACGTGACCTCCCACAGCGGCGATGGGCTGACCGTGGTCGGGCTCAACACCGCCCGCCGGTCGAGCCTGCACGTCGACTGGTCGCGGGGCCGGGTCAACGATCGACAGGTCGCGGCGGCGCTCCAGGTGTTCGAGGAGGCGCCGCGGGGCGATCTGCGGGTGCTCGTCGCGCATCACCCGTTCCTGCTCGAACCGCGGGCTGGCGGCCGCGGCCTGGTCGGCAGGTCCGACCGCGCGCTTCGGCAGCTGCGTCGACGGGCGGATCTGCTGCTCGGTGGCCATCTTCACCTCGCTTACAGCGGGGTGGCCGACGGCCTGGTCGTGGCGCAGTCCGGCACGACGCTGTCGAACCGGCTGCGGGGCGAGCCGAACAGCTACAACCTGATCGAGGCCGGCGGTGACCAGCTCACCGTCGAGACCCGGCAGTGGAACGGAGACCGTTTCGACACCTACGAACGTTCGACTTACGCCCGGCACGACCTCGACTGGAGCCCGACCCCGTAAGCGCGGGTCCACTACCGCCGCTGTGACCTCGCGGCCTACGCGCCCTGCTTTCCGGCGGCGACGCGGATCAGCCCGCGGACCGTGCCCCGTACTCCCGGCCGCAGCACCCGCACTCCGGGCGCGTGCAGCGGTACTCGCACCCGCAGAGCGCCGGGAAGGGACCGGAACAGCAGCGGCGGCGTGAGGCTGAGTGCCTCGCCGTCCACCCCGACGCTGACCGGCTGGGTGGAATCGACCCGAAACGTCGGACTCTCCCAGCGCTGAAAGCCTCGGAACCGATCGATGGCACCTACCGGCTCAAGTGCGAGGAGGGCAGCGAGGTCACGGGCACCGCCGACGCTCAGGGCCACGAGACCGAGCCGACCGCTGTCGAGCCGGGAGCGGATGCCGAGGCCACCGAGGCTGTGCAGGTGGTAGGAGTTGTTCGAGACCAACAGAACGTCCGCATTTGACTGGACGCGACCGTCCGGGCCGAGGAAGCGCAGGTCCGACGGGGCGCGATCAGGGCCGAGGAGCTCGGGAAGCTTGGCCGCCGCCGTACCCACCTTGGCGTCCCGGTAGCTGTCGGCCTGGATGATCTCCGCGTACGCCCCAAGCGAGACGTTGTTGACGAAGACCCGCTCACCGACCTGGCCGAGGTCGACGCGCCGTTCGACCGCCGCCTCGAACGCGTCCAGCGCTCTGGCTACGTCGGCCCGGTCAAGGCCCAGATCGAGGGCGAAGTGGTTGCGCGTCCCGGCCGGAACGCAGACGAAGGCCAGGCCGCGCCGGCGGACCACGTCGGCGACGAGACCCAGCGACCCGTCCCCACCGGCCATGCCGAGGACATCGGCCCCGTCGTCGGCTGCTTCCTCGGCCAGCGCGCGCAGGTCGGCGTCAGGCGTGAGGACGACGACCCTGACGCCACGCGCAGCCGCCTCGTTGACGAGGTCATGCTCGTCTGCCGCGCCCCCGCCGGACCGGGGATTCATCAGCAGAACGCCGTGGCTGGCCGGTCGGACGATGGCCCCCTTCGGCCGATGACGTCCGAAGGCAGCCCGCGCGCCGCCCTGCGACGCGGCCAGCAGCCCCACCGTGACAAGCGTGCTCAGGACGCCGACCGCGCCGGCGAAAGCGAGCAGTCCACCAAAGGCCGCGATGGCGACGGCAGCCGCTATGGCCCGCCCGAGCCCCCGTCCGACGAACGCCGTCCAGCCCGCCGCCGTCGCCACCGACAGGGCGACGATCGCCACTGGCAGGGCGATCGGCCGGTCGGCCAACCGGACCAATACCACCGCTACCGCCCCGGCGAAGCAGGCGAGCGAGCCGCAGGCGGCTGCCCGGCGGCGCCGAGAGACCTGCTGCGTCTTGGGGCGATCGTGGGCGACGTGAGCGCGACCGTCAGAAAGTTCCCGTTGCGGCGCCGATCTGGTCGACGGCAGCCCTCTCCGATCAGTCATCCGGACATGCTCACCGACCCGACCCGTTTCGGCAACGGCGGTCGTGGGACTCGCGAGCGGATCCGGCTAAAGCGCGTCGATGGCGCGGTCGAGCCATTCGGCCAGGAGTTGGCGTTCGGCGCCGCTGAGCATGTCGAGTCGGGGCGTGATGGCGCGCAGGGCGACTGCCGAGGCCGCGGCGCCGCTCTCGGGAAGTTCGGGACTGTCGGTGGCGATGCGATGAAGGACGGCGTCGAACAGATCGTCCGCCAAGGTGGGATCGCGTTGCTCGGGCGGTGTTGACAGCAGCGTCAGTACAGCGCCCGTGCCGGCCGCGTGGATGAGATCAACCGCGCGCGGTTCGCTGACCCGCAGGCGCCCGCTCAGCGCGACGCGGTGAACCCGTGACTCCAGAACCCGCTTGCCCGACTGCGCCGCGGGCGAGCGCAGCGCGCGGTCGGGGTCGCTCAGAAGTGTGTAGAGCGTCGGGTTGGCGAGGCCGAAGTCGATGTACGTCTGCCACCCGGCACGCAGGTCGTCGAACGGGTCGACGTCATCTGCCGGCTCAGCGGCGACGATCGCGGCCTTGGCCGATACGTAGGTGGCCATCACGTGTTCGGCGACGGCATCCAGCAGACCGTCCTTGTCGCCGAAGAGGCGGTAGATCGTCGGCGCCTGCACGCCGGCTGCCTCCGCGACGCCACGCGTGGTGACCGCGCCTGGCCCCTGTTCCCGGAGCAGCCGAGCGGCGACATCGACGATCTTGGACCGTACCTCGCTCCGGTTGCTGGTCGCATCGATCATGTTTCCGATGATAACTCAGGCTTGCTATCAAGATGTTTCCGTTGATACGGTCAATCTGATTCCATCGATAGCACGGAGGATCAATCATGATCGTCATTACCGGAGCGACGGGTGCCCTCAACGGTGCGACCGTGGACCACCTCCTGGAGCGAGTTCCCGCGGAAGAGGTTGTTGTCGCCGTCCGCGACGCGGCCAAGGCCCAGCGCTTCGCGGATCGCGGCGTAGCCGTGCGGCGCGGCGACTATGCCGACCCGGACTCCCTGCCCAGCGCGTTCGAAGGTGCCGACCAGCTGCTTCTGGTGTCGTCGAGCGACCCGGGCGCCAACGCGGTGAGCCTCCACCGCACGGCCATCGACGCGGCGGTCATCGCGGGAGTCGGCCGCATCCTCTACACGAGCCACCAGGGAGCGGCGCCTGACTCCCCGTTCGGTCCGGGCCGCGATCACGCCGCGACCGAGCAACTGCTCGCCGCGTCCGGGATCGCCTGGACCTCGCTACGGAACGGCTTCTATGCACACAGCCTTAACTGGCTGATGGGCCCATGGCGGGAGACCGGAACCATCACCGTGCCGGCCGACGGACCGGTGTCGTGGACCGCTCGCGAAGACGCCGCCGAGGCCGCGGCCGTCATCCTCGCCTCGGACGGCGCCTACAACGGCCCGACGACCCTGACCGCAGGCGCTGCGCCGACGTTCGAGGACATCGCCGCGATCGTGTCCGAGCTGACCGGCCGCAAGATCGGATTCGCGGTGATGGATCAGGAAGAGTGGGTTACCACCCAGATCGCCGCAGGGCAGAAAGAGTTTCTTGCGCGTTTCACGCTCGGCATGTACGAGGCCGCCCACGGAGGCTTCTTCGCCGGAGTAGACCCGTTGCTCGGGACACTCGTCGGCCACGAACCCCGGAGCGTGCGCGACCTCCTCGCTCAGCCGACCGCGTATTAGACGTGCTCCTCGCGCGCACAACGCCCGGCATCCGCCGAGTCCAGGACGGAGCCCGACGGCCGCGGCTTCCGGGACCAGTCGGCGGCGCGGGCTACCCGCCAGCCAGTCCGGCCTGCGACCAGTTGCGGCGGTCTCGCGCCGCGGTGTAGATCCGCTCCACGTGCGTCGGCGACCACACCTCTGGAAGGCCGGTGAAGGTGATGAACTCAGCGGATCTGATCGCGCGGACCCGCCTGGACGGAACGTTGTCGCGAGGGGGCGCCACGACCAGGCTTCTCACGGCGACGAATGCCAGTACCGGCTCGGCCCGCACCGTGAATCCGCAGGCCTGGCTCAGTATCGTTGAGACCGTCCTGGCCTCGCCCCACGCTCGTGGCACGTACTCCGTGGATTGGCCTCTGACTTTCACCACTCGGTCGCCAACCCAGATGTTGGCGCCGGGGTGGTACTTGGTGTTGACCGTGAAGACGCCGCCGGGTCCGATGAGCAGGTGGTCGATGTCGACCTCTTCGGCGCGCGGTATCGAATGCAGCACCCGCCATCCCCGCGAGGAAAGCCGTTCCAGCTCGTTCGCCGCTGTCTCCTCGCCAGCCAGACCCTTACGCCAACTTTCGAGGTCCTCCGCTGGCCGACCGCGCAGCCAGTTGCGCAAGGACTGCCAGAAGCCTGGCGTCAGCTCCTCGATCTTCGTGCGAAGTGCTGCTCCGGGCGGGTTGCGCGCGAGATCGTCCACAGGATTGAGATCGGCCGAAAGGTCAGCCCCCGGGGCGAGCGTTCCGACAGGATCGGACGCCTCCGCGGGCGGCGGCCCGGGCTGGAAAGTCGCCGGCAGCACGTCTGCCGCCGGGAGCTGCGGGACCCATCCCACCAGAGGTGCTCGCGCTGGAAAGTCCGGCAGTTCCGGCGTCGACGGGGCTGCCTGCGGGAGATCTGGCGTCGGGACGGGCGACGATGCGCCTGCCGGCCCGGGCGGAGGAACCGGTGGAGGGACCGGATTCAGCGCCAGCGGCGGGGACGGCCGAGCTGGTGATGGCGGCCGTTGCTCCAGGTAGAGGGAGAGCGCGTCGAGTACCGCGTCCCGATCGACGTCGAGCAGAATGCTGACCTGATTGGTCTGCAGGTCAAGCCAGGCGGCGCTCTTCCCATCCGGGAGATTGACATAGAGCCGATCATGCCCAAACCTCCGCCACGGCGTGACCGTCAGCTTGCTCATGCCCGCGTGCTCGCTCCTGTCGACGAAGATTGACGGATCAGGGCCGATCAATCGCCTCTGTCGTGCGGCATGGTGGTCGCCGTTCTGACGGGCGGACGCTCCTGCGGCGCGACTCCTTCACATTGTCCCCGAGCGGCGTGACACATGTGGCGGTTCAACTGGTTCAGGAAGGGTGCAGCCGGCTGACCAGCGCAATCGCCGCGGGCCTCGCTACGGGTTCTTTCCCATGACAGCCATCGCCGCCAGGACGTTCACGTAGTCCCGCAGGTGGGTGATCTTCCCGTTCTGCACGGTGAGCACGATGACGTTGGGGAGGGTGAACTCGCCGGTGGCTGTGCTGGTACCGACGGCTTCCTGTTCGGCGACGATCGTCGCCGGGTCGCTGGTGTCGTGGACGGCGAGGCTGCGATAGCGCTCGTACTTCAACAGGTTGGCCTTCCACCCGTCGGCGATCCAGCTCACGATCGCGTCCCGGCCTTCGAGGCGCGACGGTACGCCAGGTGCGGTGAACGGGAACTCGTGGACGGCGTCCAGGGCGTACAGGCCGCTCATCTCCTCGACCGACTGGTTGACGGCGGCCTGGCGTAGGAGTTCCAGAACCGTGCGCGGGCCACGTTCCTGCCCATCGGGAGCCGTGCGCCCGGCGGTCCCGTTCAGAGGCGTGCGCCTGGCGGTCACCTTGCGGTGGCTGATCCTCCAGCCGTCGGGCTGGCGGGTGACGATGTCGTCGTAGACGACGCTTCCGGCCGTGCCGCCCGCCGTGATGCCGATTCCCTTGGACTGGACTCGCGCGGAGAGATCGCCAGTCGGCGTGATCACGATGTTGGTGACGTGGTGGCCGACCGGGTTGGCGTCGCCCGCCGCGAGCGCGGCCTCGCGGATGGCCGCGGGCCCATGGAGCGAGCCGTAGCCGAGGTCCTCCACGTCGTAGATGACGTCCTCCGTGAACAGCTCACCGGCCTGGTCCAGCCGGCCGGCGTCGGTGAGGTGGCCGTGCAGGTTGATCAGGTCGTGGATGTCGGTTCGGTCCTGTTCCGACAGCGTCATCGGGATGTCCTCCAGGGTGCGGGAATCTCCGCGCCAGTAAGGTGAGGCATGGTCCGGTTAGCGGAGACCGTAGCGGACTGTGTCCCCGGTTAGCAAGGGTGTGAGGATGACGTTGGCAGGCGACGACTCCCGGCCGCGGGCTGGGCGGCCGAGAGCTGTGCGGCCGAGGCGCGCGGACGCCCAGCGCAACTACGACCAGCTGGTCGAGCAGGCGCGGCGCGCGTTCGCCGAGTTCGGCGTGGATGCCTCGCTGGACGAGATCGCCCGCCGCGCCGGGGTGGCCAGTGGAACGCTCTACCGGCATTTCCCCACCCGGCTGGACCTGGTCGAGGCGGTGCTCGCTGAGCAGATAGCCGAGCTGGTCGCCCTCGGTCGGGGACTGCTGAGCGCCGAGGACGAGCTGGACGCGCTGTCGACCTGGCTGCGGGCCACGCTCCTGCACGCCCTGACCTACCGGGGACTCTCGGCCGCGGTGATGAACTCGGCGCTCGACCGCGAGCACGGCCTGGTCGCGACCTGGCATGCGCAGCTGTTCGAGGTCGGGGCGGAGCTGCTCGCACGGGCGCGGCGCTGCGGTGCGGTCGTCGCCGACGCGGACGCCGCCGACCTGATGAAGCTGACAGGCGCCATCGCCTGGGCCGCCCAGGACAGCCCCGACAGCTCGGCCCAAGCCGACCGCCTGCTCGCCCTCCTCCTGAACGGACTCCGAGCCCGAGGATGACCTTGGCTGGCGCCCGGACTCGGGTACGCCGGCCCAGCGCCGAGCAGGGGCACGGCAAAGTCGGGAATTCCGGAGCGGTTACGTCGCCGATGCGGGCGGTTCGGTCAGAGAGGCGATGCATGCGGTGAGCAGGCGCCGCATCTGATCTTGCTCGCTGATATCGAGATTGGCCAGCATGTCCTGCTCGACGCGGCGAACCGCGGCGCTGGCCACCTTGAGCTGGCGGCGCCCGCGGGCGGTCAGCTCCGTCGGCCGGGCCCTGCCGACGGGTGCCTGTTCTGGGCGGACGACGAGTCCCTGGCGTTCGAGGGCCTGCAGGAGCACGTTCATCGACTGCCGGGTGACGAAGGTTCCGCGGGCGAGTTCGGAGTTCGACAGTCCCGGCCGCTGGGCGAGCAGCTCCAGGCAGGCGTAATGGGTGATCGTCATGCCGAGCGGCCTCAGGACGGCCTCCATCGCGGAGTGCAGAGCGCTCGCGGCCGCCTTCAGCATGTACCCCAGCGAGGTGTCCAGCTCGATTCCCGGCCCGCCTTGACTCATGTCAGTAGTCTGACATACCTTGACGTATGTCAGAAGACTGACATCGGACGAGGAGGCAAGAATCGTGGCCGTCACAGGACCCGACTTCGTTTCACTGCAGGTGCGCGACCTGGAGCGTTCCGCCGCTTTCTACGAGCGGTACCTGGGGCTGAAGCGCTCCGCCGCGGCACCGCCGCACGCCGTCGTGTTCGAGACCAAGCCGATCGCGTTCGCCGTCCGCGACGTCGTCGCGGGCGTCGACCTGGACGCGGTCGCGCGGCCGGGTCTGGGAATGGCGCTGTGGCTGCACGCCCCCGACGCGCAGGACATCCACGACGCCCTCGCCGCTGCCGGCGCGACGATCGTCTCAGCGCCTGTCGACGGGCCGTTCGGCCGCACTTTCACGTTCGCCGACCCAGACGGCTACCAGGTGACCCTCCACGACCGCGGCTGAGCCGGCCGTCCCCGTCCTCGGCGCGGCAGCACCTCCGAGCATGCCCTCGGTCGAACTCAGGCATGAGCAGGGCGCTGAGTACGATGTGGTTCATGACCGGGAGAAGAGCCGGCACGCTGCTCGAGGTGATGAACCCAATCGAGCGTTTCACCCCTCTCCCGCGCCTGGGAAGATCTGACCGATGACGAGTTCTTCTGGGAGCCATTCACGGCGACCTGGAGTATTCGCCGGCAAGGCCAGTGCTTGACGCCAAACCCGTTCGGAGACGGAGAATGGGTGGCGGACTTCGCGATTCCTGAGCCAGCCCCGGTCCCGATGACCACTATCGCCTGGCTGTACTGGCACATAGGATCACTGCCCGATCGTCTGTGTGGCATCGACTTTTTGGGCGGGACGCGCACTATGGCCAGCGGCTGGACGTCCCCGTACCTTTCCCATCATCCGATCTTCACCAGCGCTGCCGAGGCCGTTACCGCGTTGCGTGACGGCTGGCAAGGACTCCGCGAGGCGATCGAGCGCGCCGACGACGACCAGCTCGAAATGGCGACTGCTGGGTACACGTATGCCCCGGAGCCGCCAAGGGGTGGAGTGTGCGTTGCCGGCCCGCCGGGTCCCGCTCACTCAGCCACGCATTTCATCGCGGGCGCGCTCAACGAGGTAGGTCATCACGGTACTCAGATCGGCGCTCTGCGCGATCTTTACGCGTGGCGACAGACCGACCGCCACTGACCCGACCACCTTTAGTAACAGGATCTGCGATCCTGAGGTGGTGGAGTTTCCGTGGCCGTTGGTGATGTCGTTGGCTTGGGAGGCCTATCGGGCGGGGAGCCTGCCGATCGGCGCGGTCGTCCTTGACGGTTCCGGTTCGGTGGTCGGGCAGGGGCGCAGCACCCGTCACGATGACATCGCGCTGCCCGGCCAGCTTTCGAATACGCGGATCGCGCACGCTGAGGTCAACGCACTCGCGCAGCTGCCCTGCCGCGGCTCGTTCCAGCAGCATGCTCTTTACACGAATGTGGAGCCCTGCTGCCTGTGCATGGGTGCCGCTCTCCAGACCGGTGTCGGTGTTCTGCACTACGGCTGGCGGGACCCTTACGCCGGAGCGGCGACCTCAATGGTCGTGAGCAATCCCGAGCTCAGCCGGCGCAGCTTCGCCGTCGTCGGCCCCGCCGAGGGCGTCGTGGAGGCGGTGACCGGGCTCCTGGCCACCGCCCACTACTACTACCGCAGCCCAGGACGAGGAGCGCAGAGCGTCGCCTGGCGAGCGGAGAGGCCCGACCTCGTCACGGCCGTTGCACAACCGGTCGTAGCCTCCGCGATCTCCCGGGCTGTCGCCCGCGACGCGAGCATCGAATCGCTGATCGACGACCTGCGACCAATGCTCGAAACGGGCGCCAACCGCCTCTTGACCGGGCCTGCTGATTGTTGAGGCAGCCTCGGGGGAGCCCGACCACCTCGAGTGGGTCCACCTGCATCGGAGATGGCTTAGACACTGCCTAAGTCGACAGGTAGGGCTTGAGTCGCATCGCCGGCATCGGGGGAGGGCAGATGGTGATCGACGTTTCGCAACGGCCCGATCATGGCCAGGGGCGGCTCGGCCAGGCGGCGGACGGCCTGCTGACGGACCTCGATCTCGCCGAGCCCTGGCCGCTCCTGGGATTTCTCTACAACCTGATGGCGGATTCGCCTGGACCGCCCGCCTACGCGCCGGCGCCGACTGACCCGGAGATGTGGGACTCCGCACCGTCCGCCTCCGATGCGCTCGACCTGCTGGCGAGGGTGACGCGGTTTGGCGCCATCCGCACACCGCCCGGTTCGAAGCCCGCGCCGCTGGCGATGTTCCGCGTCGAACCCGACCCCCGATACCGACTGAATGGCCTCGCCCTCGCCTACCGCGCCTGGTCGGTGGACAGCACAACCGCCGCCGGCCAGGCGGTGCTCGCGAACCTGACCGACGGCTACTACCAGCAGGGCGACGTCGCCACCTCGCCGGAGCGTCGTGACCTGTTCGTGGTCAACGCGGTCGACCGCGACGGGATCTGCCTCGGGCTCACCAGGCCTGCTTCCGGCGGCGCGGTCGAGGACCTCGCCAGCGCGTGGCAGGTGAAGCCAGGCCGGGCCATCGAGGTCGGCGGCGCGATTGTCACCGGGCTCGCCTCGCTCCTTACCGCGTTGCAGGAACGGCCCGCTCTGCGCCGCTGACCAGGATCAACTCTGTACCGTCGAACCGTGATCGCCCCGCTGTAGCCGCTCGTAGGCGCCGACGGCCCGCACTGCGACCCGGTCATCTGTCGGAGTCATCACGATGTCTGGTCAGGCGGACTGTCTGAGTCGGTAGCCTCCCGGGACATAGTGCGCAGGGTCCCGGAGGGCGACACGAACCTCGAAGCGGTGCTTCGGTACTACGACCGCACGGAGTCACGTCTGGGTTACCTGTACCTGCTGCGTGGGACGAAACACTTCGGCTGGTACGAGGCCGGGGACTCCGGATGGCGATTCTCGCCTGCGATGCGCCGGATGGAGCATCAGCTCGGCGACCGGCTCGGTCTGGACGCCGGTTCGCTGGTACTTGATGCCGGCTGCGGCATGGGGGAGGTCGCGCGCACGCTGGCGGTCGCCTTCGGCTTGGATGTCACCGGAATAGACATTCTCGGTTTCAACCTCGATGGGGCCGGGCGCCGAAGCGAGAGAACCAGACTCGCTGGCCACACCCGGTTCGTCGAATGGGACTACCACGATCTCTCCCGGTTCGAGGACGGAACGTTCGACGGGGCTTACACGATGGAGACGTTCGTACACGCCGCCGATCCTGAGCGGGTGCTGGCCGAGTTCCATCGGGTTCTGCGCACAGGCGGGCGGCTCGTGATGTTCGAGTACTCGCGGACGCCTGCAGAGCGGCTGGCGCCGGCCGCGCGGGCGGCGTTCGATGCCGTGTGCGCGCTGGGTGCCATGCCGGCCTGGCACCGCCTCAACCACGGCGACCTCGAAAACCTGCTCGAATCGGCGTCATTCAAGGTCGAGTCCGTGGAGGACGTGACGGTCCGCATGCTGCCGATGCTGCGCGCGTTCGCGGTCCTCGGCCGCGTTCCCTATGCCCTCGCTCGGCGGTTGGGCAAGACGGAGAAGGCCGTCAACGCGATGAGCGGTGTGGAGATGTGGAAGCACCAGGAGGCGTGGCGTTACAACATCTACACGGCCACCAAGAAGGCATAGGCCTTCCGGTCCGAGGTCGTCCGGTGCTGGCTGGTGAAGGTGACCAGTGGCTCGTCGGCCGCGGCCGGATCGATGCTGCGGGCTAACTTGGTTCCCATGACAGGGCCGGTCGTCGTCGCGGGTGTCGTGAACGTGCAGCAGACCATCCCGGTCGACGATTTCCCGGTCCCGTACTCGCCGGTGCGCTATCTGCCGCACCAGCTGCGTGTGGAGGCGTCCGGGGTCGGCCTCAACGTGGCCCGAACGTTGCGGGCGCTGGGGTCTTCGGTCGTGCTGGCCACGATGGCGGGTGCCGACCCCGCGGGCGCTCTGGTCCGCGCGGAGCTGGATCGTCTCGGACTGCTGGGCGACGGGGTAGTAGGCACAGGCCACACCCCTACGTCGGCCGTCCTCGTCGACAAGGCTGGTGCCCGGCAGATCCACACCGATCTCAAGGATGTACCGGACGCTGTCTATCCGCCGGAGTTGTTCGCGTGGCTCCTGCGCGGCGCCCGTCTCGCGGTGCTTTCCACGGTTGGTTTCAACCGGCCACTACTCACGATCGCGAAAGACGCCAGGGTCCCCATCGCTGTCGACGTCCAGACCGTGACTGGGGTCGAGGACGCCTATAGCCAGCCCTGGCTGAACGCGGCAGAGATCCTCTTCTGCTCCGCCGAACGCCTCGAAACCGATCCCGCACCCTTCGCGGCGGCTGCCCTCGCGCGGTTCCCGGCGAGGATCGTCGTCGTCGGACTCGGTGCCGCCGGTGCTCTGCTGGCCGTCCGGGATCGCCCGGCCCGGCGGGTGCCCGCCGTCGCTCCCTTCGGGGTCGTCGACACGACCGGCGCGGGCGACGCGCTGTTCGCGGCATTCCTGCACTCGCTGCTGGCGGGGCGAGACCCGGACACCGCGGCCGAACGAGCCGTCCTCGTCGCCGGTTGCGCGGTCGGAACCCCCGGCACCGCGGTCCAGCTGACCGACCAACGTGTCACCGACCTGCTCCGACGCCATCCCTGACAGCTGCCACGGGCGGGCGTCTCGTCAGAGTACGAGCACCGGTTGATGGTGCCGGCCGCGCGAGGGAAACGTCCGTCAGAGCAGACTCACTTTGGCGCGATGTCCTGATCGCGGCGCCCGATTGATATCGGGTCAGATGTCGGCGAAGAACCCGGGGTTGACAGTGACCTGTTCGACCATCTCGACGTCGAGGCCGAGTTTGTATTCTTTGAGGAGATCGCAGAGCGTGTCGCCGTCGATCAGGTCGATGACAGGGGCGCCGGGCTTTGTGGCCTCCTTCTTCGCATCCGACGTGAAGGTGCCAGTCGTGATCAGAAGGCCCTTATCGCCTTGGCCAGCCATCGCGCCCCGGAAGTCGCGGACGGCTGGGGCACCAACGCTGCTCCTGTACCGCTTGCACTGGAAGAAGACCGGGAAGCTGACCAGCGCCAGCCGGTACACGCCGACACCGTCGATGCCACCGTCACCGGATTTTCCGGTGACGCTGATGTCCAAGAACCCTGCCTCCCGGAGGAGTAGCTGCGCAAGTCGTTCGAACGCGTCCGGCTTCATGTCGAGCAGTGCATCGAGGAGGACTTCCTTCCAGTTGCTTGACGCGTCACCAACGATCTCGGCCTCGCCCGCGTCGGCGCGCTGACTGGTCGTGACGCCGGCCCGCACCCGCTTAACGGCCTTGGCAGCCCTCGATGAAGCGGCGTTGATCCTTGCCGTCTGGTGAAGCCCTGGGATCTGCGCTGCGGTGACGCTGCGGCCGAGATCGGTAAGCGTCCACACACCCCGGGAGCTGTTGGTGGCCACCCCCATCAGCTTCAGGTAGGTGCGTGCCCAGCCAAGCCTGTAGATGATCTGCGTCTGTGGACCGTCGCCGTGGAGCACCTCCTGCTGGGCGGAGCTGAATCCTTCGAGCTCAATTACCTTCGCGTTGAGCTCGGAGATCGCGCCCGAGTCGCTTAGGCTTCGCAAAGCCCTGACAGACGGCCACAACAGCTGGTCGTAGGTCGGAACCCCCACCTCAGACGTCGTCATATCCCGACCTCTTCACAGACTCGCGCCTTCCCGTGCGTTCCTGACGTAGGCGAGCACGTCGTCCGCCACCGATCTTGCAGAGCCGCAGGTGCGGCTACGGCTCCGCTCCAGTCGTCAACGTGCCAGGCGGCCGTCTTCAGACCAGCGCTTGGATACTCGAGGCGCTCAGTCAGATTCGCTTCCCGTGTTCAGGATGCCGGATGGGACCGGGGAACGGTTCCCAGAGACTGACTCGGCCTGCTCCAAAGGCAGCACTCCGGTCTCCAGTTCTGCTGGCAAGCCAGCGAGAGAGTCACCTGGCGAGTCGCACGTTCCGACCGAGGATTCGCCCTGCGGGCCAGCGGTCGGGCTTGGGGCTCGCTGGCCCCTCGCGTCGCTGCTCGGGTGAGCAAGGGCTCAGACCAGCGTGCCATCGCCGTTCGGCGATGAGGCGGATAGCCAACGTGGGACGTGCCTCACCGCCACGGAGCCAACCGTCCGAACTGGCCCGGCGGATTCTGTACGACGCTCGGCCCTCCCCTGACTGCCCGCAAGCGGATCGACTCCCAGCGGGTGTCGCAGCCAGGACGCTGGTCGAATCGGGCGTTCCCGACATGGTCTCGGCTTGGCGGGACAGTCTCGGACCAGGCGCCGGATGGCCGATCCCTTCTCCTGCCAGGTGACCGCGAGACGGTAGGCGAGACTCGGCTGGCTGGCGTCTCGGCCGGCATGACGTCCTCGCTCCTGGGATCTGCTGCGATCTCTTGCCCGTCGGCCGGCGGTGTGGTCATACTGGCCGTATGAGTTTGACGTTGTATTAACTCGGGCTCATAATCTGAAAGTGATCGTCGATTGGACGGACGAGTTCGACCGCTGGCTGACCGGCGCCGAGGAGCGGGGAGGCCGACTCCTTGCCGTCGCGGTCGCGCTCCTGCAAGCCCTCACCGACCTCCCGGTCAGACCCGCCGAGGAGTCCGCGACCTTCAAACGGGTACGACAGGCCCGCCGCCACGAGCTGTGGCGCGTCGCCCACCCGTTCGACCCGGACGTCGCGGTCCGGATCATCTGCTGGTTCCCCAACGATGATCATGTCGTCGTCGCGCTGATCGGCTTCGACAAGAAGACGATCGGGGACGTGTTCTACGCCGGCGCCGCAGCGCGCGGAGAGGCACTCGTCGACGCCTGGCTACGCCAGAAAGGAAGCTCTCGATGACCGAGGACGACGTCAGGTTCATCCGCGGCAACGACCGCATCCGTCAGCTCGCCCAGAGGCCCGACATCGCCGACCAGGTTGCCCAGGTCCGCGCAGACATGGCCGAAGCGGACCGCACCTACGCCATGGGCTTGGCCGCGCTACGCCAGGCCGCCGAACTCACCCAGGTCGAGCTCGCCCGCCGCCTGGGTGTCACCCAGGCGGCCATCAGCCGTATGGAGCAGCCTCACGACCTGCTTCTTTCCACCCTGAACGCCTACCTTCAGGCCATCGGCGGAACGGCCCGGATGATCGTCAGCTTCGCCGACGGACACGAAACCATCCTCGACCTCGCCAGACTCGCCTAGTGGTGTGTCGCTGAAGTGGTTTGACGGTTGTGTCGGTGAGAATCGGGTTATGCGGGCAGCGCCTCTGGGGCTT
>NZ_JADWYX010000120.1 GCF_016786355.1 Frankia sp. AgB1.9
CCGATCTGCGGACCCGGGCCCGGGGCGGGCTGGCGCGGCCCACGCCACCCGGCCCCCCGGGGCAACCGCCCGGGGGGCCCTTCGCCGTCCCGGTGGCCGGCGGTGCCGCGCTGCGCTACCGCTTCGGCGCCGTCGAGGTGCGGTCCGACGTCGCCCTGCCCGGCTACGACAGGTACCTGACGGGCGGCGACGACGACCGGGACGGCGGGGGGGACCTGCTGACGGTCGTCGTGCGCGGCACCTCGGTGCCGGCGCCGCGGGGGGCGCTGCTGACCCGGTTGAGCACCCGGCGCGGGCCCCTGGAGGTCCACGCCGCGGCCGGCACCGACCGGGTCGTCACGCCGGAGGGGCTCGCCGCCTACACCCTGCGGTCCGATAGGCAGGTCAGCTGGCATCTGCCGTCCGGTCCGCCGAGCGAGGCCGAGGTGGACTACCTCGTCGCCACGATCATCCCGTGGGCGCTGGCCTGCGGGCCGGGTACGCCGGTGCTGCACGCGGCGACGCTGGTCGGCCCGGCCGGCGCCGTGCTGCTGGTCGGCCGGTCCGGGGCCGGGAAGTCCACGTTGAGCACGGCACTGCACCGCAGGCTCGGCTGGCCGCTGCTCGGGGATGACGCGGCGGTGCTGCGCCTGGCCGGCGACGAGGCGCAGGTGCTGTCGTGCAGCCGGGAGGTCAGGCTCTGGGACGACGCCGGGGAGCTGCTCGGCCTCGGCGGTGGCATCCCGCTGCCGCGCTACGGATCGAAGAGCCGCCATTCCGTCGGTGGGGCCGCTGATTGCCCGGTGCCGGTGGCGGCCGTGATCCGGGTGGACAGCCCGGCGGAGCCCGGCCCCGGTGACGACCGGCCGACCGGTGGCGCCACGTCGGCGGCGCTCGCCGTGATGCGTCCGGTCGACGGTCTGCTGCTGCTGCGCGCGGGCCTGATGCGCACGTCGCTGATCCCGGTCGGGGACGCCGCGCGGGAGTTCGGGTTCCTCACCCACTGGATGCGGGGCGTGACCTTCGCCGCGCTGGACTACCCGCACCGGCCCCCCGCGCTGGACGAGGCCATCCGGCTGATCGCCGACTTCACCCGGCCGTGATCGCGAGCTCGGCCCGCCCGGCTACCGGGCCAGCAGCCGGGTGAGCCACTGCAGCCGGACGGCCTTGGCCTGGCGGGTCAGGGCCGCGTGCGGGGCGAGCAGGTCGAAGCCGTGGAAGGCGCCGGGCCAGACATGCAGCTCGGCCTGGCCGCCGGCCCGCCAGAGCCGGGCCGCGTAGGCGACATCCTCGTCGCGGAAGGTCTCGGCGGAGCCGACGTCGATGTAGGCCGGGGGCAGGCCGGACAGGTCGGTGGCCCGGGCGGGCGCGGCGTACGGCGAGACGTCGGCGCTGCCCGCGGCGTCGCCGAGCAGGGCGCCCCACCCCGTCGCGTTCGACGACTGGTCCCAGACACCGCGGCCGGCCAGCTGGATCGCCGACGGCGTGTCGTTGCGGTCGTCCAGCATTGGCGACATCAGGACCTGGCCGATCAGCGCCGGTCCGCCGCGGTCGCGGGCGAGCAGGGCCAGCGCCGCCGAGAGGCCGCCGCCGGCGGACAGGCCGGCGACGAGCAGCCGCTCGGGGTCGCCGCCGATCTCAGCGGCGTGCGCCGCGGTCCAGAGCAGGCCGGCGTAGCAGTCCTCCACCGGGGCCGGGTGCGGGTTCTCGGGCGCGAGCCGGTAGTCGACCGAGACGACGACGAGCCCGAGATCCTCGGCCCAGTCGAGGATGTCCGGCAGCCCGGAACGGGCGTCTCCAATGATCATGCCGCCGCCGTGCGCGTGGTAGATCACCGGCTGGGCCGCGGCCGGGTCGGCCCCGGCGGCCTCGATCGTCGCGGCCGTCGGCCGGCAGACGAGCAGCCCCACGTCCGGCGCGCCCGCCGGGCCGGGCACGGCCACCTCGCTGATCGTGAAGGCCTCGCCGCGGGCCAGCTCGTCGTTCGTCGGTCCGAGCTGAGGGCCGCCGCGCATCAGCGGGATCATCTCCGGCGTGATCGCCGTCGGCAGCACACCGGCCAGCGCCTCCAGCGCCGCGGCCATCTCCAGGTCGAACGGCGGCGGCGCGCCGAGGGGCCCGAGGCCCGAGTCCGGCTCGGCTCCTGGCGAGGGCGTGCGCGGTGTCGCGGTCGTCATGCCGAGAGTTGTAGCGCGCCGCCGCCCCGGCAGGCGACCAGATCGCCGAGGCGAGCTCAGTCGCCGAGGGCGCGGGCGAGCAGGCCGCGCAGAACGGTGCGCTCGGCGGGGGTGAGGTTGCCGAGGACGCGGTGCTCGACGCTGTCCATCGCCTCCTCCGCGCGGGCCACCGCGGCGGTGCCCGCCGGGGTGCGGTGGACGAGGTGGCGGCGCCGGTCGGCCGGGTCGCGGCGGCGCTCGACCCAGCCGGCCGACTCGGTGCTGTTGAGTAGCAGCACCAGGATGTTCGCGCCAAGGCAGAGGTACTCGGCCAGCTGCTGCTGGGGTACGCCGTCGTCCTCGTGGAGCTGGTTGAGCAGCACGAACTGCTTGAGGCTCATGCCGAGGATGTCCTCGCTGGCGGCCTGGTAGACCTGCCGGCTCAGCCGCGTCATCAGGACGAGCCCACCCGGGCGCTTGGCGTCCACCGGAGCAGTCTCGTCACTTTGAGTAACCAGGGCGGTCGGGGTGGCCGTGCTGACCGGAGTGTCCGGGTCGACCGCACTCAGGTCGACGGGACTCATCGAGAGTGCCATGGCCGTCCGAGCGTAACATGACCATGTCAATCAAGATCTGTTGATGGTTATCTGCACGGGGTGTTACCTGCCTTGAGATAGTCCCGCTATAGTGACTATCTCATGAGCGAGATTAATCCGACGGCGGGACCGGACCCACGCCGATGGCTGGCGCTGATCGTCGTCCTGCTGGCCCAGCTGATGGTCATGCTCGACACCACGGTCGTGAACGTCGCGCTGCCCGCGATCCAGACCGATCTGCACGTCAGCCAGGCCGACCTCACCTGGACCCTGAACGGCTACCTGATCACCTACGGCAGCCTGCTGCTCGTCGCCGGGCGGCTCGGTGACCTGATCGGGCGTCGTCAGCTGTTCCTCGGCGGCATCGCCGTCTTCACCGTGGCCTCCATCGGCTGCGCCCTCGCCGACTCGGTGGCGACGCTCGTCGCGGCCCGGTTCGTGCAGGGGGCCGGCGGCGCGTTCGCGTCGTCCTCGGTGCTCGCGATCGTCGTCGCCGAGTTCACCGACCCGGCCGAGCGCGCCCGCGCCATCGGCCGCTACATGCTGGTGTCGATCGGCGGCGGGTCGCTCGGCCTGATCGTCGGCGGCCTGCTCACCCAGGCCATCAACTGGCACTGGATCTTCGCGATCAACGTGCCGATCGGGATCGTCGCGCTGATCGGCGGGGTGCTGCTGCTCGACCGGCGCCGCGGCGTCGACGGCGCGAACCGGCCCCGGATCGACGTGCTGGGCGCCGTCCTCGTCACGGCGGCCCTGATCATCGGCATCTACGCGATCGTGCGGGCGTCGGACGTCGGCTGGGGCTCGGCCCGCACCCTGGGAACCGGGGCGGTCGCCGTCGTGCTGCTCGCCGCCTTCGCCGGCTGGGAGGCGCGCGTCGCCGACCCGATGCTGCCGCCGCGGGTGCTGCGCCAGCGCAGCCTGATCGCCGGCAGCGCCGTGCGCGCGGTGATGGCTGCCGGCATGTACGGCTTCTTCTTCTTCGGGGCGCTCTACCTGCAGCGGGTGCTGGGCTACGGCGCGGTCGCGACCGGGGCCGCGTTCCTGCCGCAGACGGGGGTCGTCGCCGTCATGTCGCTCGGGTTCGCCCGGTGGCTGACCACCCGCCTGGGGCCGTACCGGGTCCTGGTCGCCGGCATGGCCATCATGCTGGCGGGGCTGATCCTGTTCGCGACCGCCGGAGTGGGCACGCCGTACTTCCCGCGCATGCTGATCGTCACCCTGCTGCTCGGCCTCGGCGGCGGCGGCGCGTTCGTCCCGCTGACGACGCTGGCGCTGGCCGACGTGCCCCCGGCGGACGCGGGCCTGGCGTCGGGCATCGTCAACGTCTCCATGCAGGTCTCGGCGGCGATCGGCCTCGCGGTGTTCGGCACGGTCGCGGCGGGCCGCACGGCGAGCCTGACCAGGGCCGGGCGCGATCCGGTGTCGGCGCTGGTCGGCGGCGACCGGCTCGGTCTGGTGGTCGCCGCCTGCTGTGTCGCGGCCGGCATCGTGCTGGCAGCGGTCCTGTTGCGGCCCGGACACACCGTGGCGGCGGCGCCCGAGCCACCCGCGCCCCCCGCCACGCCAGCACCGCGGGTGGGCGACGAACTGACGGCCGGCTCCGGCGAGGCCGTCCGGTAGCCCGGCCGATGAGAACGGGCGCGCCCGCCGGTCGGTCGTCGTGACGCTGTCCAACGAAGGAGCGGTCGCGTGCGGGTGTTGCGGGAAGGCATCGTGTTCGGCGAGTCGACGAGGTGGCACGACGGGCGGGTCTGGTTCTCCGACTGGGGCGCCCATCAGGTCGTCGCGGTGGCACCCGACGGCGCGCACGAGGTCGTGGTCGGCGTGCCGTCGTTCCCGATGTGCATCGACTTCCTGCCGGACGGCCGGCTGCTCGTGGTCGACTCGGCGCACCAGCGGCTGCTGCGGCGCGAGGAAGACGGTTCGATGGTCACCCACGCCGACCTGGCGTCCGTCGCGACGACACCGTGGAACGAGATCGTCGTCGACGCGGGCGGCGCGGCGTACCTGAACAACATCGGCTTCGACTTTCCGGCCGGCCAGCCGAAGCCCGGCCTGGTCGCGCGAGTCACACCCGACGGCGACGTCCGCGCGGTCGCGGACGACCTCGCGTTTCCCAACGGCATGGCGATCACGGCCGACGGCGGCACGCTGGTCGTGGCCGAGTCCCACGCCAACCGGCTGACGGCCTTCGCCATCGGCCCGGACGGCGGCCTGACGGACCGCAGGGTGTGGGCGGACGCCGGCGGCGACCATCCGGACGGCATCTGCCTCGATGCCGAGGGGGCCGTCTGGTACGCCGACGTGGCGAACCGGCACTGCGTGCGCATTCGCGAGGGCGGCGAGGTGCTCGGCACGGTCGAGCTGGACCGGGGAGCCTTCTCCTGCACGCTCAGCCGAGGACCGGAGCCTGAGCTGTTCATCGTCGGTCAGCGGTACGGAGGGCCGGCGGGGCCGCCGTCCGGGCGGCTCGTGGCGGTCCCGGCCCCGGCTGGCGGCGCCGGACGGCCGTGAGCCGGTCCCCGCCGGGGCCCGGCTCGCGACTTCCTGGCTTCGTGGGGCGGGTCAGTGCAGCAGGAGGACCCGCAGCAGGATGAGGGCGACGCCGAACGCGCCCGAGACGAGGCCGTAGGCAAGCGAGGCCCAGGGGCCGCTGCCGCTCTGCCGGCCGGCGATCTCGCCCCACAGGATCAGCGCGCCGACGCCGGTCCACATGCCGGCGAGCGACGCGGTCTGCACCGAGGCGCCGGCGGCCGCCGCGAGCAGGACCGCGAGCAGCGGGACGAAGGACGCGGTCACCAGCGACCACTCGTGGGACATCGTCTCGGCCAGCCGGCGCGGCCAGCCCCGACGGCCCACGCCCTGCTGTGAGCCGAGGAACTCGGCGTACACGTGGGCGAGCCAGTAGATGAGCACGGTGACGAGCTCGGCGTAGATCAGGTCGCGCAGCGTCGTCTGGCGTTCCGCCTCCACCGCGAGCACCGAGTCGGCGAGGACCGTGCCGTAGATCGACCCGGCCGGGTTGCGCGCGAGCAGCAGCAGGCCGGCCCGCCAGCCATGGCGGTTCTCGACCGGCCGGTCGAGGCGGTCGTGCGTGTCCACGGCCGGCTAGCCGCGCGGGCCGCGGTCGCCGATGCCGAGGGCGTTGATCCAGATGCGGGTGAGCGCCTCGATGGCGGTGTCGGGGTCGGCCTCGACCGGGTCATGCGCGTTGAACAGCAGCTCGGCGAAGTAGGCGACCATGCCGCCGAGGGCCTGGGCCGCGTAGTAGGGCTCGACGGCCGGGTCGGCCAGGCCGTCCGCCTGGAGCTGGCGGATGCGCCGCTCGATGGCGTGGGCGAAGGCGTCCTGGCGCTGGAAGCGGATCCGCCAGACCTCGACGTCGATCGTCGCGACCTGGTGAATCACCCGCATGATCCCGGCGTTGGCGGCGTAGGCCCGCAGGTAGTGCTCGTTGGCCGCCCGGATGCGCTCGACCGGGTCGTGGTCGGTGTCGGTCGAGGGTTCGACGGTGAGCAGGTCGAGCTCGATCGAGTCGACGAGCGTGCGGAAGATTTCTTCCTTGGAGACGAAGTACGTGTAAAAGGAGCCGTGTGAAACGCCGGCCTCGTCGCAGATGTCCGCGACCCGGGCCTGCAGGAAGCCGTCGCGCTCGAACACCACCCGGGCCGCGTCGAGCAGCTGGTCCCGGGTCTGCCGGCCCCGGCTGGTGCGCCCGGTGCCGCGCCGCTTGCTCCTGGGCGCGCCCTGCCAGCCCCGGGTGGCGTTCGGGATGGCCGGCCGTTGCTCGACGCGGTCGGTTCCTTCGGACACGGTGGATCCTTTCTGGGCGACACGAACCGTGTGGGCACGGCTGCCGCTGCCTGTCCGCGCTGGACAGGATCTTGCTCATCGTAGTGAGGGTGCCCGCGCAGGGGCGTACGCCGCTCTCGGGCGCGGAAGGTCGGCCACGGCGTCGAGGGCCTGCCGGCCGGCCGTGTCGTCCCAGGGGTCGGCCCTGCCGCGGGCTCCCCTGACGGGGCTGGTCAGGGGATCGGAGAGGCTCGAGGCAGGGCCACCATCGACAATACCTATTAATGAAATCGACATCAACGTAGAAAACCTATGAATGTGTCAGTTCGCCGATCTCGACGGTCGCGGCGATGGTGGTGCTCAGCTGACGGGGACGCGTTCGGCTATCCGCCAGCCGGCGTTGGTGCGGACGAGGGTGACGTTGCTGTGGGCGGGGGCACCGGCGTCCTGGTGGGCGAGCACTGACCCGTCGGCGCCGAGGAAGTCGTAGGCACCGGTCTGCTCGGTGACCACCAGCCAGACCTGGTCCGCGCTGGTCTGCTGGACCCGCAGCGCCAGGATGCGGGTGGTCAGCTGGGAGACGTGCGCCCCCCTGCTGGTGGTGTCGTGCATCAGCGCCAGATCGGCGTTGTAGACCGCGCTGCCGTTCTGGTCGACTTCGTCGAGCGCGGCCGGGTCCGCCTGCTGGAAGGCCTGGCCGCGGGCGGTCTCCAGCCCGGCGAGGATGCCGGTCCAGGCCTGCTGGGCCGACTGGCTCGGTGGCGCCGCGGCACCGGAGCCGCCGGAGGGCCTGGCGAGGTGCGCCACGACGGTGGCGATGACGGCGACGGCGACGACCGCCGCCACGACGGTGGCCGCCCCGACGGCCAGCTGCCGGCCGGACGGTCGACGGCTGGTGCGCGCCGCCCGCGCCGTGGGCCCGCGTGGCGCCCAGGTCAGGCTTACGGGCGCGTCGGCGGCGCTGTCCTCGGGTTGGCGTGGCCGCGGGGGGCGCGGCCTGGGAGTCGGGGACGGCCCCGCGGGAGCCGCTGGCCGGGCGCGAGCGGGTGGCGCGACGGGAGCGGCTGGTGGGGCGGGAGTCGCTGGTGGAGCGGGCGTGGGTGGCGCGGCGGCGAGCTGGACCGGGAGGGGCCGGGTGCTGTGGGCCAGGGCGTCGGCGAGCTGGGCGGCGGTCGGCCGCTTGGCGGGTTCCGGCACCAGCGCGGTCGCGGCGACGACGGCGACCGCCGCGGCGTCCGGGCCGGCGGCGCCGCTGATCGCGTCGCGCAGCAGGCCGGCGAGGGCGTAGACGTCGGCCGGCCCGGTTACCGGGTCAGGCCCGGGCCGCGGGACCGCGAGCTCGGCGATGCCGACCCCGATGAGGTGCGGCCGGCCGTTCGGCTCCAGCAGGATGTCGGCCGCCGTGAGGCTGCCATGGCCGAGGCCGAGTGCGTGCGCCGCGGCGAGCGCCTGCGCGATCGGAAGGCCGATGGTGACGGCCTCACCCGGCTCCAGCTGCGCGCGTTGGGCGAGCAGCCGACGGAGGCTGACCGCGCCGGGGACCGCGGCCGAGACGACGGCGAGGCCGCGGTCGGTCTCCAGGACGGCCAGAACGGGCACCAGATGGGCGTGGTTCAGCGACGTGAGCCGGCGGGCAGCGTCGGTCGCGTTCTCCCGGTCGGCCGGGCCGGCCGGGATCCGGGTCAGCCGGACCGTGCAGGGCAGGTCGCCGGATTCCCACGTGCCGGTCCAATCCTGGCCGACGCCCGCGTCGCCCGAGGACGGGCCGAGGGCCACCACCCCGGGCACCGACGGTGGCGGGTCGGCGGGGCCGGTCTGCGGGCGTTGGCCCGTCTGGGCGCGCGGCGGCGGCATCGGACCGGTCAGGCCGCTGCCGGCGACTGCAGCTGCTCACCGGGGTGCAGCAGGTTCGGGTCGGAGCCGATCATGGCCCGGTTGGCGTCCCACCACCGCGGCCACTCGGCCGCGATCTGGGCGTCGGTCGCACCCGGGCCGAGATGGCGGGCGGCGATCGTCCACAGCGAGTCGCCGCGCTGGACGACCTGGGCGGCGCTGGACGCCGCCGGCGCCGACGGCGCGGGAGCCGCGGCGGGTGCCGGCGCCGACGTGGGCGTCGCGGTGGGTCCCGCGGTGGGCTCGGCTGTGGGCCCCGCGGTGGGCACGGAGCTGTAGGGCGGGGCCAGATTCGGCCAGCCCGTGTTCGTCGGGGCCGCGGCCTGGCCGCCGGCGGCGGGCTCGGCGGCCGGTGCGCTGTCGACGACCGTCGGCGTCCACGGGGTCGGGCTCGGGGTCGGGGCGGCGGTGGGCTCGGCGGTGGGCGCGTCGGTCGGGCTGGCGGGGGTCGTCGGCCGGACCGGGGTCGTCGGGCGGCCCGGCATGGTCGGCCGGGCCGGGGTGGTGGGCGCGGTGCTGTTGGTGGGGGAGTCCGGCGTCGTCGGCGTGGGCGTCCGGGACGCGTCCGGGGTCGGCGCGACGCTGGGGGCCGGCGCGTCGGTCCCGGCGGCGGCCGGGCTGCTCGCGGACGGCGAGGCGACCGGCGTCAGGACGAAGGCCGGGATGGTGATGCTGGTCGGGGCGTCGTCCGGCGTGCCCGCCGGCGCCGTGGCCGTCGGCGGGGGCGGGGTCGGCGAGACGTCGGCCGCCGAGGCCGGCCCCGCCGTGAGCAGGCCGGTGGCCGCCGCGACGCCGCCGGCCAGGGCGGCCACGAGGACGGGATGCTCGGGTCGCTTCGTCGTTCTCATCCTCGTCAGCCTCGCTTTGCGTCGTGGGTCATTACGCTGTGTCGGGGTCATCGCGCCACCGTTCCGGGGTGGCCGCCGGCCGCCAGGTCATCGATTCAGGCTGACTGCGACGGAGGGAGGAGATCGCCGGCCTTGACGACCAGCTCGATCCTGCTGCTGGCGTCGTACTTCGCCATCAGCTCGCTGATCCGCCGCTGGACGGTGCGTTCGGAGTAGCCGATCTGGGCGCCGATCCCCTTGTTGGTGGTGCCGGCGGCGATCAGCTGGATGATCTGGCTGTCCTTCTGGCGCTGGCGGAACTCGGCCGGGTCCGACGGGACGAGGTGCTCCCCGTCGGCGAACAGCGCGTCGATCTGCTGGGCGTAGAGGGCGACAGTCGGCGGATGCGTGATCACGAGCGCGCCGCTGCTGAGGTCGTTGGGTAAACGCTGGACCAGGATCGACTCGTCGTCCTTGAGGACGGCGCGGTACGGGACGTCGGGGTTGGACCGGACCCAGCCGAGCGGAGGGAGCCGCCCGGCCGCGCCGCGCCGCGCCGCCTCGATGCACTCGGGCGTCCAGACGCTGCTGAGCTGGACGCCGCGGCCGGCCGCGCGGATCATCGCCTCGATCACCGGGGTGTTCTGCCCGAAGCTCATCAGCCCGGCCAGCATGAACCGCAGGCTGTGGGTGGCCTGCTCGATGAGCTCGACGATCCGGACGCTCACGTCGGCGTGGCTGATCATCTCGCTGCCGTCGCCACCGACCAGCTTGCGGGTGCCCTGGCGGTGCATCGACGGCAGGTGGCTGCGCAGCAGGTCGGCGCGCTGCCGGGCCCGCGCGGCGGCGGCGGTGGCCTGCTCGGCCTGCTCCTGGGCGTGCAGAGCATCGAGCCAGGCCGCGAGGTCCTGTGCGACCCACGTGCCGCCGACGCAGCGGACCTGGCCACGCTCCGTCTGGGCGCGCAGCTCGGCCTCCACCTCTTCGGAGGTGGTGCCCAGCAGCTCGGCGATGGCGTCGGCGGACGAGAACGGGTGCAGCGCCACCTGCTCCCAGATCGCGAGGCCGGTGGGGCTGAGGCCGAGGAACCCCAGGTCCAGGTCGCTCACTTGGTGCTCTTCTACGAGTCGTTGTGGTCTGGTCTGGTCCTGACGAACGTCGGTGTTGCGTCGCACCGGGCTCCGGGCAGGGGACGGTGTTAGCCGGCCCACGGCCAGCTGCTCGGTGTGCGCGGACGGTACCGCGATTGCGCCGGTCGGTGCTATCCCTATGGTCCGTAATTGGCGTGGTCAGGACAACCTGGCGTGATCGCGCCACGTATGGGTCACTGCGCCCCGTACACGGCGTGTCGCGTGGCGCGCTGGCGACGTGGGAGCAGGTCGTTCCTGGGTTGGGTTTGTCGTGTTTGTCGGCGTCAGGCCCTTGGCTGTCGCGGCTGCGGCATGGGATTGGCGCACGGCTCGGGCGCTGACGCCGGAGGTGGCCGGTTCCTGTCAAACGTTGCGTCATCACGAAGAGGCCTGACGCTCCGTGCCGTCTATCGGCGAAAGCGGTGAACTGGGCTCCTTCCGAGGCCGTCCGGCGACGGGTGCTGAGGGTTCGCCGCGGCTGGCGCCGTCCGTCGTTTTGGCCGTCGGCGGCCGTGCCCGGGTGGCGGGGTCACGCCACGTCACGAAAAGTTGGCGGACTCTGGCCACATCCGCGACCTATGCGCACGTTTGGTGACCGGTTATGTTCGGCCACGCCGGGGCCGGCTTTCGGCACCCACGCGGTGGTCCCCCATCCGTGTAGGCGCCAGCGGCCATAGCCCCACCGAGACCATTCCTGTCGCGGCTCGGGACTCCTTCGACCGTCTGCGGTCGGCTCCGGCATTGCCTGCCCGATTTGCGGCATTTGCGTGCCGGTGAGGGGAGTGGACATGGAGCGATGGCCGGTTCGGTACCGGCTCGCCGCCGCGTTGGTGGTGCCGCTTCTCACCGTTGTCGCGCTGAGCGCGTTCCTGATTGCCGCGCAGGTGCGCACCGCGCACGCGGCCTCCAGGACGAGGTCGGCGGCCGAGCTGACGATCCAGGTCAACCGGCTCATCCGGGCGCTGGGGCAGGAGCGGTACACGGCTTCGACGTGGGTGGCCTCGGCCTACCGCGTCGGCTCGGCCGACAACTCCGCGGCCCGCCCGCCCGTCGACAAGGCCTTCGCCCAGGTGCAGGCCGCCAGCTTCCCCGACGACCCGCGGCTGCGCCTCGCGCTGGGCACGGCGGAGAAGCAGATGGGCCAGCTGTCCGTGGTGCGCAAGAGCATCGACGCGAAGACGGCCGGCATCAGCGGGGTCGGTGACACCTACAACGGCATCGTCGCGGCCTGGCTCGGTGTGACCGCGGCCCAGGTCGGCGTCGGTACCAGCGACCAGGAGGTGGCCCGCACGGTCACCGCGCTGACCGCCATCTCGAACCTGACCGAGCAGGTCGCCCAGCAGCGCGGCTACGTCGCGCTGACGGTGTTCCTGCACGACCAGGTCGCCGACAACGTCGCCCGGATCCGGGCCGCGGTCGGGGGCGAGGCCGCCTGGATGTCGCAGTTCAACGCCGCGGCCGACAGCGGGCAGCGCCAGTTCTACGACCAGCAGGTCGCGCCGGCCAGAACCCCGGCGGTCGCGATCCGGGACAAGGTGCTGACCGAGGCCCAGTCCGGCCAGGCGATCGACATCGACCCCGAGGTTTGGAAGGCCACGGTCACCACGGAGATCGACCGCCTCCGTACCGTCGAGCAGCAGATCACCACCGATCTGACCAACCGAAGCAGCTCGCTGGCCTCAGCGGCCACCGCGCGGGCCTGGCTGGTCGCGCTCGCCGCCGCCGCCATCATGGCTGTCGCGATCGGCGTGTCCGTGGTGATCGCCCAGCGGCTGGTCCGCCAGCTGCGGGCGCTGCGGGAGGGCGCGGTGGCGGTCGCCGAGGAGCGGCTGCCCGCCGTGACGGCCGCGATCCGGGCCCGCCGGCCACTGGCCGAGGACTTCGACGACGGCTCCGACCTGGAGTCGGACGACGAGATCGGCGACGTCGCCCGGGCGCTGCACGACGTCTACACCGCCGCCGTGAACTCGGCGACGGAGGTCGCGGCCCAGCACTCGCTGTCCTCGTCCATGCGAAACCTGGCCCGCCGCAGCCAGGCACTGATCCACCGCCAGCTCAAGCTGATCACCGACCTGGAGCGTGACCAGCAGGACCCGGACATGCTGGAGCGGCTGTTCCGCCTCGACCACCTCGCGACCCGCATGCGCCGCGAGGTCGAGGGCCAGATCGCGCTTTCCGGCGGCCGGCCGTCCCGGGTGTTCCGCTCGCCCGTCAAGGTGATCGACTCGATGCGGGCCGCGGTCGCCGAGGTCGAGTCCTACACCCGGGTCGAGGCGTCCACCACCGTGGACGACCGGCTCGTCGGCCCGGTCGTCGGCGACCTGATCCACCTGCTCGCCGAGCTGATCGAGAACGCCTGCCAGATGTCCCCGGAACGCACGCCGGTCCTGGTCACCAGCAGCAGGGTCGGCACCGGGGTCGCCGTCGAGGTGGAGGACCGCGGCGTCGGCATCGCCCCCGCGACGATGGCCGAGCTCAACCGCCGGCTGGCCGACCCGCCGCCGTTCAACTCCGAGTCCGAGGGCGACAAGCTGGGCCTGTGGGTCGTCGCGAACCTCGCGGCCCGCCACCAGATCACCGTGCAGCTGGCCCGCAACCCGTACGGCGGCGTCACCGCCATCGCGCTGCTGCCGTCGAACGTGCTCGCCGAGGCCGACCTCGTCGCCGCGCCGGACGTGCCGGACGACGAGCCGCTGAAGGCCGCGCTGGCCCGGATGAACGCGTTCGACCGGCTGGACATGGTCGGCGCCGGCTACGAGGAGCCGCCGCTCCCGCCGATGCCGATCCGCGGCCGGCCCGGTGAGGAGGTCTGGCCGAGCGGCCAGTACGAGGAGCCTCGACCGGTCGACCGCCCTGACGACCGACCGTTCGACCGGCGGCCCAGGCCGCTCGTCGACGCCGACGACGTGCCGGAGGCCGCGGTGGTCCGAGCCGCCTTCTTCGCCCCGCCGCCCGCGCGCAACGGCGCCCCCAACGGCGCTCCGAACGGTGCTCCCAACGGAGGGCCGCACGGCGCTCCGAACGGTGCCCCGGCCGGAGCGCCCGGCGGCCGGACGGACGGGCTGCCCGTCTTCGACATGGTCGCCGCCGACTGGACCCGCGGCCCGGTGCCGGTGGCGCCCCAGTCGCCGCCGACGGCTCCCCTGCCGGCCCCGCCGCCGGCAGCCCCGAGGGCAGTGCCCCGACCGGTGGCGGTGCCGCCACCGCCACCGCCGCCCCCACCCCGGTCGGTGCCACCCAGGCCTGTCCCCGCGGCGCACCTGCCCGTCCCCGTTCCGGACCTCCCGGCTCCCCGCGCGGTCCGGCCCGTACCGGGGGACCCGCCGCTGGGCCACCTGCCCCATCGGCGGCGAGGCGCGAACCTCTCCGACGCGCTGCGGGGCGGCCGCCCGGTACCCGCGCCCGGCGGCCCGGCCCGCAACGAGCCCGACCCGGACAAGGCCCGACGGCTGGTGACCTCGTTCCGTGCCGGTTTCCAGCAGGGGCAAGGACTGCCCGCGGCCCGCGATGACGAAAGGACTGGCGATGCCACCCACCGGTAACCTCGACTTCCTGCTGAACGACCTGGAGCGGCGGATCGCCGACGTCCACTGGGCGGTCGCGCTGTCGGCCGACGGACTGCAGCTCGCGCGGTCGGCGGCGCTCAGCCGGGAGGGCGGCGACCAGATCGCCGCCGTCGCCTCCGGCTTCCGCTCTCTGGCCCTCGGCGCGTCCCGGTACATGGACGGCGGCGACGTCCGCCAGACGATCGTCGAGATGGACAGCGGCTACCTGTTCGTCTCCGCGATCGGCGACGGCGCCTGCCTGGCCGTCTCCGCCGCCGGGACCGCCGACCCGGGGCTGATCGCCTTCGAGATGGCGCGGCTGGTGACCAGGGCTGGTCAGGCGCTTACCCCGCCGATCCGCGCGACCGCTTAGGAGCGTGCGGTGTCCCGGGGCGACGACGAGCTGCCCGAGGAGGAGGCCGGTCCGGTCGTGCGCCCGTACGCCGTGACCGGCGGGCGGACCCGTCCCACCTCGACGCTGGAGATGGTCGCCCTGGTGGCCACCACCAGCCGGGGCCTGGGTGCCGCGCGCAGCCCGTCCATGCCTCCCGAGCAGCGCGAGATCGCCTTCCTTTGCCGCCACCTCCAGTCGGTGGCGGAGATCTCGGCCCATCTCGACCTGCCCCTGGGCGTCGCGCAGGTGCTGGTCGCAGACATGGCCTCCGCCGGCTTCGTCGCGGTGCATCGGCCCGAGCGCCCCGACTGGCGGCCCGACTCCGAACTGCTCCGAAAGGTCCTCGATGGCCTACAGCGGCTCTAGACCAGACACCGAGCCCACCACCATCCCCCTGAAGATCATCGTCGCCGGCGGGTTTGGCGTCGGGAAGACGACGTTCGTCGGGTCCATCAGCGAGATTCCCCCGCTGCGGACCGAGGCGCACATGACGGCGGCCTCGGTCGGCGTCGATGACACCTCCAGAGTCGCCGGCAAGACGACGACGACGGTGGCGATGGACTTCGGCCGGATCACGCTGCCCGAACAGGATGTCGTGCTCTACCTGTTCGGCACGCCCGGCCAGGACCGCTTCTGGTTCATGTGGGACGAGCTGACGCTCGGTGCCGTCGGCGCGGTCGTGCTCGCCGACACCCGGCGGCTGGAGGACAGCTTCGCGGCGATCGACTTTTTCGAGGACCGCAAGCTGCCCTTCGTCGTCGCGGTCAACCAGTTCGAAGGCGCGACCGTCCACCCGCTCAGCGACGTCCGTGGCGCGCTCGACATCGACCACCCGATCCTGACCTGCGACGCGCGCAACCAGCCGTCGACCCGGTCCGCGCTCATCGCGCTGGTGGGCCACGCCCTGGAGGCGACGCTCGCCGAGGAGGCGCGCGCCGCCAACAGCCCACTCCCGACGAGGAGCTGACCCATGCCGTCTGCGCCGTCCCGCCGCGCCCTGATCACCGGTGCCGCGGCCAGTTCCGCCGCGGTGACCACCGCGGCGGCGGCTGGCGCGGACGGGCCTGACCACACGCCGGCGCAGGCCTCCGGGGCCTGGGCGATTCTGGTGGTGCTGGCGCGTGACGCGGCCCTGACCCCGCCGCGGCGTCGCCGCACCAGTCGCCACACGATTCGCCAGATCAGTCGCCAGACCAGTCGCCAGAGCACTGTCGCGCGGCTCACGGCGGAAGGGTGCTGACCGTGGCCGCCACCTGGCTGGAGACGGTCGAGGCCGAGCTGTACGTGGACCGGGTGCACCTGATCCGGGCCGGCCTGCCGCCCGGCACGGTCCTGCCCGCCGTGACGGTCCGGATGCCGCCCTACACGGCCGGCGGCCTCGCCCACCTGGTCGACGACTGGAACACCATCTTCTCGATCATGAGTGGGTGCGCCTCGCCATGGCTGGCCCTGGCCCAGGCGCTGTTGCGGGCCGGGCGGGACGCCCTGCCGCGGGCCCGGGACGTGCCCGAGCTGGTCGACCTCGCCCTCCCGCTGCCCGACGGCGGCGACGACGAGCCGGGGCTGGAGTTCGAGGTGGTGGTGGACCGGCGCCAGCTGATTCAGGCCGAGTACCCGGCCGGCACCCTGCTGCCCGCCGTCGTCGTCCGGATGCCGCCCTACGTCGCGGCGATGCTCGCCCACATCGTCGACCAGTGGGCCGCTATCGGGGGCATGCTCGGCGCGCCCGGCGCGGAGTGGGTGCCGGCGGCGCAGGCGCTGCTGACCGCGGCCCGGGTGGCCGCGCCCGCCGGCGCCGCGTCCGGTGAGCTGGGCGACCTCGTCCACCACCCGCTGGCCGGCGAGCGCCGCGGCGGCATGGTGACGGGAGGCGGCGGCGATGCGTGACCTGCGCGTCGACCCGCTGGTCGCGCGCCTGCTCCCGGCCGACCTGCTCGACGAGCTGCGCTGCGGCCCGCACCCCGGCCGGTACCGGTGCCAGATCTGCCTGGAGGATGGGGACCTGGCCGGCGGCGACCCGACCTCGCTGGTCCTGCGGCGCTACCCGCAACGCCGGGTGCGCCGGGTGCAGCTGATGCACGCCGGCTGCGGCCCGTCGGCGGTGACGGTGGCGCCCCCGATCCTGACGGACGAGGAGCTCGCCGGCGGGCGGACCGTTGTGTACGCGCACCTCGTCGACGGCGGGCTCGCCGCGCTGGCGGGCTGCCGGCCCGAGCCGATCCTGGTCATCGATGACGACGACGACCTGATCATGACCGACCCGGCCGTGCACCGCGACCCGGCGGCCCTGCTGCCCGGGGAGGTGGTCGACCCGGTGCTGTCCCACGCCCTCGCGACCGGCCTCGCCCTGCACACCTCGCTGCGCGACCAGCCGCCACCGGTCGCCGGCTGGTCGGTGCGGATCGGCCCCCGTCTCCTGGACCTGGTCCATCCGCGCGGCGGCGGGGTCGGGATCGAGCGGCTCCCGCACACCATCCCCGCGGAGTGGCGCGCCGCCGTGCGCGCCCGCGGCAACCGAGTGACCCTGCTCATCGGCCGGATGGGCCTGTCCACGGCCGTCCGGGTCCCCTACCCGTCTCCCGCCAGCCCGCGCGCGCGGGCGGCCACACCTGGGTCGTCCGCCGCGGCCGCCGCGTTCGCGGTCGCGAAGGCCGCCGGCCTGGGCCGGGTGGCGGCGGGTTGCGTCGGCGTCGAATGGACCCGGCCCGTCTGACCCGAGGCCGTCCCGCCCCGCTGTTCCTCGTCGGCGGGCTGGAAGGGCCTCCACACCCGGGCCTGCCGCTGGCGGGCGCCCTCGGCCCTGAGGTGCCGTGCCGAGGTCTGGACCTGCCCGGCCGCGGCGGTGAGCGCCGCCCGCTCGACGACGTCCTGGCGATGGCCGTGCACCAGCTGCCCAGCGTGCTGGCGGCGCAGCCGTTCGGGCCCTACCAGCTCGCCGGCTACGGCTCGGGCGGCCTGGTCGCCTACGAGCTGGCCCGGCTGCTGCGTGGCCTCGGCCAGCCGGTCCGCCCGGTGATCCTGCTCGACTCGGTGTTGCCGCTGGCCGGCCATCCGCCGTTGTCGACCGACTCGGTGCTCGCGGTCCGCGAGCTGGCCCGGATGCGGCACCTGGCCTGCGGCTGGCAGGGCGCCTGCCGCTGCGGCGTCGACCACGGCGCGCCGCTGGCCGCCCAGGGCGCCCGGATCGCCCGCGCGCTGGGAGCCGGCGACCCGAACCGCTACGAGGAGCACATCCTCGCCGCGATCGACGTCTACACCGCGGCGCTGCGCGCCTTCGCGGCCTACCAGCCGGGGCCGTCGGACCTACGGGTCGTCCTGATCCGGTCGGCCGACTGGTCGAACGTCTGGGGGCTGCCGTCCCAGATCGCCCGGCACACCTCGCCCTGCCTGGGCTGGGAGCGCGTCCCGGTGGCCGGGCTGCGCCTGCACGTCGTGGCCACCGACCGGCCGGGCCTGTTCACCGGCACCGCGCTGCACGACGTCGCCGGCATCGTCGCCCACTACCTGACCGGTCGGCCGGCCGGGCCGGACCGGCCCGCCACGCCGCTGCCGGAGGCATCGGCGGTCCTGCGGTGGCCACCCACGGTCACCGCGGCCCCGACACCGGGGCGGGCCGCCCTGCCCGCGGCGGTGGGCCGGCGCGGGCAGGCGGCCTGGCCCGACGACCTTCAGGTCAGCGTGTCGTAGCCCAGGTGGCCCAGCCGACCCCGCTGCGCGCGACCTGGCATGATCGCCGACATTGCTACAGGAACGCGGCGCCAGGACCAGGGCGCAGGGGGAGATGACGTGATGACCGATCTGACGACCGAGGCCGCGGCGAACGCCGGTGTCCGGACCGTCCCGGCCGATCAGTGGGCCGCGGTGGTCGCGGCGCGTTACCCGGCGCATGACGGCGCCGCTCGTCTGTACGGGGACTCGATCAGTCAGGACGCCGACGTGTTATACCGCCGGCTGCGCGCTGAGTACGGCTCGGTCGCGCCCGTCCTGCTGGAGGGCGACATCCCTGCCTGGCTGGTCCTCGGCTACCGGGAGGCCCACTTCGTCGCCGCTCGCAACGACCTCTACGACCGTGACTCGGCGCGGTGGAACGCCTGGGACCTCGTCCCCCCGGACTGGCCGATGCGGACGGCCGTCGGGAAGGGCGACTCGATCACCTGGGTGACCGGCGCCGAGCACACCCGCCGCTCCGACGCGATCCACGACGTTCTCGGGGCCGTCGACCTGTTCGAGATCCGAGACCGGTGCGAACGGGTCGCCGACGACCTCATCGACACGTTCGCCGACCGCGGCCAGGCCGAGCTGATGTACATGTACGCGCACCGGATCCCGGTTCAGGTGATGGCGAACACCTTCGGCATCCCGGCCGAGGAGACCGCCGGCCTGGTCCGCGACCTGGTGACGCTCTTCGACCACGGGGCGGGAGCACTCGCCGCCTATGGCCGACTCATGGCGCTGATGACCCGGCTCATCGAGCAGCGGCGGCAGGGGGAGGGCTTCGACACGATCTCCCGGCTGCTCCGGCATCGGGCGGCCTACAAGGACGACGAGGCACTCCAGGATCTCTTCGCGGTCATCGCCTCCGCGCAGCAGCCGGTGGCCTACTGGATCGGGAACACCCTGCGGCTGCTGCTGGCGGACACCCGGTTCGCGACGTCGCTGGCCGGCGGGCGCCGCAGCGTCGGGCAGGCGATGTCCGAGGTCCTCTGGGAGGACCCGCCGGTCGCCAACTTCACCGGCCGCTGGGCCGTGCGCACGGGCCAGCTCGGCAGCCAGCGCATCCAGGCCGGCGACATGCTGGTGCTCAGCGTCGCCGCGGCGAACAACGACCCGGAGGTCCGCCCCGACAGCGCCGCCGGCCCCGGCGGCAACCAGGCGTACCTGACCTTCGGCCACGGCGAGCACCGCTGCCCGTTCCCCGCGCAGGAGCTCGCCGAGGTCGTCGCGCAGACCGCCGTCGAGGTGCTCCTCGACCGGCTGCCCGACCTGACCCTGGCCGTGCCCGCCGAGGACCTCGTCTGGAACCCGGCGATCTGGGTCCGCGGCCTGGCCACGCTGCCCGTCACGTTCACCCCCGCCTAGCCCGGCGGGCGCCCCCCCCGCCCCCCCGCGGCGGCGGCCCGGGGCCCCCCCCCGGGGGGGGAACGGGGCCCCCCCCCGGGGGTGCCGGCGCCGGTCAGACGGCCGCGGGCTCGATCAGGGTCCAGCCCGCGTGCTTCCCCATGCGCCCGTCGCCCGAGGAGCGGCCGGTAAGTCGGCGCGTCATCCACGGACGGACGTGCCGCCAGTAGTAACGCGCCTCCGCGAGCGGGCCGGGCGACGGCGGCTCCAGGGCGAGCGGTGCCGGTCCTGTCGCCTCGGCGCCGAGGGCGGCGAGCACGAGGGCCGCGACCCGGCGGTGGCCGAACGGGTTGAGATGGAGCCGGTCCTCGGACCAGTACCGCGGCGCGCGGATCTCCGTGTCCCCGAAGGCGTTGACGAACAGCACACGGCGGTCCTGGGCGAGCCTGGCGGTCGCGTCGGTCAGCTCGGCGGCCCGGCGATGGAGCACCCGGCCGAACGGGAGCCGGTCCGACGGGTCGGCACCGGCGAGCAGGACCGGGGTGACCCCGGCCCGCTGGCACCGGTCGACCGCGTCCAGGAGCAGGGAGATGAGGCGGACCAGGTCGGCCCCGGGGCGCATCATGTCGTTCCCGCCACCGTTGATGGTCACGATCGTCGGAAGCGGGTCGAGGGCCAGGGCGGCGTCGAGCTGTTCGGTCACGATGGCTTCGAGCAACCGCCCGCGGATCGCGAGGTTGACATACCAGGTTTCCGCCGGATCGCGGGCGGCCAGCCCGGCCGCGACGAGGTCGGCCCAGCCGCGGGGACTTCCGTCGGCCCGCTCGTCGCCGACGCCCTCGGTGAAGCTGTCCCCAAGCGCGGCGAAGCGCACTGCTGCCTCCTCTGCCGGTCGCCGGCCCGGTGGCCGCCCGGGACCCGGTGGCCGGCCAGGGCGGCTGGTGCCGCGGGCCACGACCTCCGCGGACGGAGCATCGCATTGCCACGGTATGTCCGCGGTGGCCCGCCGGTCGCTACGTGAGCGGCGCGCCGCACCAGAAGCCGTTCTTGTCGAGAGCCGCCGGCGGCGGTACCGAGGCGAAGGCGCGGCCCGCGTGGTCGACCTTCACGAAGTTGAAACAGTTGTCCGGCTCCAGCGGCTTGCTGAGGTCGACCGGGGCGACCAGACCACCGCCGGTGAAATTCGTCACCTTTCGCAGATTCTGGATGAATGCTTCCCGGGTCGGACACGTTCCCGCCAGGCGAAGGCCCTGGATCATCTCGTCGGCGGCGACATAGCCGGCGAGCGCCAGATCGTCTCTCGGGTCGGCGAGCTCAGGCGCATAGGTGCTCATCGCCCGGTCATAGGCGAGCATGGCCGGCGAGTCGACCGCGGAGTAACCAGAAATGATCGAGATCCCCGCCATGTCGTCGCCCCGCTGGGTGAGCAGGCCGGGGTCGTAGCCGGTGGCGCTCAGCGCGGCGGCGAGCGTGATTCCGAGCGCCTTCGCCTGCGTGTAGATGTCGATGAAGGTGCTGGCCTGGGTCGCGGCCACGAGCGTGTTCGCGCCCGCGTCTGCCAGCTCGTGCGCGACGTGCGACGGGCTCGTCAGCCCGTCGGTGAAGGGGACCTCGCCGACGACCTGGATCCCCCGGCTGCGCAGGCTGGGGGTGAACTGGGCCGCGAGGTTCTGCGACGTCGCGGTGCTCGAGTCGATGACGACCAGCGCTTTGGTGCCGCCCTGCGCCTTCACGTAGTCGCCGATGGTCGAGGCGCTGCCCGGGTTGAACACGTTGCCGAAGTGGAAGAGGTTCGGGTGGGTGCTCCAGCTGGCGCTGGTGGCCGTCCCGGTCACCGGGATGCCCTGGGCCTGCAGCCACGAGGCCGAGCCGTCCACGACGATCGACTGCGCGACCAGGCCGAAGACGCCCTCGGTGTCGACGAGGTCGTGGGCCTCCGCGGTGAACTTCCCGGAATCCGACTCGTCGTCGCCCCAGACGACGTCGATCCTGCGGCCACCGACGCCGCCGCTGGCATTCTGTTGGTCGATGCGGGCCTGGACCGCGCTGCGCGTCCCCTTGAAGGTGGAAGCGACCGCGGTCGGTCCCGTGTCGGGGTAGATGAGGCCGATCTTGACGGAGTCCGCCGTCACGCCCGGCGTCTGCGTCGGACAGGCCCCGGCGCCGTCGGCGCTCCGGGTCGACGACGCGCCACAGCCGGCGAGAAGAATGGACGACCCCAGCACCACGGCGGCGAAGGCCACCGTGTTTGTTCGCGCCGCGAGCGGTCGGCGTGGGTTCATGACGCGCTGTCTCCTGTCGGGTGGGGCAGCACCGGGCCGTAACAAATTCTTTACGTAGCGTCGTAATGAACGCTATCGTGCGGGTCCCGCCGGGTTTCTGTAGGGGTAGCCGGTAGGGGTAGCCGGCACGGGTGGCCAGTTCTTGCCACACACGTGGTCGGCAGCCCGAAGAGTGCTTGATTGATTCTTTCTGATTAACTGGACGATTCTTATCGACGGTCGCCCGCTCGTCGCCGTTCGTTGATCGTTGCCGCCGTTCGTTGATCGCTGCCCGACCACCGCCTCCCGGACTGCTGGCTGCCCCGAGGTGGCTTCTACTTGACACCTGATATATCAATTTGCCAGGCTGATCGGGTGACGAGTGCGGCAGACGCCCCCGAGGCGGGCATGACGGACCAGACGTCCCGGCTCTTTCGGGAGGCCATGGCCCTGTTCCCCAGCGGCGTGACGATCGTGACGACCGCGGACGAGGACGGCCGGTGGTGGGGGTTCACCGCCAGCTCGTTCTGCTCGGTCTCGATGGACCCACCGCTCGTGCTCGTCTGCCTCGCGGCGAAGGCGGAGTGCCATCCGGTGTTCGAGACGGCCGAGCGGTTCATCGTGCACGTCCTGCCACCGGAGCACGCTGGCCTCGCCGTCCGGTTCGCGACCAGGGGAGCTGACAAGTTCGCGGACGCCGGCTTCCAGTCCGACGAGCACGGCCTGCCGGTCCTCGACCGGGCCTGCGTGACGCTCAGCTGCTCCACCCACGCGGTGCAGCCGGCGGGCGACCACTCGATCCTGCTCGGCCGGGTGGGCCGGATCTCGGTGAACGATGACCCGCCGGCCCTCTACTTCCGGCGCCGGTTCCACCTGATCGGTGACGTGGCCTGAGCGGGCCGAGCCGGTGAGGTCGGCTCGCCTCTGATATACGCTGATCGCCGTGTCAACGCCCGGTCACTCACATCCGCTTGACAGCGGACCCGCCCGGATGCCGGCGGGCCCGACCCTGGCCGTGACCTCCGCGCCGGCGGGTGACGGCCCGGCCGGCGAGGACGCGGCCGGCGGCCCGCGCCGGCTCCGGCTGGGGGCGACCGCGCGGGACCGGGTCGCCGACGTGCTCCGTGACGAGATCATGAGTGGCCGGTTCAGGCCGGGCACGCGGATCGACCTGGACGAGACCGCCGCCTGGCTGGGCACCAGCCGGACCCCGGTCCGTGAGGCCTGCCTGACCTTGCAGTTCGAGGGACTGGTCCACGTCGCCCCCCGCAGCGGGGTGACCGTCGTCGGTCTGAGCCAGCGCGACGTGGAGGACAACTTCGCCCTGATCGCCCTGCTCTCGGGTGCCGCGGCCGCCTGGGCGGCGGAACGGATCTCCGGGCCAGACCTGGCCGAGGTGCGCCGGCTCGCGGCCGGCGTCCGCACGGCGGTCGAGGCCGGCGGCGACCTGAGGACGGCGAACTTCCTGTTCCACCGGGCGATCAACCGCGCGAGCGACTCGGTGCGGCTCATCGCCCTGATCCGCCAGACCGGGCGGATCATCCCCTGGTCCTTCTTCGACATGGTTCCCGAGCAGGTGGGCTGTGCGCTGCGGGAGCACGACGACATCGTCGACGCGCTCGCCGCAGGCAACGCGGCCCGGGCCCGCCGGGTGTCCGAGGAACACGTGGTCGGCGCCGGTCAGCTGCTGGTCACCAGGCTGTTCGGCGCCGAGCCGGCCGCCGGCCCCGGCTAGGGGACCGGCGCCGGCGCGCGGTCAGATGACCTGGCGCTCCCGCAGCCCGGCCAGGTCGGCCGCGGACAGGTCCAGCAGCTCGCCGAGCACGTCGTCGGTGTGCTCGCCGAGACGGGGGCCGAGGCTGTCGACGACGCCCACGTGGTCGGAGAAACGCGGCACCGGCCCCTGCACGAGCATCGAGCCGAGCTCCGCGTCCTCGACCCGCCGGAAGACCTCCCGAGCCACCGTCTGCTCGTCCTCCAGCAGCCCCACGACGTCGTAGACCGGCGCCGCGGCGATCTCGGCCCGTTCGAAGACCGCCATCGCGGCGTCCAGGGTCTGGCCGGCGACCCAGTCCGCGACCACCTCGTCGACCTCACGGGCCCGCGTCAGCCGGCGCACCGGATCGGCGAAGTCGGGGTCCGCGGCGAGGTCCGACCGCCCGATGGCGTGGAAGATCCGCAGCGCGACGGTCGGCGCGCTGCCCGACATGGCCAGCCACCGGTCGTCCTTGGTGCGGTAGGTGTTGCGCGGCGCCGAGATGTCCCAGCGGTTGCCGGACCGGCGCTGGACGGTGCCGAGCTGGTCGTAGGCGAGCACCGACTGCTCCAGCAGCCGGGCCAGCGGGTCGATCAGGTTCACGTCGATCAGCTGGCCGTCCGCCCCGTGGACGTCGCGGTGGTAGAGCGCGGTCAGCACCGCGTAGGCGGCGTTCAGCGACGCGACACCGTCGGCGAGCATGAACGGGGGCAGGGTCGGCGGCCCGTCGGCCTCGCCGGTGACGTGGGCGAAGCCGCTCATCGCCTCGCCGAGGGTGCCGAAGCCCGGCCGGTCCGCCTTCGGCCCGGTCAGCCCGAAGCCCGTCACGTGCAGCATCACGATCCCGGGGTTCACGGCGCGCAGCCGGGCGTAGTCCAGGCCCCAGCGGGTCAGGGTCTGCGGGCGGGTGTTGGCGACGACGACGTCGCAGGTCGCCGCGAGCCGGCGGACCAGCTCCTGTCCCTCGGGCAGCCTCAGGTCGACGGTCACCGAGCGCTTGTTGCGGCTGACGCTCTTCCACATCAGCCCGACGCCGTCCTTGCGCGCGCCCCAGCCGCGGATCGGGTCGCCGCCGCGCGGCTGCTCGATCTTGATGACGTCGGCCCCGAACTCGCCGAGATAGGTCGCCACCAGCGGCGCCGCGGCGAGCGACGCCATGTCCAGGACACGGATGCCGCCGAGCATGGCGCCCGGCTGCCCCCCGGCCGGCCGCCCCCCGGCCGGCGGGGGCGCCGCTGTGTCAGGCATCGGCGGTGGCGTCCGCCGCCGGCGCGAAGCTGCTCGCGGGGCGGGCGAGCCCCAGGTTCTCGCGCAGCGTCGAGCCGGTGTACTCGCTGCGCACGAGCCCGCGCTTGCGCAGCTCGGGCACCACGAGCCGGACGAAGTCCTCGAACGCGCCGGGGAAGTGGGTCGCGGCGAGCACGAAGCCGTCGCACGAGTAGGTCTCGAACCAGTCCTGCATCTGGTCGGCGATCTGCTCGCCGGTGCCGACGAACCGCGGGCCCTGCAGCAGGGTGGCGCGGTGGTTGGCCAGCGTCCGCAGGGTGACCTTGCCGCCGCCGAGGTGGCGCTTCACGCCCTGGACGAGACCGCGGATGCCGGAGATCGAGTTGATCAGCTCGTCGGTGACCTCGTCGTCGAGCGAGTAGCCGGAGAAGTCGTGGTTGGTGAGCTCGGAGAGCAGCGTCAGCGACGCCAGCGGGTGCACGAGCTCGTTGAGCAGGATGTTCTCCTTCTCGCGGGCGATCGTCTCGGTCTCACCCACCACGGCGTACACCATCGGCAGCAGCCGCACGGCCTTGGGATCGCGCCCCTCGGCGACGATGAGCTCCTTCTGGCCCTTGTAGTGCTCCTGGGCGACGACCTGGCTCGGGTCGGCGGTGAAGATCAGGTCGGCCCACTTCGCGGCGAAGCGCTGCCCCCGGCCCGACTGCCCGGCCTGGATGATGGGCGGGCGCCCCTGGGGCGGGCGGGGCACCGTCAGCGGCCCGCGCACGTTGAAGTACTTGCCCTGGTAGTCGATCTCGTGGACCTTGGCCGGGTCGGCGAACTCACCGGACTTCTGGTCGAACAGGATCGCGTCGTCCTCCCAGGAGTCCCACAGCTGGGTGACGACCTCGATGAACTCCTCCGCGCGGTCGTAGCGCTCGTCGTGGGCGAGGTGCTGCTCGACCCCGAAGTTGCGCGCCTCGGCGTCGTTGACCGAGGTGACGACGTTCCACGCCGCCCGGCCGCCACTGAGGTGGTCCAGGGTGGCGAACGTCCGCGCGACGTGGAACGGCGGGTAGTACGTCGTCGAGTAGGTGGCGCCCAGGCCCAGATGGGTCGTCGCCGCCGCGGCGGCGCCCAGGACGGCGGTCAGGTCGAGCTTGACCGGCCGGGCGCCGAAGCGGACCGCCTCGGCGGGGGAGCCGCCGTAGATCGCCGGCATCGCCAGGCGGTCGTCGAAGAACATCAGGTCGAACGTGCCCTCCTCGAGCACCCGCGCGATCCGCTGGTAGTAGCGCAGGTCGAGGAAGTCGGGCGCGGAGCTCGGGTACCGCCAGGAGCCCGAGTACACCGACACGTTCGACGCCTGCATGAAAGCGACCAGGGTGATCTGGTCGTCGCGTCCAGCGGACACGTTCGCCCCTCTCCGGATTGATATATCAGAGACCAGGTCACAGTAGACGTCCTCGGGCCGGGTCGGGTCAACCTGAGGGGAGCGCCACGACCTGGCGAGCTCCGGACCCGGTCGCTCCGCCTTCCGCTCAGCGGAACTGCTCGAGGGGCGATCCGGCAGGCCGCTCCTATGCTCACGGCCCGTGAGCAGCACCCCCGAGCACGCCGCGCCGGCCGAGCTACCACCCCCGCCGCCGCTGCTGCCGATGGCGCAGGTGCGCTGCGACGTCGGCGCGGTCGTCTCGCTCGGCCAGGCCACCTACGGCGAGCGCCGGTTCGTCCCGCTCGCAGGCGGCACCGTGCGGGGCCCGGAGCTCAACGGGACGCTGGTCGAGGGCGGTGTCGACTGGCAGGTGGCCCGCGCCGACGGCGTCCTGGACATCGACGCGCATTACGTCATCCGGACCGACGACGGGGCGCTGGTCGAGGTCCGCAGCGACGGCCTGCGCCACGGCCCGCCCGAGGTGATGGCCCGGCTGGCCCGCGGTGAACCCGTCGAGCCGGACGCGTATGTCTTTCGCACCATCGTGCGCTTCACCACCGGCGCGCCGGCCTGGCTGCACCTCAACCGGACGGTCGCGATCGGCGTCGGCCAGCGTGAGCCCCGGCGGGTGGTGCTGACCCTCTACCGCGTCACGTGACCGGACCGGAAGTTCGTGGGGGACCGCGGCAGGGGCACCGGTGCCGGGCCGGCGGCGTCCTTGGGGGGGAGGTGAGGACGCCGCCGGGCCGGGGCGACGGCGTCCCCGGGGGGGAGGGAAGGACGCCGCCGACGCGGGCGATGGCCGGGTGGCCGCCGCCTGACCGCTCAGCCGGTGAAGCGGTGCTTCGAGCACATCGTGGGGGGACGTCCTCGATGTGGGCTCGTCGTCGACGCTAACCGGCCGGTAGGCCGCCACCGCCCCGCCTGAGCCAGCCGAGAAGGTCTCTTAGGGCTGGCTTAGGGAACGCCCGAGCCGCCCCGGGCCCGGCGCGCTGGGACCACGGCGTGGCGGCGCGCCTGCCGGCGTGACTGCCGCCGCGGGCGTGCCGCCGTCCGGCCGGCTCCCGTGCGCAGCCGCAGACGGATGTCCGCGCCGCCCAGCCGGGAGCGCCCGATCGTCAGCTCACCGCCGGTCGATGTGGCCACCCGCCGGGCGATGTCCAGGCCGAGCCCGGTCGAGCCCGCGCCGCCGGCGCCGGCGCCCCGCCGCATGGCCTCGGCCGGGTCCGCGATCCCGGGCCCCGCGTCCGCGACCCGGATCGTCGCGGCGCCCGCCGTGACCCGCAGCGCGACCGCGAACGCCACCCCCTCGCCGGTGTGGTGAAAGACGTTGCCCAGCAGCGCGTCGAGGGCGGCGGCGAGCTCCGCCCTGGCGACGGGCACCTGCGCGCTGTCGCCGGCCCCGGCCAGCCGCCAGGGGCGGCCCTGGTCCTCGGCGAGCACCGACCAGAAGTCGACTCGGTCGCGCACCACCTCGGCCGCGTCGCAGCCGACCGCGACCGGCCCGCTGGCGCCGCGGTCGCGGGCCGCGCGGATGATCTGGTCCACCTCGTGCTCCAGCCGGTCGACGGCCAGCTGCACCTGGTCGGCCGCCTCGGCCCCGCCGAGCGCCGCGGTGTTGAGCCGCAGCACGGTCAGCGGCGTCCGGAGCCGATGGGACAGGTCGGCCGCCAGCTCCCGCTCGGCGGCCACCAGCTGGCGCACCCGGTCGGCCATGGCGTTGAACGCGACAGCCGCGTCCCGCACCTCCGGCGGCGCCCCGCCCCGGGAGGCGGGCACGCGGGCGTTCAGGTCGCCCGCGCCGAGCCGGCGCGCCGCGAAGGCGAGGCCCCGGGTGGCCCGCACCATCCGGTTGCCCAGACGGTCGGCGACCAGCACCGAGATCGCCACGAGCGTCACCGCCAGGCCGCCGAGCACCAGCCAGGCCGCGCGAACCCCCTGGCTCATGGCCGAACCGGGCACGAAGACCTCGACCACCGCGATGCGTGCGCCGCTCACCGCCACCGGGCCCAGCAGCACCGAGCCACCCGGCACGTTGACCACCGACTCCTCGCCGCTCATCGTCACGACGGCCAGCTGGTCCGGCCTGACGCGCGACGGGCCGATCGTGGTCAGCGTGCCGTCCGAGTCCGGCACGTGCACGGCGGCCAGCCCGTCGGCTCCGCCCTGGCTCGCGGCGAGCGCCCGTTCCAGGGCCGACCGGTCGGTGGTGATCGCCATCGCCGGGCCGAGCTCGGCGGCCGTCCGCTCCGCCTGGGCGAGGGCGCGGTCGTGGGCCGTCTGGGCCACGATCAGCGCGAGCGGGACCAGGAAGGCCAGCGCCACCATCGACGTCACCGCGATCGCGAGGCGGATCAGCTCGCCCCTCATGACTCGGGCGCCTCGAGCTTGACGCCGACCCCGCGCACCGTATGCAGGTAACGCGGGCGCGCGGCGGTCTCGCCCAGCTTGCGCCGCAGCCACGACAGGTGGACGTCGATGGTCTGGTCGCCGCCGTAGGCCTGGTGCCACACCGCGGTCAGCAGCTCGCCCCGCCCGACCACCAGGCCCGGCCGGGCGGCGAGGTAGGCCAGCAGGTCGAACTCGCGTCGGGTGAGGTCGAGCCGCGCGCCGGCCAGCGTCGCGGCCCGGCGGGGTACGTCGACGGACAGCTCGCCCACCCGCAGCGGGGGACTCACCGCCGCCTCGCCCCGGGGCCCGGGGGGGGGGGGGGGGGGGCGCCCCCCGCGGCGCTGGACAGTTCGGGCCGGTCGGCCAACGCCACTCTGGCCGCACAGCTGACCATCCCGGACCAGCTGGTG
>NZ_JADWYX010000121.1 GCF_016786355.1 Frankia sp. AgB1.9
GCACCCTCGCCGTCGTCACCGCCCTCGACCCGGTCGAGCAGACCCTCACCGTGCGCACCGACGAAGGCGAGACCATCAGCTACGACCTCACCGAACTCGACGAACTCGTCCACGCCTACGCCCTGACGATCCACCGCTCCCAAGGCAGCGAATACCCGGCCGTTGTCATCCCGGTCACGATGAGCGCCTGGATGATGCTGCAACGCAACCTGCTCTACACCGCGATCACCCGCGCCAAGAAGCTCGTCGTCCTCGTCGGATCGACCAAAGCCATCAGCCGCGCCGTCCACACCGCCACCGCCGGCCGCCGCTACACCGGCCTCGCCCACCGCCTCCACCAGACCGCCCCGTGAACAGGCGACTCCTCGACACCGACAGGCTGCCGCGGGCGCTCACGAACGCACGAACCACAGCCTCCAGCACCAAAGCCTGGGAGAGCTCCCTCTTAGCGATCTAGTTCATCCGCGAGCTCGACACCGCCGCCGAGCCACAGGCCAGCTAGATCATCGCCGTTCGCCCCTGGTGACACCTTCTTACCGGCCCGCGCTCAGAGCAGGGTGGGATGGTGCTTGCCGGTCTTGGCGAGGCGCTGCGCCCGCGCGTACAGCTCGTCGCGCACCAGCGACGGTGCGGCGAACCCGTCCGCGAGGGGGATGAGGAACCGCCCGGCGGCATCCTTGCGGGCGGCAGCCGAGCTGGCCTCCTGATACTCGCGGCTCGTCAGCAGCTGGGCGGCCAGCTCGTCGAGCCGCGGGGTGAGCTGGGCGTACTGCGCCTGAGCCAGCGCCTCGGCTTGGTCGGCCGCGTCACGGCACGCATCCCAGCCGACCCAGTTGTCGGTGCCTTCCGGGAGGGCGAGCTTGGCGTACCGCTGCCTGGCCGCGCCCGTCCTCGCCGCCCGGAATCCCGGATCGGCCAACAGCGTGCTCACCAGCTCGGCGGTCAGTCGTGCCCGCTCCTCGTCGCTGGGGCGCTCGGCGCCCTCGTCTGCGGCGCGGCGGGCCTGGAACCGCCCCGACTGGCTGGCGGCCAGTTCCTGCCATTCGAGGTACCAGGGCGCGGACTGCTCCCAGAAATGGATCAGACCGTTCACGGCGAACGCGACGCTGACCCGGCCGGTCTCACCCTTGCGCTTGATCAGCTCGGCTGGCGGGTCCGCCACCTCGCCGCCGGCGGGATCGAAGGCGACAGCCTCGAAGTACAGCACTCCGCCGCCGAGGGAGGCGGCGAGGGAGAGGAAGCCCGGCAGGTCCAACACGCCCGGGGAGATGTTCACCTCCGGACCGAGGTCACGTTCCGGCACCGCCGGCACCAAGGCCACGGTACTGTGCGCCGCGAACTCCGTCACGGCCGCGGCCAGCTTCGCGAGGTTGTCCACGGTACGACCGTAGTGACAGGGAGCGACCGTTTCCGCCAATTGGAGTAACCACCAGAGAACCGGGCTTGTTGGCAGACCCTTCTACCCGGCCGCGCCATCGACGGGCCGCCACAGCCAGCTCGGCGTGACAGCAGGCGCGGAGAAACCTTGCACGGTTACTGGTGAGCGCCGCACGACCACCCGACGCGCGGACAGCCAGATCAACCCCGTTTGCGGCGGGTGACACGTTTCTTACCGGCACCCCAAACCTCGGCGCCGCCCGGTCGTTCACTTAGAGGGTATCTCATGTGGCCAGTTTCTTCCAGCAGGTCAGCGCGGCTGCGAGGCTGAGGAATCCGAGGAAGTTGTGGCCGTTGGTCTCGTAGCGGATGGTCAGGCGGCGGTAGCCGCCGAGCCAGGCGATGGTTCGTTCGATCTTCCAGCGGTGTCGGCCGAGTCTCTCGGTGGACTCGATGCCGCGGCGTGCGATGCGCCCGACGATCCCGCGTTCGCGCAGGAACAGGCGCAGGTGGTCGAAGTCGTAGCCCTTGTCCGCGGGCAGCTTCACCGGGCGCCGGCGGCGGGGACCGCGGCGTGAACGGATCGCCGGGATGCCGGTGACCAGCGCGACCAGGGCCTGGCTGTCGTGCAGGTTCGCCCCGGAGACCGCCACGACGAGAGGCAGGCCCTCGGCGCCGGACAGGACGTGGATCTTCGAGCCCTTCTTGCCGCGGTCGACCGGGCTCGGACCGGTCAAAGAGCCCCCTTTTTCGCCCGCAGGCTCGCGGCATCCACGATCGCCGACGACCAGTCGATATCCCCGGCCGCGCCGTGGCGATCCAGGACCGCCCGGTGCAGCCGGGGCCACAGCCCCGCGCGGGTCCACTGCTGGAACCGGCGATGCGCGGTCGGTGGCGAGACCCCGAAGTTCGGCGGCAGATGCCGCCACGAACAGCCCGACGTCAACACGTAGACGATCGCGGTGAACACCGCCCGGTCCGCCACCGGAGCCGTCCCTCCACCCTGCTCACGCGGGGTGAAACCGGGAACCAGAGGCTCCACCAGCTCCCAGAGTTCGTCCGGTACCAGCCGCAGGGCAAGGCGGTCGTCCACACCTCAGATCATGAACCAAGATCCAACCAGCCACGTGAGACACCCTCTTAGGCGTTTGACTCCGTCAGGTGGTGCGGAGGGTTTCGGGGACGAAGTCGGCGAGGTTCCAGGGTTTGGTGGTCAGGCCGTCGAGGTTGGACTGGTGGGTGCCCATGGCGAGCATCGGGAGGTTCGCGGCCAGGCCGTAGGGGTATGGGTCGGCGCCGAAGGTCGCGGCCTGCCAGTCGATGTCGCCGTTGCCGTTGCGCAGGATGCCGGCGGCGGTGGGGTCGCGGCGGTAGGCCTCGCGTTTCGCCGCGCCGAACGCCTCGAAGAGGGCCTCGGCGACCCAGGGTTCCTTCTCGACGAGGCGGCGCTGGACGAGCACGACGTGGTTCACGGGCAGGAAGCCGGCGCTGTTCTGGAAATCGGCCATGAAGGCGCGGCCGCCGTCGGGGAACAGGCGGCGGACCCGGCCCGTCGTCGTGTCGATCGGGACGTCGGCCGCCGGGAACGCCGCGTCGAGGCCGCCGTTCTGCAGCAGCTCGTTGACCTGGCCGGCGCCGGTCCAGTGCAGTGTCACGCCGCGGGGTGGGTCGGTGTCGAAGCCCATCTGCCGACCGTGGCTCTGGTCGCCCTGGCGCCCGACGTGCCAGTGGATGTCGCGCGGGTGGATCCCCCACAGCTCGCGCAGCTGCGCGCGGAACCACAGGCCGGCTGTCATCGTGTAGTCGGGAATCCCGAAGTTCTTGCCCGCCAGGTCGGCGGCTGTCTCGATGCCCGCGTCGACGTTGACCAGCGTGTTGAGGCCGAGGGTGGCCTTGCTGGCGAAGACCGGGATCATCACCCAGTCCCACCGGTCTCGCGCGCGCTCGCGGGTGACGATGAAGTTGGAGATCGAGAACTCGAACACGTCGTGCGCGCTGTCGCGCAGGTGGCGTTCGTGCAGGTCGCCCGCCTCTGCGGACTCCCAGTCGATCTCGATGCCGGTCGGTTGGATGGTGCCGTCGACGAGTGGCGCCACCCGCGGGTTCGGCGAGAATGTCCCGCGAAGTCGTAATGCCATGTCGTTCTCCGCCCCTCGCGGTTCACTGGTCTTCAGTGGTCGACGGCTGCCTGGCTGATCCGGCCGTATCGCTCGTGCCGTTCGGTGAGCCGCCACGCGGGGTGCTCGTACGGCAGCGCCCGCAGCTGGGCGTCCACCGCCGCCGCGACCCGGCCGACGAAGCGCGCCGGCTCGTCGGCGGCGTCCGGGCACTCCGCGACGATCTCGTCGACCACGCCGAGCCGGGCCAGGTCGACCGCACGGATCGCCTGTGCCTCGGCCAGCTCGCCGGCGTGAGCGGTGTCGCGGTGCACGACCATGCTCGCGCCCTCCGGCGGCAGCGGCGCGAGCCACGCGTGCCAGGCCGCGATCGTGCGGTCGGCCGGCAGCAGCGCCAGCGCCGCGCCGCCGGCCCCCGCCCCCCGCAGTACCGCCACCGTCGGCGTCGGCGGCGCCCTCAGGTCGGCCAGGCAGCGGGCGATCTCCCCGGCGAGCGCTCCCTGCTCGGCCTGCGCGGACAGCTCGGCACCCGCGGTGTCGATCACCGTCACCAGCGGGAGGCGCAGCTCACCGGCCAGGCGGATGCCGCGCCGGGCCTGGCGCAGGCCGGCCGAACCGAGCGGGACCGTCCGGACCTGTCCGAGCACGAGGCACGGCGTCCCCCGCAGCCGCGCGATCGCCACCAGCAGGGCGGGATCGGTCTCCCCCGCCGACGTTCCGCGCAGCGGCACCAGCACGTCCGCGGCGGCCCGCAGGAAGGCCACGGCGTCGGGACGGTCGGTCCGGCGCGACCGCCGCACAGCCTCCCAGGCATCGGGCTCGTCCCACGACCTCGGGGCGAGCCCGATGCCTGGGGACGTCGGCGAGCCGGCGTCGACCACGCGCGACGGACCGATGTCAGCCGGGTCCCGCGGCGCCGTGTCCTTCGCGTTCCGCGGAACGGCGTCGAGAGCGTCCAGCGGACGGATGTTCGGCACGGGCCTCGGACCGGTGGTGGGCGTCAGCGCCGCCAGCAGGTCGGCGAGCAGGGCTCTCAGCTCGCCGGGTGGCACGACGGCGTCGACGAGGCCGTGGTCGCGGAGGTTCTCCGCGCGTTGGACGTGTCGCGGCATCGGCTCGGTGGCGAGCGCCTCGTGGACGCGCGGGCCGAGGAAACCGACGAAGGCGCCGGGCTCGGCGTAGGTGATCTGGCCGAGCGACCCCCACGAGGCCAGCGTCCCGCCCGTGGTCGGATGCCGCAGGTAGACGAGGTAGGGCAGGCCGGCGCGCCGGTGCTCGTCGAGGAGCCGCGCGACGGTGGCCATGCACAGGAAGGCCGCGGTGCCGTCCTGCATCCGGGTGCCGCCGGACGCCGGCAGGCCGAGCAGGGGCAGCCCCTCCCGGGTGGCCCGCTCGATCGCGGTGGCCAGCCGACGCGCGGCGACCAGACCGATGGACCCGCCGTGGACGGTGAAGTCACTCGCGAGGATAGCGATCCGGTGGCCGGCGAGCCGTGCCTCCCCCGTCACGACCGACTCGACGGGCACGGCCGGCCTGGCAGGCGCGGCGCGCACGGCGGACCTGGCGAGAACGCCCGAGCCGGCGCCCCGCGCGTCCCAGCCGGCCCAGCTGCCCGGATCGGTGAGGCGCGCGATCAGGTCGAGGACGGCGCCGGCGGCCAGGGTGGTCACGGGAGCTCCGCCGCGACGGCGACCGGGTCCTCGTCCGTGGCCAGCCAGCGCCGGACGGCGTCGTCGTGCTCGCCGAGGGTCGGCGGCGCGGCGTGGCGCTCGGCGGTCCAGTGGTCGAACCGCAGCGGGGGGCCGGGCAGGGTGATGGCGCCGAGGGTTCGGTGCTCGACGTCGACGAGCAGGCCCTGCGACCGGGTCTGCTCCCAGTCGTAGACCTCGGCCATCGTGCGGATCCGCCCGCACGGGACCCCGCCGTCGTCGAGGGCGGTGAGCGCCTCCTCGACGGTGCGAGTCGACAGGGTGGCCTCGATGAGGGCGATCAGCTCGTCGCGGCGCTCGATCCGCCGTGCGTTGCCGGCGAACCGCGGGTCGTCGGTCGCCACGCCGAGGACCGGGGCGAACCTGCGCCACAGGGCCTCGCTGCCGACGGCGATCTGTACCGGGCCGTCCTTGCAGGCGAACAGGCCGTACGGGGCGAGCGTCGGATGGTGGTTGCCCTGGGCGGCCGGCACCTTCCCGGCCACGGTGTAGCCGCTGCCGTGGAACGCGTGGGCGCCGACGACGGCGGCGAGCAGCGAGGTTCGCACGACCGTCCCGCGGCCGGTCGCCGCGCGCTCGCGCAGCGCGGCCAGGACGCCGAAGGCGCCGTACATGCCGGCGAGGACGTCACCGATCGGGACGCCGACGCGGGTCGGCTGGTCCTGGCTCGGTCCCGTCACGCTCATCAGGCCGGCCTCGCCCTGCGCGATCTGGTCGTAGCCGGCTCGGTGGCCTAACGGTCCGTCGTGGCCGAACCCGGTGATGGACAACGTGACGAGCCGGGGATTGATCGCGTCGAGCCGAGCGGCGGGGAAGCCGAGCCGGGCGAGCACCCCGGGCCGGTAGTTCTCGATGAGCACGTCGGCGCGGCGCAGCAGCTCGGTGAGCGTGCGCCTGCCGTCCCCGGACTTCAGGTCCGCGGTGACCGACTCCTTGTTCCTGTTGCAGGACAGGAAGTACGTGGACTCCTGCTCGTCCTCGGGGCCGACGAACGGCGAGCCCCAGCCCCGGGTGTCGTCGCCGCCGGGCGGCTCGACCTTGATGACCCGTGCTCCGAGGTCGCCGAGCATCATGCCGGCGTGCGGGCCGGCGAGTGCCCGGGCCAGTTCGATCACGACAACACCGGTGAGTGGACCTGTCATGGTCGACCTTCCTTCACGGTGTGAGGCCGGTCGGAGCCGTGGGATCGGCGCCCGGGCGGCTGGGTGGGGAAGCCAGGCCAGAGAAAGCGGCGGCTTCTAGGGCGGAGCCGGCGGCGGCCAGCGCCTCGGTTGGGGAGAGCCCCGCGGTGATCGCGCGCCGCAGCGCCAGCGCCTGGCTCGGCGCGTTCATCGCGAAGCCGCCGACGACGGCGTCCGCGCGCAGGTAGGCGGCGACGAACCGGCGGGCGCCCGGATCGTCCTCGAGGATCATCAAGGTGTCCGCCGGGCCGGGCCTGCCGATGATCTGGAGCCTCGTGTCGTACTGGTCGGACCAGACGTAGGGGACCGGTGTGTACGCGCGTGGCGCCCGCGGGTTCAGCAGATTCCATCCGACGACGCCGGCCTGCTCGATCGCGTTCGTCCAGTGCTCGATCCGCATCGTCTGGCCGTATCGGGCGTTGGGCCAGCGGGCGACGTCTCCGACGGCGTGGACGCCTGCGGCACTGGTGCGCAGATGCTCGTCGCACACGACCCCGCCGTCGACGGCCAGCCCGGAGCCGGCGAGCCATCCGGTGTTCGGCACCGCGCCGACCCCGACGACGACCAGGTCAGCCGGGATGATCGAGCCGTCGAGCACCACGCCGGAGGGTCGGTCCGTGCCGAGGATCCGGGTGACCGTCCGGCCGAGCGCGAACTGGACGCCCTGCGCACGGTGCAGGTCGACCACCCGGCGGGCGACGGTCTCCCCCAGCAGGTGCGCCAGCGGGCTGGGCATCGCCTCGATGACGGTGACGCCCTCGACTCGGCCCGCGAGGACGGACGCGACCTCCAGGCCGATGAAGCCGCCGCCGATGACGGCGACCTGCCGGGCGTCGCCGATCGCCGCCCGCAGCGCCAGCGCGTCGGGCAGGTCGCGCAGGTAGTGCACGCCGCCCGTCGGGGCGGGGACCGGCAGGCGGCGCGGGGCGACGCCGGTCGCGATCACCGCCTGGTCGAACGCGAGCCGCTCCCCGCCCGCCAGCTGGACCGTGCGCCCGGCCGGGTCGAGCCCGGTGGCGGCCGTCCCGCGGCGCAGGTCGATGTCCCGCGCGGCGATCTGCGCGGCCGTGCGCAGCAGCACCGACTCCGGTGGCGCGTCGGTGGCCAGCAGCTGTTTGGACAGGGCGGGCCGGTCGTGCGGCAGCTCCCGGCCGGCCTCGACGATCGTGATCGCGCCGCCGAAGGAGTGCCGGCGCAGCGCCTCCGCGGTGCGCAACCCGGCCACGGACCCGCCGACGATGACGATGGTGTCCTGCTCGCTCATGCCTCGCCCTCGGGGACTCAGTATTCTGTATACAGCAGACGGGCGCAAAGGCCCACGCGGGGGCCTCCGTTTCGCTTTCCGGAGCTCGCGCGCGCCGGGAGGGTCAGCCCTCGACGGCCTCGGGCGGGCCGTCGGCCCAGGCCAGCCGGACGAGGCGATCACGGGTGTGGCGCACGTGGGTGCGGATCACGGCCCGGATCTCGTCCTCGTCGCCGCTTTCCAGGGCGTCGAGGATCGCCGTGTGCTCGGCCAGGACCTCCTTGCGGCGGCCCACATCCGGCTCGGCCAGGTGCAGGTAGCCGTAGATCCGGAACCGCACCTCGTCGATGATCGCGGACACGGCCGAGCCCCGGCCGTGCAGCGCGTGGTGGAACTCCATGTCCGCCTTGAGCCAGTCGTCGGCGGGCATGTCCAGGTCGAGCTCGCCCGCCATCCTGCGCACGGCTGGCAGGTCCACGTCGAGGAAGTCCTTGCGGGCCCGGGCCCGGAGAGTGGCGAAGATCTCCAGTTCCTGGCGCAGGTCGTAGAGCTCCAGCACCTGCTCACGGGACAGCTTCGTGACGACGAAGCGCTGGAACGGGTTCGAGTCGAGCAGGCGCTCGGCCTGCAGCCGGCGCAGCGCCTCCCGGACCGGGACCCGGCTCACGCCGAGCATGTTGGCGAGCTCGACCTGGTTGATCTCGGTCCCGCCGGGGATCTCCCCGCGCATGATGGCGTCCCGGACCTGCTCGTAGACCTGGTCTCCCAGCGTCTGGCGCGAGACGGCCCGCATGCTCCCGCGCTCGGCGGCGCGGTCGACCGCGCGCAGCGGGCTGTCGGGCGCGGCGGACGGCGTCGCTTCACTGGGCATCTGCTCAATGTATTGCGTATACAGTCGCCTCGGGGAGGATCTTGCCTTCCGTTTCGGGGGCAGGAAGGCCTCCTCGGTGGACACCGCCCTCCTCACAGGCTCGCCGTGACGACTCTGTTGCGCAGCTCACCGAGCCCGTCGATCGCGCAGACGACCTCGTCACCGGCCCGCAGATAGCGCCCGGTCCCGAGGCCTACGCCGGACGGTGTGCCGGTGGCGATGATGTCACCGGCCTCCAGGGTCGCCCCGAGAGAGGCCTCCGCGATCAGCTCGGGGATGCGCAGCAGCATCTCCCCCGTCTTGGCCGCCTGCACGACGTCCCCGTTGAGGTGGGTCGTCAGCCGCAGGGCGTACGGGTCGCCGACCTCGTCCGCGGTGGTCAGCCACGGGCCGAGCACGCAGCCGCGGTCGAGCCCCTTGCCCTTGGTCCAGTTCCGCCCGAAGCTCTGGTTGAGCGACGGCGCGTCCTCGTTGAACTGCAGGTCGCGATAGCTGACGTCGTTCATCACCGTGTAGGCGGCGATGTGGTCGAACGCGTCGGCCGCCGCGATGTTCTTGCCCGGCCGGCCGATCACCACGGCCAGCTCGCACTCGTAGTCGAGCTTGCCCGACACGGGCGTCTCCAGCAGCGGGGTGGCCGGGCCGGCCAGCGACGAGTACGGCTTGTAGAAGTAGAACGGCTTGGCGGGCGGCGGGATGTTCGCCTCCTGGCCGTGCGGGGCGTAGTTGACGACCTGGCAGAGAATCTTGTTGCCCGGCTCCACCGGTGCCACCAGCTCGACGCCCGCGAGCGGGTAGACCCCGTCGCCGCCGTGCCCGGCCCGCGCGCGAGCGGACGCGGCCAGCTCCTCCAGCCGGTCGGCGGGCGCCGCGAGCAGCGGTCCCAACGGGACCTCGACACCGACTGGCCGGTCCTGGGCGGCGAGGCGCGCCACATCGACGACCACGTCGTCGAGGACGATCCCGGTCAGCCGGTGGGCCCCGACCACGAACTTGGCTAGACGCACTGCACGCACCTCCTGGTCAGCTGGCTTGTCGCGGTTCCCGGTCGGCCGGTCACCTCATTCGGGGTTGCGACCGACGAAGTACGCCTCGTCCGGGTCGTCGGTGACCCACAGCTCGGACTGGACCAGCGCCCGGCGGAACGCCGCCATCTCGTTGCCGTGCAGCCTCGTTCCGGGCACCCGCAGCGGGCCGCCGTTGAAGCCGGCGAGCCAGGCCTGGTACTTCCAGGCGGCCCTGTTCACCGAGTGCGCGTGCGGCAGCGGGGCCACGGTGCCGTTGGCCCGCCAGGCCGGGGCGATCTGCCAGAGCAGGTTCATCGCCTCGTCGGACTTCCCCTCCCGCGCGAGCGCGAGCATCCGCGGCGCGGTGTCCCCGTAGTACTCGGTGTTCGACGTCGCGATCACCCGGACCGGGACCAGGTTCGCGAGCGCGATCGCCTCCTGGATGATCGGCATCGTGATCAGGACCTTCTCGGCCAGCCGGTTCCAGGCGTGCGCGAACCCGGCGATGGACGGGAAGCCGCCCTCGGCCTTCACGGCGACGACGTTCGGCGCGTCGTCGACCAGGGCCTCCAGCAGGTCGACCGGGATCGAGGCGGCGTGCAGCCGCTCGAAGCCCCAGTGCGTCATCGGGAACAGGATCACCGCGAGGTTCGTCGCGTCGCAGAACGCCTTGGAGTAGTCGTAGATCTCCCGCAGCGAGGTCGGGTAGAAGTTGGGCGGGTAGGACAGCAGGGCGAGACGGGCACCGGCGGCCTCGGCCCGCTGGGCCGCCGCGATGTTCTCTTCCAGCGTGTTGAAGGCCGCGTGGAAGATCAGGTTCAACCGGCCGGCGGCCTCGTCCGCGGCGACCTCGGTGAACCGGACGTACTCGTCGACGGTGATGTTCACCTCGCCGACCAGCAGCGTCCCGGAGAAGCCGAGTTCGATCTCGCGCCGGATGTCGTGGCGGATCCCGCGTTCGTTCAGCCGGCTGAGGTCGGCCGAGAAGCTCGGCATGACCACATTGTTCACGCCGTGGAAGTGCTCCAGCGCCCAGTCGCGCACGTCGGGCTTGCTGATCACAGACGTCATGTTTCGTTCCACTCTCCTCGTCCAGATGCGGTTCGGCCGGAGGCGGCGGTCAGCGCCGCCGCTTCGGCGCGGCCAGGTCGTCCACGGGGCGCCCGAGGCCGGTCTCGACGGCGCGCCGGTAGGCCAGCTCGGCGGCGACCAGGTCCTGCAGCGCGGTCCCGACCGACTTGAAGATCGTCAGGTCGCCCGGGCGGTCCTCGGGGAGAGCGACCTTGCCCTGCAGCACGTCGCTGAGCAGCAGGACCCCAGCCGTGCTCCCGCCCTCGTCGACGTACGCGCGGATGTCGCCCGACTCGTCCGCGACCTGCGCGGGGTCGGCGTCGAAGAGCAGCACCCCGGCGCGCCGCAGGATCGCCGTGTCCAGCTCGCGCAGGTCCTGGTGGGTCGAGCCGATCGCGCTCAGGTGCAGGCCGGCCGGCAGCCAGCCCGACTCGCAGGCGATCGGGCCGCCGTAGCCGGTGTTCGTCGCGGTGATGACGTGGTCGACGTCGGCGCACGCCTCGGCGGCGCTCGCGCAGGCCGTCACGGTGAAGCCGAACTCGTCGCGCAGCCGGGCCGACAGCCGCTCACGGCCCTCCGGCCGCGGGCTGAAGACCTTCACCTCTTCGAGGTCGGCCACGGCGGCGAACGTGCGCAGGTGGGTCTCCGCCTCCAGGCCGGAGCCGAGGACGCCCAGCCTGGTCCCCTTCACGCCCATCGCCCGCGCGGCCAGCACGCTCGTCGCGGCGGTCCGGGCGGCGGTGAGGTAGCAGGCGTCCAGCACGGCCAGGATCTCGCCGGTTTCGGTGGACGCGAGCAGGATGACGTACCGGACGCCGACGCCGCCGCCCCCGAAGAACGCCTTGAGCCCCATGACGCCCGACGCCGGCACGACCGCCGGCATGACCCGGAAGAACCGGCCGTCGCCGGCGAGGTTCAGCCGCTCGGGCACGTCGGCGGGCCGTTCGGCGTCCACCCGCAGCGCGCGGTCGATCGCCTCGACGAGCGCGCCGGCGTCGAGGACGCCGCGCACCGATTCGTCGTCGAGCAGAAGTGTCATGGCTGTCGTCCTCCGGGGGCGGTGCACAGCGGGGGCGGGGGCTCGGATCGAGCCTCGGGGGATGCGTCCCTGCATTGAGGCAACTGTATACAGATTAGTGGCTACTCTGAGCGGATAGGGGCCGGCCGGAGGAATCACCCGGGCGGCCGGCTCCGTTCACGGCCGCCCGGGCAGGGCCTCGCGGCCGGGTCAGGCGAGCGAGTTCGCCAGGTCGGCCACGCGTGCCTCCTCGGAACCGGCCCCGGCGGGAGCTCCGGCGGAGGAGACGCCCGCGGCCGCGGCGAGCGGCGCCTCCGCCGTCGCCCCCAGCGGAGCGACCTTCGCGAGGCCCGGGCTGCCGGCCTGCCAGACGTCGCGGGTGATCGGCGAGGCCTCCAGCAGCCGGGGCCGGTGGTCGGGGGCGACGATGTCGTGCTCGGCGCAGAACTCGAACGAGATGCCCGTCGCCGGATCGGCGATGTAGACGCTGATCGACCCGGACGCCGCGTGGCGCAGGACGTCCTTCTGCAGGCTGGCCCCGCGGCGCAGCGCGATGTTCCGACCCCGCATCACGTCGTCGATGCTCTCCACCAGGATGCAGAAGTGGTCCAGCTGGCCGGACCGCGCGGGGCTGGACCGGAAGATCCCCAGCGAGTGGTGGTAGTTGTTCCGGGCCCGCAGGAAGACGGCGTTGCGCTTGATCCAGTCGGACGCCCGAAAGCCGAGCACCTCGGCGTAGAAGGCGTGCGCGGCGACGGGGTCGGCCGAGAACCACACGGCGTGCAGCATCTCGGTCATCCGGACCACGTCCTGCGTCGGCTTCACCGCCCGGGACAGCATGTCGGTGTAGACGTCGACCTGGACGCCGTCGGGGTCGGTGAACCGCAGCCCGCGGTCGATGCCGTCGCCGTCGAGGTCGCCGATCTCCTCGTGCGGGATCCGGCGCTCGGCCAGCCGGTCGGCGACCTCGTCCAGGGCCTGGGCGCTGGAGAGCTCGAAGCCCACGCGGCGCAGGCCACGGTGCGTCGAGCTCTCCTCGATCGCCAGCCAGTGGTGGTCGTAGCCGCCACCGAGGTAGGCGGACCGGCTCGACGCGTCGTGCACGGTCAGGTGCCCCACCGACGCGTAGAAGTCGACCGACTCGGCGAGGTCGGGCACGCCCAGCACCACGTATCCGAGGCGCTGTACTGCTTGCTCCATCGGTTCCTCCGAGGGCTCGGTTCTCAAGGACAGAGTCGTCCGGTCTAGTCGGACACGATGAGGTTCGGGTCGGCCAGGGAGCGCATCGTCTCGTCGGACATGTGGACGAGCGCCTCCAGCACGAGCGGGTCGATGTGGCGGGCGCGGCCCGATGTGACGTCACGCAGGACCAGCCGGGGAACCCGCCCGGCGGTGTCGACCGAGATCTCCACCGAGGCGAACTCGTTGCCCACGAGCACACCCCGGGCGAAGGGGCCGAGCGGGCCCGCGCCGTCCTGGGTCATGACGGCGCTCCGGCGGCCGGGTGGGCTTCGGGCCTGAGGGCGAGGGTCGGCGGGCGCATGGTCAGATCAGGAAGGTCATGTTGCCCAGCGGCTCGTCGGCATCGAGCAGCACGACCTTCTTGCTCCGCAGCAGGAACCCGGACGCCGTCCGCCGCAGGGTGTAGTGGCAGCGGGCGGCGTAGAGCGACTTGCGGCCCATCCGCAGCTCCACCATGATCGTGCGCGCGGTGGCCTCGACCAGCCCGTCGGGGTCCTCCGGCCCGGCGACGCGGATGTTGCCGACGGTCCGGCACACCTTGGAACGCGGCTCCTGCGAGTGCGCGCCGCCGGTGGTCAGCCGGAAGCAGCGCTCCTCCAGCCGGGCCCGGTCGTCGTAGATGATCGAGACGTGCTTCGTCGGGTCGTATTCCTCGAGGTTGCAGGGGACCCAGTAGGTGCACGGGTCGTCCCAGAGCGCCAGCCAGTCGTCGTAGGCGTTCGCGTCGGCCAGCTCGGCCTCCCGGTACAGGAAGTCGGTGACCTCGGACAGCAGCGTCAGGTCGTCCACTACCGGCTCACCCCGTTCGCCTGCGCGGCAGCCAGGTCAGGGGCCGTGTCTCCCCCGGCCCTCGGCTCCCCGCTCCCGGCGGGCACGGGACCGGCGGGCACGGGACCGGAGCTCATCGCGCGCAGCCAGGTGCCCAGCTGGGCCCGCTGCGGCACCTCGTCGGTGACGTTGCCGACCAGCGCGCCGTCCGCACGCGGCTGGACGTCGAGGCCGCGGCCCAGGACCAGCCACGGGATGCGGTCGGCCCGCAGGCCGAGCTGGTTGCGCTCGAAGATCTCGACGTCGTCGGGAGTGCCGAAGCTGGCGACCCCGCCGAACCACTCGAACGACCGGATCCGCTCGGTGTTGATCTCATCGGGGACGCCGTCCAGCATCGCCGGGTAGCACAGGACCTCGGTCCGGCCCGCCGCGAGCGGCCGGACCACCCGGACCTGGGACCCGATCAGCTGCAGGTTCGGCCAGATGTGGATGTGCACGTCACGGGAGCGCCGGATGGTCTCCGGCACGTCCTCGCCGTAGGCCTCGGTCATCAGGCGGAAGTACTCCCGGCCGGCCTCGTTGTCGGGGATGCCGGCGGCGATCGCGACGTTCGACGCCACCCCGATGCCGACCTTGTCCCGCCGGGTCAGGTCGAGGCGGCAGTGGCCGTTGCCGAGGTCCCAGCTCTCGTTCGGCGACCTGTCGGAGTTCCCGGCACCGCGCTGGAACCCGGGGCCGGCCTTGCGCTGGCGCAGGTCGAGCACGGTCTTATGGGTGAAGTTCGTGTGGTAGCCGTCCATGCCGACGAACTTCCAGTTCCCCCAGAACACCGACTTCGACGTACCCGCCGACAGGCTGACCGAGCCACGCGGCGACGCCCTGACGAAGTCCGTCAGGTAGGCCGCGGCCTGGCCCAGGTGCTCGTCGAGGCTCGGGCCGTCGTCGGCCAGCGAGGCGAACAGGAACCCCGCGACGGATCCCACCCGGGGCACCCGGGCCAGGCCCAGCGTGGCCCGGTTGAACTCGGGCCCGTACCGGGACGGGTAGGGAACGCCGACGAGGTCGCCGGCCGTGTTGTAGGTCCAGCCGTGGTACGGGCAGCGGAAGAACGAGGCGTTCCCGTACTCCTCCATACAGACCGCCGCGCCGCGGTGCCGGCACCGGTTCAGGAAGACGCCGATCTCGCCGTCGGCGCCGCGCGAGACGATGACCTGCTTGTCCCCGATCCACTTGGTGCAGTAGTCGCCCGTCTCGGGGATCTCCGACTCGTGCGCGACGTACACCCAGTAGCGGTGGAAGATGTTCGCCAGCTCGGCCTGGTAGATGCCCTCATCGGTGAAGATCGCCGAATGGACGCGGTCCGCCTGGACGAGGTCGGCGTAGTCGGTCATTCCGTTTCCCTTCCTGGCCGGGGTTTCCTGGTCACGGCTCCTGGACGCGGTCACGGCGCGGTCACCGGGAAGGCCGCGTACCGGGTGTCGAGGTACTCGTCGAGGCCCTCGAAGCCGCCCTCGCGGCCGAGGCCCGACTGCTTGATCCCGCCGAACGGAGCCGCCGCGCTCGACACGACGCCGGCGTTGACGCCGACCATGCCGCTGGCCAGGCGGCCGGTCAGCCGCAGCGCCCGGTCGACGTCGCGGGTGTAGACGTAGCTGACCAGGCCGTACTCGGTGCCGTTGGCCAGGGCCACGGCCTGCGCCTCGTCGCGGAACGTGGTGACCGGCGCCAGCGGGCCGAAGATCTCCTCGGTCAGCAGCCGGCTGCCCGGCGGGACCCGGCTCAGCACGCTCGGCGCGACGAACCGCCCGTCCGCGCCGCCACCGCCGGTCTCCACCCGGGCGCCGCGGTCGACGGCGTCGGCCAGCAGCCGCTGGAACTTCTCGACCGCCGCGTCGTCGATCAGCGGACCGACCTCGGCGCCGCTCGCCCAGCCCGGCGCCACCGTCAGCTTCGCCATCCGGGCGGCGAGCTCGGCGGTGAAGGTGGCCGCTACCGACTCGGCGACGACGAACCGGTTCGCGGCCGTGCAGGCCTGCCCCGTGTTGCGGATCTTGGCGAGGATCGCGCCGTCGACCGCGGCGTCCAGGTCCGCGTCCTCGAAGACCAGGAACGGCGCGTTGCCGCCCAGCTCCATCGACGTGCGCATCACCCGCGGCGCGCACTGGGCCAGCAGCAGCCGGCCGACCTCGGTCGAGCCGGTGAAGGACAGCTTGCGGGCCAGTCCCGAGCCGATGATCTCCCCGACCACCTCGGCGGGCCGCGACGTGGTGACCACGTTGACCGCGCCGGGCGGGGCTCCGGCCTCCTCGATGATCGCGGCGAGCAGCAGGCTGCTCAGCGGGGTCTGCTCGGCCGGCTTGAGCACCGACGGGCAGCCCGCGGCCAGCGCCGGGGCGATCTTGCGAGCGCCCATCGCGAGCGGGAAGTTCCACGGTGTCACCAGCAGGCAGGGCCCGACGGCCGTGCGCTGCACCAGGATCCGGGTGGTGCCAGTCGGCGAGAGGCGGTAGTCGCCACGGATCCGCACGGCCTCGTCGGCGAACCAGCCGAAGAAGTCGGCCGCGTAGCTCACCTCGGCCAGCGACTCGGCCAGCGGCTTGCCCATCTCCAGGGTGATCAGCAGCGCGAGCTCCTCGGCCCGCTCGTGCAGCACGCTCTCCACCCGGCGCAGCAGCCGGGCCCGGTCCCGTGGCGCGAGGGCGTCGAGCGCCGGCTGGGCCGCCGCCGCCGCCTCGATCGCGGCGCGGGCGTCGCGGGCGTCGGCGTCGGCGACCTCGGCGAGGATCTCGCCGGTGGCCGGGTTGTCGACGCCGAACGTGCGCCCGTCGGCCGCCGGGCGCCAGCCACCGCCGACCAGCAACGCCGTAGGAACCTCCGGCACGGCCGGAACGGCTTGCCGGGACTGGGCTGTCCGCTGGTCGGGCAGCGGGTCCGCGACGGTGTGCTGGGTCATCACTGCCTCCTCTGGGATCGGTCCGCGTGGTGGTCGGCGCTAATCACAGGACCGCGATCCCGCCGACCGGCGAACCGGACGCTCCGGTAATCGGCAGGGCCGGCGCGGCGAACAGGAACTCGTACTTCCCGTGCTCGCGGCAGGCCCGGGCGAGCTGGCCGAAGTCGAAGATCTCGCCGATGGCCAGGCCCATGTGGACCAGCGCGACGACGTGGAACGGCTGGAAGCAGTCGATCTCGTTCGGCCGGACCTCGACACCCCAGGTGTCGGAGGCGATCGCGGCGATCTCACGCTCGTGCACCCAGGGCGCGGTGTGCAGCGAGACGCCGGGGGACGCCCCGCCGGCGTAGTCGCCCCAGGCCTGCCGGCGGGCCTCCAGGAAACCGGTCCGGATCAGCAGCGCGTCACCGGGACGGATCTCGACGCCCTCGCTCTTCGCCGTGGCCTCGAGTTCGTCGACCGAGATGGCGTAGCCCGGCTCCAGCGCGTCGATGCCCAGGTAGCCGGCGACGTCGAGCAGCACGCCCCGCATGACCAGCTTGCCGGCGTAGTTCTCCACGCCGTTCTTCGCGGCCCCGTTGGAGGAGACCAGACCGGCCGAGTAGCCGTTGTACATCTTCCCCTTCCAGAAGATGTGCGACAGCGAGTCCCACTGGGTGCCGGCCTGGTTCGGCACGATCAGGATGTCGTCCGAGCGGCCGTAGCCCTTGGCCGGCCCGAAGCCCGCCGGCAGGATGTCCTGGGCGCCGGCGAGGTGGTCCGCGCCGGTGGCCGTCATGACGTTCTTCGGGTTGTTGCGCAGGCTGCCGGTCTGCGGTCCGCGCTGGTCATACGGCAGCGAGCAGTTGATCGTCAGGCCGAGCTCGACGAGCGCGGCGGCGGCCCGGACCTGGTCGGGACCGATGTGGTTCAGCGTCCCGAGCGAGTCGTCGTCGCCCCAGCGTCCCCAGTTGGTGCACTGCTCGATGTAGCGGGCGAGGACGTCCGCGCCACGGAAATCGGTCATGTCATCCTCCGGTCGTGAAAGCGCCCACGAGCTGCGCGCCGCCCGTGGCGCCGAGCTCGTCGAGGACGTGGTGGGCCAGCGGCGCGCCGTCGGTGGTCGCGAGCACGACGAGGTAGCGGTAGGCGAAGATCCGGCCGGTCGCGGCGTTGGTGACCGTGCGTGGGCGCAGACCCAGCCGGGCGGCGGGGGCCAGCACGTCGCCCAGCGCGCCGGCGCCGTCGGCGAGGACCGCGAGGTGGTCGGCGCCCGGCACGGTGACCGGCTCGGGGGTCAGCACCCACCAGGCGCCCGTGCTGCCGTCGTCGATGTCGTGCGCCAGGATCTCCAGGCCGAACCGCTCGCCGAGCGCCTCGGTCCCGACGACCGCGGACGTCCCGTCCCCGGCCAGCACCTCCTGGGCGGCCGCGATCGAGTTCTGCCCGTGCATGCGCACGTCGGCGCCCGGCAGGTGGGCGGACAGGAAGCGGGCGCACTGCCGCAGCGAGCCGTGACCGCCCACCGTCGTGACGTCACCCAGCGCGGTGCCGGGCCGGGCGAGCAGGGCGCACCGGTAGGGCACGACGATCTCGGCGGCGACGAACAACCGGTCGCCGCGCAGCAGCCGGGCGAAGGTGTCGGTGCAGGCGGTGTTCGACGTCTCCGAGGTGAGCAGGCCGCCGTCGAGCCGGCCGTCGGCGACGGCGGCCGCGACGTCGTCCATCGTCGGCAGGTAGGAGGGCGGCGCCAGGTCGGGGTGCCGGCCCGCGAACGCGCTCGCGGCCTGGCCGGCGAACGTCAGCGCACCGCCGAGCGTCCCGAACCGGAAGGACGGCCCGAACGTCACCTCACGCGGCTCGCGCACCGCCGAACCGGCGGTCATGCTTCGATCCGGATGGCCTCGGCGGGGCAGGCGAAGGCCGCGTCCCGGGCCAGGTCGGCGGTCGTCGCGTCGGCGAGGTCGAACCCATTGTCCGTCCCGGTGTAGACGGCGCGGTTGTCGTCGCCCAGGCGGAACAGGTCGGGGGCGAGCGCGACGCACTCCCCGAAGCCGCAGCACTTCTCGAACTCGACGTACAGCTTCACGCGGACCTCCTGCGGCTCATCGCGCGCCTCACGCCCGGCCGTAGCCGTGCGGGTTGACCCGGACGTCGACGACGACGGTCCCGCCGGCCTCGACCTCCTGGAACGCCTTGCCGAGCACGGTCGCCAGCTCGTCGGGGTCGAGCACCGGGCCGTACGCCGACAGCCCGTGGCCGCGGGCGATCGTGGCGAGGTCTGGGTCGGGGTCGCGCAGGTGCTGGCCGACGACGCGGTTGTCCTCCGGCCGCGACCGGCGCCGCGCGACCTGCCGCTGGTGTCCCTCGTCGTTGAAGTACGACCGGTTGTTCGCGACGACGACCAGCAGCGGCAGCCGGTAGTGCGCGGCGGTCCACAGCGCCGAGCTGCCCATCAGGTAGTCGCCGTCGCCGATCACGGCGACCGGCACCCGGCCGGTCCCGTCCAGCGCCAGCGCCGCGCCAACGGCGATCCCCGGCCCGGAGCCGACGCCGCCGCCGCCGTCCCGGCCGATGTAGTCCAGCGGCTCGGCGAACCGGGCATCGTGGCCGGACCAGCCCAGCGGCAGCGCCGTGTAGGTGATCTTCCGGTCGCCGGCGGTGTCCCGGATCGCGGCGGCGAGGTCGGACATCAGGATCTGGTCGCCCTCGACGACCGGGCGTTCGGCCGGCGCGCCGGCGCCGAGCGCGTAGGACGCCGGCGGCCAGGCGGAGCGCTCGGCCGGCGGCTGCTCCCCCACTCGGGCGAGGAGCTCCGCGACCAGCTGGTCGGCACCGGCGGTGACCTCCAGGTCCGAGCCGACCAGGCCGAAGTGGTCCTTGGTCCAGCCGTTGGTCACCGCGCCCTCGTTGCGGCAGCTGACGACCGTCGGGCGCGGGCCGTCGCCGAACGCGGCGGTGAGGGTTCCGCCGAGCTCGGTCCAGTTCAGGCTGATGACGAGGTCGCTGCGGCGCAGCAGCTCGCGTCCGGACTCGCTCAGGCGCCCGGCGCCCGGCCTGGCCGGATGGCGCGGGTGGTCGGTCGGGAAGGCCGCGGGCATGCGCAGGTCGGTCAGGCACGCGGCACCGAGCGCCTCGGCCAGCGCGACCCGCCGGTCCCACTGCTCGCCGGCGCGCCCGCCCCGGCCGACGAGGATCAGCGGCCGTGCCGCGGCGGCGACCAGCGCGAGGATCCGCTCGACGGTGGCCGAGTCCGGCGCGGGGACGGTCGGCAGCGGGTAGCGCTCGGGATCCGGCACGGTGACCGCCGGGTCGAGCGGGTCCTCCTGGATCTCCGAGTCCAGGCAGACGTACACCGGCGCCGACGGCTCGGCGCGGGTGATCAGGTTGGCCCGCAGCAGCGACTCCAGCGCCGCGCGCACCGAGCCGGGCTGGTCGTCCCACTTCACGTAGTGGCGGACGATCGCGGCCTGGTCCGCCGAGGTGTGCACCCAGTCGATCCACGGCCGCCGCTTCGCCGCGTCGAACGGCCCGGCCGCCCCGATCAGGACCATCGGAGCGCGGTCGCAGTAGGCGTTGTAGATCGCCATCGCGGCGTGCATCAGCCCCACGTTGCTGTGCAGTCCGACGAGCATCGGCCGGCCGGTCACCTTGGCGTACCCCTGGGCGACGGCGACGGAGTGCTCCTCGTGCAGGCACACGACCAGCCGTGGGCCGCTGTTCCCGAGGTAGTTCACCAGGCTGTCGTGCAGGCCCCGGTAGCTCGACCCGGGGACCATCGCGATGTAGGGCAGGTCCAGCCGGCTGAGCAGTTCCGCGAGGGCGTCGCTGCCCCATTCCATCGGAGGGCGCCCGGTGATCGGTGTCGTCAATATGTCAGGCTGCACGGAAACCCCCTCTGGATTGTTCTGACCAAGACGACCGCGAATGCTCACACACGAATGTGGACCGTCTTCGTCTCGGTGTAACTCAGCATTTCTTCGAAGCACTCCTCGCGGCCCGTCCCGGAGTTCTTGAAACCGCCGAAACCGGTGCCGAGGAAATGACGGGAAACCCCGTTCACCCAGATGTAGCCGGCGCGGACCTCACGCCCCGCGCGCATGGCCAGGTTGAGGTCGTTCGTCCAGACGGACGCCGTGAGGCCGTACTCGGTGTCGTTGGCGAGCGCGATGGCCTCGTCGACGGTCTGGTAGCGCACGACCGACATCACCGGGCCGAAGATCTCCTCCCGGAAGATGCGCATCCGCGGCGTGACGTCGGCGAACACCGTCGGGCGCATCCAGTAGCCGCGGTCGAACTCGGCGCCCTCCGGGCGGGTGCCGCCGGCGGCCAGCCGCGCCCCGTCCTCGTGTCCGGCCTGGATGTAGCGCAGGGTCTTGTCGTACTGGGCGCGGGAGTTCATCGGGCCGGCGCCGGCGTCCTCGCGGGCCGGGTCGCCGATGACGATCGCGTCGGCCTTCGCGACGATCCGCGCCAGCACGTCGTCGTACAGGGAGTCCGGCAGCAGGATGCGGCTCATCGAGCCGCAGGACTGCCCCATCCAGCCGAAGTTCATGCCCGCGATCGCGTTCGAGGCGACCTCTTCGGGGTCCGCGTCCGGGAACACGATCATCGGGTTCTTGCCGCCGAGCTCCAGGCTGATGTGCTTGACGGCCACCTCCGCGGCCGCGCGCTGGATCGCCATCCCGGTCGGGACCGAGCCGATGAACGAGATGCGCTTGACCAGCGGGTGGCGCACCAGCGGGACGCCGGCACCCGGGCCGTCGCCGTGAATGATGTTGACGACTCCGGGCGGCAGCGTCTCGCGGACGATCTCGGCGAGAATGGTCGCCGACAGCGGCGACGTCTCGGCCGGCTTGATGACCACGCAGTTCCCGGCCATCACCGGGGCACCGAACTTCGCGGTGAACAGGATCGGGTGGTTGAACGGCACGATCCGCCCGACGACGCCGTAGGGCTCGCGCACCGAGTAGTGCAGGGCGTCGGCGCTGGCCGGGATGGTCTCGCCCTTGAGCTCGCCTCCGAGGCCGGCGAAGTACTCGATGCCGCGGATCGCCGCGCCGACGTCGTGGCGCAGCTTCGCGATCGTGTTGCCGGTGTCGCGGACCTCGAGGTCGAGAATCCGCTTGCCCTCCTCGCGCAGCCGCTGGGCGTAGCCGCGCAGCAGCTGGGCCCGCTCGGCCATCGAACGGCCCGCCCAGGCGTCGAAGGCGCCGAGCGCGGCGTCGACCGCGGCGTCCACGTCGGCCGGCCCGGCCGCCGGCACCCGGCCGATGACCTCCTCGGTGGCCGGGTTGACCGACTCCAGCCACCCGCCGGACCGGCTCTCGACGAGCTCGCCGCCGATGAGCATGCGCCCGTCGATGAATTCTGAGAACTCTGCCACCTGCACTCCACTTCTTCTCGCCGGGCGACGGTGGACTGATCGTGGGCGCGAATCCTCCCGGGAACTCGCCCACGACCAGCCGCCGCGCCGTTGCGCTGACGGCGCCGACCGGGGGGGGGCGCCGCCCCCCCCCCCCCCGCCCGCCCGCCCCCCCCCCCCCCCCCCCCCCCCCCCCCCCCCCCCCCCCACGGCCACCAGGCTCGGGACCGTCAGCTCGTGGCGGACGGCCCCGGGCAGTTCAGGAACTCAGATCCGGGAAGATGGTGCGCCAGCTGTCGGGCACCGCCTGCCCGGTCGCCTTCATGAAGGTCACCAGGTTCTGGGCGGCCGTCGGGTCGATGGCCGGGGCCGTCGAGATGGACTTGCCGGCCCGCTGCGCGGTGAGGCCCTCGAGAATCGCCGTCTTGGGGCTGGTCTTGAAGTAGGTCGACCAGACGTAGTCGTCGGACTCGGTCGGTTGGTCGTAGACGTACTTCTGGCCCTCGGCCAGCGCCGCCTTGAAGTCGTTGAGCAGCGCCGTGTTCTTCGCATAGAACTGGGGCGTCACCACGAGGACCGAGGTCAACGTGTTCTTCAGCTGCGGCACCTCTCCGCCCGTGACGCTGATCAGGATCTTCGCGTAGCCGTCCGACTCCGCCACCTGCGGATACGGAGAACCGATGCTGCCGGCGACCACCTTGTGGCTCTTCAGCGCGGCGAGGATGCCGTCACCGGAGCCGAGCGTCACCATGTTGAAGTCGCTCTCCGGCAGGCCGGCCAGCTTGAACAGGTAGCGCATCTCGAAGACGGTCGAACCACTCGGGCTGCTCACGCCGAACGGCTTGCCCGCCAGGAACTGCATTTTCTGCTGAAACGTGGAGGCGTCGGTCAGGCCGCTGGACTTGTAGGCGTCGGTCGAGATGATCACCGACTCGGGGAACCCGCTGCCGATCTGGGCGAAGACCTTGAACTGCTGGCCCTGGTTCAGTGCCGTCAGCGGCAGCACCCCGGAGGCGAGCGCCATGTCGGCGCTACCGCCCAGGGTCGTCTGCAGGGCGGCGCCGTTGTTGACCGAGATGAACTTGACCTGGATGTTGTGGGCCTTGAAGTAGCCCTGCCCGATGGCGTCCAGCAGCCCGGAGTTCAGGGTGGAGGTGAAGGGCTGCGCGATACGGACCGTGCGTATCCCGGAGCTGCTGGCCTGAACGGTCTTGCCGCCGCCCGAACACGCCGTCACCACCCCGGTGACCAGCAGCGCCCCCAGCGCGACGAGTCGCAGCCCCCGCCTTGCTCCGGCCGCCCGTCTGTCCGACGAACCGGTGCGTAAGTTGATCAATGTCGTGCTCCTTCACCCTGCCAGAGCGCTACTCGGCTCTGGACGACTCCAAGAAGTGCGTCGATGACGGACGCCACCACCGTGATCGTCAGGACCGCGACCAGGACCCCGGCCGAGTCATAACGCTGGCCGGCGTCGAGGGCCGCGTGCCCGAGTCCCTTGCCCGATGCCACGAACTCACCCACGACCGCGCCGATCAGCGCGATCGGGAAGGCGATGCGCAGACTCGTCAACAACCAGGTGGTCGCCGCGGGGAGATAAAGCCCGGCGACGATCTGGCGCTGGTTCGCGCCCATCAGCCTGAACTGATCGAGCAGGTTCGTGTCGATTCGCCTGGTCGCGTTCCAGACGTTATAGAAAACTATCCACACGCACGAGAGCGCCGCGATGAAAACCTTCATCGTAAGGTCGATCCCGAACCAGACGACAATGAGGGGCGACAGCATGATCTTCGGCATCGAGTAGAGCATGTTCGCGAACGGTGAGATCGTCCGCGCGACCGACTCGTAAAGCCCGAAGAGGATTCCCAGAATACATCCTACGACGCTTCCGATGACGAAGCCAATCGTCGTCTCCTCCAGCGTCACACCGAGGTTGGACAGCAGCGAGCCGTCACTCAGCCAGTCACCGAAACGTCGCACCACCTGGTCCGGACGGGAGATGATGAAGTCGGGGAATATCCGGCCACTGGCATAGAACCAGAGGCCGATCATCACCGCGATGATCGCCAGCCGGATGGCCAGCCGGCGCAGGAAGGACACAAAACGGGTCCGGCGGGCGCTGCCGGTCGGGACGACGGCCGGCGGAGCGGTCTCGGGAACGCCCGGATCGGGGCCGGTCGAGCCGGGCGCCATCGCGTCGGCGGTACCGGCGTTTGCCAGGGCTTGTGGCGTCATGCGTTTCTCCCGGTTGCCTGCTGGGCCGAGGCACACGCGGGGTCCGGGCCAGCCTCGTCCATGAGGTCCGGCCCCGGCGGGACATCGCTGCTCAGGGCACGGCCGTCGTCGGACAGGTTTCCTGCGATCGTTTTCCAGAGGCTTATCTCGTGGGCCGCGTAGGCCGGGGACTGACGCAGCTCCAGGGGCGAGACCTCACGTGGGAGGTCGTCGAGGTAGCTGATCTGCCCGACCCGCCCAGGCGCGCCGGCCATGGCCACGACCTGGTCGCCGAGGGCAAGCGCCTCGGTGAGGTCGTGGGTGACGAAGATGGTCGTGAGGTCCGTCCCGGCGATCCTGGATTTCAGGAACTCCTGCATCCGGACCCGCAGGACCGCGTCGAGCGCGCCGAACGGCTCGTCCATCAGCAGCAGCGTCGGGTCGGTGACCAGCGTGCGAGCGAGCTGCACCCGCTGGCGCATACCACCGGAAAGCTCGCGGGGATAGCGGTTGAGCCAGTCCTTGAGGCCGACGCTCTCGGCCATCGCCTCGGACTTCTCGCGCCGCTCCTGCCGCGAGACACCCTTGATCTTGAGCGGGAGCGCGATGTTGCCCAGCACGGTCTTCCAGGGCAGCAAGGTCTCGCGCTGGGTGACATAGCCGATGCCGGGATGAAGCTTGTTCCATTCCTTACCGAGATACCGGAACTCACCATTGGAGATCTTCAGAAGGCCCGAGCACACGTGCAGGATGGTCGACTTGCCGCACCCGCTCGGCCCGACGACACAGATGAAGCTGCCCTTGGGGACCGTGAGGTCGATTCCGACGACTGCGGGACGAGTCACGTTCTTGCCCGCATAGGTTACCGAGACGTCCCTGAACTCCACTACCGGCGCACCGTCGATGCTCTGGGTCGTGCTCGCGCCTAACGCCGAGGCACCTTCCAAATCTCAGCCCTCCTAAAGCCAGCCCGCGCCCGCCGGGTAATCCGGGGTAGGCGTTTTCCACGTCAGGTGCTGCCGCGCGGTAAGCGCGTTCTGCCGTCCCGCCGCTGCACGGGGGACCGGCCGTGGACGACGTATCGATGCGCGGGTGGATCGACGCCCGTCACCGAGATCGCTCGGGACGCTGCGGGGTTCCCTGTTGCCCTGCCTGCCCTCGGCTCCCGGCGTCCATCCGGCCGGGCCTCCCGTCGGCAGGTGTATACAGATTACTGGCGCCTCCTTCGAAGTCAAGGCCCCGAAATTAGATTGCCCCTAAGCAACGGACAGGGTCGCTACCTCGGCAAAGAGGCACGGACCGGCGCGCGACAGTCAGCGACGCGGCGACCGGATCCCACCGAGCGGAGTGTCACGAGCACGATCAGTAGTCATAGATGAGTCTTCAGAACCCCGCCGAGCCGCCGGACGTGGGAGGAGCTCAAGCGCCGGTGGCACCGCAGCGGGCTCGCCGACCGCCGACCTCACCACGAAACGGATCAAGCGACGACCCGCCCTCGGAGGCCTCGTCAACGAGTACGAGCGAGCGCCAGCAGGCCTCGGCGCGAGCGTCGGCTGCCACACGAAGTGGTCGACGCTGGGCGAGTCACGCCCCCCGGGGCGACGATCCTGTCGATGGGGTCAACCGAAGCGGCCCCGAACTGGACGTCCGCGGCGAGCACGTCGTCCAAGTGCCGGGCGGAGTTCTCCGAAGACACCGGACAGCCAGGCCCGCGGTCACCGAATCCGTCGCGGTGCGGCCGAGGCGGTGCCGGTCGACGCGTCCGCGAGCCTCTCGAGCGCCGGCAGGCACTCCTCGAGTTGCACCACCAGCTGCGGGGTGAGCTGGGACACGAGCCGGGCGACCGAGTCCGCCCGATCTTTCTTCAGCCGTTCCTGGAGCTCGCACCCACGGTCGGTGGGCGCGACCGTGACGGCCCGCAGGTCACCCTGGGCCGCGCCGCGGACCACCAGGCCCATGTCGACCAGCTTGCCGAGCACCCGCGACAGCATCGTCGGGTTGATGCCCTCGGCGGCGACGATGGCGGCCACGCCGACAGACCCACGCGCGACGACCAGGCCGAGGACGGAGGCCTGGGTCGGCGTCAGGCCCTCAGCTTGTCGTTTAACCTTCGGCGTCGCGCTGCGTGATAGGTGCAGGTGGCATGGCGTGGTCTCGCGTGTCGCCCTGACGCGCAACGACCTCCTGGCGATCATGGCTTCTCGCCAAAGGAACCAGTGATCACCAGAAGGTCGCGGAGGCAAGCTTGCCGCATGAGGCAGCACAGGTCGAGCACCTTGCCGTGTTATCGGCGTTTCGCCGGGAGTTCCACGCCTGCCTGACCAGCAGGCCCGACGCGCTGTTCGAGCTGACCGAGGCGGTGCTGTGCGCGGACGGGCCGGTACGAAGCCTGGTCGGTCTGTCACTGGCGCCGGAGCACCGCCGCGGGCACGGCGCGCTCTACGACGCGGTCAACCAGGGAACGGTGCAGGTCGCCCGGCTGCGCCGAGCCCTTGTCGGGCTGCCCCTACCCCGAACGGCGGACGGGCGCCTGGTGCTCGGGGTGGACGTCAGCCCGTGGCTGCGTCCCGACGCGGCGACCAGCCCGGACCGGCTGTTCTGCCACACCTACGGCCGTGGGAAGGGCAACGCCCAGATGATCCCCGGCTGGCCCTACTCGTTCGTCGCCGCGCTGGAACCGGGCCGCTCGTCCTGGACCGCGCCGCTCGACGCAATCCGGCTCGGCCCGGACGACGACGCGACCGAGGTGACCGCCCGCCAACTGCGCGACCTGGTCGGCCTGCTGATCGACGCCGGCCAGTGGACACCCACCGACCTGGACGTCCTGATCGTCTGCGACTCCGACTACGACGTCACCCGGCTGGCCTTCCTACTGGCCGATCTACCCGTCGAGCTGTGCGGGCGGCTGCGCTGCGACCGGGTCTTCCGCCTGCCCGTGCCACCCCGCCCACCCCGGGTCGACGGACGACCGCCCCGTCACGGCCCCGAGTTCCGTCTCGCAGACCCCGCCAGCTGGCCCGAACCCGCGGTCACGACCAGCACGGACACCACCCGCTACGGACAGACGGTCGCCACCGCCTGGGACCGGCCGCACCCACGGCTGACCCGCCGCGCTGCCTGGACCAGCCATCTCGGCGAACTCCCGATCCTCGAGGGAACCCTCATCCGCCTCGTCGTCGAACGGCTGCCCGGCGACCGCAACCCGAAGCCACTCTGGCTGTGGTGTTCGACCACCGGCGCCACCGCGACCCAGGTCGACCGCTTCTGGCACGCATTCCTACGCCGATTCGATCTCGAGCACACCTTCCGCATGTTCAAACAGACCCTCGGCTGGACGACACCACGGCTACGCAGCCCGGCCGCCGCGGACCGCTGGACCTGGCTGATCCTCGCGGCCTACACCCAGCTCCGCCTCGCCCGCCCCCTAGCCATCGACCTGCGCCACCCCTGGGAACGACCCGCCCGCCCCGGCCGACTAACCCCAGCCCGTGTCCGACGCGGGTTCCGCAACCTCCGCCCGAAAACCTCCCAGCCAGCCAGCGCACCGAAACCGAGCCGCCCCGGACCCGGCCGCCCAACTGGCAGCACCAACCGACGACCCGCCACCACCCAACCCGTCGGCAAGATCAAGGACAGGTCAACCCAGACACAGCCTCAGCGGCAGGCAAGTTAAACGACAAGCTCAGGTGTGCGAGCCGCCGTCAGGCGGTACGACGATGTCGTGCCTGGATGCGCGACGTCGACGCAAACGTGGCAGTCCTGACCGTCTCGCTTGCCAACGCGCGTGCGTTGTTTCACCAGCCGTCGGCGTCGCGGGCGGCCTCGACAGGGTCGCGCAGCCAGTTGACCGGCTTCGTGTCATCCCGCCGTAGGGCTCCGGAGCAGCGAAGAGGCCGACCGCGTCCACGCGCTGGCCGGCTCGTTTACGCGGCACCTTCCCGCTACTGCGCTCGTGTACCCGGGCCTGGTCGATGCCGGAGCGATCCGCCTAGAACAGCTTCTCGTTTCCGCCGTGATGCGGTACTTTCGTTCAGCTCTGTGACGGCCGATGATCCCTTCCCCCGTGGGATCACCGGCCGTTGGCCTGTCGGGCCGCGACGGGACTATCTCGGTAACGGTGTTTCCGGCTGATTTGATCTAGTAGGTCTCGGCGGACGGCCAGCGGTCACTGAACGT
>NZ_JADWYX010000122.1 GCF_016786355.1 Frankia sp. AgB1.9
GCGGGGGGCGCGCTGTTTTGTTCTCCCCCCCCCCCCCCCCCCCCCCCCCCCCCCCCCCCCCCGCGGCGGCGTCCGTCGGCGGATCCCACCGCTGGTCCGCTTCGCTGGCCCGCTTCGTCCCCGGTTCGTGCGGCACGGGCGGACCTGGCTTACCGTCGGTTGGTGAGCTTGCTGAGCTGGTCGGACAGTCTGCCGGCGGGACAAGCCGCCGGCGTCGGAACGCTGGTCGCCGCGGCGCAGGCCGCCGACGGCGTCGGGCCGGTCTCGGACGACGTGGCGTTGACGCTGCGGCCCGGTGCCGGCGCCTCGCCCGACCGGTCTCATCTGGTCGCCGCCGATGAGGCGGGGGCCATCACCGGGTACGCCCAGTTGACCCGGGCCGGCGACGGCGCCTGGGAGGCGGAGCTGGTCGTTCACCCGGCCCACCGGCGCCACGGCATCGGAGCGCGGCTGGTCGCGACACTGCTCGACGCCGTACGCCAGGCCGCGTCGGCGGTGGCGGCCCGGCCGGCCACGCTGGACATCTGGGCGCACGGCGACTCGGCCGCCGCCGCGGCGCTGGCGGACCGGACCGGGTTTTCCCGTGGCCGTGTGCTGCTGCAGCTGCGCCGCCCGCTGGTCGCCTTCGACGGGGCCGACCTGCCCGAGCCGGTGTGGCCGGCCGGCGTGACGGTGCGGACGTTCGAACCGGGGAAGGACGAGGGCCGCTGGCTCGCGCTGAACGCCCTGGCCTTCGCGAGCCACCCGGAGCAGGGCCGCTGGACCGAGCAGGACCTGCTGCCCCGCGAGGCGGAACCCTGGTTCGACGCGGCCGGCTTCTTCCTGGCCGAGCGGGGCGACGACCTGGTCGGCTTCCACTGGACGAAGGTGCACCCGGTGGATCCCGCGCCACCGGCCGGGGTCGTCGCGGCCGGGCCGATCGGGGAGGTCTACGTCGTGGGCGTCGATCCGGCGGGGGCCGGTGGCGGCCTGGGCCGGGCCCTCACCCTGGCCGGGCTGCGCCACCTGCGGGACGACCGGGGCCTGGCCGCGGTGATGCTCTACGCCGACGAGGACAACGTCCGGGCGGTGCGGATGTACGAGGGGCTTGGATTCAGCCGCTACGCGGTCGACACGAAGTACCGCGCCGCCATCACCGGGTCCGGGTTCTAACCCGTGCCTGGCCGCCACGTCAGTCGCGGCGGCTCGCGGGGCGTGGGCCGGTGACCGCGGCCACGGTCGGCGGCTCACCGACGCCGCCTTCGACCTCCAGAACCGTCGTGAGGTTCGTGACGTGCAACAGACGGCAGGCCATGTCGTTGAGGTTGCGCAGGATCAGCCGCCCGCCGGTGGAGCGCTGCCGACGGTGCGCGTAGAGGATGACGGCCAGGCCCTGCGAGTCGAGGAACCCCACCTCGGCGAGGTCCACCACGATCTCGCTGACGCCCGCCATCCGGGCGTCCATCAGAGCCTCGCGCAACGGGTCGAGGGACGAGTAGTCGATGTCGCCCTCTGGCCGGATCACGATGGCATGCGGGCCTGTCACTTCGACGCTCACTCTAAGGATCATCGCTCCCCGCCACCGCCGGTCCAGGCCAATCGATCGATGCCCTACCCCCCTCGGCGCACGCTCACACCCCGTCTACGAAGTTCACCCACCGCTTCCCCTCCGGTCCGGACCGCGACCCGAACGCGACCGGCAGGCCCGAGCCCGGCGGTCGCGGGCCGGTCACCAAAAGGTCCCCGCCTCGCGGGGTGGGATCGGGCCGGCTCCGATGCGATCTTGCGACCATGCGTGATGAACAGGCCCGTACTCTCAGCCAGCGCGCCGCGGCGCCGGGGCCCGCGTCGGCCGTGGCTTCCGGCTACCCGAGGCCGGTGTTCCCCGGCGAACGAGACGGGAGTGGAGTCACGTTCCTGCACCGGACCGACGGAAGCTCGGTCACCGTCGGCACCCAGCCCGGTGGCGCCGAGGGAGATCGGGTGGTTGTGCTGCGGCTGCAGTCACCGCTGCTCGACGCCGTCAACGCGGTCTACCTGCGGCCGGCCGAGGCCGACCGGCTCGCCGACGGGCTCGCGCACGCCGCCGAGGTCACCCGCCGCGACATCGCCGCGGGCGGGGCGGGTGACCGGGTCCGGGCCGACGGCGACGAGGCACGCCGGGAGCCGGCGGGCCAGCGCGTCGTCGTCGCGGGCGAGGGAACCAGCGCCGAGGGCCTGTGTGCCGTGCTGGCCGAGCTGCCACCAGGGGCAAGCCTGCGGGATTTCAGCTCGGACGCCGACCTGAGCCTCGTGTTCGCGCTGCCGGCGACGGATGCCGGGCCTGAGCCCGTCTAGGCCCGGTGCCTGGCCGCTTCCCCGGCCAGGCGAAGGCTCGCCAGCCAGCGCGGCTCAGCCGCGGGTCAGCCTCGCCTCAAGCTCCGCGCGGTCAGTAACCCAGTAGGGGCCGTCGTCCTCGACGACATCGGCCAGGAGCACGTGATGACGACCGGCGTGGCCGTTCGGGAGCAGGCAGGTCAGGCCGTCGGCGCGGCAGCTGGGCGCGACGACGGTCTTCGGCACGGTCCAGAGCAGCCAGACCTCGTCGTCGCCCCAGCCCTGCAGGACGGCCGTGTGGTTGCCCTGGTGACCGCGCTCGAGCGCGCAGGTCACCTCGTCGGGGACCTCGTACGCGGCCCCGGGCACGTCACCGAGCCGCTGCGCGATCTCCTCCGGCACCCGCTGCCATCCGCCACAGGCGCCATCGTCCACGGTCTCGCCCACGCCCCACTCACCTCCGCCGAAGCGGCCACCCGGATCGCCGACTGTGGTCGACCTCGTGGTGCCCGCGCTGCCTGCGACGACAGGAGTCTCCGAACCCGCGGCCGAGCGTCGCCCGACGTCGGGGCAATGGCTCACACCCTGTCGACGCACCGATATAAGCACGCTGGGTCGCGGGTCCCGACACCGGGTCGAAACGATCCGTACAGAACTAGTTACTCGTAGAACCCATCACCGGGCCGCCTGGACCTTTCAGTGACAGGAATGTCACTGAAAGACGATGCCAAGAGCGGTCGCGAGCGACGGGGCGAGACCCACCAGGTCGCCTGCGCCGACCTGGGCGCCGGCCAGGCCGTCGGCACCGGTCACCCGGTCGAACCGGCAGTCGGCGAATCGCGCGGCGACGACGGTCATGCCGGAGAAGTCGGCGCCGGTCAGGTCGCAGCGGATGAACTCGACGTGGTCGAGCCGGCTCCTGGTCAGATCCAGCCCGGTCAGGTCACAGTCCTCGAACCGGCAGCGGTGCAGCCGGCAGAAGCGCAGGGTCAGGCCGTCGGCGCGAACACCGGTCAGCCGGGCGTCATGGATCTCACCGCTGACCCAGACGGCGCCGGACAGCCGGCCACCGTCGACGGCCACCCTGGTCGCCGCGCCACCGTCGGCCACGGTCCCCGCGAGCGCCACCTCCCGGGCCGCGACGTCCCGCAGGGTGACGCCGGACAGGTCGCCGCCGACCACGCGCAGCCTCGCCAGCCGGGCCCCGACCAGCCGGACGTCGCGTCCGGTCCCGTCGCCGGTCGCGGCGAGCAGGTCGGCGAGCTCGACGGGTTCGGCCGGGCCGGGCGACGCCGCGCCGGGCCGCTCGGTCGGGAGATCCGGAACCACTGGAGCCCAGGGATCGCCCCGCCGCCGTGCCGTCGTCGCCATGGGAACAGCATGCCGGGTCGCACCGGCCCGCTCAGCCGCGGATGACGTCGACCAGGCTGATAACCGCGAGGACGACGAACGCCGCCGCCGCGACCCGGGTGATGACCTTGACCGGGATGACCCGCAGCAGGCTGCGGCCACCGGCGATCGCGAGCGCGGCGACGGCCCAGAGCGCGAGGACCGCGCCGAGCCAGACCGAGACCGGCGAACCGAACCTGGCGGCGAGATTGGCCGTCGAGATCTGGGTCAGGTCGCCCATCTCGGCCACGAAGATGACGGTGAACGACGTCGCCGCCACTCGCCAGAACCCGCGCGGCGTCTCCCGGGCCTTCTTGCCGCCCGCGGTCACCACGCCCGCGGTGGCCACGCCGGCGGGCGCCACGCCGGCCTCCGAGGCGTCTGTCGCCGTCGTGGGCTCGCCGGGCCGGGCCACGCTGGTGGCGCCGAAGGGACCCGGCACGGCCTCGGTCGTCGCGCCCCGCGCGTCCGTGCCGGCGGCCCGCGCGACCTCCTGCTCGGCCTCGGCCTCTTCCTCGGCCTCGTCGTCGTTGCCCTCTCGGTAGACGAGGACCGCCCCGATGACAAACAGCGCGAGGGCCACGGCGTCGACGACGCGATGCGGCAGGAGCGTGAAGACGCTGCCGACGGCGACCGCCAGCGTGACGTGAACGAGGAACGCGGCGGCCACGCCGACCCACACGTGCAGCGGCCGGAACCGGCTGCCGAGCACCAGGCTCGCGACGAGGGTCTTGTCGGGCAGCTCAGCGAGAAAAATGATGCCGAACGTTACGAGCGCGGCAGTAAGGCTCACGGCCTGGCCCTTCTTCTCGGGCCGGGCCGGGGCGCGGGGACGCCTTCGACCCGGCGTCGTGAACCGGATCGAAGGTCTCGCCCACCCGACCGGTTCCGAGACCGACCAGGCCCAGCCGCCGGGCCTGCGCCGCGTACCGGCCGGCCGTTGCCGACCCGCCTCGCGACGCCGCCAGTATGTCGACGACAGGGCCGCCCGGCACGCGCCTACCGAAACAGCAGGCATGCCGGGCAGCAGGGCTACTCCCCTTCTGGCCTAACCTTACCCACGCATCGCGTGACGCCGGAGTGCCCTGCGGCGTCCATCACCCCGCCGCAAGCGGACCGTGGCCTGGCCAGTCCGCCTCGGCCGCGCCAGCCAGCCCACCACCAGGCTTCGGACACTTCATCCCAAAAGGGGCGAGCCCGGTCCGCAGATGCCACAGACCGCTATGAAATCATCGCTTCTACTCCGCCACGGCAGACGTACCCGGCCTGTCGACGGCGGCGCGCGGCCCGTAGTCGAGGAGAGGCGCATGGCTTCCAAGAAGCAGGTCACGACGTACGCGAACCAGGCCAAGTCGACCCTGCGCAGCGCGGTCCGGCAGGCGGGCTTCGACGTCGTCCGGCGCCGCGCCGGGTTCGAGCTGCCGGGCATGGACGCGCTGGCCGTCTCGACCATCCGGGAGACGTCGCCGTACACCATGACCGACCCGTCGAAGGTCTTCGCCCTCATCCAGGCCGTCCGCTACCTGGTGAACAACAGAATCTCCGGCGACATCGTCGAATGCGGCGTCTGGGCCGGCGGTTCGGCGATGGCGGCCGCGCGCACGCTGCTCCAGCTCGGCGACACCTCACGCCACCTGTACCTGTTCGACACCTTCGAGGGCATGCCGGCGCCGACCGGCGCGGATATCGCCCCGGATGGGCAGACCGCCGAGAACCTGCTGGCTCACGCGGACCCGACCGACCCGGCCTCCGCCTGGTCGATCGTGCCGCTGGAGCAGGTTCGGGCCAACGTCGCCCAGATCGGCTACCCCGAGGACAGGATTCACTTCGTCAAGGGCCTGGTCGAGCAGACGGTGCCCGCGCAGGCCCCGGAGCGGATCGCGCTACTGCGGCTGGACACCGACTGGTACGAGTCGACCCGGCACGAGATGGAGCACCTCTACCCGCGGATCACGCCCGGCGGGGTGCTGATCGTGGACGACTACGGCTGGTGGAAGGGCTCCCAGCAGGCCGTCGACGCCTACCTCGCGACCCACCGCATCCCGATTCTGCTGAACCGGATGGGGCCCGAGTGCGGCGCGATCGGCGTCGTCCCGGCGGCGAACACGCAGCCCGCACCCCCGCCGCGCCCCTCGACCGTCGGCGCGAAGACCTTCTGACGCCATGCCTTCCGGGCCTACCCGGCCCCCAACCGCCGACTTCGATCCAAGATCGCCGATCTGGCCTTCAAGTGGTCGTCGGCGGTCCTAGAACACGACCAGTTGAGGGCCAGAACGGCGATCATTTCGACCGCCGGGTCGGCCAGCTCAGCGCCGGGTCTCAGGCGAACAGGCCTCGGGCCCAGTAGTCTCCGCCGGTGGCGGAGACGCCCGGTGGGACGGCGAACAGCGCGCTGCTGGTGTGCCGGATGTACTCGTTCAGTGCGTCCGACTGCGCCAGCCTGCGCTGGACCGGGACGAACCCGGTGCGCGGGTCGCGTTGGAAGGCGATGAAGAACAGGCCCGCGTCGAGCTGGCCGGTCTGCTGGTCGACGCCGTCGGTGTAGGAGTAGCCGCGCCGCAGCAGCGTGATGCCGCCGTTGGTGGCCGGAGCGGCGAGCCGGATGTGGGCGTCGGCCGAGATCACCGAGGCGCCGTCTTCGCCCTTGGCGGCGAGCGGCACCGGGTCGAACTCCGTTTCCGCTCCCAGGGGCGCGCCGGTGTCCTTCCGCCGGCCGAAGACCTCCTCCTGGTCGGCGAGGAAGTCGCGGTCCCACGCCTCCAGCAGCATCCGGATCCGGCGGGTGACCACGTAGGTGCCGCCCTGCATCCACGCCTGGTCGGTGTCCTGGCCGACCCAGACATTGGTGGCGAGGGACTTGGTGTCCTCTCGCTTGATGTTGTTCGTGCCGTCCTTGAAGCCCATCAGGTTGCGCGGGGTCTGCTGGCTGGAGCTGGTGGTGCTCGTCCGGCCGAATCCCAGCTGGAACCAGCGCAGGACGGCGGTGCCCTGGGCCAGCCGGCGCAGGTTGCGCACGGCGTGGAAGGCGACCTGCGGGTCGTCGGCGCAGGCCTGGATGCACAGGTCGCCGCCGCCGCGGTCGGGCTCGAGCTCGTCGCGGGGCAGCGCGGGGATGTCTGCGAGCGCCGCCGGCCGCCGGGCGCCCAGGCCGAAACGGTCGTCGAACAGCGACGGGCCGACGCCGAAGGTGATGGTCAGGTTGGCCGCGGACAGGCCCAGCGCCTCGCCGGTGTCCTTGGGCGGCGACTGCGGCGCCGACTCGACGTCGCTGACCTGCTGACCGGCCGCCATCCGGCTGGCGGCGTCGGTCCAGGTCCGCAGCAGGTCACGCAGCTCGTCGCGGGACACCCCGGCGGACACGTCGAAGGCCGCGAAGGCCAGCCGGTCCTGCGCCTCGGTGCTGACTCCGGCCTGTCGCGGGCCGTGAAAGGCGACGACGTCCCGGGCCGCGCCGGACGGCGGCTTCGAGCCGTCGTCCGAGCAGCCGGCGAGTGTCGCCGCCCCTGCCCCCGCCAACCCGGCCGCGCCGAGCAGCGCCCGGCGTCGGGAGAGCCCACGTTGCTCGGCCATCACTGCTGAATCCCCTCGTGATCTTCCTGGGAGGTACCCACCGCCGGGCGGCCGTCCGGCTTCTCGCTCGAAACGGCCGCCCGTGCGGTGCCTTACTGCACGATCGTCCCGGCCACCTGCGACAGCGGCTCCGCCAGCGCGTCGACGGCCTGCGAGAGGGTCTTGCGCTGGGCCTCGGTCACCTTGTCGTAGGAGACGTAGCCCGTCCCCTCCTTGTACGGCGCCATCGCGGCGTACATGTCGGTGAAGCGGCCCTGGACCGTCGAGGCCAGCGTCGGGTTGATCTTCGACAGGCCCGGCTGGAGCAGGGTGAACGCCTTGTCCGCGCCGTCGATGTTGCCCTGCATGTCCAGCAGGTCGAGCTTGCTGTAGCGCTCTTCCTCACCAGTGATCTTCGACTGGCCCACCTCGTCGAGCAGCTCGGTCGCACCGTTGGCGACCTGGGCCGGCTGGTAGGTGGTCGTGGCGACGAGCGTGTTCAGCTTGCCGACGTCGGACTGCAGCTGGTCGGCGATCGGGCCCATGCCGTCCAGCGACTTGTCCGCGAAGATGGCCTTCTCCAGGCGGTGGAAGCCAGTCCACTTCGCCGGGTCGTCGACGTCGTCGATCCGGGCGTCGATGGCGGGGTCGAGATCCCCGAACGCCTCGGCGACCGGCTCGATCCGCTCGTAGTTCAGCCGGGGCGCGCCGTAGAGGGCGGCGGCCTGGGTGAGGTCGCCGGCCTTGACCGCGGCGACGAACGGCGTGGTGTTGGTGACCAGCTCCGCGACCTGAGCCTTCACGTAGTCGGCGTACTGGGTGGTCGCCGTGTTGAGCGCGGTGGTCACCTCGGGCGACAGCGTGGCCGCGCCGGCGCCGGAGGCCGCCGCGGTGACGACGAAGTCAACCTTCTCCGGGCCACCCTTCGCGCCGGGGCAGTAAATCTGGTACTTGCCCGGCTTGACGTTGAGGGAGAACGTGCCGGACAGGCCCGGCGTGAGGTTCTCCTTCTCACCGAGAATGGTGTCTCCGTTGAGCAACTCGGTCTCGGTGATGGCGTCGGCGTCCTTGTTTGTGATCTTGAACGTCGTCGCCCCCGCCGGAATGGTCGCGGGGTCAGCAGTACAGCCCTTCGACGAGATCGTCACGTTGACGGTCTGCTTGCCGGCGCTCGTCCCGGATCCCGACGAGCTACCTCCGCAGGCGGCGCACGCGGCGGTGATGACGGCGATGGCGCTGAACGCGATTGGTGCGCGGCGCACGGAGTACCCCCAGTATTTGTGAGTGTTTGTTTGTGTGGCGGGCAACCCTGGGCGGGACTGCGGGGCTGCCCGGCCACGGATGCCCTGGCCGCGGCAGGCTCGGGCAAGGCGCCGGCGTATTACGGTCGGCAGTGTTTTCGACGCGGCGGCTATTTCCTGGGAGCCGGCTCCGGTTGGAGCTCACCCGTCGACGTCTGCGCCGTCGGCCCGACGGGCGCCGACCCGACAGCCGCCGGCACGGTGGCCTCTGGAGTGGAGTCCTGCGGTGTCGCGGTTTCCGCCGCAGCGGGCGGCGTGGTGGCTGGCCCGGCAGGAGACCCGCGCCGCCTGGTAGGCCAGGCGATGAACAGCACCAGCGGGACGAGATAGACGATCCAGGCCACGAACTCGGCGACGACCGGCCGCGGCTGCAGCCCCAGCACGCCGGTCAGCACGCTGGCCAACGGCGTGCCCGGCCGCACGAGCCACGACATGTCGAACATCTGCTTCTGGCCGGCGTCCAGCCAGCCGGCCTCGTGGGCGGTGTGCGCGGCCGTCGCGAGCAGTCCGGCGGCGACCAGGACGAGAACGAGCCCGGTAACCCGGAAAAAGCGGGAAAGGTTGATGCGCACGCCGCCGCGATAGATACCGGCACCAATGACGACCGCGACGATCACACCGAGGAGCGCGCCTATACCGGCGCTGGCCGGCGAAGTGCTCGCGTTGAAGGCCGCGATAAGAAATACCGCCGTCTCGAAGCCCTCCCGCAGCACGGCGAGAAAGGCCATCGCGACCAGCGCGCCGGTGGACCCCGTCTCCAGCGCCGACGCGGTCGCGTTCTCCAGCGAACGCTTGAGGTCGCGGGAGTTCCGCCGCATCCACAGGATCATGTAGGTGACCATCGCCACCGCTATGAGCCCGATGACGGTCTCCAGCCCCTCCTGCTGGCGCTGTGGCAGCTCCCGGTCGACCGCCTGCAGGGTGATGCCGACCGCCAGGCAGAGCAGCAGGGCCAGCCCGACACCGAACCAGACCTGGCGCAACGCGTCACGCCGGCCGCGCTGCCGGAGGAAGGCGGCGACGATGCCGACGATCAGGGATGCTTCCAGCCCCTCACGCAGGCCGATCACAAAAGTGGGAAGCACCGGCCACCCCTTCCCTTCGCCGCTGTAAGTCACTCAGGCTGGCCTAACCTAAGGCAAGCTTGCCTAACTTAGGCCAGCCTTACCGTAAAGCGCAAGAGCCTCCAGAAGGACGACGCCCGGACCCTTGGCCCACCTAGGCGGGCATGTCAGGCCACCGGAAACGACACGAAAGCAATAGAACGCGGGCAGTGACGAGCGAGTGGGATAGCCACTCCGGTCGGCACCAGACCGTGCACATGGCGACACGTGAGCAGGAGCGGAGCCCACGACGTTGCCTTACTCGAACACACGTGCGAACGTTGACTCGTGACTGGAACCGGTCGGCCAGAGGCCGGGGTGCGGATCGTGATCGACGGCCAGGCGTTCGAGCTGCCGGCCGACACCGACCCGGAGGAACTGCGCCGACGCGTCGCCCAGGCCGTCTTCCGCTGCGAGGTCGAGCAGCTCCACCTGGCGAACGGCCGAACCATGCTCGTCAACTGGCGTTCCGTCCGCACCATCCAGATCGAGCTGGGCAGCCCCGCCCGCCACTCCTCCTACGGCTTCCCACCAGCCGCCTATTCACCGGCCGTCGCCGAGCACCCGCCGCCCGGCGACCGCCCGCCCACCCCCTAGACGGATCGCGGTCGTGCCGTGGCCGGGCGGGAACCACGGCCACGTTCCCCGCACGGCCGCGATCCCCCCAACCCGCCACAACCGCCGCGTGAACGCTCAGGAGCGCTCGCGATCCGTCGCCACGGCGCCCAGATCATGAGCCCGGAAGGGTATAAGATCACAGTCGTCCGGTGGGCTGTTCTTCACGTGTCTCCGGAATGGCAGAGAGACCCGGAAGGAGGGCGACGTGGCATACACCACCCAGCTGGCGGCCGCCCTTTCGGGTGCCACCCAACGGCAGCTGTCGCACTGGCGACGAGATTCCGGCGCCGGGCCGGTTCTCGTGCCGGAGATCTCAGCCAGCCCGCCACGCGTCCTCTATTCTTTCCGCGATCTCCTGGCGCTGCGGACCTGCGTCTTCCTCTGTCGCACGGTCTCCCTGCAGCGCGTCCGAAAGGCGATCGACAACCTCCGCAACCTGGGTGAGTACGAGCACCTTTCGCGATACCGACTAGTATCCGACGGCGATACCGTCATGCTGGTCGATGCCGACGCGGTGACAGATCTTGTCCGCAAGCCCGGCCAAGGGGTTCTCGTCGTCATGAGTGACGTTCTCGAGCCCTTCGCGGTCCGGGAGGGTGTCGTCGTTCCGAACCTGTTCCATCCGCGCCGGCATCTGGAGATCGACCCGGAGACCCGCGGCGGCGAGCCCGTCGTCGCCGGCACCCGAGTGCCCTACGACCTGGTCGCCGGGCTGGTGCGCGACGGGGTGCCACCCGAGCAGGTCAGGGACTACTACCCAGACGTCTCCACCGAGGCGGCCCGTGACGCGACCGACTTCGCGCTCTACGTCGACAGCTACAGCCAGCCCCGCCGAGGCACCTCGGCCGCCTGATGCGAATTCTTCTCGATGAGGACACCCCGGTACAGCTCGTCTCCGTCCTCCGACACCTCTTACCGCACGAGAAGGTCGACCATCTACGAGAACTCGGGTGGAAGGGTAAGAAGGATCACGCAGTACTGGCAGACGCCCACAATGCTCGTTTTGACGCAATCCTGACCAACGACAGCCGGCAGCTCGAAGAACCGATCGAGACCACAGCCATCCGAAAGTCCGGCCTCCACCACATTCGCTACACGCAACGTCGCCCCGGTTTGAAGGGGCTCGCGTTGGCCATGGGCGCCGTAATCTCCAGCATGCCGGGCATCGTTGACGACCTCGCTGAAGTCACCGACCAACGGCTCGTCCACATTCACGGCCTGGAACCGCGTGGCAGGTACACGATCGTCGATCCTCGACGGGATCCACCACGCTATTGGCGATGAGCGTCTTCCGGAGCGGGTGGGGTGCCCCAGCCACCGCCGCCTGGGGTCCGGACCGTGACGACGGAGCCGGCGGTGAGGGGGCGGCTGGCCTTGGGCGGGAGTGGGTCGCCGTCGACGTCGTTGTGGCCGACGGCGCCCGGCGCGCCGCCTTCGGCCCCCTGGGGAGCGTGGCGGCGGCGGTCGGTGAGGACTGAGAGGGTCGCGGGGGCGAGCACCCGGATGGAGCGGACCAGGCCGGCGCCGCCGGGGTGGCGGCCCGCGCCGGCGGTCGTCTCGTCCAGCTCGTAGCGCTCGACCCGCATCGGGTATTCGAGCTCCAGCGCCTCGATCGGGGTGTTCAGCGTGTTCGTCATCCCGACGTGGACCCCGGACGGGCCCGGCCCGCGCGCCGAACCGCCGGCGCCGCCGGCGAGCGTCTCGTAGTAGGTCCAGCCGTCCCCGCCGATCACGAGGTTGTTCATCGTCCCCTGGCCCTGCGCGGGCAGCACGGGCAACGGGTCCGTGCCGCCGCCCACCCCACCGCCCGTGCCGCCGCCCACCCCACCGCCCGTGCCGGCGGTCGGCGCACCGGATCGGGCCGCGCGGGCGGCGGCGACGGCCGCGCCGAGCGCGGCGAGCACCGTGTCGGCGATCCGCTGGGAGGTCTCGACGTTGCCGGCGACGACGGCCGACGGGCGGCGGGCGTCCACCAGCGACCCGGGCTCGGTCACGACGGTCAGCGGCGCGTACGTGCCGTCGTTGGCCGGCACGTCGTCGGGCAGCAGCACCCGCAGCGCGAAGCAGCAGGCCGAGCGGGTCACCGCGCGCGGGCAGTTGACGTTGCCGCGCACGGTGGGGGAGGTACCGGCGAAGTCGACCGTCAGGCCGTCACCGGCGATGGTCACGCGGACTCGCAGCGGGATGTCGACGTCGTCCGCGCCGTCGCCCTCCAGCTCGCTGGCCGCCTCGTAACGGCCGTCGGGCAGCAGCGCGACCAGTGCCCGGCTGCGCCGCTCGCCGTACCGCAGCACCTCGTCGAAGGCGGCCAGGATGGTCGGGATGCCGTGGCGCTCGGCGAGCTCTGCGAGCCGGACGCCGGCCAGCCGGTTCGCGGCCGCCTGCGCGCGCAGGTCGCCGCGGCGCAGGTCGGGGGTGCGGGAGTTCGCGCAGATCAGGTCCAGGATGTCGTCCTGCCAGACGCCGGCACGCACCAGCCGGACCGGCGGGATGATCAGCCCCTCCGCGAAGATCTCGCGGGAGTCCGCCGGCATCGAGCCTGGCCGCATGCCGCCCATGTCGGAGTGGTGCGCCCGGGTGGCCGCGTAGCCGACGATCTCGCCCTCGAAGTCGAGCGGACTGATCAGGGTGACGTCCGGGAGGTGGTTGCCACCGGCGAACGGGTCGTTGAGAACCCAGACGTCACCGGGCCCGTGCGCGGCCTTGGGTGACCCCGCCGCGGCGCGCTCGGCGACCACCCGGACGGACTCGTACAGCGCGCCCAGGTGCACCGGGACGTGCGCCGCCTGTGCGACCATCCGGCCGGTCGCGTCGAACAGCGCGGCCGAGCAGTCCCGCCGTTCCTTGATGTTCGACGAGTAGGCGCTGCGGACCAGCAGCGTCCCCATCTCCTCGGCGATGCCGGCCAGCGCGCTGGACAGCACCGAGAGCGTCACCGGGTCCAGCCCGGCCGCCTGCCTGTTCTCGCCGGCCCGGTCGTCCATGCGTCCCAGAATCCCAGCCCGCGCCCGGACGGCGCGCCTGAGGTCGACGGGGCGTCGTGACCCGCCGGCCGGCGGCGGCACACCGGTGGGGGGCGTGGTCAGATAGTGGCCATGCCCGTCGCCCCCGGCCCGTCCCGGACCTCCCCGACCGCCGGCGTGTCCGGTGGAGACGCCGCCGCCGGCCCGGCAGGCCTGTCCGACGCCCTCACGCGGGAGCTGGCCGCCGACGTCGCCGGGCGGGTGCGGGCGTTGATGCCGCGAGCACTCGAGGATCTCGCCGAGCTGGTGGCGCTGCCGAGCGTCTTCGACCCGAAGACCGGCCCGTCGGCGGACTGTGTGCGCGCCGCCGACCTCGTGGCGGCCGCGCTGCGCGACGCCGGGCTTCCGGACGTCCGGCTGGTGGAGACGCCAGACGGGTCGACGTCCGTCATCGGTCACCGCCCGGCGGCCGAGAGCGGGCCGACGGTCCTGCTCTACGCCCACTACGACGTTCAGCCGCCCGGCGACGACACGCGCTGGGACAGCCCGCCGTTCGCGCTGACCGAGCGGGATGGCCGCTGGTATGGCCGGGGCGCCGCCGACTGCAAGGGCAACCTGCTGGCGCACCTGACGGCGCTGCGCGCGGTCGGTGACGCGCCGGCCGTCGGGATCAAGGTGATCGTCGAAGGCTCGGAGGAGCAGGGCACCGGCGGCCTGGAACGGTTCGTCGAGCAGCACCCGGACGTGCTCGCCGCCGACACGATCGTCATCTGCGACTCGGGCAACGTCGCCGTCGGAGTGCCGACCATGACGACCGCGCTGCGCGGCATGGTGAGCGCGGTCGTCCGGGTGACGACCGGGACCAGCGGCATGCACAGCGGCACCTTCGGCGGAGCGACGCCGGACGCGCTGCTCGCGCTCGTAGCGATGCTCGCGACGCTGCACAACGAGGCCGGCGACGTCACGATCACCGGTCTGGCCAACGGTGGTGTCTGGGACGGCGAGGCCTACCCCGAACAGCAGCTGCGCGCCGACGCGCACGTCCTGCCCGGGGTGGACCTGCTCGGCAGCGGGACGGTCGCCGACCAGCTGTGGGCCCGCCCGGCGCTGACGGTCATCGGTGTCGAGGCGCCGCCGCTGACCGGCGCTCCGTCGGCTGTGCAGCCGCACGCCGCGGTGCGGCTGAACCTGCGGGTTCCGCCCGGGGTCGACCCGGAGGCCGCCTTCGAGCTGCTCGCCGCCCACCTGCGGGCCGCCGCGCCCTGGCACGCCGAGGTCGAGGTGGAACTGGAGGGGTTCGGCGCGCCGTTCCGCGCGTCGACGGAGGGGACCGGCTACCAGGCTATGGCCGCGGCGATGGCGCTGGCCTACGGCCGCCCGGTGACCACCGCCGGGCAGGGCGGCGCCATCCCGCTGTGCAACACGTTCGCCCAGACCTACCCGGACGCGGAGATCATGCTGATCGGCGTCGCGGAGCCGGCCTGCCTGATGCACGCGCCGAACGAGAGCGTCGCGCCGAGCGAGATCGAACAGATCGCGCTGGCCGAGGCCCTGTTCCTGCTGGGCTACCCGACCAGCCGGGGGGCGCGGCCGTAGCGGAGCCAGGCGCGGCCTCGCCGCCGTCGACCGGCTGAAACAAGGCGCAGCACGCGATAGGGTCCGAACCCGGCAACCCAGCGCCAAACCCGGCGTCGCCTGGTGCCATTCTTGGGGGTCATGGGACCGCGGGGGGACGAGACTGCTGTGCCCGCTCCCGCACCGCCGCCCTCGTCGGCGCCTGAGCCCGTCGAGGCCGCGTCTTCCGAGACCGCCGCATCTTCCGAGACCGCCGTGACCGAGATCCCGCCGACGCAACCACCTCCGGCTCCACCGGCCAAACCGGCCCGGGCCAGGGCGAGCCGCGCGCGGGCCAAGTCGACGACGAGCCCCGCCGAAGCCGCGGCGACGCAGGCCGCGCCGGCACCGCCGCCCGCCCAGGACACCATGCCGGAACCGGTCGAGACCAGAAGCTCGTCGGTCGGCCCCACCGGCAGCGGCGATCTCGGCGAGTTCCTCCGTTTCCTGATCCCGGACGACCCCACGACGGGGCCGGTCCCGATCCCGCCACCCGCGCCCGACACCGGGCCGATGCTGCTGCCGCCGATCGACGGGCCGTTCGCCACCGTCACGGCGACCGCGCCGACGGCGGTACCCGGCGACGCTCCGACCCGCGCGCAGGCCGCTGGCACCGACACCACGACCAGGCACTACCCGGCCACGGGCGACACGGCCACGGAGATCTCGGACGCGCCGACCTCGGTAAGGGAAGGCGCTGGCGGGGACGCCGACCCCGGTCAGGCCAGCCCGAGCGCTGAGAGCCCCGAAGAGGGCGGCCCCCAGGGGGAACCAAACGCCTTCACGGTCGTCGGGATGCTGCCGGGCCCGGGTCGCCGGCGGTGGGCCTGGGCCCGATGGCTGCGGGTGCGGTGGGCGTGGCTGCTCCTCTGGCCGGTCGCCCTGATCTGGTCGCTGGTGCCTGGCCGGCGCCCGGCGCTGCGCTGGTCGCTGGCCCCGCACACCGAGCCGAGGCCGGAAGGGCCTCGACGGCTGCGCTGGTTCTTCGAGCGCGGCTGGCGACGGTCGCCCCGCTGGTCGCGCCCACCGCGCATGCCGGTCCTGCCGGGCTGGGCCAGGAACCGCGTCGACGTGACGTCGCCCGTGTACGCCGTCGCGTTCTCGCCGGACGCGCGGCGGCTGGCGACGGCGAGCGGCAACGGCGCCGTCCGGCTGTGGAACATCACCGACCCGACCACGCCCCGGGAGCGCTGGACGATCAGGACCCGGTTCGCCGTCGGCCCGGCGGTGGCGTTCTCCCCCGACGGGGCCTGGCTCGCCACCGGCTACGACACCGCGCACGCCGCGCTCTGGCGGATCGACCGGGCGGGGCCGCCCGTGCCGCGGGCGCTGCTCGACCACCCCGGCGGGCTGACCGGCCTGCATTTCTCGGCCGACGGGCGCCGGTTGGTCGGCACGTTCGCCGGCGAGTCCGCCCGGGTCTGGGACGTCAGCGTCCCGAGCCGTCCCCGCGTTCTCGGGCGCGCCGGTGACCGGCGGGCGGCGCGCGGCGCGGCGGCGTTCCCGGACGGCCGCTGGGTCGCGACGGTCGGCGAGCGGGTCGAGTTCTGGGACGTCTCCTCGGCGCCGGTCCGCCGCACGCACCTGACCGCCGGCGAGGGGCCGCTGTTCGGTGTCGCGGTCGCGCCGGACGGCCAGACACTCGCGGTGGGACGCAACGACGGCGCCGTCGACCTCTGGCACACCGTCGACCCGTCGGCGCCGGCGCCACGGGCCTCGATCGACGCGCACTCCGGCTGGGTCACCATGGTCGAGTTCGGCTCGGACGGGCGATGGCTGGCGACCGTCAGCGCCGATCAGGTCGCGCTGTGGGACCTGACCGACCCGACGGTCCCGGTCGGCCGGCTGCGGGCGCGGCTGCCGGTCACCGCGGTGGCCTTCTCCCCGGCCCGCGGGCTGCTCGCCGTCGCGAGCCTGGACGGATCGGTCAACCTGCTGCGCCCGACGGCGCCGATCGAGCTCTCGCCGGCGGAGCCGGACCTCCTGCCGATCAGGCTCGCCGACCCGGACGGTCTCGAGGACCTCCGTGACCCGGCGAACGTGCCCGCGATCCCACTGCCTGGCGAGCGGCCCAGCTCGAAGACCACGGCGCAGGGCGCGGCCTTCGGGGTGCTGTCCATCTGGCTCGGGCTCGCGCTCGCGCTCAGCCCGCATATGACGCTCGTCCAGGCCCTCACGATCGTGATCCCGGCGGCACTCGGCCTGCTCATGGTCATCTTCTGGTGGCCGGCCGTCCTCGGGCCAGATCATGGGGCCACGTCCGAAGACGACAGCCAACCTCCGACCACCGACCTGCCCAGGACGACGAGCCCCGGCCCGGTTTCCAGGACCGGGCCGAGTACCGGGCCGCTTCCGACCGGGGGGCCGGGCACAGGCCCAATCCGGACCACCAGGCCGCTTCCGCCCACCGGGCCTCGTACCGGCCCGCTCCCCCGGACTGGTCCCCGAACGGGCCCGCTCCCGAAGACCAGCCCCCGAACCGGGCCGATCCCGACCACCGGACCGCGGACCGGGCCGATCCCGACCACCGGGCCAAGGACCGGACCGATCCCCACCACTGGACCGAGGACAGGGCCGATTCCCACGACCGGACCGAGGACCGGACCGATCCCCACCACCGGACCGCGGACAGGGCCGATCCCCACGACCGGACCGAGGACCGGACCGATCCCCACGACCGGGCCCAGGACCGGACCGATCCCGACCACCGGACCGCGGACAGGGCCGATCCCGACGACTGGGCCGAGGAGCGGGTCAGCTCCGTACACGGGGCCTCGCACCGGCCCGCTGCCTCAGACCGGGCCGCGGACCGGGCCGCTCTCGACCGGACCGGCGACGAGGCCGCTCCCAGCGGCCGCGCCGAGAACAGGCCCGCGAACCGGTGGGCCCGGGACGGGCGCGGGTCGCGCCGACCGGGTCGCCGGCCCGGCAACGGAACCCGCCACGGGACCGACCGACGGGACGTCCGACGGGGCCGCCTCGGGTGATGGCCCGGCGAACCCTTGAGGCGAACGCTCCGCGCCCCGGTCCAGCACGTCCGATCAACATCCCCCAAACTGGCCGGCCAGCACCCGACCTGCCATTACGCTCGGATCGTTCGTCCGGGACCAGGGCGGGTGTACGAGTTCGACACGCGGCTCACCGGGCACGCCAAGCGGCAGCCGGCCCCGGTCCCGTGAACGCACTGCGTTAAGTTAGAGGGATGAAGCGCCGCAAAGTCCCAGGAGCGGGCCGCCGGCCTTCGACCTACGGATACTCGGCGTGATGGGGGGGCAGCCTTTGTTCACCGTCCGACGGGATACGAGCACGGCCACGCGAGGCGTGGCCGCCGAGACAACACCGGTCCTCCAGATCGGGGACGTCGCCCGCCAGGTTGGGCTGTCGCTGCGCACCGTCCGGTTCTACGAGGAGGCCGGGCTGCTGACCCCGGTCGGGCGGACCCAGGGCGGCTTCCGGCTCTACGACGAGGATGCCCTCGACCGGCTGCTGCTGATCAAGCGGATGAAGCCACTCGGGTTCACTCTCGAGGAGATGCGGTCGCTGCTGGCCGTCCGCGATGAGCTGCGGCTGCCGGGCCTGACCGCCGAGCGCCGGCACGAGCTGCGGGAGCGCCTGCGGACCTGGGCCTCACTGGCCGAGCAGAAGCTCGCCGACCTGCGGGCCCGCGCCGGCATCGCGGCCGACTTCGTCGCCGGCCTGCATGACGACGCGACCCGTGATCCCAGCTCCCCCGCGATCACGCCTCTCCGAGAGGACGACCCCGGCCCCGGCCAGGAACCGGTCACCGAACGGACCTGACCCGGTCCCTCGCGCCACCGACGCGGGCGCACGAGCAGCCAGGCCGGCCGGCCTGGTCGCGGCCGGCCGCGACGCAACAGCACTCATCCGTCCGAGTCCCGCATCGAGTAAGGGTTCAGTTGTCCAACACCCAAAGCATCCCGTCCGCCCCCGGTGCTGGGGGCGAGGTCTACCAGATCGGTGACGTGGCGGACAAGGTCACCCTGTCGCTGCGCACCACCCGCTTCTATGCCGAGGCCGGGATCCTCGCCGCCGTCGGCGAGGACGGGACGGGCACGCCGCTGTACGACGACGAGGCGGTCGACCGGCTGTTGCTCATCAAGAAGATGAAGCCGCTCGGCTTCGCCCTCGAGGAGATGCGAGCACTCATCGACCTGCGCGACGAGGCGACCAGTTCCGACGCCGCACCGGAACGCCGCGCCGAGCTCCTTGAGCGACTGGAGACCTGGATCGCCCTGGGCGAGGAGAAGCTCCGTTCCCTCGAGGAGCAGGTCCGCATCGCCGAGTCGTTCCTGGGCGTCCTGCACGACGACGCCCACCGCGCCCGCCGCGCCGCCGACTAAGGCTGGGGGCCGGAGACGGCGCTCCGCGCCTCCGGCCCCCAGCCTCGGGCGCTGAGCGCCCTCCCAACGTTTGATTAGCTGGACGCGGATGACTTGGGGCTGGTCTCTTCGGTGGTTGGCACCCGTGGTTGCGTTCCAGCAAGTCTGTGGTTGCGTTCCAGCAAGTCTGTGGTTGCGTTCCAGCAAGTTCGTGGTTGCGTTCCAGCAGGGGGGTGCGCCGGCCTTCCGCGCCTCTGGCCTCTTGCCTCGGGCGCTGAGCGCCTCCCGACGCTTAGCTAGCGCCGCATCCTCCAACGAGAGCACCCAGCCGCTCGTACCAAGGTTCGCCTGTCCCAGGTGGGTGCTCTGCTGGCTGCGCTGGCGGGGTTCTGCCGGGGGCAGATCTGCTGGGGGCAGAGGATCGGCCGGAGGGTGGGGTCGGCGGGGGAGGCTGGGCTTACCGGACGGGGCCTTTCTCGCGTAGTTCGCGAGACCCGCCGGGCGCAGCCGCCGGAGGGACAGATGGCCGAGGGGTCGGACGAGTTCGGGTTGGGCCAGCAGGTGTTCCAGCGCCTGCTGCGAGAGCGGATCATCTTCCTCGGCTCCGCCGTCGACGACGAGGTCGCGAACAGGATCTGCGCGCAGTTGCTGCTGCTGGGCGCCGAGGACCCGCGCCGCGACATCTTCCTGTACATCAACTCGCCGGGCGGCGTCGTGACCGCCGGGATGGCGATCTACGACACCATGCAGTACCTGGACAACGACGTCGCGACCGTCGCGCTGGGGCTGTCCGCTTCGATGGGGCAGTTCCTGCTCTGCGCCGGCACGCCGGGCAAGCGGTACGCGCTGCCGCACGCCCGGATCATGATGCACCAGCCGTCCGGCGGCATCGGCGGAACCGCCTCCGACATCGCGATCCAGGTCGAGCAGACGCTGCACACCAAGCGCGTCATCCAGGAGCGCACGGCCTTCCACACCGGCCAGAGCGTCGAGCAGATCGACCGCGACTCGGACCGCGACCGATGGTTCACCGCCGAAGAGGCCAGGGACTACGGCCTCGTCGACGAGGTCGTCGCCTCCGCGCGTGCCGTCCCGTCGGAGTCTCCCTTCGGCTACCGCACCTGACCGGGCCGGGCGAACGGTCTACCTGGTGGTCGCGAGGAGCCAGGATCCGCGACCACCAGGTAGGACTCGATGGGTTCACTCCCGGGGGTCAGCGAAGATGGGGCCTATGCCCACTCTCATCGAGAAGCCGACCATCATCGAAGCAGCCGGCAACCTTCCGAAGATCATCCGGGAGTACGTCGGGCAGGTGAACAGCGGGACGCCCGGCGTGAGCATCGCGCACATGACCGCTCCGGGCGGCTGGGAGGAGCCGGGGCAGCGCCCCGAGTTCGACGAGTACACCGTGGTACTGCGCGGGGTCGTCACCGTCGAGCACGAGGGCGGACGGGTGGAGGTCGGCGCAGGCCAGGCCATCCACACCGCGGCGGGTGAGTGGGTCCGCTACAGCACGCTGGGCGCGGACGGCGCCGACTACATCTCGGTCTGCCTACCCGCGTTCGCGCCCGATACCGCCCACCGGGACGACTGAGCCCGCTCGGACGACCGAGCCGGCCGGACGACCGAACCGGCCGGGGACGCCGAAGTCCGCAGAGACGACCGGACACCGCAGGGACGACCGGGCCCGCTCCTTCCCGAGGTTGGCGGACCGGGCCCGCCCAGCCGGCCTACGATCAGTGTCAAACGGAGGCCCGCGGGCCCGAGCTGGGGAGGCGGCGGATGGCCGAGTCGGGCGAGGCGCCGCCGCTGCTGCGCCGGTTGGTCGGGGACGCACTGCGCGGCTACCGGACGGATCAGGGCCGGACGCTGCGCGACGTCGCCGGCGCCGCTCGGGTGTCCGTGCCCTACCTGTCCGAAGTGGAGCGGGGCCGCAAGGAGGCGTCCTCCGAGGTGCTCGCGGCGGTCTGCAAGGGGCTCGACGTCCGGCTGAGCGACCTGCTCGAGCAGGTCCGCCGCGACCTGCTCGCGCTGGAGACCAGGCGCGACCCGGTGCCCGGCCCGCGTCGGCCGGTCCATGGCCCGAAGGCCCCGGCCCGGGCGGGGGCCGCGGCCGCATCGGCGGCCCCGGGGGCCGCGGCGGCCCGGCCAGCGGCCACGTCGGCGCCGCTGCGCCGGCTGGTCGTGATCGCGCCAGCCAGGTTGACGCCGGCCCAGCTGTCGCGGCCGTCCGAGCCGGGGCCGACCTGTCAGCTCGGCGCGTCACTGCCGATGGCCGGGCCGCGTCACTCGATACGGCCGGGTCGGCATCGTCGCCGGCCAGGCCGCGCCGTCGCCGGCCGGACGGCGTACGCGCCGATCGTCCCCACGACCTCGACGCGGCGCCCGCCCCGCGCCGTCGGACGGTCCACCGGGCCCGGAACGGGCCGGCGATGCCGCGCCGCTCAGGCCTGCCCTGCTGATGGTCTGCCAGTCCGCGGCGTGACCGTGCCACTCTGGCGGAGCTAGTCCCCCCAGAGAGTCTGCCCACGCCACGTCCAGAGCATGATCGCGAGTTTGGCCCTCAAACGGTTGCAGCCAGGCCTATTAGCTCTCTTGGGGACATAATTGATGTATGTCGATTTCCCTTGTGCCGCAGGCTGATCCGTCCGATTCGCCTGATCCGGTGGTGGGTCCTGTGTCGTGGGAGCAGGTGATCCAGCCGCGTACCCGTCGTCTGCTCGCCGAGCTGCTCGCGCGGGACTCTGTGGTGTGTCCGGTGCCGGTGGCGATCTATGCGCGGATTTCGATGGACCGGGACCAGGACGCCCGTGGCGTGGCCCGTCAGATCGACGCCGCCGTGGAGCGGATCTACGGAGAGTCGTCGTGGCGTCTGCCGGCACCGCCGTTCGTCGACAACGACATGTCGGCGTCGAAGGGGTTGGCGCGTCCGGAGTACGGCCGTCTGATGGCAGCGGTCGGGCGTGGTGAGGCGCGGGTGCTGGTCGTGAAGATGACCGGCCGGATGTGGCGTAACCGGAAGGAACGCGCCCAGGGCATGGAGCATCTCGGTAAGCATCTGGTGCGGGTGATCGCGACCGGCGGCCAGGACCTCGACCTCTCCACCTCGTCCGGCCGGGTGATCACCGGGATTTTGGGTGAGCTGGATACGTATGAGACCGAGCAGATGAGCGAGCGTCTACGCGACGAGGCAGTGCAGCGGGCGAAGGACGGCCTACCGGCCGGGCCGCGTTGCTACGGCTACACCGCGGCCAAACAGATCGTCACCGAGGAAGCCGACATCATCCGGGCGTGTATCGACCGGCTGTTGGACCCGCGCCTGGACACCTCGATCCGCGCACTGGTGATCGAGCTTCGCGACGCGGGTGTGCCGACGTCGCGGGGGGCGCAGTGGTCTCCGACGACTCTGCGGGCGATTCTGCGTAACCCGGCGTTGGCGGGGTTGCGGACGTTCAAGGGTGAGGTGGTGGCTCCGGGCCGCTGGGAGCCGATCATCAGCGAGCAGACCCATACCCGCCTGGTCGCCCGCCTGGCCGCCGTGTCGCAGCCGGCGGGCTGGTCCGCCCGGACCAAGCATCTGCTGTCGAATATCGCGACGTGTGGGAAATGCGGTTGTGGGATGCTCGCGTCCCAGGGCAAGACGTATCGCTGCCCGCCGCGTGAGCGTGGTGGCTGTATGGGCGTGGCGCGCAACATGGCCGCGTTGGATGCCTATGTGACCACGATCGTGGTGGATCTGCTCTCGACACCGGAGATCCTCGCCCAGCTTGTTCGCGAGGACATGGCCGACCCTCTGGGCGCCGTCCAGGCCGCCGCCGACGTCGAAACGGCCCAGGCACGGGCGGCAGCGTTGGGCGCCGCCATGGCGGATGACGATCCGGCCGACGAGGTCACCCGGATCATGCGCAAGAACCAGGCCGAAGCGATCCGGATCGCGCTGACAGCGGCGCGGGCCCGTCAGGCCGCCCTGGTCCAGGCGACCGTGTTCGAGGGCCTGAACACGGTCAGCGCCGAGGAGATGGCGGCGCATTGGGAGTCGTTGGCGTTGCAGCGGCGCCGGGCGTTGATCCGCGCCATGGTCACCGTGACCGTGCTACCCGGCACGCGCGGCCGGTCCACCTTCGATCCCACCGCTGTGCGCGTCGAGCGGCGGTCCCGCGTCGAGGCGACGGCGGGGTAGCGGACCGATCAGGTCCCGCACCACGAGCACCACGTCCCGCGCACACGGCGTCGCGGCCAGCTCAGCCGCCCGCGCATGCCCCGCCGCGACCACCGCCGCCAGCCCCGCCGACCGACCGGCCGCCGCCGACACCGGCCGCGCGGCACGTCCATCAGGCCCAGGCCCAGCCGGGCGCAGGCTGGCAGCGCGCCGGCCCGACCGGCCGCGCGGACTACGGTCCGCCGCCGCCGGGGTGGGGGCCCACCCACCCACCCCCGACACGTCCGCCGCCGCAGCGTCGACCGACACCACAGGCACAGGGTCAACAGCAGGAGCGGCACCTACGGTGCTCATCTCCACCACGGCCACCTGCCCGACAGGTCCGCCGGAGCCCGCCGGTTCGAGGTCGAACGGCAGTGCCATCTCCCCCGGCAGCGGACCAGACGCCCGCCTCATGACCCACCACCGGGCACGGGGTCGCGGCCACGCCCGGCGTACCGCCAGGAGCCGAGCACCTCGGTCTGTGGGTCGCCGTCGAGGCGGCCGAACTCATCGACCGCGACAAAGCCGCCCGCTTCGTCGGTGGCGAAGGGACGACCGGACAGGGCCGCCGCGAGCATCCGCGCCCACCGCCGCCGCACCGAGCGCACCGCGCCGAACGTGGTCGAGTACCGCCGACTTTTCGTGATCCAGTGCCCGCCGAACCCAAAACCGTGTGACCAGCGCAGCAGCCCGACCGTCCGGCCCGGAGCACGGCCCGCCGCCGCGTCGAGCGCCTCGGCAAAGGCCCGGTCGGTTCCCAGCCGCCAGCAGGCCTCCACGAGTCGACGTTGGTGATCCCGTAGCCGCAGCCGCCCGAGATGGGCCAGCGAGCGAACCGGGGAGTCCAACAGCCCGCCGTCACTGGTCGACTTGGTCAGGTATTTCGCCAGGTAGTTCGCGACCTTCGCCGCGTCCGTGTCCCCACCCAGCCGGATAGGCCGGACGTCGACTTGTCGGCCCCACCCGACCGCGTACCGGCCATCGGTCGAGGGCTGCACCGGCAGCGCCCCGGCCGTGTCCAGCAGCGCCACCCCGGCAGGGTCGGGAGCATCCACCGCTACCGTCGCGAGCACGTCCCGTAGGCAGTCCGCCACCAGGTCACCGGCCGCCCAGCCGGGAGCCGCCGTCAGCCCGCCGTCCGCGTCCCGTCCATCTACCCGGATGACGACGTGCAGGTGGACCAGGCCCCGGCGCTGCATCTCCGCGACCTTCACGAACGACACCCGCACCTGCCGGCGCAGCCCGGTCACGGTCAGCCCGGCCGCCGAGGCCACCGCGGATTCCAACCGGTCCCGCGTCGCCTTCCACAGCGTCGGCAGCATCGCGTTCCAGACCACGGCCCGGCCGTAGTCGAAACAGCGCGGACAGATCGGTTCCCCGAGCCGCTTGTCATCCGCCGCATGCCGCTGCGTACAAGCCAGCGCGCGGCCATGCTCACAGGTACCGCGACGCTGCCGACACACCTGGCTTTCCGCGCCTTTGCCGGCCCGCCGGGAATGCACCGGCCCGAAACTCGGCGCCGTCAACGTCACGAACCAGGCAGGACACCCCGCAAAGCCCGCACCGTCGTCCGAGCCAATGCCCTGGACCACGATGCGTCGCGCGTCACGTTGATAAAGTCGGCTGCAATCCGGGCACGCCGACGCGCGCCGGTTGTTGCAGCGCACATGCACTGTCGCGGGGACTGGTACGCGGCGGATCTCGCCCGTCGCCACGTCCACATGATCTGACCGGCCCGCCAGCCGTACCGGCCGTACGCAGCCACCTGCTTTGGAAACCACGGCGTCCGCCACCGGACACGCTCCCACCCAGGAGAGCAAGCCCAGCCGCGCACCTGGACCACCCACAGCAGCGCACAGCCCCACACCCCACGGGACAGAACACCGCGAGGCGCCATCAGCGCACGGTGTCAGAACACCGCACGCGGGCAGCGAACAACCACAGGTGGAACAAGGTAAAGAAAGGCGCGGCTGTGACTTGCGCAGCCACCCACCCCACGGTGTGGAGTGGGTGCGCCCGGGATACCCACCGCCAGAAGAAAGCGGAGGGTCACGCCAAGCGCTAGGTGGTGTCCCCGTCAAGCCAGTGCAGCCCTATGGCCGAAATGTTTGAGTTATGCGTCGGCTTGACCATGGCGAACACCCGAACCGGAGTCAGGGCAAAATTTGGGTTTGTTTATGGCTTCCGCCAGTCGGCCAACACCCACAATACCCCGCCAGACCACGGCCTGTCCCCGAAATACCACCCGTCAGGCCGCCTCGGAGACCGCCGGCCGTTGCCCGCTCCCCGTCGCGAACGCCGACACCTCCCACACCACCAGATACAGCCACCCACCATCCAGCCGCGCCCGCACGTCATGACGCACCGCCGGGCGCGACCGGCGCATCGGCGGACGCCCCGCACACACCACCGGCCCGACCACCCCCGCCCGACCGGCCGCAAGCACACCCCCGAACGCGAGCGCGACCGCCGTCCAGACCGCCGGAACCTCTACCGGCCACACCGCCGCCGGGCCCACCTCCGGATGCGCCCCGGCCAGCTCCAACGCGCACCGCACCAGCAACCGGCGAGGCACCAACACCGCACCGGGCTTCGCGGCCGAGCCCGACAGCACCGACGCGAGCGACCGCGACAGCACCAGCCCGTCGTGTCCCAGCGGTGTAAGAGCCGGCAACTCCACCGATACGCCCCTACCACCGATCCACTCGATCAACGCCGTCGTCACCATGCCTCCACCCGCCGGGCCCAGGCCCGCGTCACGCGAACCCCTGTCAGGCCGACACCGGCCGAGGGAACTACGCCCACCCGACCGGCACCGACACCCCGACGGTCGGTGCCCACACGAACGCCGCCAGTGACCAGAAGCCGGGCTCTCCGTGGCGATTACGAACCGGGCGACGACGGCGGCACTCTGGGCCGCTTCGTGACACTTCGGGCCACTTGCGCACAGCCCGAGGAGCGCCACTGACAGACAGTCCGTGACGCGCGACGATCAGGAACAGCCCGCCGCGCCCGCCGGAGACGCCATGACCCCCAGCGCCACCCCACGCACCCACCTCGCCGCGCTCCTGATGGAACGCGGGTGGAGCGCGAGCCGCTTCTGCCGCATCTACCAGAAGACCGCCCAAGACCTACAGGTCGGTAGCGGCTACCTCGCCGAACGCACCGCCAAACGCTGGATCCTCGGAGAAGTCACCACCCCACGAGCGCCCGCACCCGCCGTCCTGCACACCCTGTTCGGCACCGACGTCGCCACCCTGTTCGGACCGCCGATCCCGCAGCCGCCGCGTGACGCGCCCCTCACGGATATCGGGACACTGGCTCCCACCCGCCGCGCGAGTGACCATGGACATACACCCGCCGGGCCGGACCAGGAGGTGAGTACCTCGCGCCGCCGCGACCTACTGAACGCCGGCATCGTCCTCACCGCCACCGGCGCCGCACTCGGCCCCGCGCAACGCGCAGCAAAGATCTCCCGCGCCATCACCGCCGCCAGGCCCGACCCCCTCACACTCGCCGAACTCCAACACGGCGTGCAACGACTCACCACGCTCTACCCGACCACCCCGTTCGGGGCACTGGTCGAGCCGATCGAACGCGCCTGGGACGACGCCGAAGCACTCCTCGAAACCCGCGTATCCGGCACCGCCCGACGAGACCTCGAACTCGTCGCCGGCCAATACGCCTGGTACCGAGGACAACTCGCCTTCGACATGGCCGACGACCAGACCGCGCTGACGTTCCTCGTCCTCGCCGCCCAACACGCCGAAGCCGCCGGAGACACCCTCCTCGCAGGCTCCGTCGCGGTCATACGGTCAGCGCTCACATTCTTCGCCGGAGATTTCCGCGGCGCGGCCACCATCGCCCGCCGAGGCCAACCAGACGCCCACCCCTACGTCGCGCCCGTACTCGCAGGCTGCCTCGCCCGCGCACTCGCCCAGACCGGCGACTCCCACGGCGCCCACACCGCCTTGCACACCATGCAGGACACGGTCTGGACCGCCAGCCCGCTCCCAGGGCCGAGTATCGGCGACGCCGAATTCTGCGCGCACTTCACCGCCGTCACCTACACCTATCTCAACCAAGGCGAGGACGCGGAGCCGATTACGCGCCAGGCCCTCAGTCTCTTGGACGGGACCGGCCGCCACCACGACATCGCGGGTATGCAACTCGCGCTCGCCCGGTCGCTCATTCGCAGACAGACACCCGAGCCCGAACAAGCCGCACTCGCCGTCTCCGCAGCTCTCACCGCCGCCGCCGGCAACGACCACGGAAGCACGACCGACCGCGCCGCCGGCATCTACCGCACCCTCACCGCCCGGCAGCAATGGGCACAGCTCCCAGCCGTCCGCGACCTCCGCGACCAGCTACCCGACCGACGCGCACTCAGCCCAAGCGCCGCCATCTAAGCATCGATCTAGGGAGCGACCCGCGACTGGCGCGCGAGAACTCGGTTCGTTTCTCGCGCGCGACGCCATCACCCTCCTCCAACACCATGGCGGGCAGTGGGGGCGTCCCGTGCACGGTCTAGGTTCGCGCGAAACATCGCCAACCAAGGGTGTCCCGGGTCCAGCACCCGTTGCGCGACGGTGAGGGTCTGTTCGTACAGGCCGATGGCCTGATCCACCCGCCCCGCCGCCTGGTAGGCGCAGGCGAGGTTGTTCCGCGAGGTCAGCGTGGAAGGGTGCTCCGCGCCGAGGAGCCGCTCGCGGTCGGTCAGGGTCTGCTCGTACAGGCCGATGGCCTGCTCCACCCGCCCCGCC
>NZ_JADWYX010000123.1 GCF_016786355.1 Frankia sp. AgB1.9
CAACGGATCATTCCGGCCGGATCTCACCACCTGATCCACAGCCGACCAGCCCACGCACTTCTCAAACAGGCCCTAGGACACCGATCGCCTGGCGATCGGAACTACGAACCCCGTCAGGCGAGTCCCCGCATCTACCATGTGCCGGAGTAGCTGCTCGCCTGGCGGCGTGAACCCGACCGGTCGAAGGAGAGGCGTGGACGCGAAGACGGCGCTCGCGCGAGCGCGTCTCGTCGCCGTCCTGGCGGCGCTGGCTGGGCTCGCCGTCATGCATGGTCTGCCCGCCATGCAAGCCTGCGCGCAAGCGGGCACGGGCTTCGCCGCGATGGCGACACCGGCGATGCCCGGCGAGCACGCCGGGTCGATGGCGGCACCCACCGCCGTGGAGCGGCCGACCGCGAACGTCGGCCTGCGTGGCGCGGACATGTACGCCCACGGTGCCGCCGGGGAGATGCACGGTGTCCCGTGCGCGGCGACCCCGCCGTCCCTCGGTCTTGCCGGGCTGCTCGCCCTGGTTGCCCTTGGTCTGCTCGCCATCATCACGCCGACCTCGCCGAGGCCCCTCGTGGCGGCGAGACGCGGGCCGCGGCGGCGGGCACCGCCGCGGTTCGGCTCCCTGATCCTGTACGAGCTGTGTGTCTCCCGGACGTGACCGACCAACGGTCGCTGTCACGTCCATCCGCACGCCACCAGCGTGCCCCTATCCGGGAGACCTCGATCTCATGCTGCCTGTCCGTCATGCCCGTGCCCGCCGAGCCCTCGCCGCGGCCGGTCTGACCGGCGCGGTCCTTCTCACCGCCACCGCCTGCGGGAGCAGCTCTGGCGGCCCGTCTGGGATGTCCTCGTCGATGGGAAACCCGGCCGGCTCGGCCGGATCGACGCCCTCCGCCATGGCCTCGACGCCGGGAGGCTCCATGTCCGGTATGAACCACATGGCCTCGGGGGACGGGCTCGCCGCCGAGGCCAGCGGACTGCGGTTCGTCCCGGCGGCGACCTCGTTGCCGGCCAACGAGGCCACCGTGTTTCAGTTCCAGATCCGCGGCGCGGACGGGATGCCGGTGACCTCCTTCCAGCCGGACCAGACCAAGCTCATGCACCTCTACCTGATCCGGTCCGACCTCACTGGCTTCCAGCACGTCCACCCGACCATGGCCAGCGACGGCACCTGGACCGCCAACCTGGCCGGCACGCCAGCCGGCAGCTACCGGGTGTACACCTCGTTCATCACCCCCGCCGGCGGCATGAACACCCCGCTGGTCCTCAGTCAGCCGGTCACCGTCCCCGGAACGGCCGCCACAGTCCCGCTACCGGCGGCGACGACCAGCACCACCGTCGACGGCTACACCCTCACCGTCTCCGGTGACAAGACGATGGCCGGGATGACGCACCTGCTCACCGTCACCGTGTCGAGGGATGGGAAGCCGGTCACCGACCTGCAGCCGTACCTCGACACCTACGCCCACGTGACCGCCTTCCACGCCGGCGACCAGGCCTTCGCCCACCTCCACCCACAGGGCAGCGTCAACGGCGACCACGGCGGACCGGCCCTGTCGTTCGAGGCGACCCTGCCGAAATCCGGCAACTGGCGGCTGTTCCTGCAGTTCCAGACCGCCGGCACCCTGCACACCGCCGCGATGACCATCACCGTCGGATAGCCCACTGACGGGGCCATCGGCACACACCTCGCCGGGGGCGGGGACCCGCTCGACAACGGGCGGGGACCCGCCACCCGTCGACCAGCCAGGAGCGTCGTCGGCTCGTGGCCATGCTGGACAGCTGGCACCCGGCGGTGAGCGGGTTGACCCGGTGGTATCGGGTCGTCCAGCACCTGCGCTCAGGCGCGAGTCGCCGCATCCTGGAAGAAGGGGGAGTGCGGCGAGGGACCCGATTCGGGACGTCCGTCCGCTCTCTCCGGGAGGTGACAGTGATGATGTACTGGCACGACGGCCACGGCATGGGCGGCTGGGCCTGGTTCGCCATGTCCCTGGGCACGCTGCTGTTCTGGGCCGTGCTCATCATCGGGGCGATCCTGGTCGTACGGGCACTGACCCACACCGGCGATCGCGGTCGTTCCCCGACCTCGCCACCCGCCGGGCCCGCGGCCACCGGTGGGCCTCCCGGCCCGTCCCCCGACCAGGTCCTGGCCGATCGCTTCGCCCGCGGCGAGATCGACGAGAACGAGTACCGCGCCCGTCTCGCCACCCTCCGCGAGACGGCGGACCACCTCGTCAAACACTGACGGCCAAGATGGTGACCGCACGTGGCACGGCCGCCATGACGTGGGCGTGATCGGCGCGTCAGCCGGCCAGTGGCGCTGGCCTCTGGCCTTGCTTCCGTGTCGGTTCGGTGGACCGCTGGAGGTCGGGGCCATCCGCTGGGGTACGGGCTGGTGGGGTCGCCGCGGACCTGGACAGGCGGGGGCGCGCTGTTCCGCGACGCTGTGTGATGGCTCGTCGCGCGAGGGTATCTCGTCGGTGAAGTGCGACGCCGTTCTCTGCCCAGCCGGCGTCGTGGAGCGGGTTCGCGCCTGGCTCGAACCAGGGCGCCGCTCGGGTCGCTGAACTCGACGACCCGGACGGGAAGCCCCTGTCGCAGGCCCGGCCGCTCGGGCTATGGAGCCCGTCGGGGACCGGCCGCGCGGCCGATGGTGGACTCCGTACGCTGGCCTGTACGGGACCTGGCGCCGGCTGGGTGGCGAGAAGGGCGTCCGGGTGGCGGAGCGGGAGCTGGCCGAGGCCCAGCGCGAGCACTGGCAGCGGACCTACGGCGAGCACCCCGCCATGTACGGACAGGAGCCGTCCGAGCCAGCCGTTCACGCCGCCCGGGTCTTCCGCGCGGCCGGCGCCGGACAGGTGCTGGAGCTGGGCGCCGGTCACGGCCGCGACGCGTTGTACTTCGCCCGCGAGGGTTTCACCGTGCTGGCCACTGATTTCAGTCCGGTGGGCCTGGCGCAGCTGCGCGAGGCGGCCCGTGGCCAGGGCACGGCGGAGCGGATCACCACGGCGGTCCATGACGTACGCGAGCCGCTGCCAGCCGTGGACGGGTCCATCGATGCGGTGTTCGCGCACATGCTGCTGAGCATGGCCCTGTCCACGAAGGAGATCCGCACCCTGGTCGCAGAGGTACGCCGGGTGCTACGGCCGGGCGGCGCCTTCGTCTACACGGTGCGGCATACCGGCGACGCCCACTACAAAGCAGGCACCAGCCACGGCGACGACATCTGGGAGCACGGCGGCTTCGCTGTCCATTTCGTCCCCCGCGGCCTGATCGACAATCTCGCCAACGGCTGGACCCTCGACGAGGTGCACGCCTTCGAAGAAGGCGGCCTGCCCAGACGGCTGTGGCGCATCACCCAGACCCTGCCCCGATAACCGCCCCCGCGCCCCGCCGGACCTGGAGTTCGACGGCGCGGAACGAGACACCGGCCACGTCCATACAACGGCTACAAGAGGGTCTGGGGGAGCGGTCACGTGCGCGGGTGGGGCTCGACCGAGTTCGGCGGCGCCCATGGTCTGCCCCGGGGCGGGGAGCCCCGTCAGCAGAATCGGGGAACGCCGTAGCAGCGACCACGCACGTGGCTCGGTGTCGGGTCGATCGGCGTCAGCGGGGCGCATTGGACCGACGCGTCGCACTCGTCCAGCGGGATCGGCGCCATGCCGGCCCGAGTGCTCGGCGCACCAGGCGCCTCGTGCGGTCAGCCCGTCCGAAGTCGCATTTTGGTTGGTCGTCATCCAGGTAGCTCGCAGCGACACGGCCGTCGCGCCGCGCCAGGCCATCGTTAGCATGGACGTCGTGCAGCCGCGTCGGCACCGCATGCGCCAAGGTCAACGCCGCGATTCGGCGCGCGCGTGGATCCGCACGGGTGTAAAGATCACCATTGACGGATACGCCAGGCGGTACGCGGTTGACCGATACACCGCGTACGACGACCTGACCTGGCTCGGTGTCGAGCTCCCGGACGCCGCGCGCCGATGGGCACAGCGCCCGGCGGCCGGTTCGGGTCGCCGAGCCGAGCGTCGCGATGATGAGCGGCTCCATGACGACCCGTGGATAACGCTCGACGGCCGCCCGTTCTTCGTTGCCGGCTACACCGCCGGCGGCGCGCCCTACGGTATTTTCGCCGACGAAGTGCCAGAGGGAATCTCCACACGTGGCCCCGGGAACTAGCAGATCAAGCCGTTGTCCGAGTTCCGGCGTCCCTGAGGGAGCTTCCCGTGAGGTACTCGTGGCTGCTCGCCGGGTTCGGTCCGCGCCCGACAGGCCATGGGCGGCGGACGGCTCGTGCGCGCCAGCGGTGACGGCTGGAGCCTGGTGGCCAACACCGCCGCCTTGGCGCTGCTCCTGCTCGACGCCCTCGCCGGCATTGCCGTGGACATCACCGGCACCGACGGGCTGCTGCGGCTCCTCGACGCCCTCACCGCCGCTGCGGCCCGCGCTCTGCCGCCACGCCCAGCGAAGCCGAGGAACCCGAGGTGACACCGGGGGGAGGCGCGATACGACAGCAGCGCGCGGGCCGCTGCGCCCGGCGCCGCGGCTTCGCGTCGTGGCGCTGGGCGTCGGGTCTGGCCCGGTTCGGGGATGTCACGGTGGCGATCCGTGCGTCAGCGAAGGGGTGACGCTGGGTCAGGCGTGCGCAACGTGCGGCGGACGCGGTTCACGACCTCCGAGGGGCCGAGTTCCTCGCGTAGGCCAAGGAGGTAGCCCGCCGCGCTGCGGCGGTGTTCCCGAGCCTGTTCACGCGCCCGTACGGTGGAGCTGACGACGGTCGCGGCGACCATTCCCGCCGAACCCACCACGACGGGAACCCCGACCATCTCCGGCAGCCAGGCCGCTGTAATGGGGAGCGCCAACGACGTCAGGCCTAGGACCGCCCGCACCGGCTCCAGTCCAAGCCGGCGCAGGCCACGTTCCAGATCGGCCGTGGAACCACGGAAGTCGCGGTCGACAAGGACGTCCAGCTTCTCCCGCAGGATCTTCGGGTCTTCGGATGTCCGCGCGATGTCGGCAAGCTGATCGCCGAGCGCCTCCACGTGCTGGCGGAAAGCGTCGAACTCGTCCGCGAGCGCCCGCCGGGCCCGGACGATCCGCTCGACGGGCACAGCCTCAAGACGCACCGGCACCATGGTCGCGACCGCGAGGGAGGCGTACAGCGCGGAGACCTCGGCGGTGGTCGACGTCGGCGGCTCGACATCGTCGGTGAGCAGGACCCGGGTGATGGTCTCCAGCGTCCACCCGTTCAGCACACCGTAGTGTCTCGGCTGGTCGGTGACCGGGGCGAGGTTGTTGGCTGCCGCGACGCGGTCGGCGAGAGCTGTCAGGTACACCGAGGCCAGCCGCGGATGTACGGCGACCCACGTCCTGTCGGGGCTGGCGACACCGAGTCGGGTCTCGACCAAGCGCTGGAGCAAAGCGTCGGGAAGCTTCCCGCGGTGGATCCAATTGACCCGATCGTCGTCGACCGGGTGTTCCACCCGACGGCAGTCGTTCAGGACAGCGTTCAACTCGCGGGGGAACTCGGCCAGCCAGCCGTACCGTGCGACCAGCGCGGCGGCCTGCTGGCTGATCAGCGTCAGGAAGTCCTCCGCGAGGCGCAGCGCTCGCGGCGCCGGATCGGCTTCGACCAGGAACCCCAACTCCTCCCGCAGAACCCGAGCAGTAGGCGACTCGTTGCGGGTGTAGCCGACTGGGCTCAATACCGCGAGCCGGGGCCAGTACAGCGCGGCAGCCTTCAGCCAGGTCTCATCCCGCACCCGTGTCCACGGGTAATACAGCGCGATGTCTGTCATGCCGCCCCCAGGGGTCCCGACTCTCGGCCTGCTCATGATCCCACTCGGCGCCTGACGGCGGGCTGGCTACGCCAGCGAGAACGGGATCTGGCGCAGATCTTGTGGTGGCGAAGCGTTGGCGCCGCGACTGTCGGTGGCCCTGGGCGGGTGGCCACATCGCAAGATCGTCCGACAGGGGTCGTGCCGGGAATCGTCGGGTCGCGCGACGGTGACAGCAAGCGTTGTTCTGCCCATGCTGTGGGTCATGTCCGAGATGGGGTCCGCGTCCGAGACGCCTGTAGGTGCGCCGGTCAGCGGCATTGTCGGCATCCATCACTTTGGCCTGACGGTGCGTTATATCGAGACCAGCGCGGCCTGGTACCCCGTCGCCGCGTGTGAACAGCCGCAAGCCCAATCACTAGAGCAGCGCCAGACCCAGATCCCGCTCTCACTACGTGATCAGCGGGCCTTGCCCGCTCTCGGAACCGGCCGCAACCCCGTAGCCGGCGAGGACGCGGCTAGCCTCAGGCTTTCACCGGCGTGATCATCTGTTGGGTGTCTGGAAATGGGAAAGTGCTCCTGAGCAGGGAGGATTGGGCTTGCTGAGGGCCTGATCCATCCAAACCAAGGAGCACCTTCATGGTGCAGCGTACCGATGTCTATCCGTCTGTCCGTGTCGACACTGCGGGCAAGGGGGTGGTGTCGTCGGCGGGCGGGGTGCTGCTGACCGAGACCGTGCGGGTGTCCGGGCTGGGCCGGGTGCTGTCGGACGAACTCGCGGGGTGGCGGTCGCCGGCCGCGACGCATGACCCGGCGAAGGTACTGACCGATCTGGCGGTGTCGCTGGCGCTGGGCGGGGACTGCCTCGCGGATATTGCGCTGCTGCGCGCGGAGCCGGGGCTGTTCGGGCTGGTGGCGTCGGACCCGACGGTGTCACGGACCATCGACCGGCTCGCCGATGACGCCGAGCGGGTGCTCGCGGCGATCGACCGGTCCAGAGCGGTCGCGCGTGAACGGGTGTGGTCGCTCGCGGGCCGCCGCGCGCCAGGCCAGGCGGTGTCGGCGGACGAGCCGCTGGTCGTGGACCTGGACGCGACCCTGGTGAGGGCCCATTCGGAGAAGGAGCAGACCCGGCCGACGTTCAAGAAAGGGTTCGGGTTCCATCCGCTCTGGGCGTTCATCGACCACGGCCAGGACGGTGGCGGGGAGCCGGCGGCGGTGTTGCTGCGGGCGGGGAACGCCGGGTCGAACACGGCCGCCGACCACATCACGGTCGCGACCAGGGCGCTCGGCCAGCTGCCCAGGCGGCTGCGCCGGTCCCGTGCGGTGCTGATCCGCGCGGACTCGGCAGGCGGCACCCACGTCTTCGTCGAGTGGCTGCACCGGCGCCGGGTGGGCTATTCGGTCGGGTTCACCCTGCCCGACAATGCCGCCCAGCTGATCGCCCGCCTTCCCGCGGCGGCGTGGACGCCGGCCTATGACGGCGACCGCCGGCCGCGGGCCGGCGCGTTCGTCGCCGAACTGACCGGCCTGATGGACCTGACCGGCTGGCCACCGGGAATGCGGGTCATCGTCCGCAAGGAACGGCCGCATCCCGGCGCCCAGCTACGGATCACCGACGTCGACGGGAACCGGATCACCGCGTTCGCGACGAACACGCCCCGCGGTCAGCTCGCCGACCTGGAACTACGCCACCGCCGCCGTGCCCGCTGCGAGGACCGGATCCGCGGCGCGAAGGACACCGGCCTGACGAACCTGCCGCTGCACGACTTCGCCCAGAACCGGATCTGGTGCGCCCTCGTCGCGCTCGCCCTCGACCTGACCGCCTGGACCCAACTGATCGCTCTCGCCGACCACCCGGCAGGGCGCTGGGAACCGAAACGGCTCCGCCACCGGCTGTTCTGGCTCGCAGGACGACTCGCCCGCCACGCCCGCCAGACCGTGCTGCACCTGGCCGCTCACCACCCCTGGGCGTCGCTGACCGTCCAGGCGATCACCACACTGCGCGCCTTGCCCGCCCCTGGATAGCCGAGGCCACCGACCTCTCACCCGCCGACCAGGAGAAACACGTTCCGGACGTGGACCGGACATCCACCCCGCGCGACAACGGGGCACCCGGCCACGGCCGCACTCAGACCGATCGACCAAACTCAACATCAACACGGGTGGCAGGCCAGCCCGCGATCACACCTGGCCGAGGCGTGAAAGATCTGGGGGCTAGCGTGCCGTTGTCTTGGCGACGGTGTCGAGGTCGGTCGTCCTGCGGGGGTCGGAAATGGTCGGCGGTGGACATCGCCGAGGCCCGCACTGGGGCGGTCGGATGGCCGCTCCTTCTTGGCTGAGGCGGCCTTATAGGTCAGCCGGGAGTGCCTTCGGAGGTGTGAGTGCCTCGGCCATTTTGCCTGGTGGCACGGCCACGCTTCAGTGGCGATGTCCTGACATAGGGCCAGCTGCGACGTCTCGGTGCCGTGCCGATGGCGTGGCGGACTGCGTTGGTGAGCGCGCGGGCGATAGCAGCGGCTTCGTAGAGGGTGAGGACGGGGCGTTCTGTGCTGTGGGCGTCGTCGCCGAGAGCGAGGACGATGACGGTCGCGACGGCCGCGTAGCGGCGCGAAAGGGGAGGGCGATGCCTCGGCGAGGGCCCTCGGTGCGCTCGCGCGGTCTCGGCGCCGAGCTGCGTGACCTGCGGACCGCGCTCGGCCTCACGAGCCGGGCAGTGGCCGAACAACTCGGCTGGTCACCGAGCACCCTCAGCCGCCTGGAAAGCGGACAGCGGGGGATCAGCCCCGAAGACATCGCCGCGCTCCTCGTCGTCTACAAGATCACCGGCGTCGAGCGCGACCGGCTCCTCGACCGGGCCCGCGAGGCCGACCAGCCAGGCTGGTGGGAAGCGACCTGGCCCGGCCAGACAGGACTACCGAAGGCGCTCGTCGGCCTGATCGGCTTCGAGTCGCAGGCCACCCGCATCGTCGACGTCGCAATGGTGCTGGTCCCCGGGCTGCTACAGACAGCGGAATACAGCCGGGCGGTCATGGTCGGCGGCGGCCTCGCCCCTCAGGCGGTCGAAGCCCGTGTCGCGGCCCGCCTCGGGCGCCAGGCGATCCTCAGCCGCCCCGACCCGCCCGAGCTCCACGTTCTCCTCGACGAGGCGGCGCTGCGGCGTCCAGTCGGCGGACCCGCCGTGATGGCCACCCAACTGCGCCACGTGCTCACCGCGGCCCAGCGTCCATCAATCACCGTGCAGGTGCTGCCCTTCGAGTTCGGCGCACACGAAGGCGCCGGCGGCTCCTTCGTCCTGCTGGAGTTCGACAAGGGCCGAGCGATCGTGCACCTGGAGCACGCAGCCGGCAGCATGTTCCAGGACGAGCCCGAGGACGTCGCCCCCTTCGTCGAGATCCGCGACGCTCTCACCGCCCGCGCCCTCAACCCGGCGCAGTCCACCGACGTCCTCGTCGAGGTCGCCGAGGAACACGAGAAGAAGGCGAGACAGACGTGACCACGCCGAACCCCCAGCCGACCGCCCTGGCCTGGGTGAAGTCGACCTTCAGCAAGGACGGATCCGCCTGCGTCGAAGTAGCACCACTCCCCGACGGCGGCCGGGCCATCCGCGACAGCAAGGACCCCCACGGCCCCACACTGCGATTCACCCCCACCGAGTGGGCCGCCTTCCTCGCAGCCGCCCGCGACGGCGAGTTCGGCGACTGAGAACGCCACGCACGCGGCACGGACCAAACACGCTCCACAAGGCGCTCCCCGGACCGCGCGGGCCGAGCATCGGAGCCGATGCCGAGGCCCGTATGAGGAACGCCATCAGTCATACGTGCTCGCGTCTGTATGGCTCGTGAATTGGGGATCCAGAGGGGTGGATGAGTGCTCTTGTGAGCGATGCCTCGGCCTGCGTTACCGCGCTCGTTAGGTGTCTGTGCAGTTCTTTGGAGATTTTTCGCGCCCCGAGGGAGCACACGCGAAGGACGGATTGCAGATCGTTTGACTGGGTGGCGGTGAGGTGTATGTGTGCCTGAAGTTGAAGGAGATCTCTGGCGGCATAGGCGTCGCTGGTCGCAAGGCTGATGATTCTGGCTTGTAGCGCCTCGATCGGGGTGTGGGTGTCGCTCGCGAGGCTGAGGGCGGCGAGGCCGATTCTTGTGCGCGCGACCACGGTCGAGGGATCATTGCGTTCCATGCTTGCTAGAGCGGCGCCGACCATGAGGTCCGTGTCGGCTCGGGTGACAGTTCCGGCGGCCTGCTGGCAGAGTACGCGCAGCAGACACTGGACCGCGTGTTCCGAGCTTCCGATGGTCTGCGACTGGTCGACCATGGCTGCGGCGTCGCTGGGTCGGCCGTTATAAAGATGGGCGAGGATCGCAGCCTGACGACCGTCGAGTAGGCGTGTGCCGATTCCGCGGTGGAAGCCCGCGTATTGGGCCGCTTCCGTCCAGCGTCGGGCTTGAATCAGTGCACGGGTGCCATCGGCGAGCAGCGCCGTCCAGATGTGAGTGCAGATATCCTGGTGGACTTTCGGGCTGTCGGTGATTGCCCGGAGGTCGATCACGTGACCGTCGATGACGACAATTGCTTGCGCGCGGGCCGCGGCGAGAAGTGTCTCCAGGAGGGCATGTGCCTCCGCGCCGCGGCCGTCACGGATGAGCTGACGGGGGATGTTCAGAATGGGCTGGACGGCCAGGCCAGCCGCCCAGGTGGGCCATGGTTTTACCTCGTTGAAGATGCGGAAGTATCGGAAGCACAGTTCGCGGGCCAGTTCGTTGAAGCCGCAATCGGATGTGACCAGGGCGGATTTGTTGAGTATTTCGGCCGCGCGGCTTGCTAGCTGGTGGCCGGTGCTGTCCGGGAGCAGCGCGGCGAGTTCGGTGAGTCCGGCGATGCGTACTGCGAGCGGCTGGCCTGGCGGCCTGGGACGCGCAACGAGGGGGAACCACCCGGGGTCGATGAACATGATCCCGGCTAACTGGACCGGGTGGTTGCGGGGTCTGGGCCGAAGACCGTGGCTTTCGCGGTGGCTGCGAGTGCGGCTTGGTGCGCGTAGGAGAGGCCGAGGCGGTTCCAACAGAAGATCACGTGGTGAGCCAGGATGTCGCGAAGTCCGCGGTGCAGACGACCGGCGTTGCCGAGGGTGGCGAGGTCTTTGCCCGCCGAGGCGTAGGCGCTGGCCCAGGCGGCCAGGTACGCCAGCGGTGCGTCCGCCCCTGTGGCGGCCTCGGTGTCGACGGTGATCAGACGTTGGACTGCCGCGGAGAGGCGGTGTGGGTGATCGGGCGTCGTGGCTGTCGAGGGTCGTCGGTGCGCGGCGACACGGGCCCAGACATCTCCTTGCTCGTACCAGTCCTGCTGGGCGGCGCGCAGAAGGAGGGAGCAGAGCAGGAGTGAGGTTTCGCGGCGGTGGCGGGCTCCCGCGTTCGCGTGGCTGGGGAGGTGGGTGATCAGAGCTTGGCTGTCGTGGTGGAAGAGTCGGTGGGCGACGGACATGGCTTCTGGCCCGCCGAATGCGTGAATCTCCGGCTCGTAGACAGCCGTCGTCCATCCCGCGATGTGCCCCCCGGCCGTCAGCTGCTGGAGGTGGCTTTCGAGGCCGATCTGGGCTGTGCCGTCAGCCGCGGCGGGCAGGTAACGGATCCGCCAGCAGGGATGTTTGCGGATGAAGAACCAGGAGCGGATCTGGCCGCTGGTCTCGGCGGCGAGGATGCGTGGGCCGAGGTGGGCGAAGGCGAGGGGCTCGGACCGATTCCAGTCATGGAAGGCGACGTTCACCTGGTTCCACGGCTCCAAAGAGTGCCTCCCATTAGGCGAGGGTGAGGAAGGAATCCCAGAAGGGGGCAGGGGCGCGGCCGGTGCCGAGAGTGTGCAGGGCGAGCGCCGCACCGGTGATTCCGTCGAGCAGGTCGGGGTTCGGCGCTGCGGGGCCGTTGGTGAGCTGGGTGGCCAGGTGCGTGGCCAGCTGCGGGAGTTCGGCGCCGATCTCGGGAGTGGTGGCGTCGGCCGCCATCCGCCACGCGCAGTGCAGCAGTCCCGCGGTCCCGTGACACAGTCCAGTGCTCGAAAGTCGGCCGAGCTGTGCAGGGCTACGGAGCACGGCGAGCATCGCGGCCTCGGCGGCTTGTCTGCGTTCGAGGTCGCGGAGCGCTAGGCCGGCGAGCTGCTGTGCGCGGGCGGTGCCTGCGACGCCGTAGCACCAGGAAGCGACGGGGCGCAGATCGGAGTGGACTCGACCCTGCCCGATCTGCTCAGGAGTGACGAGGCCGGGCCACCAGGGAGCGTCGCTGTCGTGTTGTCGCCACAGGTCAGTCCAGGCGGCGAGGCGGTCGATTGCTCTGGCGAGATCTGGGGGGCCGCCCATCCCAGCCAGTAGTGCCAGCGACAGGACGGCGAGCACGGCCCCGATGCCATGCGAGACGCCAAAATTTCCGTGGCCGCGCGGATACCGCGAGTCCGGTTCTCCGTTCGGTGCGACGGGTGTCCACCAGGGTGGAAGAGCGCTGTCTGTGCGGGGCAGTGGTTCGGTCAGCCGGACGAGGTAGGCCAGACAGTCGCGGGTGATCACGTGGTCGGGGTGAGCGCTGAGGTGGTAAGCGGTCAGTCCGGTGAGGCCCCGGATCAGGTCAAACTCGCGCATCTCGGCATGGTCGCCGTGGTCGATTCGGGCCTGTGCCCGGGTCAGGCGGGTCCGGGTGACAGCGATGGTGGCGCGGTCGAGGGCTGCCAGGGCTCGGTGGAACCTGCCTTGCTCGGGGTGCTCCGCGGCGATGTTCAGCACGAAGGCGAGCGCGGGCGCGCCGAAGAACAGGCTCGCGTTCGGCGCGCCGGTGACTTCACCGCTGGCGGCCTCTGACAGCCAGCGGTGCGCTGTCTTCCAGGAGCCGAGACCGGAGCGGGCGCGTTCGAGGTGCAGCAGGGCGATACCCACGGCGCCTCCGGCCAGGGACTGCGGCCAGCACCGCGTCTCGGCTGGAGGCCTGCCAGGCCATACGACGTGTGGATCGGCCAGTCGCGTTGCCAACTCGTCGGCGAGGGCGAGCGCGGCGGGAATGGCAGGAGTGGTCATGGGCGCGGGGCCGTTCGTGTGCGGGCGAGCCAGCTGAGAGCGGCTGCCCTGGCGAGGTGGAGACAGACGCGTTCGGCGGCGCGATTCGGCGTGGCCATCCGGGCATGGTGCAGGTGCAGGAGATCAGGAAGTAGATCCTGGGCCGGCGTCGCATCGAGACCGTCGAGAACGCGTCGGTAGGTGGCGAGCGTGGCCTCACGTTCTGCCCAGGCGGCGAGCGTGTTCGTGTCGAGCGCTGGCAGGGCGGCGGCAGCGGGCTTCGGGTTGATGAGCGTCACCGCCTGGTCGTAGAGCGTCCGCGGCGGGGGTGCCGGATCGGTAGCAGCGTGCTTGACCAGCCAACGCATGGCGTCGGCCTCGTCGCCGATCAGGCCGGCGGCGATGCTCACGAGGCTGGCGGATGTCAGTGCCCGAGGGTCTGGGCCGCTCGCCGCGGCAGATGCCCTGACCTGGGCCAGCGCCGCTACCGAGTCGGCGGCGAAGAAGGCTTCTGCGGCGTCGAGTGCCGCGCTGCCGCCGAAGCGTGCCGTCTCTGGGAAGGAGGTTTCCCAGGTCGCGTGGCTGATGAGCTCGGCATCGTGGAGGGCCTCGGTCCAGGCGCTGATCTGCTCGGCCGCAGGCCCCGCTCGGTGGCCGCTGAAGGTGAAACGTATCCGGAGATGATCGCCAGGAATGGCGTAGCGGAGGAACCACCAGGTGTTCACCACGGCGCCGAGACGGCTGATCAGGTCCGGGAGGTGGCGGATCAGGATGGTGTCCTGATAGTCGGCAGGGCCTTGCAACTGGAGGTAGAGCCGTCCTCCGCATCCCGGCGGGTGGCCGTGGCGGTGCAGGGTGACCTCGCGGGGCCCGGTGACGGGCGCGACGGCTTGCCCGGCGGCGGCCACTGGGATGGCGATCTCGTGGACTCGGCCTTCGGCCCAGCCCAGGTCATCCGGCGTCGGCGCGGCCCGCAGCAGCGCGTCCTCCCACCGGTCTAGGTGCGCGCGCAGCAGAACTCGGTGAGATGGCTCGTTCAGGTCCAGGCGGAGGCACTGGTCGCCGTCGCCCAGGTAGACCCATCGGGGGATGGCGCGGTGAGCGCGCCAGGCGGCCAGCGCGTCGTCCCACGCCGCGCCGTCGGTCTGGTCGGGCAGCTCGGAGGCGGTGAGTACCCAACGAGCCGGGGAGAGGACGACGCGGCCGTGACGAAGCGCGGGAAGGAACGGCAGCGTGTGCGCGGCACCCCAGTCGAAGCCCGCGCACGGGGCCGCGAGCGCGACAGGGGCTTCGAGGAGAAACCGGGCCAGCGGCTGGGAATGATGGGCCAGATCGACCGCGGTGGGCAGAATGGTGTGCACCGGCCCCTGCCGGGAGACAGAGAACAGGTGCAGGCTGTTGGCGTCCGCGGTCACGGCCAGATCCGTGACCGGGATCTGCTCGGCGTCCGGCTGGGGGTGCTCCCCGAGCGAGATGACGACTTCGGCTATCCGCGGCGCGCGAGCCACGTTCTCCGTCTTCGCGTGCAGCGGGGGTGCGGAGATCATCGCGAGGACCGCGCCGTCGTGCACGGCCGGCAGCCCCGCATACACGCGGCTCATCCGATCACGGTCCGCATCGTTGAGGACCCCGAGGAAGCGTCCGGCGGTAGTCCCGGCGGCCCGGGAAACGCCGGTGACGTGCAGCGAGAACTGCCCCTCATCAAGATCCCGAAGGTGCCGCGCGTGGACACGCACCGTTATTTCTGTGCTTGGCTGTACCGCGCGCCCGTGGTTGACCGCGGAGAGTTCGCGGATGAGGCGGTCATCGAGCGTGATCTCACGGACGCCCTGCATCGCACAGGTCTGAGCGAGCTTGAGCAGCGTCCGATCGCGTCCGGCAAGCGAAGCCGAGGGCGGGGGATGCGGGGAGTCCAGGTAGCCGGCGGGGTAGCCGAGGCCCGTGCCGGGGTCGACCACATCCAGAACAGGAACCACGGCCCGCGGTCCATAGCGCTCCAGGAACGCGGTGTGCCAGGCGACCCAGCCGGCGCTGAGGGCGGGGCGTCGTGCCAGGCGGCACAAGACTGCGGCGGCGTCGGCGGCATCCGCGGCGATCGTCCGCGGGATGGTCAGATCCCAGCCCAAACGAAGGTCGATCGCCTGGGCAGGTCCGGCCGAGCAGTGCAGGCCCTGCATCAGCGCCTCCGCCCGTGCCCGCTCGTCCCCAGCGATGGCAGGGTCGGTGGCCCTGTTGTGCCTGGCGAATGCCGACTGGATCCCGTGCAGGGCCGCCCGCCATTGGGTGGACTCGCTGTCGTCGGTCAGTGGGAGTGCGTCGAGCGCGCGCAGCAGGGCGCCCAACGGGTCGGCAGACGTCGTAGAGGGGTGCAGGTCGCTGATCAGGAACCGCTGCGCGACCAGCCCGGCAATGAGATCTCTGATCACGGCGCCGCGAACGACTGGGAACCTGCTCGCGAGCGCGGCAGCCAGATCGGGGACCTGGATCGGGTGCCGTGCGGCCTCGATTACGGCGAGGACTGGCCCGGTCGCGCGTACGCGCACCCGGTCCGGTGCATTGCCGGCAGCGCCGCGTGACCGGTGCTCAAGGAGCAGATGACCGGCGCGCCGGACCGCGAGATTGTTGGCGGTCACAGTGAGGTAGGGGCCGAGGTCCGGCGCAGACTCCCACCGTTCGATCACGCCGTTCACCCACGCCATGTCCGCTCTGACGACCGCGTGGTGCTCGCTACCCATCCGGCTCTGCGCGGCCTTACCGATGCGGACTGCGGCGACGCCTGACAGTAGGCCGAACGGAGTGGCCCTGCTCGACGCCCGCAGCAGGTATCGCAACGTCGAGAGCGCCGCTCGGCGCGTGGCCGCCTCAGGAGACTCCCGCTGGCTCAGAAGCCGGGCCACCTGGCGGCCGAGATCAGGGCTGGCGGCCTTTACCGCGTAGGCGAACTCAGGGATCTGCCATACCTCGTCCAGCCACGCCCGCCAGGACGCGGGTGTGGCGCCAGCGCCGGCCAGATTCGGCCACCGCAGACTCTCGGAATCCGGCTGCCAAGCCGGCGCCCGGACCAACGCGGCGTCCAGATACCTGTACACGGGCGTTCCGGCGGGCGATGCTGCGGTGCCCGACGACCTCCTGCGCGGAGGGCCGTCGGGCACCAGAGGCAGCTGGGACACGGGAACGGACGGGCCGCTACGCGGGGCAGCTGGTGCAGGCTGTGGCGCAGGTCGAGTTGCAGCCGTCGTTGGTCATGCGGATGAGCTGGTCGGCGGCCGGGCCGGACTCGACAATGGTGATGTCCAGTTCCCAGTCGTCCAGGTCCCCTGTGGGCGGCTCTGGAATCAGCACGGACATGCGATTTCCCACCTCTCGGATTGAAGCACTGCGATTACTCCGACTACCGCTCAAGTAATCCCGAAGTCGCGGAGTCGGCGTCCTAGGACCAGGTGACCGTGACGGTCCCATGGCGCTTGGCCACTGCATCTGTGGGAAGCGGCCCAAGGCCCGCTGCATCGGGACGGTACCGGAAGGTCGCCGCACCTCGGCGGCGATAGGCATCCGACCACCGCAACAGCACCTCGGCGTATTGCTTGGCGAGGGATTCGGCCTGCGGCCCATGGGCGATGACACCGGACTCGTACTCTCCGGTGGACCCACTCGCCCGCTTCGCCCGGTACGCGAAACTGTCCTCCGTGACCAAAATTGTCACACCCAGCAGAGCCGCCGGGCCGAGCACATCTTCGTCGATGATCCGCTGGCTCGCGTGAATCGAGGCGACCCGTGGAAGATTGAGCGCGGCAAACAGCTCCAGCTCGTCGGGAAAATCCCACACCGCCCCAGGCCACACCTCCAGGGCCGGCCCGCTCAACGCCTCGTCCAGAGCCTGTTTGTCGAGGCGCACCGCGGGGTCATCGGTCTGGATCGCGACCCCCTCCCGGAGCAGTACCTTCCGCTCCGTGAACGCGCCGCGGCCCTGCATCGGCACGAATCGCGCCAGGCGGTAGTCGCGACTTACCAGCCCGTCCCCGTCCCGGTCAAAGGCCACCGACCGGGTGAGACCGCGCATCCGCAGCGGGACCACCAGCCGCCCATCGAGAGTGAGCTGCGAAATCCATGACGAAGGGATATCCCACGCAGCGGCGGTGACCACAATCCGGTCGAAAGCGGCGAGCTGCGGAACGCCGAATTCGGCGTCGGCTGTCAGCGTCCGGACCCGCTCGTAGCCCGCCGTGTCAAGGCACGTCCGGGCGCGGGTGATGATATCCGGGTCGATATCGACCGTCGTAACCCGACCCTCGGGGCCGACGACTTCCTGAAGGAGCGCCGCGTTGTAACCGCCAGACCCTACTTCGAGCACACACATTCCCGGCTCGACCGACGCCTGCTCCAGCATTACCGCCTGCAGATGGGCCGCGGACATGACGCTGAGTACCAGGCCGTCCGCATCCCGCTTCGCCACGACGGTGCCATGCGGTGCGTAGGCCGTCTCCAGCGGCTCGCCGGGCGCGAACAGATGCCGGGGCACGGACGCGAACGCGGCGGCGACCACCTCGGTCCGAATCGCTTCCTGCTCGCGGAGTTCCCGCACCATGGCCCGGCGAAGCTCATCGGCCTGGGCGGAAACGGCGGTGCTGCCCGTCTGGGACACGCAACGCTCCTTGCTGTCGATGGGAGTGGGAAGTGCGATGTCGGATGGCTGACACCTGTGGGCGATCTTCGCGGTCGGTCGTGTTGGCGTGGCCAACCGAGGGCATCGGCGCAGGTGTGACGTGCAAAACTACTCACGGTGGTCGTACGGGTCGGCAGAGAGTTCGTCATCACCGTAGGAAGATCTCCTGCAATGCAGCTAGGAGTTTTCACGAGTTTGCAGGTACCTGCGCGCGGCCTCGATCAGTTCCCGCGCGGCTGTGCCATGGACGGCCAGGCCGTGCAGCGCGTTGAAAATTTTGATGTAGAAAGCGAGCTGGTCGGGGCGCCGTGTCCGGTACCCGCCTGCCCACATCTCGGTGCGCACGAGCTGGTCGTCGAAGAGGTAGAAGCCCTCACCTGGTCGGATGTCCCGGCTGCTGAGCGGCGGGATGATCCCGAACGTGACGTTTGGCAGCCTCGTCACGCGCAGCAGGAGGTCGAGTTGCTCGTGCATCACGGAGTCGCCGCCGAAGCCGTGCTCCAGCGCTCCAGCCTCGATCACGAAGCTGTAGGTGTTGGTTCCGGTCGGCTTGGTGACCAGATGCTGCCGAGCCAGCCTGGCATCCGCAGCCGCGTCGACATCTTCGAGCGGAAGGTTGTGGACGCGGGCGCTGGTCGTCAGCGCCGCGACGACATACCTGCGGGTCTGCAGGATGCCCGGCACGACGTTCGACTCGTAGGCGCGCAGCAGCCTCGTGCTCTCGTACAACGGGGTGCTACGCGACTGGACGTGCACCATCCCGGCCCGGAGCTCGCGGCGGTGCTCGGCCCACATCTGCTCGACCTCGCGGTGCACGGCGATCAGCTCTGGGATCTGCCGAGCCACTCCGCAAGCGAGGCACCACGCCCGGATGTCCTCCTCCGAGGGATTCTGCTGGGCGTGCTCGATCCTGGAGATCTTCGTGTTGTGCAGGCCAGTGCGGGCGGCCAGTTCCTGCCCGGTCAGGCCCGCGTCCTTGCGCAGGTCGCGGAGCCGGACGGCGAACGCACGCCGGGCGGCACCTGCTGGATCCGCCAACGCCCGCGCCCGTTAGCGCGCTGAATACGCCTGGTGCGGGACCGCCGCCGCCCAGGCCGCGTCGAACGCGCCGCGGCACAGCTTCACCGTTTCCGAGTCCTGGTGAAGCTGCTGCTCGGCCCTGTTGTCGCCGCCATCGAAAACGTTGAAGATCACGAGATCGTCGTCCAGCACGAAGAAGTCGTTGCCCGGGAGCAGCACTGTCGACGTGAACCGTCGCGGAAGCCACCGGATGTCCTCACCGGCGGCGACTGTATGCGCACTGTAGTCAAAGGCGAACCGCTGGTACTCCGACAGCGGCTCGGACACCACCTTCACCCGCCGAAGGCTCATCCCCGTCGCGACGCGCGCTGCGACCCTGTCCCGCGAGGCCGCAGCCGCACGGTCCAGCGTGTCGGCGCTCCCTGCCTGCCACGCCACGAACAGCTCTCGGTCGACCGCGTAGTGGTCTCTCAGCTCCACCTTCAGGACGGTCCGGGCATTCGCGATCAGCTCAGCCCGCCGCCCTGTCGAGATCAGTTCCATACCGCTCCTTGACATACCGATGGACAAGAAGCTCGACCAACGGCTCAGGGATCTCGACGAACGTCTCGTCGAGAGCAAGCGCGCGCAGCTGCGCCGCAACCGCGTCGCCCCGCTGCTTGCCCTGCACGATCCAGCTACACCGGTCGGTCTGGTAGAAGGCCGCGCAGTCGTCGATGTCCACAGAGCCCGGATCCTTGCAGTAGAACGTCACGCGCAGATCGTCGCCAAGGCCATCTGATTGCACGAGTCGAACCTCCATCGTGATCTCGTCGATACCGAGCTGTCTCGCCGGCGGCGGTTCCGCTAACGATCTTTCCGCGCCGCTGCCAAACCATCATCACCCCGGCCGGCGAGCACACCAACACCCCCGCGAAGCGTTCTACCCGATGGCTGCCCAGCGGCTCGCGACCGCACCTGCGCCCAGACCCCAGCAGACCTCGCTGCGGGAGGCCGATCATGAGCCCGTGCCAGTCCTGCCCCCGCCGACGGCCTGATCGGGCACGGGTGAGCCTGCGGTCGACCTGGTGGCCCATCCGCCACCGCCGCACCGCGCCGTCCCGCTGCGGATCACCGGGGTGGCTGACCTGCCGGGTAACCCGCTCCGCAGGCGAACAGACGCGCACCTGGGCTGCTGGCCGTGGCAGCCTGGATACGTACCCGGCTCGCTCCCGACGACCAAGCGGGCTGCACGCAGCGGCGGGCTCTCCGCGTGCCCGTCGTTGGATAATGCGGTCGGGCGATCGTTGGTCAGTGACGGACGCCAAGTCTAGCCGCCATGCCGCGAAGCTCTCGGCCGCCGGCGTTGGCCACGGCGCGGTTGAGTAGGTACGAGACGGTCTCGCGGGCGGCGGCGCTGTTGCGCACCCGCTGGGGGGCGGTCGCTTCGGCGCGTCGCAACCATTTGATGGCTTCGGCGCGCGTACGCGGGTCGCGGGCAAGCCCCCGGCCGACATCGACTTGGAATCCGGCGTACCGGGATGGCACCCGCGCGAGCTGAGGCGTGTGCACCCGATTCGCAAGATCAAGAACGGCTGGGCCGGAGAGACCGCGTTCCACTCCCACGGTGACCTGCCAAACGGCGACGTTGGTGCTGCTGAACGATTGCCAGGCCTCGCGGGGTTCGTCTCTGGGAAGGCGGGCGGCGAGTCCTGATGCCTCACGAAGCCAGCTCGTAGCGACGTCGTCCTTCTGGTCGACGGCGCCGGCGAGAGACGCTGTAAGCGTCAACATTCCGAGGACTTCGATGCCCAACGGCGTCGCGGCGAACGGTTCGAGCGCGCCGGCCGCCCGGTCAGCGAGGGCGAGGACCCGGTCGGTTGCACCGGCCCACGGCGTGGTGAGGATACGCAGGTAAGCTGCCTTTCCCCGCTCAACGGGGTCATCGACGAACTCGGCGGCCTCCTGGGCCCGAATGGCGGCCAGATGCGCAAGATCGGGATAGCCAAGGTTCTTGGCGGTCATCGAGGCAGCCACGCATGTCTCGATGAGGGCGGTCAGCGCGAGCCGATGTCCCGCCTCGTCGGCGGGCGCGGCCGTGTGGAAGTAGAGCTCGTCGAGCACGCCAGGCAGCGCCGCACCGAGCGAGACATAGTCGCATCGGCGACGAAGCGGACCTAGATCGTCTGACACTGCGCGGAGTAGATCAGCAAGCGGCCGGGCACGGTCAATGGCTGGCTCCGCCAGGGCGTTGGTCTGTAGCGCCACGCGCAGCGCCGGAATCGCGAGGTGCGGGTCCGACTGATTGGGGTCCGTGCCGAGGTGCGGCGCGCCAGTCAGTTCGGACTCCGACACTTGCAAGGCGGTCGCCACGGCGGAGATGTGGCTGCGCCGGTCCAGCGGACGTTTCCCGGTCTCGACCATCGAGATGAACGACTCCGACAGCCCGGAGAGACCCCCCAGCTCTGCCTGTGTCATCCCACGCCAACGACGCAAGGTGCGTAGCTTCGTACCGATGCCTTCGTCCATCCCAGCCTTCTATAAGGATGCGGGCTCAAGCCACTCCAGTATGACCTGGATCGCTGGACCTGGGACTGGCCGAACGCACCAACACTCGGGCGACGCCCGTAATGGGTGGGTGAGCAAGCCCGACTCGGAGGACGCAAGGGAGGACCAATGGGCGACTCGGCGACGTCCCGGGTGCTCTACGTCATCGCCTGCGGGGCTCCGCCCGCTCGCAACGTTGCGCAGCTGATTGCCATGGCGCAGGAGGCTGGATGGGACACCTGCTTGATCACCTCGCCGATGGGACGGCGGTTCGTCGACGTCGTCGCCCTGGAACTGCTGACGGGACATCCAGTACGCAGCGACTACAAGACGCCTGGCACGCAGGATGTTCTACCGCCTCCCTCAGCTATGATCATCGCCCCGGCGACGTGTAACACGATCAACAAATGGGCAGCCGGCATCAGCGACACCTTGGCGCTCGGACTGATCGTCGAGGGCATCGGCCTCGGTCTGCCCCTCGTCGCGATGCCCTTCACCAACCGAGCCCAGGCGGCGCACCCGGCGTTCGGGCGGTCGATCGAAGACCTGCGGTCCTGGGGCGTCACTGTGCTGTATGGCGAGGACGTCAACCCCCCACACGCCCCTCGCGCTGGCCGCGCGGATCTCTTCCCTTGGGCTAGCGCCCTGGACGCCCTGGACGCCCTCACGCGCTAGCCCCCACCCACGGGGGCCCACCCAGCCAGTAAGCACGCCTCAATCGAGTGCGCCGACATCGGCGCCCGACGCGTCTTTGAGTTGCGCTCGCGCGGTTGCACGATCCGTGTCATGACGACTTCACGACCGTGAAGTTGGTGACGGCGAGCGTCCCTAGCATGCCGTCGCGTGATGTCCGAACGTCATCGCGAGGACAGGTCCCGGCCTGGCCTCGTCACTGATGGCCGCGCGCCGAAGCTGAGCGGCTACCAGCCGCACAGGTGTCTCGGCCACGAGCTCCTCGTCGCCGCGGACGGCGGACCGGGTGGCCTGGCATGGCATTCGCGTGTTCACCGACCATCTCGGGGACACGCCACACAGCCACGACCTCGACACCGTTCTGGAAGCCGAGCGGCATGCCGAGTCCCGGGAGCCCTACGGCCAGATCGACCGCCTCTTCCACTTGGTCCACACCCGCCGGCGACGAAAGCGACCCGCACGGCCTCCCCTGGCCGCTGGCCGCAACCGACCTCACCGGGTTGCCGAAATGACCGATCTTTCCGCTTGGTTTTGGAGCGTTGCCCCATGCACGCTGGCCAGTCGACAGGTCGCTGCGACCCGAGCGGACCGCCACCGCCTCGGCCACCCGGCCGGGTGACGACTGACAGCATGCCCGAGACGCCGGCCGCCGAGCCGCCGCCCAACCAGACAGCTCCCCCCGGTAGGGCGGCGCCCCTGCGGTCGGTGGAGCGGTGGATGTCCACGACGGCGACCGCGCCTGGTATCGCTCGCGCGCAGGTCGCGGTCACGCTGGTCGAGTGGCGGCTGGAGTCGTTCCTGGATGACGCGCGGCTGGTTGCCAGTGAGTTGACCTGCAACGCGGTGAATGCCGCGACGGTCCCGGGCCTTGATCCGAACGACCGGTTCCTGCGGTTCATCGGCCTGCGGTTGACCGAGACGGCCCAGCGGTTGTTCATCGAGGTCTTCGATGTCGCGCCTGGTCTGCCGACGTTGCGCCCGACGGAGGAGCTCGCGGAGGGTGGCCACGGGCTGCATCTCGTGGCCACCGTCGCTGCGGACTGGGGTGTCGACGCGACCGAGGGCAGTGCGGGAAAGGTGGTGTGGGCCGCTTTCGACCATGACGGCGCACGCGGGGAGGGCGATCGGGGCCTGGGCTGGCTGCCGGGGCGCAGCCCGGCTACGCCTGATGCTCCACCGACGGTGCGCGAGGATGCGGCGATTTTGGGTCGGTTCCTGGAGGCCCTGCGCGCACACACGTTCCCCACCGTCTCTGGCCTGGCGCCGAGCCCGGTTGAGGGCGGTGCGTGGTGACGGTGTCGCTGGTCCTGCTGGCGGCAACGGCCGGGGGTGTCCTCGTCGCCGGCTGGAAGATCGCCGCGGCCGTGGGTGCCTCCTGGTCGGTGCGGCGTCGTTGGGCGGCCGGCGCCGCTACGGCGAGCGTGCTGTCGGCGTTGCTCAGCGCCTGCCTCGGCGCCCCCGGCGCCGAGGTGTTGCACGCGCTGGTGGGGGCGTGGGCGATGTGGGACTGGTCGCAGACCCGGCCCCCACGTCGGCGCACACGCCGACGTGTCGTCGCGGGCGCGGCGTCATGACACAGCCCTTGGTCGTCTCTGGAAACCTACTCCCGTGGCAGCGTATTGAATCCCCGTCGGGGTCGGCGCTGGTGGATTTTAAGCGGGCACAGTCGGCCCGGATAGAGAACTATTTCCTGGGCGGGAAGGATAACTTCCCGATCGACCGGGAAGTCGGTAGCAGTGCGTTGTCGGTGTTTCCGGATCTGTGGTTGGCGGCGCGGGCGCGTCGGGTGTTCCTGTGCCGCGCCGTGCATTTTCTGGCCGGTGCGGGGTTCGAGCAGTTCCTCGATGTAGGGGTCGGCCTTCCGGCCAGTCCTAATCTGCATGAGGTCGCCCAGGGCCTTGTCCCGGCAGCGAGGGTTGTCTACGCCGACCACGACCCGCTGGTGCTGCTGCACGCCCGCGCGCTGCTGGCCTCTGGCCCGCTGGGGAGTGTCGAGGTTGTTGAGGCGGACCTGCGCGACCCCGCGAAGATCCTCGGGCTGGGGCTTGCGTGTTTCGACGAGGGCGAGCCGGTCGTACTCAGCCTCAGCGGGGTCCTGCCGTTCGTGTCCGACGCTGAGGATCCGTACGGGATCGTCGCGGCGCTGCTGGCGGGGCTGCCGGCGGGCAGCGCGCTGCTGCTCGACCATCTGACCGCCGATTACGCGCCCGAGGTCGTCGCCGGGCTGGTCGCGGTCTACAAGGCAGCCGACATGTCGCTCCAGGCTCGCAGCCGCGAGCAGGTCGCCCAGTTCGTCGCCGGTCTGGAACTTCTCGACCCGGGGCTGGTGTCCTGCCAGCGCTGGATCCCCGACGCCCCCGACCTGGACGACCTGCCGGCCGATGGGGCGGTGAGTTGCTATGGCGTCGTCGCCCGCCTCTAGACGGCGCGTGACCCGGGGCGGGGGTCTTCGGGCGGATGCCCGGGTGGCCAGGTCCGTGCGGCTGGGTGGCGAGGACGCGGTCGATGCTGAGGCACGGGTGCCGTGGCTGTGCCTACCGGTAGGGACAGCGGGGTTGGTGATCCGCCGCCAGCCGGGCCTGGGCGGCGGCGGGCGCAGCGGGCCGGTCGCGCGCCATGTTCGGGACGGTGCGGGTGTGGAGTTCCGGGCGGTGACCTCGGGAGGTCTGTGGCCCGCGGCGGCGGCGATGTGCCGGCTTCCGCAGGTCCGTCACGTGGTGGTTTTCCCGGTGAACGGGTCGGCGTCGCGTGCGGCGCTCGCGTTCGCGGTCGGTGACCTGCTGACCCACCCGTCCCAGACGGCGCTGTCGGCGGCCCTCCTTTGCGGGACCGAGCCGCCTGCCCGCGGGGGCCTGAACGTGCTCCGCCACGAGGTTGTCCTGACCGCTCCCGGGGGGAGCAGCGACCGGGTCGTCTGGCAGATCCTCACCGCCGAGCAGCACCCCCCGCCAGGCGGGCGACCTCGACGCCGCGTCACCGGTGGAAATGACCGTGGGACGCCCTCTAAGCGCCGCCGCGCTGACAACGTCTGACACAGGAAACGGAAAGCGGACACGATGACTGTTGATCTGCGGACGGATGTGCCACATGCCGCGCGGATGTACGACTGGTACCTGGATGGTAAGGACAACTTTCCGCCTGATCGCGCGGCCGGTAAGCTGGTGTTGGAGAGTTTCCCGCAGGCGCGGACGGTGGCCCGGTCGAACCGGGCTTTCCTACGGCGCGCTATCCGGTTCCTCGCGGCCGAGGCGGGCGTTGACCAGTTCCTGGACATCGGCACAGGTATTCCCACCTCGCCCAATCTCCACGAGGTCGCCCAACAGATCACGCCCCAGGCGCGGATCCTTTACGTCGACAACGATCCGATCGTTCTGGCGCATGCCCGTGCCCTGCTGACCAGTCATCCCGAGGGCGCGACCGCCTACCTGGACGCCAACCTCCTGGAACCCGCCCGGATCCTCGACTCGGACGAGGTCCGGGACACCCTGGACCTGAGCCGTCCGGTCGGCCTGTCGTTGATCGCAGTCCTGCATTTCCTGCCCGATGACGCCGACCCGTATGGCATCGTCGCGACGCTGCTGGACGCGCTCCCGGCGGGCAGCTACCTGACGATCACGCATGCGACCGCCGACTTCGCCCGCGCTCAGGCCGATCAGGCGGCCGAGATCTACCGCGCCCGGGGCATCCCCGCCCAGGCGCGCAGCCGCGACGAGGTCGCCTGCTTCTTCGACGGCCTCGAACTGATCGACCCCGGCGTTGTCGTCGCGCACCGATGGCGCCCCGGCGTCGGGCCGGACGTCCCGCAGCAGCCCGACGGCCACCGCGAGGGTCCCCTCACCGACGCGGACGTGTCCTGCTGGGCGGCACTCGGCCGCAAACCCTGACACCACCTGGCTCGCGACGTCCTGCTGGTACCTGCCTAGGGGGAGTTGTGCGCGTGGACCTGTTGGCGGCGACGCCGCCGGAACAGCTCGTGGACGCGGTGAACGCCGTGCTCGCCGGCGGTCCGGTGCCCGACGTGGCGGAGCTGCACGGCCTGCCACAGGAGGTGGTGCGCGCGGCGCTGGCGGCGTATCACGAGGCCGGAAGGGCGGCGCTGACCCGCCCGGCGTTGCGCTGGTACACCACCCGGCTGATGTTCGCCGACCAGCGGCGCGCTGAGCAGATCATGGCTGCCATCGTCGGCCCGGTCCTGGACACCCTGCACCTCAACGGCGCGCCGGTTGACTGGTGGTACGCCCGCCGCGAGGGCGACTGGCGGGTCCACCTGCGCCACCCCGACCCCGCAGCCCTCGGCGTCTTCCTGCACGACCTCGGGCGGGGGCGGCCTGTCGCGGCGACCCAGCCGCAGGTCCACGAACCGGATCTACGGCCCTTCGGCGGGCTGAGCGGCACCACGATCGCCTACGACCTGTTCGTCGCCGAAAGCCACGCCCTACTCGCCTACGCCCGCCGCCTGAACTCGCCGCTGGCCCGCCGCGACCTGTCCATCGCCGTCCTGGACGTTCTGCTCACCGCCGCCGGTCTGCGCCCGCACGCCCGTGGCGGGGTCTACACGCAGGTCGGCGCCAAGCTGGCGCCGCGCCGCGCGTCCGAGCCGGACGGCATCCACCAGCTCGGCGCGGACCTGCACCACCGGCTGCTCAGGGACCCGCACCTGCACACCACGATCGAGGGCCGCTGGGCCCAGGCCGCCGCGACCGCCGGCACCCAACTCGCCGCCACCGCCACCGCCGGACTGCTCACCGGCGACCTGTCCGACGTCCTGGTCGCTGTCATCCGCGCCCACTGGTCCCGTCTGGGTCTGTCCGCGACCGCGCAGGCCGTCCTCGCCTACGCCGCGCACGACGCCTACGGCCGATGCTGACCACCGCCGCGATCCCCGCCCAGCCGGGGCCGGCGCGGTAGCCCGCGAGTAGACAGTGAGAACCCCGATGCCTCAGACGAACACCGCCACGCCCCCGCAGGCAGCGTCGCGGCTACGCGACGCGATGGTCAACACCCTCGTCACCGCCGGAACGATCACCACCCCGGCGGTCGAGCGCGCGTTCCTGACCGTGCCCCGCCACCTCTTCCTACCCGCCGGGACCTCGCTGGAGGCCGCCTACGCGCCCTACCGGCCGGTGGAACTCACCGACGCCAGGAAGCCGGTCGCCCTGGCCTCACCACCATCGGCCTCCGTGGCCGCCCGCCGGATCGAACAGGCCCACCTACGCCCCGGGATGACCGTGGCCGAGATCGGCACCGACGGGCTGAACGCCGCGCTCCTCGCCGAGATCGTCGGACCCGGCGGCCACATCCTCAGCACCGACACTGACCCCAGGGTCCTGGACCGGGCCCGGCGGCTGCTGGCCGCGACCGGCTACGACGACCAGGTCACCCTCATCCACGCCGACCAGCACGACACCCTGCCCGCGCTCGGGCGCACCCCGGACGTCATCCTCGTCACCGAACTGGCCAGCAGCATCCCCCCGGCCTGGCTGGAGCAGCTCCCCGCGCACGGCCGGCTCGTCCTCCCATTCCAACTGGGTCCGGTGACCGCCACGGTCGCGTTCGTCCGCCAGGGCGACCACCTGGCCAGCACCAGCGTCATGCCTCCGGACCTGCTGCCCTTTCACGCGGACACCGGGTTTGACGGGCGGGTCGTCGTGCTCGCCGAACACGGCGGCGACCTCACCCTCGCCCCCGACGCGGACCCCGAGCAGTCGGGCCCCGCCGACGACGAGACCATCGTCTGGACCGACGTAGTACGAACCGACCGGTACGCCTTCGCCGAGCTCTACCTCTGGCTCGCCTGCCGGCTACCCTCCTTCCGCCTCCTGACCCCCCTCTTCGGACCCGGCACCCGCGAATGGCAACCCTTCGGCGCCGCGGGCCTCTGGTCCCACGCCTACCTCATCGCCCAACCCTGCGACGGCGGATACCGGCTCGGCGCCCACCACAACAGCCCCCAAGCCGCCACCGCCCTCACCGCAGAGATCCGACGCTGGGACGACACCACCCGCCACACCCACCACCCCACCTTTACCTACTGGCCCACCGGCACCAACCGCCCACCAGACGCCGAGACATCCGCCGTCGCCGCGACCAAACACGGCGACGCCGTCGTCGCCTGGCCGCCCATTCCCTGACTCTCAGCCGCGTACGGCTTCGAAGCCGTCCCGGCCAGCCTCTGCTCTTTCCTGTGCCCAGGGGACTATCTCGGTAACGGTGTTTCCGGCTGATTTGATCTAGTAGGTCTCGGCGGACGGCCAGCGGTCACTGAACGT
>NZ_JADWYX010000124.1 GCF_016786355.1 Frankia sp. AgB1.9
CGCCCCCGGGTCAGGTCGCCGTCGTGGCGGCTCCAGCTGGGACGGCCGAGTCGAGGCCGGTGGCCGACAGGCGCCCATAGAGCGGACAGGTCTCGACCAGCTCCTCATGGGTGCCCGTCGCGATCACCCGGCCCTCGTCCATGACGATGATCCGGTCGGCGGCCCGGACCGTGGACATCCGGTGCGCGATGACCAGCAGCGCCCGTTCCGTGGCGATGTCGTGCATCACCTGGGTGAGCGCGCGTTCGTTGACGCTGTCCATCTGGGAGGTCGGTTCGTCCAGTAGCAGCACCGACGGCCTCGCCAGCAGCGCGCGGGCGATCGCGACCCGCTGGCGCTCGCCGCCGGAAAGCAGCACGCCGTGGTCGCCGACCTCGGTCCACACGCCGCGTGGCATGCGGGACACCAGATCGCCCAGTCGAGCCAGCTCGACCGCGTCGTCGATCTCGGCGTCGGAGCTGTCCGGGGCCGCATAGGCGATGTTGTCGCGCAGCGAGCCCTGGAGCACCGGAGCGTTCTGCTCGACGAGGTTGACCTGGCTGCGGGCGGCGTCTCGCGACATCTCGCGCATGTCGACGCCCTGCAGCAAGATCTCGCCGCGGTCCGGATCGTAGAACCGTTCGAGCAGTTCCAGCGCCGTCGACTTGCCGGCGCCTGACGGTCCGACCAACGCGATATGGCCGCGCTGCGGCACGGTGAACGAGACATCTCGCAGCACCGGCCGTTCCGGGGCGTAGCCGAACCACACGTCGCGGAACTCGACCGCGGGTGCGGCGGCCGCTCCGGACTCGGCCGGTTCCTCGGCCCGGTCCGCGCTCCAGGCCGCGGCGTCCGGCGGAAGGATCCGCACCAGCTGCCCGCCGACCTCGTCCACCGGGCTGGCGCCGACGGCCGGTCCATCCGCGCCGGTACCGCTGGACCCGTCATGGCGAGCTGGGCCAGTCGCGTCCTGCTCGCGGGGCAGGTCGAAGACCGCGTCGACGCGGTCCAGCGCGCCCAGCCCGCGCTGCATGATCCCGGCCGACTCGATCAGCTGGGACAGCGGCACGACGAGGTACGTCGCGTACAGCAGGAACGCGACGAGGGAACCGAGTGACGTGACGTGATGCGCCACCAGGACGCCGCCGACCAGCAGGACGACGAGCACCGAGCCCTGGATCGCCAGCTCCATCGCCGGCGCGATCACCGAGTTCAGCCTGGCCATCCGGATCCCGAGGCGGTAGGCCTCCTTGGTGTGCACGCCGATCCGGTCGGCCTCGCGCTGCTCGGCGCGGCTCGCCCGGACGGTGCGGATCGCGGTCAGCGACCGCTCCAGGTCGGCGGTCATCCGACCGACGCTCGCCTGGCCCTGTTCGGAGGTCGTCCGGACCCGGCGCAGCGCGCCGAGCACGAACACGCCCGCGAAGAGCACCGCTCCGACCACCAGCGCGAACAGCCGGGCATCGATATAGATCATCAGTGCGACGGCGCCGAGCGCGCCGATGAGGCTCGTCAGGAACGTCGCGAAGCTGTAGGCGACGGCCTCCCGGACGACGACCGTGTCGGTGTTCGCCCTGGAGATGAGGTCACCCATCCGGCGCTCGTCGTACACGCTGATCCGCAGCCGCAGCAGGTGGTTGACCAGCCGCGTTCGCAGACCCAGCAGAATCCCCTGGCCGGTGCGCTCCAGCAGGTAGTGGCCCGCGGTGTCGATCACCGCCTGGCCGACGAACAGGCTCAGCAGGAGCACCAGCAGCCAGCCCGACATCCCGCCGTGCTGGGCCGCGTCGATCACCCGTTTGACCAGCAGCGGCTGGACGATGGCGCACAGCGTGCCGATCACGGTCAGGGTGACACCGAGGGTGACGGGCCGCGAGTGGCCGCGCATCAGCCGCCACAGCCGGACGGCCTGCCAGCCGGTGGGCGGTCGCTGCGGCCGCGGGCCATCCGGCCCCCAGCCCGGCCCGTCACCCGGTCCCCAGCCCGGTCCGGGACCGCCGCCGGGGCCGGACCAGGGCCCGTGATCGCCAGGACCCCGCCCGCCCATCGAGCCCGGTCCGCCCAGCGGGCCTTGCCCGCCCATCGGGCCCGGGCCGTTCATGGGTCCGGGGCCGTCCATCGGTCCGGGGCCGTCCGGCGGCCAGGGGCCGTGCGGCGGGCCGCCGGCGGGTGGGCGGGCGTTGCCTGGCGGGCCGGCGGCATACGGCGACCCGCACGGCGGCGCTTCGCCGGGACGCGGCCGCCCCCAGGCCAGCCCGGTCACTTCGTCACCGCCTGGTGACGCCGCGACCTGGGTTCTTCTGCCGACGAGTCGGCGGTTACGCGGACCTGGTCCGGTGTGTTCGGTCCAGTCCGAGCCGGCGGCGGCACTGTCATCAAGGGCCGGAAATAGCCCGGCGGTTCCTCCTCACCGACGAGCTGACCGGCCGCCTCCACCCAGGCGTGCGCGGCGAACGGCGCGACCGACCGCACACCGGCCTGCCACGTCGGCCAGGAGCCGGACATCCGGCACAACAGCGCGGTCGCGATCGAACGCGGCACGCAGCCCCGAGCGCCGCGGCAGACCAGGCTGACAGCGACCACGTCGGCCCGGGCCCTCTCTGCCCGCGCCAGGCTGGCTGGCTGGGCGCCGCGGCTGACGGCCGCCAGCGTCGCGCGGATCCTGGCTGGTGGCTGGGTCGCCAGCGCCCGTGCCGCCACGACCGCGACGCTCGCCAGTAGCCTCCTGGCCAGCGGGGGCGCCGGGGTGCGCCGGCGCATCGACATCGGCATCGTCACCGTCGTCGACCTCCTTCAACTGGCCGCCGGGCTCCGCGCGAACACGGGCCGGCGGGGATCCCGAGCACCGGGCGAGCTGGGGGCGAGAGTCCTCACCGATCGCTCGTCCGCGGCCGGGACGACCGGCCGAGCGCGGAGCGCAGGGCGTGGCGCGCGCGGGTGCCGGACCGGTGCTGACTCCCTGCCGCAGAACCCCCTGCCGCAGAAGCCCCTGCCGCGGAACCGCCCGAAGCGGGCGACGGCGTCCCGGCGGGCGGCTCGATGCCCGACCCACTGACCGAGCCGATGATGAGGCCGGCGGATTGCAGGTCGTCGACGAGCTTGTCGACGTCGGCCCGCGCCGTCGCGGGGGCGACGTCGTACTGGTCGAGCAGCGCGCGGGCCGCCTGTGGCGGGTCACCACCGTCGAGCAGCACCCGGAGCGCGAGCGCGGCCGTCGGGTTGAGCGTCCAATAGCGACCTGAGCGCTCGTCCAGCAGCGCCGTCCCGTAGTCGGTTTCCGTCGAGACCACCGATCGGTTCAACGTCAACATGTCCTCTCCAGCGGCTCGGGCTCGGGACTGCCGGCGGCCGGGACGGTCGCCGGGCGGGCGCTCTGGTGGGGCGGGCCGCCGAGGGATGGCCGGCGGCCGCCGGCGCGCAGCCAGGACTCGGCGGCGGCGGTCTGCTGCAGCGCCAGGTAGTGACGATCCGGCGCCGCTGAATACCGGCAGAGTCCCAGCAGCCTGTCGGTGTCGACCAGCCCGAGCTCGGCCAGCCGGGACCCGTCGAACAGCCCGCGCAGCGCCGTCTGGTGCGCACGCAGGCCGGCCTCCTCCTCGGCCGAGCACTCGGCCTTGGTCTCGCGCCGCAGGCACGCGGCGGGCACCAGCCCGGCCATCGCGGCCTTGAGCAGCGGCTTGTACTCCCACGGCGTGGAGCGCTCCTCGGGCCGGACCGCTAGAGCGGCCTCGATCACCCGGTCGTCGTAGAACGGTGCGGCCAGTGGCGGTCCCGTCGGCGCGGCGAGCTGCGTGAAACCGCGGGCCACCGCCGCGCCGACCCGGATCGCGAACAGGTCGCCGTGCCGGTCGCGGGTCGGTCCGAGCGGCTCGGCCGTCACGGCCGCCTGCTCGATCGTCGCGCGCAGCAGCTCGGTGGCTTCCGGCGTCAGCCACGCGCCGATCCGCGGCGGCATCGACCAGTCCAGCTCGGCGACCCGCTCCGGCGGCACCAGATGGCGCCGGCCGCGCGCCGGCGGTCCACCGGCCGGTCGGGCCAGCGCCGCCAGCCAGTCCCGGTAGGACCGCGGCCGCAGCGTCCGCAACGTCGCGCCGAGCGGCCAGCGGCTCTGTGCGCGCAGTGGCCGCAGCCGGGCCCAGGCGGCCAGCGGATGGCCGAGGGCCAGGCCCGCGAGGTAGTTCGGCATGCTCTCCGCGACCTCGTCGCCGCCGAGGCCGCACAGGTGCAGCCTCGGCTCGTGGCGGGCGGCCAGCCGCAGGCCCGCGAGCAGCTTCGCCCGGTCGATCACCCCGATGAAGGGCCGGTCGAGCGGCTCCTCGACCCCGGTGATCCCCTCGTAGACGAGCGGGAGCTCGTCGCGCGGCAGCACCTCGAAGGTCCCGACGCCCAGTGCCGCCCGGGCGAGCGCCGCCCAGCGGGCGTCGTCGTCGGCCGGATCGCGGCCCAGGCCGGTGTACGGGACGAGCGCGGCCGGCCCGGTGGCGGCCAGGAAGCACAGCGCCGTCGAGTCGAGCCCACCGGAAAGATCCGCGGTGACGGTCCCGCCGGCGGCCGTGCGGGCCGCCACCGCGGTGACCAGCGCCTGGCGCAGCGCAGCCGCGCCCTCGACGCCGTCGAGCGTCGGCTCAGGCGCCAGCCACCAGCGCCGGTGGCTCGGGCGGCCTTGCTCGACGCACAAGCAGTGGTCCGGAGGCACGGCCGTGAGGCCCTGCCACAGCGGGCGGTCGTCGAGCGGGTGCGGCGCGACCGGGTCGACCAGGCAGAGGAGGACGGCGGCGACATCGATCCGGTCGAGGCCGGCGAGTGCGGCTACGACGTCCGCTCGGTCTCCGGCGATGATCCCGCCCGCGCCGGCGAGCGCGGCGTGGAAGACGCGGCGCAGCCCGGACGCGGTGCCCTGGACCCGCTGGCGGCCCTCGATCTCGGCGACCAGGTGGAAGCTGCCCGGCAGTTCGAGAGCGACCTGGTCGAGGGCGGCGAGGTCGCGGGCGCGGGCCAGCCGGGCGGCGAGCCGGTCGTGGCTGATCGGGGCGCAGCCGAGCAGGGCCATCCGTGACCGGCCGGCGACCGCGTCGACGATCTCGTCGCGGGCCCAGCGGCCGATCAGCCAGGGACGTCCGGACGGGCGGCGCAGCGCCGCGAGCGCCGGATCCGCGGCTTGCAGGGTGCTGGCCAGGGCGGCTCCCGCCGGAGTGTCAGGCAGGGCGACGAACCAGGGTGCGGCGGCCGTGGCCAGCGGTGCTGGCGTGGTCAACGGGTGGGTCATCTCGTCGTCAGCCGATCCTTTCCGGGCGGTTCCGGATTTCGCGCGGGTTCACGCCGGCCCGAAATGCCGGTGGGCCGGCCGAGCAATCCCGGCCGGCCCGCCAGCCGCGGCGCCTGTGCGCCCGCTGCTCGGCAGTTCCGAGGAGCTGGCACTAGTGGCGGTGGCCACCGCCCACGATGATGATGGCGCCGCCGCCCCCGCCGTAGTAGCGCGGGAAGCTCCGCCAAAGCCAGTCACGTCCCCAGCCCCAGCGGCCGTCGGTGACCTCGCTGAATTCCCCGGCGGCGTCGAGCATCGGCGTGTCGTAACGAGCCTTCATCGGCGGTTCCTCCATTCAGTGGCTGCCGCCTGAGACGGCGTTTCATCGCTCAATGTGTTCCCATTGACGGTGGGCCGCGAACGCCGGGGACCGGACTTTCTGTCAGTGCTGGCAATTCGCCCCTCTGAATTCTTTCCGGGGAAGTAGTGAGTGCGGTCGAGTCGGGAGACTTCGGCCAGTCGCGGTACGCGGCCTCCCGGCTGGCGGGGCGGCGCCGACCGGAAGACCGCGCAGAAAGAGGCCGCCTGGCGGTGTCCCGACGCGTTGGGCGGCGCCCCATGCCAGAAGGGCGAACATCGACCTCTGCGCCAGAACGCCGGCTCAACCGGCGGCGCCTTGGTCGTTGTCGGCGTGAGCCACAATGCTCGTCCGCGCCACGAAGGCGCTTCGCCGTCCCTTCCCAGGCTCCTCCATGTTCCTCGTAAACACTCCGCGTCGGTCGCCGTGTCGGCGGCCTGGGAGAGAGATGCCCACGGTTGGTTCAGCGGCGGTTCATCACGCTGCGTCGCTCACCTGTGCTGATCGCCGTTCAGGATGCGCTGGTGTTCCAACCGGAGGTCCTCGCCGGGCTCGATTCCCAGCCGCTCGGTGAGCATCCGATAGATCGTCTGGTAGGCGTTCAACGCCTCGGCACGCCGGCCGTCCTGACCCAGCGCCGCGAGAAGCTGGGCCCACAGCCGCTCCCTGGTCGGATGCTGGATCGTCAGGGCACGCAGGGCAGGCAGCACCCGGTTGTGCTGGCCCAGCCGCAGTCGGGCGTCGACCAGGTTCTCCCAGACCGCCCAGCGCAGCTCGTCGAGCCGGCTGGTCTCGGCGACGGCGATGTCCGCCGGCAGGTCGTCGTAGGGCTGGCCGCGCCAGAGCGCGAGCGCCCGGTCGAGCAACACCGTCGCCTCGGCCGGTCGGCCCGCGGCCAGCGCCTCCTCGCCCGCCCAGGCACCCGCGTCGAACAGTTCGATGTCGAACTCGTTCGGTGCCAGGCGCAGCAGATACTCACCATCGCGGCTGAGGATCCGGCCGAACGGGGACCCCGGCTCGGCCTCATGCCCGTCGAGACGTCCGTCGGAGACCGGCGGCAACGCCCGTCGCAGCTCCGAGACGTAGGTCTTGATGTTGCCGAGCGCCGAGCGCGGCGGGTCGTCCTCCCACAGCGCGACGGCGATCTGCTCGGTGCTCACCCAGCCGCCCGCGTGCAGCAGGAGCAGCGCGAGCAGACGGCGCTTCTTGCGCTGCCCGATGAACACCGGCGCTCCGTCCGCCGTCAGCAGTTCCAACGGCCCCAGCGCCGCGAACCGGACGACGCCCGTACCCGGCTTCACGTCCACGTCCACGTTGATGTCCTTGCCCGGTGCGTGCGTGATGAGACCTGGCTCTCGTCCCGGATTCCGGGGGATCAAAGGCTTGCCGACTGATCCAGGTAGCCCCCACGATCAGGGGGTCAGGGGGACCAGCCGACGGGCCTCACCCGGCTTGGGTGGCTGTGTAGGTCGAACCCGCTGTGTAGGCCGAACCCATCGTGTAGGCCGAACTAGCAGGGGGCACAACGACCGCCAGTCGCGCCGCGCCGCCGATGCCGGGGGAGAGGCAGAGCCCGTCACCGCGGCTGATCGGGATGCTGACGTCATGGAGGCTAGATGTGCCAGATGTTCGCGCTGACCAGCGGCTCGCAGCCTGTAGAGGCGACGTTCTGGTTGCTCGACGCGCCTGACAGCGAACGCGCGCTCTCTGCCCGCGTGCCCGACGGCGCGGGCCTTGCGACGTTTGGGGAGGATCGGGCCCCTCGGATCGTGAAGCAGCCGATCTCGAGTCGGGCCGGCGCTGACTTCGCCTACCAGCCGCGAACCGTCGTCTCGTCGACCTTCATCGCCCATGTACGACATGCGTCGACTGGGCGGACGAGCCTTGCGAACACCCATCCGTTCCAGCACGCCGGCCGAGTGTTCGCGCACAACGGCGTCATCGAGGAGCTGGACCGGCTGGAAGATCAGCTCGGCGAGTACCGCGCGCTCGTCCAGGGCGACACCGACTCGGAGCGCTACTTCGCCCTGATCAACCGTGAGATCGACGCCCAGGGCGGTGACGTCGGAGCGGGCATCGTCGCCGCCGCCCGCTGGATCGCGGCCAACCTCCCGCTCTACTCGATCAACATGGTGATGGCGACCGCCGACGAGCTGTGGGCGCTGCGCTACCCGGACACCAACCGGCTCTATGTGCTGAGCCGTGAGCCCGGTGGCCAGAACAACCGCCACCTCGACCACGCGAGCCCGTTCAGCGAGATCCGGGCCCGTTCGCTCGACCTCGCCGACCGCCCGGCCGTCGCCGTCGAAAGCGAGCGGATGGACGAGGACCCGGCCTGGCGCCTGATGGTCTCCGGCGAGCTCCTGCACGTCGCCGCCGACCTGACCGTCACCTCTCGGGTCGTGATCTCGATCCCGCCCGCCCGTCAGCTCTCCCTCGACGACCTCAGCCCCGAGGCCGCGTTCTCCCAGGTCGTCAACGTCGCCCCCGCCGAGACGACCCCCAGCTCCGCCTGACGTTCAGGCGTCCGGTGTTGTCCGGGCGTCCGGCATTTCGGGTCGCCCGATCGCCCGATCGCCCGCCAACACCTGCGTGCCCGTGATCGCCGTTTCCGCCCTCAAACGGTCGTAAAAACGCCCCGATCACGACCAGGGGAGGGCCAAGACGGCGATCTTGGGCCGCCAGGCGACGTCACGGGCGATGCTGGATCTTGGACTGGAGTGGCACCAGACGGGCCGTCGCCCGGCTGCTGGAAGATCCACGGGGCGGACCCTAGAGGACGAACCGCCACGCCGGCTGGAATACTGGTGACGACCAGCCGACGGCCCAGCCGGGCGGCCAGGTCGGGAGGGCTCGCCTAGTGGCCGATGGCGGCAGTCTTGAAAACTGCTATGGGGGCAACCTCATCGTGGGTTCGAATCCCACGCCCTCCGCTCCTGACCTGCGGGTTTGCCGATGAGCTGTGCAGGGATGTCGACGGCACTCAGGAGGCCTGCGTCCGCCAGGCCCGCGCGAGGTCCCTGGTGATGCCGGACGACTCGAGGACCCTGCAGGCTATGCCGCCCTCGTCCGCGAGGAGCGCCAGCAGGACGATGTCGGTGTCGATTCGTTCCTCCTGGGCGAGGCGCATCTCGCGGGGTGCATATGTCTGGAGTACCGCCTGTGCCCGGCCTGTAATGGCGAGATGGCCTGCCGGCGGCGCGTCTCGGTGCACCGTCTCCTCGTTCACCGCGTCGCGTATCGCCGCGTGTGGGGCGCCGAACTGCTCAAGCACCCACGCGGCCTTGGAGTCGAACTGACCGAGTAGCCCTAACAGGAGATGCTCGGTGCCGAAGTAGGGGCTGCCGAGTATCTGGGCCTCCTTCGCCGCTGCCGTGACCGAGTCCGATGCGTCCTTGGTGTAGAGCGAGAAGGGTTCTGTGGTCGTGACAGTGCTTTCGGGCCCGAAGCGATCTCTTGCCGCGCGGTGGCCGATGCCGAGCAGGCCCCCGACCTCGGTCCAGGAGGCGCCAGCTTCCAACGCCTGTTCGACGAACATTCTCAGGGCGACGTCGGCCTCGATCTGAATTCTGGCTACCTGCCAGGCCGCCGCGGAGAGCTGGTGCAGCTCGTCGCCTTTGAGTGGTTTGACGGCGGCGGCGATCTGCTCGGCGATCTCCATGCGGAGATACTAACGCGACCCGGGTGATTCTGGCGTATCGGAAAAGGGTCGACATTTCTCTGGGTAGTGACCGATGGGGCCGCCGGCGAATATGGAACATCGTCGGCTCTTGGTGCGGTGGGCGATCTCCGCGTTCCGCGGAACGCGGCGGCGCGGCACAGCGCGGTCGGGCCGGGCATCCGCGATCCGGAGTCACCGCTGATCGGGCTGCCGAGGATCGCCGCTGCGCGGGCGACGGCGGCGCGGCGCGGCGCGGCGGCGGGGTGGCGCCTCGGGACGACACGCCCCATCGCTGTGTCGTAGTTAGACGATTACCTCGTGTGAGCATGTGCTCGCAGTCCCCTGCAGTGCATGCCGAGCCCGTCGACATCCCAGACTGCCTCGCCGCCGTGCGCCTGGCGGGACGAACCGGCGGCCGCCCGGTGGTCCGGCGGCCTGAGGTGGACGGATGTCCGAGAGGGTGCCGGCCCGAGAGCCCGAGGTGCGCGTCGTCATGCCCAGAGAGTCCCTGTTGCGACCCGCCACGGCCGGGCTCGCCCGCCCACGCCGCGTGGTGTCGGCCACCTGGCTTCACGCGCTTGCCCGCCTGCCGAGCGGCTCCGGGAGGTTGCCGCGGTGGTTGGCCCGGGTCCGGCTGACCGGCGCGGTGGCGTTGATCGCGGCGGTCTGGGTGACCGCGCTGGGGTTGGTGGCCTTGCTGCCGGGCGGGACGGCCAGCGCGTTGGTGCCGAGCCCGGCGCCCGCTGCCGCCTCGGATGGGAGCGCAGGAGCGACCTCGCCGTCAGCGGATCCCGGAGCCACCGGCCCCACTGACGCCGTGCCGGCCCCGGCCGCGGGGCTTGCGCCGGCGATCCCGCTCCCCGCGATCAGCGTCGTGACGACATCGCCAGAGCAGTCGTTCGCGTCCGCGGGCGCCATCCTGCACTTCGACTACAACGTCACCAACACCGGCAACGTCACCCTGACCGGCATCGGGGTCAAGAGCACCGTGCCGAACAAGACTCCGGTGTTCTGCGTCAACACCACGCTCTCACCAGGAGCGTCGACGATCTGCGGCGAGTCGTACACCGCGACGCAGACGGACGTGAAGGCCGGCGGGGTGACCGTCACCGCGACCGCCACCGGCATGCCCCCGACCGGCCCGGCGGTGACGTCGGCCCCGTCGACGGTGCAGGTCCCGGTGGTCGCCGGGCCGGCCCTGGCGCTGCTCAAGGTGGGCTCGCCGCGCACCTTCGTCGCGGCCGGCCAGGCGCTGCTCTACACCTACCTGGTCAACAACACCGGCAACACGGCGCTGACCAACCTCGTGCTGACCGATCCGCAGCCCGGCCTCGTCGGGCCGCAATGCCAGACCACCACGCTTGCGCCGAACGAAGCCACCGTCTGCAGAGCGCGGTACATCACGACCGGGGCGGACGTCAGCGCCGGTCAGGTGACCAACACGGCGACCGTGACCGGCCGGACCCCCTACACCGCGACGGTCACCTCGAAGCCGGCGACCTGGACGATCCCGGTGGGCCCCCCGGTGGTCGGGCCGGCGATCAGCATCACGACGACGTCGCCGGAGCCGTCCTTCGCGTCCGCGGGCGCCCTCCTGCGCTTCGATTACACCGTCATCAACACGGGCAGCGTCCCCCTGACGGGCATCACGGTCAAAAGCACGGTGCCCAACACGCTGCCGATCTTCTGCCTCGCGAGGACGCTCGTGCCCGGGGCGTCGACTCTCTGTGAGGAGACCTACGACACGACGCAGGGCGACGTGAACGCCGGCGGGGTGACCTCCACCGCGACCGCCACCGGCACGCCCCCGACTGGCCCGGCGATCACGTCGGCCCCGTCGACGGTGCAGGTCCCGGTGGTCACCGGCCCGGCCCTGTCGCTGGCCAAGGTGGCCCGGGTTCGCTCGTTCGTCGCGGCCGGCCAGGACGTCATCTACGTCTACCTGGTCAACAACCCCGGCAACACGGTGCTGCACAACGTCACCGTCAAAGACCCGCACCCCGGGCTCTATGGGCCGTTTTGCAACCAGTCGACGCTCGGGCCCAACGACTACGCGGTGTGCTACGCGCGGTACATCACCACGGCTGCGGACGTCGGCGCGGGTAAGATCACCAACACCGCGACCGTGACAGGCCGCCTACCAACCGGCGGGACGATCACGTCGTCGCCGGCAACGTGGACAGTCCCGGTCGCCCCGATACCCGGGCCGGCGATCAGCGTCACGGCGACGTCCCCGGACGCGTCGTTCGCCGCCGCGGGCACCGTCCTGCACTTCTCCTACAACGTCGTCAACATGGGCACCGTCGCGCTGACCGGCATCACGGTGAAGAGCGAGCTGCCCAACCCGGTCCCGGTGTCCTGCCCCGTCACGACGCTTGCGCCGGGGGCGACGACTCTCTGCGGCGAGTCCTACACCACGACGCAGGCGGACGTGAACCGCGGCGAGGTGTTCGCGACCGCGACCGCGACGGGCACGCCGCCGGCCGGCCCGGCGGTCACGTCGGCCTTGTCGGCCTGGCAGGTTCCCCTGATCGTCGGCCCAGGCCTCGCCGTGACCAAGACGTCCTCACCGCGCACGTTCAGCGCGGCCGGCCAGGCGGTGACCTACACCTACCTGGTCAGCAACACCGGCCACGCGGCGCTGGCCGACCTCACCGTGACCGACCCGCAACCCGGCCTGGAGGGGCCGGTCTGTAACGCCAGCACGCTGCGGCCTGGCCAGACCACCTCCTGCGTCGCGCGGTACGTGACGACGGCCGCGGACGTCAGCGCCGGAAAGATCACCAACACGGCGACCGCGACCGGCCTCCTCCAGGCCGGTTCGACGATCACCTCGGCGCCCGCATCGTTGACCGTCGCGCTCGCGCCGCCGTCGGTCACGCCTCCCGGCCGCCGGGTCACGTTCGTTCCGGTCCCGTACCCGTTCCCCGTGGTCCGGTGACGGCGCGGCGGGGGACCGATACGGGCGAGAGACCGATATGGGTGAGGGACCGATACGAAGGCGCTGACCCTCCTGCCGCGGGAATGACAGTGCCGCCGCGGGCATAGGCGCGGTCGACGGCCGCGGTGCTGGCCGCGGTTCCGGGGGGGGGCGGGGGGGGGGCCCCCCCCCCCCCCGGGGGGGGCCCCCCGGCCGGGGGGGGGGGGCCCCCCCCCCCCCCCGGGGGGGGGGGGGGGGGGGGGGGGCGGGGGGCGCGGGGGGGGGGGGGGGGGGCGGGGGGCGGGCGGCCGCCCCCCCCGGCGGATCCGGCTCCACCGGGGACGCCGAGCTGCTTGCGTTGATCGAGTCGCTGAACCAGGCGGTGCAGGAACGCACCGCGGACCTTCAGCGGCTGAAGGCCGAGTACGACAACTACCGACGCCGCGTGGAGCGGGACCGTCAGCTGATCGCCGAACAGGCGACCGGACGGCTGCTCGCCGGGTTGCTGCCCACCCTGGACGACATCGGGCGCGCCCGCGACCACGGCGACCTCGAAGGACCGTTCAAGGCGGTCGCCGAGTCCCTCGAGGTGGCGTTGGAGGCGCTCGGGCTGGAGCGCTTCGGCGCGGTCGGAGACGAGTTCGACCCGGTGTTGCACGAGGCGCTGATGCACTCGTACCGCGGCGACGTCACCGCCCCGACCTGCGTGCAGGTGTTCCGGTCCGGCTACTCGATGGGCGGCCGGGTCCTGCGCGTCGCGCAGGTCGCGGTGGCCGAGCCGGTGGACGAGCCGGAGCCCGCCGAGCCGGCGGACGCCGACGCCCCGCCGCCAGCGGACGACACCGACGCGTGAGATCGTCTCGCCCGCGACCCCGGCCCCCAGAGTTCCGCGTTCGAGCCTCGCTCGACAATCGGAGTGACGGGTGCCGGGGTGTTGGGCGTGGATCCAGCGCCGTGGCGGGCTGGGTGAGGAAATCATGAAGAGAGGAGGGGCGCCGTGAGTGTTCGCGACATGGTCGAGAAGGACTACTACGCCGCTCTCGGCGTTCCCAAGGACGCGCCGGCTGCGGACATCAAGAAGGCATACCGCAAGCTGGCCCGCGAGCTGCACCCGGACAAGAACCCGGGCGATGCCAAGGCCGAGGCGCGCTTCAAGGAGGTCTCCGAGGCCTACGACGTCCTCTCCGACGAGCGCAGGCGACGCGAGTACGACGAGGCCAGGGCCCTGTTCCAGTCCGGTCGTTTCTCCGGCGGACCGGGTGGCTTCCCCGGTAACGGCGGCGGCTACGGCAGCGGTTACGCCGGGACCGGGGCGGGCGGCGGGTTCAGTGGCGCCTCCGGCGGCATCAACATGGACGACCTGCTCGGCGGGTTCGGCGACCTCTTCCAGCGCCAGTCGCCTGGCCGCGGCCCGAAGCGCGGCGTCGACATCGAGGCCGAGGTGACGATCTCGTTCGAGAAGTCACTGACCGGCCTGGAGGCGACCGTCCGGATTCCCGGCGCTGCCACCTGCGCCACCTGCAACGGGCTCGGCTCCCGGCCGGGCACGATGCCGCGGACGTGCCCGGTCTGTCGCGGGCTCGGGGTGATCTCGCGCTCGCAGGGCGGGTTCGCGCTGTCCGAGCCGTGCCGCGAGTGTCTCGGCAAGGGTCAGCTCATCGACCACCCGTGCCCGGACTGCCACGGCAGTGGCCGCCGCGAACGGGAGCAGCGCATCCGCATCCCCGCCGGGGTCGCCGACGGCCAGCGTCTGAAGGTCCGTGGCCGGGGCACGCCCGGCGAGCGTGGCGGCAGCCCCGGTGACCTGGAGGTCACCGTGCACGTCCAGGCGCACCCGGTCTTCGGCCGGGAGGGCCCGAACCTGACCATCGCGCTGCCAATCACCTTCAGCGAGGCGACCCTGGGCGCGTCGGTACGGGTGCCGACCCTGGACGGCGCCCCGCTGACCGTCAAGGTGCCGCCGGGCACGTCGAGCGGGAAGCGACTGCGGGCGAAGGGCCGGGGCGTCCCGAAGACGGGCGGCGGCAACGGCGACCTGATCGTCACGGTCGAGGTCGCGGTCCCCAAGCCGTCCGACCTGTCGCCGAAGGCGAGGACGGCGCTCCAGGAGTTCGCGCAGGCGCATCCGGCCGACCCCCGCGAGGCCCTGATGGCGCAGCTCGGACAGCAGTAACAGCAAGTAGGAGCCGCGCTCCCGGCCGGGCCGCTGGCCGCCGGCCGCCGGGAGCCGACAGCCACGTATTGCCGGTGAGTCCGTCCCCCTGACCCGGAACCACTGCCGGCGGACCAGACCCAGCAACACAGGTAAGACGCAGTCCTGCGGGGGAGGCACTTCGATCGGCCTCCTGGGCCGGAGCGGAAGTGAGGCAGGGGAGATGAACAACCCACGCGCGAACCGGACCTCTGACCCGCCGACGGGCGGGCCCGCGAGCCCGCTCGGCGCCGACGACTCACAGGGTGCCCCGGGGCACCGCGCCGGCCTGGGCGCGCCCCGCGGCGCGGGACGCTCGTCGTACCCGCTGCCCGGTCGGGGTGGCCCGGCGCACGACGACGATGCGCCCGTGTACGTCATCTCGATCGCCGCGGAGCTCGCCGGCATGCACCCGCAGACGCTGCGGTCCTATGACCGGCTCGGCCTGGTCACCCCCGGCCGGACGGCCGGTCGTGGCCGGCGCTACTCGGCGCGTGACGTGGCGCTGCTGCGCGAGGTCCAGCGGCTCTCCCAGGAGGAGGGCGTCAACCTCGAAGGCATCCGCCAGATCCTCCAGCTCGGCGCCCAGGTGCTGGCACTGCAGGCCGAGGTCGTCCGGCTGCACGAGGAACTGGCCAAGGCCAGGGCCGAGGCGGACCGCCGGGTGGCCGAGGCGCACGCCAGCCACCGCCGCGACCTTGTCCCGGTCGACCGCGGCGCCATCGTCGTCTGGCGGCCAGGCCCCCGCCGCTAGGGGAGGGCGCCCCGCCGCTAGCGGCGGGGGCCCGAGGTCCGGCGGCCCTCTCCGCGGCGCGAATCGCGGAGGGTGTCACGGCAAATGATTCGGACCTTGTCTGACTGTCAAGAGAGGGTGCCACCACCTCTGGCCGGGCCGAATAGTGGTGTTACCTTCAATGGTTCATCCGTCGACGGATGGATCGTCGCGTCCGCGACAGTGGGGACAAGAGGCGGACATTCAAGAGCCGCCTGACCCGGTTTTTTCGTCGCTCCCGTGGCAGGGGCGAGCCGCCGGCACCCGCCTCTACCAGGGACGATGAGGCGCGATCGGCCAGCGGGCGCGCCGCGAGGCCTAGCGGGGCTTGGGCGCTGTCCGTGCGCCGACATTCATTTTCGCTGGCCCATTTCTTTACCGCTTGGCACCTTCATCTCCAGTAGGTACCGCCGATAACCGGCGGTCGGAACTGGTATTCGGAGGTCGTCATGTACGGGCAGGGGTGGGGTCGGCGGCTGCGCCGTGGGGCGTATGTCGGGGTCGCGGCTACGGCGATGGCCGTCCTCGCGGCGGGCTGTCAGGGCGGGGGTGGTCCGACGATCGCGCCGGCGCCCGAGGTCACCTCGACCGTCACGGCCCCGGTGGTCACGACTCCTCCGGCGACCGCGCCGCAGGACCTCAAGGCGACGGACTATGTGCTGACCGCCGGTCCGGAGACCGAGGGATTCGACGGCTCGGGCGGGGCCGACGAGGACACGACGGACCCGGCGGCTCGGGCGCGGATCGCGGCCTGCGTCGGCGTGCCTGGCTACAACCCGGCCGAGCCGTTCGACCGGTCGAGCGGCGACACGTTCGTCAGCCAGCAGGACCAGATGATCCAGGCCAGCAGCCAGGCGAAGATCCTCTCTGCGGCCCAGGTCCGTCAGGACGCGAGCATCGTCACCAACCCGCGTTTCGCGGACTGCATGCGCGCCGAACTCGTCAGCTCGATCGGTGACAAGCCGATCGGCGGTGAGACCTACAAGATCCTCTCGGTCCGGTCGCTCTCGCACCCCGACGGCATAACGGCGTTCTTCCGGACCACCATGGAGGTCTCCAACGCCGACACCACGCAGCGGTTCTTCATGGACGTCGCCTACTTTTACGTCGGTCAGGTCGCCGTCGAGCTCGACTTCCAGGACTTCGGCAGCCCGATGCCGGCCGCGACCGAACAGGCCATGGCCGCCCAGATCACCGACAAGCTGACCAACCAGTGAGCCTGCTGGACTGTCGCCGCTGAACCCGGCCGGCAACGGCGCCCAGCCGGACGAGGCCGGCGCGAACATCGAGGGTCCAGGCGACATGATCGTCGTCTGGACCCTCGACTGGTCGCGATCAGGGCCTGCCCACAACCAGCCGAGGGCCACATCACTGATCAAGCAAAATTGACCAGTTGAGATCCCACGCAGGGGCTTCGACGGACCGAGAGGTCGCCGACCGGGCTACCGGCCGGGCTCGGCGGCCGGCAGGCGGCAGTCCGCGCCTACCGCGGTCACTGCTGCTTGAGCTTCCCGGCCACCTGGGCCGTGGCCGCCAGCATGAGGTCGTTGGCCGGGTTCGACAAGGAGGTCACGGTCAGCTGGTCCTCGACCTGCCCTGAGCTGAGGAAGACGACGTCGATGACCGCGGCCGCCAGCTGCTGGTTGGTGGCGTTGTCGAGAATCGGGACGGCGAACAGGACGCGAGCCGAAGCGCCGGGTGGGATCCGGACATTGGTGTTGGGCCCGACCTCCCCCCAATGGACGGTCTCGTTGGGCTCACCCGCGCTCTTCACCTCGTCCACAAGCGTCTGCTGCAGACAGGAGGCGAAGCGTGGGTCGCGCAGGGTCTCGTCATCACGCGCGCGCTGCGCCGGCGACACGATCTGCGTGCTGGAGTTGACGGCGATCTCACCGTCGTTGAGAGACAGCGCGACACCGTCGCCGGCCGCGATCGGCGGCTCGACCGTCGTGTCGAGACAGGTCGCGAGCAGCCGGAACGGGCTGATGACTGGATCTGTCATGTCGGAATAGGCCGACGCGGCCGAGGTCACCGTGAACGATTTGGTCTCGGTGGCCTGGGCGTAGACGAAGGCAAGAGGGTCGAGCTTCTCCGACAGTGCGGCGACGCTGGCTTCCGCCGTGCGCGGCGCTGTACTGGTTGAGGCCGCACTGTTCGCGCCGACGGTGGAGCCGCAGCTGCAGAGCGTGAACACCGCGACGGCCGCGCCTGCCCAGCCGGCCCGAATCCGGGTCAACATCATGATGGTCCTTAGTCCTGGTATCGCGCGGCACAAAACAGGGCGATCAGCCCTGCCCACGCGGACAACGACCATAGCGTTGTAGATGGTCGCGAACCATTTCAACGCGGACCAATCGGGCAGGCCCGCAGCCTCGCGGCCGGGCCCGCCCGAGACAGCGAGCGGCGGTCAGGCGCCAGGTCAGACCGAGAGAGCCATGGCCTGGGTTGCCGGGAGAGGTGCATGATCGCTGTTTCGGCCCTCGGGTGGTCGCAAAAGTCTGCTGAGCACGACCACCCGAGGGCCAAAACAGCGATCAACGGCCGGCCGGTGGCGCTGTGGCCGGGCGCTGCGGCTTCAGACGGTGGGTCAGACCGAGAAGGTGACGGTCTGCGTTCCCGGGGGGACGTTGTCGGAGATCACGGCAGAACCGGAGCCGAGGGTCTGGCCGAACTGGACCTCGCAGGACTGGCCGGGGGCGAAGGTGCCGATGCAGCCGTTGGTCAGGATTCCCTCGAAGAGCGACGCGGGGGGCGCGTCGACGGCGGTGATCTTCAGGGGCGCCGTTCCGGTGCTCGTGATCGTCAGGAGCGGGCAGTGGTGCGAGCCGCCGGGGCAGTCGCCCCAGACGATCGCCGTCCCGATCCCGGGCTTGCCCTGCGGGTGCGAACCGGGGCCGCCGGCCGGCGGCCAGCAGGCCGTCAGCGCCGCCAGGGCGACGCCGACCAAGGCCACGGCGAATGCCATCCGACGGCGGGCCACGCGGCGTAACGGTCGTTCTGAAACTCGCGCCTGATCGGGCGCCGTCGAGCCAAGGTTGACACCGGAAGTCTGCATCCGGTCCTCCGTAGTCTGGATGCGTCGGAGGCGCGAGGCGGCGTTCGCATCCCCCGGCTGGCCGCGCCCGGACGGGTATAGACCACTCGGGACGGCGGTCCGGGCGATCCCGCCGGTCCTGAACCAGGACAGAATCCCGCGCGATCCGAGCCGGATCACACCGTGGCGCCTGCCCGCGTCGAGACCCGCCACGCCACGAAACCGCGTGATCACTCTCGACTGCGATCGGGAAGTTTAGGGCCCGCCGCGAGGCCACCATCGATCGCTGTCGCGCACCCGACACCCACCCCGCCGCCGCCAGGGAAGAAGGGCTGGGACACGGGTGGGGGCGGCAGCTCGGCCAATTGATTCCTACCTGGTAGTGGTCGATTCGACCCGGCCGCACCGCTATGGATGACTCGTTCGCTACCCCCACGAAGGGGCCTGTCAGACCGACCACCGCGCCCCGGTCTGCCCTCAGAGAGGGGCTGGGGGACTGACACCCCCACCCGTCGAGTCCTCTGTCATGGCAGCGAATCTTGGCCCGCGCCGACCGCGGGGCATGCCTTGATCAGTCGCCGTCCGCGCGTGGTCGGCGAGGAGGGGGGTGGGGAACATCCTGGGGCGGGAACATCGGGCTACCGTCTGGGAGTTGAGTGCGAGTGACTCAGGTATGCTTAGCGGTAGCTGCGCTGGGCCTGACGTCACGAACCTGGTAGGCGACGGACGATATGGCCGCCGACGACGATGACCAATGGGGAACCGCATGAACCCTGACCGGCTGACCGCCCGCTCCCAGGAGGCGCTGGCCTCCGCCATCTCAAGGGCGACTGGCGACGGATCACCCCTCGTCGACCCCCTCCACCTGCTGACCGCGCTGCTCGCGCAGCCGGAAGGCATCGCGACCGCGCTGCTGACCGCCGCCGGGACCTCGGTCGACGCGATCCGCCAGCGAGCCGAGAACGCCGTCGGCCGGCTGCCGCACGCGACCGGCACGAGCGTCTCGCCCCCGCAGCTCTCCCGTCAGCTGGTCACGGTGCTCGACCGCGCCGAGCGTGAGGCTGGCCGGCTGGGCGACGAGTACACCTCGGTCGAGCACCTGGTCATCGCGCTGGCAGAGGAGGGCGGTGAGGCCGGCCGGACGCTGACCGCCGGCGGCGCCACGGCCGACCGGCTGCGCGCCGCGATCGAGACGGTCCGTGGCGGCGCCCGTCGGGTGACCAGCCGTGACCCGGAGGGTTCCTACCGCGCGCTGGAGAAGTACTCGCTGGACCTGACCGAGCGCGCCCGCGCCGGCAAGCTGGACCCGGTCGTGGGCCGGGACGCCGAGGTTCGCCGGGTCATCCAGGTGCTGTCGCGCCGGACGAAGAACAACCCGGTGCTGATCGGCGAGCCGGGCGTCGGCAAGACCGCGATCGTCGAGGGGCTGGCCCAGCGCGTCGTGGCCGGGGACGTGCCCGAGTCGCTGCGAGGCCGGCGGATCGTCTCGCTGGACCTCGGCTCGATGGTGGCCGGGTCGAAGCTGCGCGGCGAGTTCGAGGAGCGGCTTACCTCCGTCCTCAACGAGATCCGCGAGGCCGAGGGCCAGATCATCACCTTCATCGACGAGCTGCACACCGTCGTCGGCGCCGGCGCGGCCGAGGGCTCGATGGACGCCGGCAACATGCTCAAGCCGATGCTGGCTCGCGGCGAGCTGCGGATGATCGGCGCGACCACGCTGGACGAGTACCGCAAGCACATCGAGAAGGACCCGGCGCTGGAGCGCAGGTTCCAGCCGGTCATGGTCGGTGAGCCGTCGGTGGAGGACACCATCGGCATCCTGCGCGGCCTCAAGGAGCGTTACGAGGTCCATCACGGCGTGCGGATCACCGACGCCGCCCTGGTCGCCGCCGCGACGCTGTCGGACCGGTACGTCACCGCCCGGTTCCTGCCGGACAAGGCGATCGACCTGGTCGACGAGGCCGCCTCCCGGCTGCGGATGGAGCTCGACAGCCGACCGGTCGTGATCGACGCGCTGGAGCGGGCCGTGCGCCGCCTCGAGATCGAGGAGATGGCGCTGTCGAACGAGAGCGACGAGGCGTCCAAGGCCCGCCTCGACCGGCTGCGCCGTGAGCTCGCCGACAAGCGCGAGGAGCTGAACGGGCTGACCGCCCGCTGGCAGCGCGAGAAGGACGCGATCGGCGAGGTGCAGCGGCTCAACGAGGAGCTGGACCAGGCTCGCCGGATGACCGAGATCGCCGAGCGTGACCTCGACCTGGCCCGCGCCGCCGAGCTGCGCCACGGCACCATCCCGGCGCTGGAGAAGCGGCTGGCCGAGGCGGCCGCCGCGCTGGGCGCCAAGGACGGAGGCGCGGCCGAGCCGATGCTGAACGAGGAGGTCGGCCCGGACGACGTCGCCGAGGTCGTCGCCGTCTGGACCGGCATCCCCGCCGGCCGCCTGCTGGAGGGCGAGACCGCGAAGCTGCTGCGGATGGAGGACGAGCTGCACACCCGGGTGATCGGGCAGGACGAGGCCGTCCGGGCCGTCTCGGACGCGGTGCGCCGAGCCCGGGCCGGCATCGCCGACCCCGACCGACCGACCGGCTCGTTCCTGTTCCTCGGCCCGACCGGTGTCGGCAAGACCGAGCTCGCGAAGGCGCTGGCCGACTTCCTGTTCGACGACGAGCGCGCGATGGTGCGCATCGACATGTCGGAGTACGGCGAGAAGCACTCGGTCGCCCGGCTCATCGGCGCCCCGCCCGGTTATGTGGGCTTCGAGTCAGGCGGCCAGCTCACCGAGGCCGTCCGCCGCCGGCCGTACAGCGTGATCCTGCTCGACGAGGTCGAGAAGGCGCACCCGGACGTGTTCGACGTGCTGCTGCAGGTGCTCGACGACGGCCGGCTCACCGACGGGCAGGGCCGGACGGTCGACTTCCGCAACACCATCCTGATCATGACGTCCAACCTGGGCTCGCAGTACATCGCGGACCCGACGCTGTCGGCCCAGGCGGCGTCGAGCATGGTCCAGGGGGCGATGCGGGAGGCGTTCAAGCCCGAGTTCATCAACCGGCTCGACGGCTACGTGATCTTCTCCCAGCTCGACAAGGAGAACCTGACAAGGATCGTCGATCTGCAGCTCGACCGGCTGCGCCAGCGGCTGGCCGACCGACGGATCACGTTGGCGGTCACCGAGGCTGCCAAGAGCTGGCTCGCGGACAAGGGCAACGACCCCATCTACGGCGCCCGTCCGCTACGCCGGCTGGTGCAGACCGCGGTCGGCGACCAGTTGGCCCGCGAGTTGCTCAGCGGCCAGGTGCACGACGGCGACGAGGTGGCCGTCGACGTCAGCGCCGACGAGACCGGGCTCGCTGTCCGCCCGGCCACCGCGGCGAACCTGGACAAGAAGACGCTCTAGCAGCCGGCGGGCCGGTTCAGGTCTGGTCGGCGACCGGGGGCACCGCGGCGCGGGTGAAGTCGCGGTAGGCGCGGGACGGGGTCGGCCCGCGCTGCCCCTGGTAGCGGGAGCCGTAGATCGCGGCGCCGTAGGGGTGCTCGGCCGGCGACGACAGCCGGAACAGGCAGAGCTGGCCGATCTTCATGCCTGGCCAGAGCTTGATCGGCAGCGTGGCGACGTTCGAGAGCTCCAGCGTCACGTGCCCGGAGAAACCCGGGTCGATGAAGCCCGCCGTCGAGTGGGTGAGCAGGCCCAGCCGACCCAGGCTTGACTTGCCCTCCAACCGGCCGGCCAGGTCGTCGGGGAGCGTGATGACCTCAAGGGTGGAGCCAAGCACGAACTCACCGGGGTGCAGCACGAACGGCTCGTCGCCCTCGGGCGCGACCAGCTCGGTGAGATCCTCCTGCTGGGCCGCCGGGTCGATGTGGCTGTATCGATGGTTCTGGAAGACCCGGAAGGCACGATCGAGCCGAAGGTCCACGCTGCTCGGCTGGATCAGGCCCGGGTCGTAGGGGTCGAGGCACACCCGGCCGGCGGTGATCTCGGCCCGGATGTCCCGGTCGGACAGCAACACGCCCTGCAACCTACTGGACGGTCGTTCGACGGTGGCAGGAGCCGGGGCTCGCCGCCGATCTGGACGCCGTCGTCCCGATCCGGCCGGTACCGCCCGGGGCCGCGGTCGCGATCAGTGACTGGGCTGGTGCACGATCGGCCACGATTCGCGACCCGGGCCGGAGTCGATCGAGCGGGCGTGGGTAGGACGCCCGACATGGATGTCCCGTTCGCGCACCTGGGCCGGACGGCGCCGGGCGCCCGTCCATCGGCACGACGACACCTCGGTCGCTCCGGGTCCAGGGCTCACGGCCCGACCGCGGCGGCCGTCCGGCGACGTCGGCCTGGGCCGCTTTCCTGGCTGCGGCGGACGGCACCGGACGGGATGAGAGAAAGCGGAGCCGTGGCCATGCTCGGATTGCCCGATCACATCGATGCGGTGCTGTTCGACCTCGACGGGGTGCTGACCAGCACCGCCGAGGTCCACGCCCGGGCGTGGAAGGAGATGTTCGACGACTTCCTGGACGACTGGGCCCGACGGTCCGGTGATCCAGAGGGGCCGTTCGACATCGATCGGGACTACGAGCAGTACGTCGACGGCAAGCCGCGTCTTGACGGGGTGCGCTCGTTCCTCGCGTCCCGGGACATCCACCTGCCGGAAGGCGCGGCCGACGACCCGCCGTCCGGGCTCACGGTCAACGCCCTGGGTACCCGCAAGAACATCCTGGTGCTTGACAAGATTGCCAAGGACGGCGTCCAGGCGTACCCGGGGACGATGCGCTACCTGCGCGCCTGCGCGGCGGCCGGGAAACATCGCGCGCTGGTCTCGTCGAGCGCGAACGCGGGCGCCGTGGCCGAGGCCGCCGGGTTCGCCGACCTGCTGGAGGCCCGCGTCGACGGCCTCACGATCGACGAGTGCGGCCTCGCCGGCAAGCCCGCGCCGGACACGTTCCTCGCGGCGGCCCGGGAGCTCGGCGTGCCGCCCGAGCGGGCCGCTGTGTTCGAGGACGCGGAGGCCGGGGTCGCGGCCGGGCGGGCCGGCAGGTTCGGCTACGTCATCGGTGTCGACCGGGTCGGGCACGGCCATGCGGTCGCGCTGCGCGCGCACGGCGCGGACATCGTCGTGGGCGACCTCGCCGATCTCCTCTCTAGTGATCCTGCGCCGGGCAGCCCGCCGGCCGGCACCGGCCGGGCGGATGGGACCTCGGGACCCGCGCAATGAACGAGCAGGCGACTTACACGGTCGACCCCTGGGGGCTTCGCGAGATCGGGTTCGACGCGGAGGATCCGGCTCGGTCCGAATCTTTGTTCTCCCTTTCCAACGGCCACATCGGCCTGCGCGGCAACCTCGACGAAGGCGAGCCGCACGGCCTCCCCGGCACCTATCTGAACTCGGTGCACGAGCTACGCCCGCTTCCCTACGCGGAGGCGGGCTATGGCTATCCGGAGTCGGGCCAGACCGTCATCAACGTGACCAACGGCAAGCTGATCCGGCTGATGGTCGACGACGAGCCACTCGACGTCCGCTACGGCGAACTGCGGTCGCACCGGCGCTCCCTCGACTTCCGGGACGGCGTGCTGGTGCGCCAGGCCGAGTGGGAGTCGCCCGCCGGCCAGGTTGTCCGGGTGACCTCCCGGCGCCTGGTGTCGTTCTCCCAGCGGGCGGTCGCCGCGATCTGCTACGAGGTCGAGTCGCTGACCGACTCGCCGCGGGTGGTCGTCCAGTCGGAACTGGTGGCGAACGAGACCCTTCCGGTGCGGACCGGCGATCCGCGGGCCGCGGCCGTGCTCGAGTCCCCGCTGATGCCGGAGCTCAACTTTGCCCGGGACACCACGGTCGAGCTGGTGCACGTCACCCGGCACAGCCAGATGCGGGTCGCCGCGGCGATGGACCATGTGATCGACGGCCCAGGCTCGATCGGCGTGCTCTCGGAGTGCGAGCCGAACTCCGGGCGGGTCACCGTCACCGGCATCCTGAAGCCCGGCCAGAAGCTCCGGATCGTGAAGTTCCTGGCCTACGGCTGGTCACAGCAGCGATCCCTGCCGGCGATGCGTGACCAGGCGGCCGCGGCCCTCGTCGCGGCGCGGGCGACCGGCTGGGAAGGGCTGCTCGAGGAGCAGCGGGAGTACCTGGACGCCTTCTGGAAACGGGCCGACGTCGAGGTCGACGGCGACGCCGAGGTGCAGCAGGCCGTGCGGTTCGCCCTGTTCCACGTGTTGCAGGCCGGCGCCCGCGCCGAGCGCCGGGCCATTCCGGCCAAGGGTCTCACCGGGCCTGGCTATGACGGCCACGCCTTCTGGGACACCGAGAGCTACGTCCTGCCGGTGCTGACCTACGCCGTTCCAGGCGCCGCGGCGGACGCGCTGCGCTGGCGGCATTCGACCCTGAAGCTGGCCCAGGAACGGGCCCAGCTGCTCAATCTGAAGGGCGCCGCGTTCCCCTGGCGGACGATCAGCGGTGCGGAATGCTCCGGCTACTGGCCGGCGGGAACGGCGGCATTCCACGTCAACGCCGATATCGCCGACGCCGTCGGCCGCTACGTCAACGTCACCGAGGATTTCGAGTTCGAGCGGGCCGTCGGGCTGGAGCTGCTCGTCGAGACCGCCCGGCTGTGGCGCTCGCTCGGGCACCACGACCTGGACGGCAAGTTCCGGATCGACGGAGTGACGGGGCCGGACGAGTACTCGGCGATCGCCGACAACAACGTCTACACGAACCTGATGGCGCAGAAGAACCTGCGCGCCGCGGCGGATGCGGCCAGGCGCCATCCGGACCGGGCCAAGGAGTTCGGCGTCGACTCCGAGGAGACGGCGAGCTGGCGGGACGCCGCGGAGGACATGTACATCCCGTTCGACGAGAACCTCGGGGTCCATCCGCAGTCGGACGGGTTCACCGGCCACGAGCTGTGGGACTTCGAGCGCACCCGGCCGGAGCAGTACCCGCTTCTGCTGCACTTCCCGTACTTCGACCTCTACCGCAAGCAGGTCGTCAAGCAGGCGGACCTGGTGCTCGCCATGCAGCGCCGGGGTGACGCATTCACCCCCGAGCAGAAGGTGCGCAACTTCGCCTACTACGAAGGCCTCTGCGTCCGGGATTCCTCGCTGTCAGCGGCACCGCAGGGCGTGATGGCGGCCGAATGCGGTCATCTCGCGCTCGCGCACGCCTACCTGCGGGAAGCCGCGTTGATGGACCTCCACGACATCGAGCACAACACGTCGGACGGCCTGCACATGGCGTCCCTCGCCGGCTCCTGGATCGCGCTGGTCGAGGGCTTCGGCGGGCTGCGTGACCACGGCAGCGTGCTCGCCTTCAACCCGCGGCTGTCCGAAGGCTTGTCCCGGCTGGCGTTCGGCCTGTGCGTCCGCGGTCGCCACCTGCGTGTCGAGGTCACCAACTCGGCGGCGACCTACACCGTGCAGGAGGGCGAGGGCATCACCCTCACGCACCACGGCGAACGCTTCCACGTCGAGCCCAACCTGCCGCTGACGCTCAACATCCCGCCGGCCCCGCGCCACGAGCACCCACGCCAGCCCGCCGGCCGCGAACCCCGCTTCTTCCACACCCCGACCGCTCCCGAAGACGACTGACCGCGCAACCTCGCCGCCCGACCGGGCCGGTCGCCCGACCGGGCCGGGCGACCCCGCGACGAGGTCCGGTCGGTCGGTCGGTCGCGGCGCAGCCGGCGCATGATCGCTGTTTCAGCCCTCGGGTGGTTGCGTTCGACGCGTTTCTACGACCCCGAGAGGGCCGAAACGGCGATCATGCGGGGCGATGGACGGCCGGTCGCGGGAGTCGCGGCGACCCTGGTGGCTGGGGCTCGGCCCCAGCGCAGTGACGTGCCCTGGCGCCGGTGGCCGGAAGGCCCAATCGGCCCGTGAGAGCGCTGGAGCGGGTGACGGGAATCGAACCCGCGTTGCAAGCTTGGGAAGCTCGTGTTCTGCCTCTGAACTACACCCGCGTGATGCTGCTTGAGCATCCTAACGGATGCCGGCGCCGAGTGGATGGACGGCTGTCAGCCGGCTGGGTCGACGAGGCGGGCCAGGCTCTTGGGCGCGACGAGGGTGTAGGAGACGCGGATCCACTCGGCGATCTGGTCCCAGCGGTCGTCGCTGGCCCCGGGGCTGATGGTCAGCGATACCCAGCCGTGGCGGCCAAGGCCGTAGCCGGCGGGCTTGGTGTCTGGCTCCACGGCGACGACGGCGGCAGCTTCGTCCTTGGGCAGCTTCACGGTGAGCTGGGTGCCCTCCGGGTTGGCGAAGACGAAGTTCTTGCCGCGGACGCGGAAGGTCGGTTCGCCGTCCCAGGCCTCGATGTCGACGCGCGTCGCCTCAGGGAGTGCGAGAGCGATCTCCTCGACCCGGCGCATGCTGTCGTGCTCGTGCGCGCTGCTCACGGAAGTGAGCGTGACATGCGTCGGCTTCGCCTGGTGGGCGGGGCCGTGCCGGCGCCCTGCCTGGGCACGGGAGTTGCCGCCTCGGAGCGATCGAGGGCGCCGAGACCGGGCTGGAGACCCTGACTGGACCGTGCTCCGTTCCCAGTTCCCGCCGACGTCGCCGGCCCGGGGCCCCGAGCGGCGCGAGGGCCGCGAGATTTGAAGCCGATTGCCTCACGCGCGAGATCGGTTACGGCGAAATCGCCCCGGGGCGCCGAAGTGTGCGTCATTCCGGCTCGTTGATGGCGAGATCTTCCCCGTACGGCGTATCGACATGGCCGAGTCCGTGCACCGTGGGTCATGTTGTGACCACAGCCACCAAATGCCGGCGTTGGCTAAGGTGGGGCTGTGACCGCTGACGACGAGACCGACGACGCGATTGTGCCGGACGACAAGGACTGGACGTGGGTCCTGGGTCGGCCGTGCCCGGAGTGCGGATTCAATGCCGCGACGTTCCCGGCGGTTGACGTTTCCGGACTGGTCCTGCGGGTCGCGGCCGCGTGGCGCCTGTTGCTCGGCAGGCAGCCCGCCGAGGACCTGCGGCGCCGACCGGCCCCGGACCACTGGTCTCCGCTCGAATACGGCTGCCATGTACGTGACGTCCTGCGCCTCTACGACGAGCGCCTGGTGCTGATGCTCACCCAGGACAACCCGCGCTACCCGAACTGGGACCAGGACGTCACGGCCGTCGCCGATCGGTACGGCGAGCAGGACCCGGCTCAGGTTGCCGAGGATCTCGCGACGGCGGCCGCGCGGGTCGCGGCCCGGTTCGCCACCGTGGCCGGCCCACAATGGCAGCGCACCGGTGAGCGTTCGGACGGTGCGCTGTTCACCGTCGACAGCTTCGCCCGCTATTTTGTGCATGACCCCGTGCACCATCTTTACGACGTCAATGGCCTTCCCGGCGGTGGCGTCGCGCCGGTCCCGAGCTGAGTCAACGCGCAAACGAATTCCCGGCCAAGAACGCGCCGAGAGTCGCCGGACTGAAGCTGTGACGGCACTGAGATAGCTCCGGCCGACCGGTGCGAGTTCCGGCAGCCCTGGGCATTTTGGCCAAAAGCGTCGCCCTTCGGTCCCCGGGGGGCCCGCCACCCGAGCGATAGTCGAGGGCGCCCCAGTGCCCGAGGCGTTCCGCGGAACGGTGGATCTTCGCGTTCCGCGGAACGCCCCCGGGTCAGGTCGCCGTCGTGGCGGCTCCAGCTGGGACGGCCGAGTCGAGGCCGGTGGCCGACAGGCGCCCA
>NZ_JADWYX010000125.1 GCF_016786355.1 Frankia sp. AgB1.9
GGGCCGTCGACCGGGGGCAGCAGGCCCTCCACGGCGACGAGCGCGTTCGACAGGCTGTCGAGCGGGCCGAGGTCGTCGAGGGTGCGCAGGGTCTGCCCCACCGGGGTGACGCGCGGGCGGACGCGCTCGGGGCGCCGGCCGAGGATCTCGCCGGCCAGGACGTAGAGCTGGGTCGCCTCGTTGATGGACTCGATCGTGTCGCGCCGGAACAGCTGGTCGGCCCAGGCGATGAGGTTGTCGAGGTAGTGCATGACGACGGCCTTCATGTAGGCCGCGGGGCGCAGCCGGGCGATCACGTAAGGCTTGAACGGGTCCGCCTGCCACGCGGCCACCTGGTCGGCGAGCTCGGCCGGGTCGCCCAGCAGGTCGGCCAGCGTGCGCACGCCGCGAGCGGCCTCGTCATGCAACGGCTTGACCTGCCAGAACCGCTCCGGGCCCGGGTCACCCAGCCCGTCGTCGCCGGCCGCGGCCGCCGTTGGATCGAAGATGTAGTGGAACCATTTCTGGGCGTCGTCGAAGCGCTGGTTCTGGCTCAGCTGGACGGCGATGAGGAACGGGATGTGGAAGAACAGCTCCCAGTTGTAGGCGGAATAGGCGCCGCCGTAGCTGAAGTCGACGTCCTCCACCGGGTGCCGGGGGTCGACGAGCGGCCCCGGGAGGTAGTCCGCGAACGCGGGCGGGGCGTCCGCCAGCTCCTGGTTGGCGAGCGTGAGCAGGCCGTCGATGCCCTGGTGGTTGAGCGCGCGCAGGAAGTCCGGGACGCGTGCGTGGAAGAAGGCGGTGAACAGGACCTTCTGGTCCGAGGCAGCGGTCGGCGCGACGTAGGTGAGCAGGTACGTCCGGCGGTCGTCCTGGAAGAACAGCGGGAAGGAGAAGTTCGTCCCGGTGTCGCTCTGGTGCCCCTGGAGGAGCCGGAACGCGCGGCCCGGCGTCGCGGCGAGCACCGCCATCCGGCCGAGCGCGCCGGTGCTGTCCTTGTTCTCCACCAGCGTCATCGCCGTGATGTCGGTGCCGAAGACGGGCAGCAGGTTCGGCGGGGAGAGCGGCCGAGCGGCCTCCGCGGCGGGGACGGCCACGACGTTGCCGCCGACGTCGTCCTGGATGAACTCGCCGATTCCCTGCATCGGGTCGACCTGCGGCGCGACGTTCTCGACGGTTCCCGGCGTCGTCGGCTGGGGTGCCCACGGCGCGAGCGCCACCGTCACCCCGATCCCGCCGGGGCCGAGAAGGCCGATCCATTCCCATTTCGACGACACGGTGCTGATCGCGTAGGAGCCACTGTGCAGCTCGCAGTAAAGGTCCTCGTTGACGATCGGGTTCTGGCCGTTCTGGCGCGTCTCACCGTGGTCGTCCACCGTCAGCGACGCGACGAGCGTGTGGTCCGACGAGCGGCGCAGCTCGACGGTGATCTTGCCAGCCTCCGACGGTCTCGGCACGGCCTGCTCGATCTGGAACCGCACGACCATCTGGTAGCCGGCCGGCTGCCCGAACGCGTTCCTGTGCTGGTAGAAGTCCGCGATGTGCTCGACATTGGTCTGCGGGGAAGCGCTGCCGGAGGTCGTGACGGGGGGCCGGTCGGTCGCCACCGGGCCGTAGCACTCGATCGAGAGCTGCTCGCCGACCAGCCCCTGCTGGAAACGGGTCCTGAAGGAGAAGTCCCGTGGCTCCTGCTGCACCGTCGGCCACGGGTGCCTGTTGTGCTGCAACGCCGTCGTCGAGATCCGCTTCGGCTCCCAGACGCCGTTACGGAGCTGGCTCCAGGCGCATTTGATCTCCCAGTACTTCGTCGGGTCGGCCCCGGCGTCCCGCTGGTCCTTCGACGGCGTGTTGGTCTTCTCGGTGAAGACCGCCCAGAACAGGTGCAGGCGCCGGTTCCACACCACCGGCATCAGATGGTCGCCCTCGATGTCGACGTCGACCTTCTCCCAGGCGGACCACACGCCGGCGGTCAGCCGCCGGTAGAAGTACAGGTTCGGCGTCGCGTGCGTGCGCCCGATGACGTGCAGCACCTCCGGCTCGGCGCCGCCGGTCTCGTGGTAGAGCCCGACGATGTCGAGCCGGGCGACCTGGTCGAGCTTCTCCAGGTAGTGCAGGAACGCGTCCTCGGCCGTGGCCGCGGTGAGGTCGTCCTGGAGCAGCTCGTTCTCCAGGTCGGCGAAGAACGGCGTCTTGCCGTCGCGCAGCTGTGGCTCAAGCCAGTTCTCCGGATAGAGGAGGACCTGCCGGTTCGCCTCCCAGATCCGGTACTGCTTGCGCCACCGGGCCCACTCGGTGGCTTCCTCGGGCGACAGCCGGACGTCGTCCTCCAGGCTCATGAGGCCGCGCTGCACGAAGAGCTGGACGGAGCTGATCGCCTGCTTGAGTCGCGTCGTCGTCATGCACGGGCTCATCTCGACGTCGATCAGGAGCCGTTCGTAGAGCTCCGCCGAGTCGCGCAGGCCCAGGCTGGCGGTGAGGTAGGACACCAGCGCGGCCCGGCGGCGGTCGCGCAGCGGCCCGTGCAGCGCGGCGGCGACGTCGAGCCACTGCGTCTCGTCGAGCCGGGCCCGGACCAGGTCGCGCACGCCGAGGGCGGTGGCACTCAGGGCGGCGTAGTCCGGGCTCGGCGCGGTCCAGGTGAGCACGTCGGACGCCGACGCGCCGAGCTGCCGCAGGGCCGCGAACGCGTCGACCAGCCGGGCGAGCGGCGCCTCCGTGGCGAAGTCGGCCGCGGCCTGGTCGAACGCGGTGCTGGCCGCGAGGTCCGTCAGCGCGTCGAGATCCCAGCCGGCCCGGTCGTGCAGGACCGTGTGGACCGCCGGCAGGCCGGCACCCGGCGCCGTGGCCGCGGCGAACAGCTCGGTCAGCGACGTCTCGCCGCCCGGCAGCGCGTCGCGGACCCTGGCCAGCTCGGCGAGCCGGGCCCAGCGCCGGTACCGGTCGTGCGCGTCGCCGACCGGTACCGCGGGCAGCGTCCGCGGGTCCAGCCAGGTGCCGTTGCCGTACTGGAACACCCAGTCAAGCTGCCGCGACGTCCAGCCCAGCCGGGTCCCCAGCACCGAGATCTTGTGCAGGAGGCCGACCGTCGCGAACTGCGCGGGGAAGGCCGCCGGGGTCGCGGCGAGGTTCGGGCTGCTCAGCGCGAAGGTGGGCGCGAGGAAGTCCGCGACCGCCCGGGCGCCGGCGAGGTCGGGCGAGGGCAGCCACCGGCCGACGAGCGCCTCCGCGGCCGCCGGGTCGAGCGCGAGGGCGTCGGCCAGCCGCTGCGTCACGGCCCGCCGGCCGAGGGTGTCGCGCAGGTAGGGGAGCAGCGTGGCGAGGACGCGGACGAAGCGTTCCGGCGGCGTCGGCACGGGCGCGTCGAACAGCGCGTCGATGTCGTTGCCCGCCCCGGCGCTGGTGAGGAACACATCGGCGGCGGCGGGGGCGCCGGCCGCCGTTCCTGGCGCGTCATACAGCGCGGCGACCGCATTGCGGTAGTCAGGGTAGGCGGACGCCCGGTCGAGGGTCGCGCGCTCCGCGTCGGTCATGACGCCCTCGAACGCCAGCCGCCGCGTGACGGCGTTGTAGTAGCAGACGGACCGCAGCGCGTCGGGCAGCCGGAAACCGGCGGGCAGCGCGGCCAGGCCGGCGTCGAACGTCGGCACCGAGAAGCGGTGCAGATGGCGCCCGGCGATCCGCTTCGGCTCCTGCAGGAGCGTGGCGACCGCCTGGCGGAACGCCGCGTCGGTGTTCGGCGCGGCGGTGAGCCGCGTCGCCTCGTCCGGCGTCATCGTCCCGACGAACCGCAGCTGGCCCGCGGTGGCGTCGTAGCTCAGCCGGTCGCGAAGCTCCTCTGGGATGACGACGGTCGGGGCGAGCACGGGTAGCGCGGCGGTGTGGGTGAACGTGTCGTTGAGGACGGCGACCACCTCGTCGACCACGCCCGCGCCCCAGTCGAGCAGGGCGAGCTTGCGCCGGGTGAGGTCACCGGACGGGTCGCTCGTCGCCCGGTCGGGGTCGGTGACGGCGCTGACGAACGTGTGCTCGGCCGCGACCGCCCGCAGGTCCGCCCGGATCAGGTCGAGCATCGCCGTGGCCGCCTCCACGGTCAGGGGTGCCGGGCCGCCGGGCGGGGAGGTGGCGCGCAGTGTGTAGTCCAAGTCGTCCACCGTCGCGCCCGAGGCCCGGATCAGGTCGACCTGGCGGACGTGGTCGAGGGTCGCGGCCGTTGAGGCGAACGGGTCCACGGCGACGAGCCGCAGGGTGGACAGGTACTGGCGCACGGGCAGCCGCAGCGCCCGGGCCAGGGTCGCGTGCCGGTGTAGCCGCGAGAGCGTGGCGAGGGTGAGCTGGTCGGTCGTCGTGCCCGGAGCGGCGCCCGGAAGCACGTAGGGGTCGGCGCGCAGGAGCGCGAGGTCGTCGGCGCTGACCTGCAGGCCGGCGGCGATGGCCGGGAGATTGTCCGAGATGAGGCCGCTCAGCGCGTCCGGGTCGGCCGGGAGGGCGGCGCCGGCCGCGGTGCGACTGCTGAACAGCGTCGTGTAGAGCGACGGGACGGTCGGCGCGCCGTCGGCGAGGTGGTCGACGTAGGCCTGCGTGTCGAGGTCGGCCCACCAGCTCAGGACGACCGCGACCGGGAGGCGGAACCGGGTGCGCAGCCGCTCGACGTGCGACAGCTGAACGAGGAAGCCGGTCGTGAGGTCCGGCTTGCCGTCCGTCGCGGGCGCGAACGCGGTGATCGCCCTGTCGAGGTCGCGCCCGGCCCACCCGGACAGCGCGCGGGTCAGCCGGACGAACCGGTGCAGACGGTCCCAGGCCGCGGCGAGCACCGTGCTCTGGTCCGAGGGGGACAGGGTGGTGTCGACGACGGAGACGAGCAGCCGGCTCGGCGCGCAGGTGGCCGGGTCCGCGCCCGCGGCGGGCCGGATCTCCAGCGTCGCCCCCGACCCGGCCGGCGGGTTCACGAACCTGGCGGCGAGCAGGTCGAGGACCTCGTCGTAGCGCAGCCTGGACCGCAGCTGGAGGATCGACACCCGTCGCAGGACCTCGTCCCAGGTGCCGGTCGCGGGCGGCGCGCTCGCGTCGGCGGGATCGTCGATCGTGTTGCCCGCCGCCTGCAGGCCCCAACAGGCGGCGGTGCTCGGCAGCGGTGTCGGACCGGCGGCCGACGTGATCAGACGGGCCGCCTCGGGCGTCAGTCCGAGGTACTCGGTCGCGATCGCCGGGTCCGCCGGCGCGTCGTCGGGCGCGCCTCGGAAGAACGTCGTCATGAGCTCGTGGCGCGGCACCCCGAGCTGGCCGAGGTAGGCCCGGATCTCCTCGACTGGCCGGTTCAGCGGCAGGTCCCACGGGTAGTGCGCCTCGCGCAGCAGGTCGTAGGCCGCGTCGTAGGTGTGCTCGGGGGTGGCAGCCAGCTCCGGGGCCGTCCAGCTCGTCTGCGGCCAGGCCTCGACCTCGAACCCCCCGAACACGCCGTGGAACTCGACGGAGAAGGCCCAGGCCTCGTCAAGGATGATCCACGCGTTCGGGTCGGTGGTCCGCCCGGAGTGTTCCGGGCGGACCGACGCGGCCGGGGTGAGCGGGTACCCGAAGCGGGCGAACTCCTCGGCCAGCGCGTCCGGCAGATCACCGCCGCGCAGCGCGCCGAGGGCGGCGGCGAGGCGGCCGGTGGCGCGGATCGCGAACCGGCGGCCCGTGACGGCGGCTTCGAGCAGCTCGTTGACCAGGTCGACGTAGGGCAGCTCCGTCAGCGTGTTCTCGCAGGTCAGCGCGATGTGCTGGAGGTCGGGGCGCCGGTCCAGGAGCACCTGCAGCGGGGTCTGGTTGGACCGGATGGGGCCGCCGGCGAGGAACTGGGTGATGTCGACGAAGTAGGCGGCCGGGCTGTACAGCGAGGCGCACTCCTCGCAGTCACAGAGATCCAGGGAGCCGAACAGCCGCGTCCAGGTGGGGTCCGCCGGTGCTTCGGCGGTGCTCTGCGTCCCGGCCGAGCCGGTGGCGAACAGCGTGACGTGGTTCGGAGCGTGCTTCAGGTAGAGCGCGACGGCGGTGGCGTGGGCGCGCTCCGCCCGGCGGTAGAGGGAAAGCGCCCGGTCGGCGCCGCGCAGCGGCTCGGCGAGGTCCTCCGAGAAACGCCGCGGGCCGCGCCGGACGATCGCCGTGGACGAGTGCAGGTCGTCGGCCAGCAGCGCGCGGATGTCGTCGTACCGGTGGGTGACGGCGAAGATCCGCTGGAGGCCGGTGAGCGCCGCCGTCACGGCGTTGCCGTCCGCGACCCCGCCCAGCTTCTCCGCCGGGCTGTCGCCCAGGAACACCGCCACCGGCTCCACGCCGAACTGGAACGCCGGGTTGTTCGCGAAGAAAACCCCGAGGTCGGCCGCGACCGCCGCCAGCGGGTTGTCCGGCGCGGTGTCACCCGCCAGGCGCGCGGCGACGGCGGGGGTCGGGAGGGCATCCTCGACGCGTGTGATCAGCGTCCGCGCGTAGTTGTCCACGCGGTCGTCGTCCGACGCGCCGGGCGTCCCGGGTGGCACCCCGATCGGCTGCCCGTCCGGCTGGGTGCCGCGCACGACCGCTCGCCAGTCCTCGACGTCGAACCCGGCGAACGGGCGCAGCTGCGCGTCGGCATCCTGCCCCACCTCCTCGGGGTCGCCCGGCGCCCGTCGCCACAGCTCACGGACGAGCGGCGCATGCCCGCCGGCCAGGTCGCCGACCCGCACGGCGAACCGGATCGCCGCGACGTCCTGGCCGTCGAGACCGGGCTGCTCGGCCAGCGCCGAGGAGAAGTCCCGCGGGTTCGCAGTGTGCGTGGCATAGAGCCCCGCCACCAGCGGCCGCTTCGCCGGCTCGACGTCGACGGCGTCCAACAGCGAGCCCAGCGGCACCGTGCCGCTGTCCTCGCCGCCGCTGTCCTGGTCCGGGCGCAGCAGCCGCTGGGCCTGGAGCGCCGTGACCCCCGCCGCGACCTTGTCCAGCGCGCCGGGCGACAGCGTGGCTGTGACGCCGGACCTCGCGGCGTGCCCGAGTGCGTCGCGCAGCTGGTCCGGGCCGCGGTCGAGCAGGCCGGCGAGGTCGGTCGGCAGGCCGAGCCGGAACCAGGCGTAGTACGCCGACGAGGGAACCGCGTCGGCCTCGGCGTGCAGCCGCGCACTGTCGCGCAGCCAGCCGATCTCCCGGGTGCCGAGGCCGGTACTGCCGGAAAGAAAGGCGATCTCACTGTCGTTCAGGTCGACGGGGGCGACGTCGCCGAGCGCGGGCGCGAGCCGCGCCAGCACCCGGTCGTGCTCCGCCGCCGCCGGCCGGTCCCCGAGATTCAGGTCGACGGTCTCGTGCACGCCCGCGTCGAAGAACACCCGCGACTCGGCGCCAACGGCCTCGCCGTCCCCGCCGACCACGCGGACCTGGACGTCAGGGTCCGTCTTCCCGGCGTACGACAACCCAGCCCACGGGTACGACAGCTCATACGTCCCGTCGCCGACGGTCGTCGCCACTCCGAGCGACCGAAATCCACGCAGGCCGACGTCGATGATCTCCAAGTCGACGCCGGTCAACGGCTGGCCGCCCCGGGCCACCCGGCCACGGACGACGCGCTCCGGCGGTGTGTCAACGGCGCCGGTACCACTGTTCGCATCAGGCATGTCGACGTCTCTTCGTCTCGCTGGAACGGTGCTTACCGTGCGCGGGCCAGCCGGCGGGGGACGACCTCATCGCTGGAGCACCCGGTCGCCGCGCCGGTACCCGGTGTAGTCCGGCCCGGGACCGAAGAAGAAGGTGGCCATGTAGTGAAACTCCTCGCCGAACGGGTTCTCCTTCGCCACGGGCCGGACGTCGTTCTCCGTGAGGTGCGGCCCGGGATCGGTGTCGGTCCAGGCGCCGCCCTCGTAGCCCGGCGGGGCGACGGGTGAGTGGCCTTCGGTGGACATCCTGAGCAGCGCCGTCAGCCCGAAGAAGTCGACCATCTGCTGCTCTCGACCGCGGATCGCCAGGTAGGCGGGGTCCGCGTACCGCCGCGCGTAGTCGGTCGCTGTGCCTACGGCGTACCGGTCCAGCATCGCTCCCGTGAACCCGGCGCCTGTCCGCTCCCGCTGCTCGTCCGCGTGGTGGTTCCGATCACGGAGCTCGATGGCTAGCTGGGCCTGCGGTTCTATCGGCTTGTTGAGGTCGACCTCCATCGACGTGCGGCCCGCGTAGAACAGCCCCGTGTCGGTGTTGTACTTGAAGTACGTGACATAGACCCGGCCCCACAGCGGCTTCTCGTCCTCGTCCTTCTTCTTGGCTTTGGGCTGCGGCGCCGCGTCCGGGTCCTGGACTTCTGGGATCTCATTGGGGTTGTCCATCTGCTGCCGCTTCCGCTGCGTGTCCAGCTGCTCCTTCGCGGTTTCCAGCTCCGGGTGGAAAAGGTCCTTGTCCGGCATCCCATAGGGGTTGCCGTACTGCGCTAGGGACGTCGACCGGCGCAGGTAGCGCAGAGTGGACAGGATCACGAGCGCTTCTTCGGCGGCGCCAAACGCGGCCGGGACGATCGCGTCCAACACGGCGGCAGCCTCGGCCGCACCCGTAGCACTCCCCGCGCCCACGCCGACCGCTTCCGCCTCCGCCGCGGCGGTACCTGCCCCACTCGGGACTAGGCGAAGATTGGGTAGCCGTGGTGCGGGGGGCGGCACTGGCGGCGGCTCCCAAGCGGGCGCTGCTTGGGAGCTCCCGCCAGTCCGGTCTACCTTGCGTACCGGATTGCCACGCGTGTATTGGAATAGATTGGGGCCGTCGGCCAGACCGGTGGGATCCGCACTGGCCCAGCGTCCGAGCCAGCAGGCGTAGTAGCGCGCGCCGTGGTAGCTGAGCCCCGATTCCTCGTCGCGTTCCATTCCGGTGAAGCGGTAGCGTTTCGCGGGTACCTCGGCGGAGGAGTCGAGTAGCCGGTAGGCGGTTGTGCCGTAGGGGTGGAACTCCTCGTAGGAGATGACCTGGGCGGTGCTGTCGAGTTCGACGGTGGCGGAGCCGAGGTGATTTCCGTACTGGTAGCGCCACAGGGTTCGTTGCTTGACCTTCAGCCCGTTGGGGCCGGGCGTGGAGGCCGCGGTCAGGACGTCGTCCACCAGGAGGACCCGCTGTTCTCCGTCGAACAGGTGCAGGGACTCGACCTCCTCGGTCACCGCGCCCTTGCTGTCTCTGCGGCGGTAGAGCTCGTAGCCGTCCAGATAGACGCGGTCCTCGGTCCCGGTCACGGTGCCCCCGCCGGCACCGGTGCGGCGCAGCAGCTTGCGGGTGCGTTGCTTGTCGATGCCGTAGTTGTAGAAGGCGTCGCCGCCGCCCAGTAGGTCGAGGGCGCGGATCATGTCGCGCCAGTCCCAGCGCAGGTCCTGGGCCGGGGCGGTGTTGGCCAGGTTGAGCATGCTGCCGTGGTCGTCGGGGCGGTAGGTGACAGCGTTGGTGCGGTCGTCGCCGGTCCAGGTCTGCCAGATGCGGTTGCTGGCGGGCTGGTTGGCGTCGTCGAAGGCGTAGGCGTAGTCGCGGGTCCAGCTGCCGTCGGGCTGGCCGGGCAGGGTGGCCGCGCTGTGCCGGACCCGCGTCAGGTTCCCGGCCCGGTCGTAGCGGTAGCGCTGCGTGTAGTTGCGGGTGCTGTCGGGTGACGGGATCGCGCCCGTCGGCCAGGCGCCCTCGGGAACGGGTGGTGCGCCGACGGCCGCGGCGTTCTCCCGGCCGGTGGCCTCGACGAGCCGGTGGAGGGCGTCGTAGCAGTAGTCGTTGCTCGGCTCGACCTGCTGGTTGGCGAAGAAGACGGTCCGCTGCGCGTCGTCCTGGATGTGGGTGATGTTCCCGGCCGCGTCATAGGTGTAGTGCAGGTTCTGGACGCCACAGGGGCGCGCCGGGCGCGCGGCGTCAGGGTCGCCGCCGCAGTCGGTGGTGAAGGTGGCGTCGCGTCGCGTGTAGAGGTGCGTGAGCCGGTAGGTGTCGCGGTCGTAGGTGTACCGGGTGGTGGTGCCGTTGCCGAGCTCGAGGCTGAGGCGCTGGCCTTTGGCGTCCCGGGTGATGCGCGTGATCGCCGGCACGTTCTTGGACGGGTCGGCGTGCCACGTGAAGGCCGGGCGGCCGTCGGGGCCGGGGGCCTTGGTCGCCTGGACGTGCAGCGCCTCGGAGGCCAGCGCGCCGCGCTTGTCGTAGGCCCGGACGGAGACGGCAACCCGGTCGCTGTGCCCGGCCTCGCCGGCAACATCGACGGCGACGTCGACGTGCCAGCGGCCGAGCGTCGTCACGCGGGCAAGCGCGTCGTACCGCGTGAGCTGGCGGAAGGTCTCCGGTTCGAGCAGCGCCGCGCGGTCGGTGACCTGCCAGTCGACGACAGGCGCCGCGACGTCCTTGACCAGGGTGCGAGTGGCTTCCTCGACCGCGCCGGTGCGGTCGGCCCGCTCCACCGTCGCGGCGCCGCTCGGATCGTGGTGGCTGACGGTCTGGCCGATCAGATTGCGGTCGCGGGCGGCGGCGAGCCCCGCTTCGTCCACCAGCCCGGCGGAGGAGGTGAAGTCGTCGGCGTCGACGTAGGAGAACGCCTCGACGAGAGCCGGCGCATGCGTGTTGACGGTGAGCCACTGCTCGATCGGCCGGTGCAGCGCGTCGTAGCGGGCCTCGACCAGGCGGCGCTCGGGGCTCGCCGTGCCGTCGTCGAGGGTGCGCGTGTTGAAGTCCCACGCGACGAGCGGCTTGCCTGTCGCGTCGGGCAGCATCCACCGGTCACCGGCGTCCATGCTGTGCTGGAAGAGCAGGTTGCCGGCGATGTCGTAGCCCGGCACGGTGTTCGTCGGCAGGTCGTAGGCCGAGCGGTGGTCCGGCTGGGCCTGGTCGTAGAGCGCGGTGTGGTGGGGCCGGACCGGGAGGAGGTACTGCATCACCAGGTTGCCGAGGGCGTCGCAGATCCAGAGCGGTTTGCCCTCGGCGTCGAGTTTGGTGAAGGCGAGCGCGCGCTCGTCCAGCCAGGGCCGGTCGAGCGTCCCGACGTCGGCCAGGGCGGCGTCGTCGGACGGGGTTCGGTTGTGGGCGATCGCGATGACGTCCCGGCCGAGGCTGTCGAGGTGCGTCTCGGCTGGGGTGTCCTTGTGTCGTGCCGCGATCCGGGCGGCGCGCTGGTCGTCGGCGTCGGCGCCGGGGGCGGTTCGCTTGGCGTACCACCGGTTTCCTGGTTCCAGGACGGTGTCGTTCTGGTCGAAGTCCCGGCGCAGCCATGGGGAGAACTCAGCCCGGCTGAGCGTGCCGTCGGGGAACTCGGTGCGGATGAGGCGGCCGGCGGCGTCGTAGAACATCACCGGCGAGACGCCCACCGCGGCAGGTTCCGTGAAGCGGTGGCCGCTCGGCGAGAAGTACGGCTCGTAGCGTAGGACGGGCAGGCCCTTGTTGTTGACGACCGTCCTGCCGTTGGCGATCCAGCGGTCCGAGCCGGGGGACAGGGCGGCGGGATCGGGCTCTGCCCGCGACTTGGTCACGAAAGGCTGGCCCGCGCCGTCGGCATAGGCGAAGCCGACCTGGATGGGGACGCCGCCCGCGCCGAGCTCGGGATGGTCGTTGGGGGCGTCGTGTTCGTGCTTCTCGCGTGCGAGGTGGCAGGAGCCGGCCGCGGTGGCGGCCCAGACGACCTGCTGCGCCTCGTCCACCGACTCGCCGAAGTGGTAGACGAACCGCGTGGTCGCCGTCCCGAGCAGGCGGCGGGCCATGACCTCGTCGAGGTCGTCGGCGTCGAAGAACCGGATGACGTCGGCCAGATCGGGATTGAGCTGGGCGAAACTCAGTCCAGCAACCCCGTCGCCGGTTTCGGGCACCTCGTCGGCGACCTTTCCTGAGGCCGCGGTGGCGACGGGCAGTCCGTGAATGTCGAAGGCCGCTTCCGTGCGGTTGCCGTTGGCGTCCCTCAGCCGCGCCGGAGCGAGCACCCGGTGGTCGAACGACTCCACGGTCACGACGTTGCTGCGGGCGTCGGTGCTGCGGTTCACGAACAGGTGATCGTCGTCGTAGCTCAGCTTTGTCTCGTTGCCAAAGGGGTCGAGATAGCGCGTGGGCAGATAGAAGTGCGCGGCGGGGTCGGCGGCGAAGCCGGGGATTCCGGAGCGCAGCCACCAGGACCGTGCCGCCGCTCCCGCGGCGGGGCCGAGGACTGGGGTGCCGGGTTGGTAACCGGACGCGAGGAAACCCGCCTGGTCACCGGCCCGGCCGAGAGCGGCGCGGGCCTCGGCGGGGGTTGGACTTCGCGTGGCGGGGCCTGTGTAGACCGCGTCGATCAACGCGTCGGTCAGGGCGAGCGTGTAGGTCTCGTACGTCAGTCCGAGCCGGCTCGCCGTCCCGAGATCATGTGGGCCGGTGACGTCGTCTTTGAAGTAGAGCGTGGCGACCCGTTGGATGAGACGCCGGTGGGGCGCCTGGTCCGGCGGTAACTCGTGATATTCGAGCGGGCCGACGGGCTTCGTGGCCTGGCTGTCGAGGGCCGGATTCAGCTGGTAGTCGCGTAGCCGGCTGGCGGAGAAGTACGTGCTTCCGGCCGGCGGGTTGATCCCGGTGAGCTCGTAGGTCAGGACCTCGCAGGGCGCCGGTAGCCGGTGCAGGTCGACATCGGGCGGCGTCAGCTCGTCGGTGAAACGGGTCTCGGTATACCTGAGGTGCCGTTCGCCGTTCTGCACGGCGCGGATCAGGGCGACCTGCTCGTCGGTCAGCTCCGCGCCGGTGTGCTGGTCGCCGGCCGGTTCCGGATCGGAATACTGGCCGCGCCGGGCGTAGACGGCGGCGACGGACTGCACTGGCCGGCCGTAGCCGTCGAACCTGAGGGTGAGCGTGTGCTCGATCCGGGGATCTGGTTTCAGCGGCTCGGTCCTGCTCAGCGCCTGCTCGTAGTGATAGGTGAGGGACTCGCATTCGGTGGCGAGAAAGACCGCGTGCCGGTTGGGTCCCTGCCGCTGGACCCGCCGGATGTGTGTATTGTGCTGGGCGGCGGAGAGCAGCCGTACCGGTGTTTCCAGGCCGTTGTCCTGAAGTGCCCGGACGTCGAGTTCGATGACCTCCTGCCGCAGGGTCATGCCCTTGCAGGCGCGCATGGCCTCGCGCCACTCGTCGGCGTTCAGGACAGGGCCCGGTGCCTCGATCTCTGGTGAGGGGAGGCTGTGCTCGGCGAAGGCGCCGGCGCCGGCGGGCAGCCGGTCGGCCGAACGGGACGGGAAGTACTCCCGCTCGTACAGCCCCAGAATTCGGGAGCGGTCGGCGGCGATCCCGGTGTGAAACCAGGTGATGGTCTTGACCGGCGGCTGGTAGAGGCTGTGATCGGCGGTCACGAACGGGCTGTCCTGATTGGCGGCGGAGACATCGTCGAAACGCTGCGTGTCCAGCTGCTCGACCCGGCCGAACCCGCGGAACTCACGCTCGACGCCGTCGAAGTAGCCGTGGTGGTAGCTGTACGTCGTCGTGAACACGCTGCGCCGACGCTGATCGGTGACCGTCACCTTCTCCACGCAGTGCACCGGAAACGGCAGCCGGGTGACCCAGGGCGTGCCTGCCGCCTTGTCGCGCAGGTAGAATCGGGTCGATGCGGCGTAGTCGACGGTGGTGACGGCACCCAGGTTGTTGCGCACCGTCACGAGCAGATGTGGCTTGGCCGGGCCGGTCAGGTCGAGATACCGCAGCGGCCGGCGCGCGTCGCCCGGCAGGGCGGACGACCAGACGAGGCAGGCGGTGCCGTCGCCGCGCAGATCGGCGACCTGCACCTGGTCGACGTTGCCGGTGGCGACAGGCAGCGGCAGGTCCCGCGGTGGACCCCACTCGTTGCCGGCGCGGTTGAGCCACAGGCGCGCGCCGTCACGGCCGAGATAGATCAGATCCGTGGTTCCGCTGCCGTCGACGTCGGCCAGGCGGATCCGGCGCTGGTCGAAGACGTCACCCGGCTCGAACCACGGCGAGCCGTCCATCACGACCTGTGCGCCCCAGCGGTTGTACCCGAGGTTCGGCCAGTAGCAGACCTCGCCGTCGCGGATGCGCACGATGTCGGTCAGCCCGTCGCCCGACATGTCGGCCAGATAGACGCTCAGGTCGGCGTCGGCGAACACGATGCGCGGCCCGGCCCGCTCGTCGCGCGGCGCCGCCGTGTTCACCGCCGGCCCGAATCCGTCCCCGGCCCGCGACGGATACCACGTGAAGACCTCCGAACCGGTGATCAGCACGTCGGCGAGCCCATCGCCGGTCAGGTCGACGAAGCGCAGGTCGGGGTCGTTCCAGTCGAGGTTCGGGACGCCGGCGAACGGGACGAACTGGCTCCAGCCGCGGGCCTGGTCGCGCTCGTGGTACCCGGCGACCGGCGGGTGGAAGTCGACGAGGTCGAGCGCACCGTTGCCCTGAAGGTCCATCAGCTGCTGACGTCCGGCGGTGAGCGCGGCCATCGCGGGCCGGGCTGTGACCGGCGCGGCCGCGCCGAACGTCGGTCCCACCAGGCCGTCGCCGAGGTTCGGCTTGTAGAACCAGGTCCCGGCCTGTTCCGTGAGGATGCCGGACAGTCCCTCGCCGTCGAGATCGACCCACCGGTAGCCGGCGCCGAGACCGACCGGAAGGTTCCGCGACGCCTCCGGGTCGAGGTCGCGTACCTGGTCGCCGACCTCGGCCTTGCTGTATTCGAGCTGGAGCGGCGGGAGCTGCCGGCTGTGCCAGACCCCCTGATGGCGCTGGTAGCTCCACAGCGTCGCGGCCGTGAGCAGGCTGTGGCCCGGATCGCTCGCCGGGTTCTCGGACCCCGCTCGATACTCGAGGTTCAGCGAGCGCACGAGGCGGCCGTCGCCGACCTCAGGGTCCTCCGGAAAGCTGTGGAGCATCAGGATTCGGTGGCAGAGCCGGTAGGTCCGTATCTCGAAGCCCGCGCGGTAGCTGGAGAACGGGTCGTTGCGGCGCGCCCACGGGCCGACTGCGTCGGGGTCGGCGTCCGTCGCGTCGCCGTAGTCGAAGACGAGCTCGAACATCCAGCGGGTGCCGTCGACGGTTTCCTGGTTCAGCAGGCGTGGACGGCGCGGGGTGGACGCCTGGAGCAGCGTCGTGGCATTGCCGTACCGGATTCCGGTGAGGTACCGGTTCGCGGTCCGGGACAGGTCGTCCGGCGCGCCGCGCTGTCGTTCGTGTACCCGGGTCAGGTCGACGTCGGTGCCGTGTTCGGCCTTGTACTCGTAGACGACGGCATTGCCTTTGTCGTCCCGTTCCTCGCAGATCAGCCAGCTGAAGACCCGGGCCCGGTGCGCGGGGTCGCGGATGCGGCTGGTGTCATCCTTCCCATAGACGCGCAGGACGTTGTCCGCGGAGATCGATCGCCAGTGCACGTCGCCGTCGTCACGGGTCCAGCGTTCGATCCGGGCGAACATCCCCTCGATGCGGGGCCGGAAACGGCGGATGACGTAGCCGGGCACCGAGTCGGGGTCGTCGTCGACCATCTTGCCTGCGGCGTCGAGGACAGGGACCAGGTCCTCGGCGTCGGAGATCAGGAAGGTGTCGGTGTCGTCGCGATAGCGGGGGAGACCCTTGTCGGTCTTCCGGGTGATCGACGGAAGAGAAAGGCTCCAGCCGAACCCGAACGGACCGTTGCCCGACGCCGAGTCATAGCGGAGCATGAGCCCGGGGCCGAAACCGCCGCGACCAGGGGACGCGGGGAGCGGTATCGAGAACGCGGCTGACCCGGTAACCGGATTCGCGGCGAATTTCTCGCCCATGCCGCGAATCGCGCCACCGCCCTTGGGTAGCGATATGGTCGGCGGCCCCGTGATTGTCGAGCGTCCGGCTGCGTCCGCCGTCTGGGTCTCCGTGTCGTCAGGCCGCGACGGAGCGGTAACCATATCGCCCTTCGTTAGGTTCAGGCCCCCGGGGCTGGCCAAAGCCGCCTGTACCCTGCCGCCGCTACTAAAGCATCACGATGGCGAGCGCGTCAACGGCGTTTTCCTGGGTTGCGGGTTGGCCGCGACGTGGCGACGCCGCTTACCACATTCGAGCCTTCCTCGGCTGGAAGAATGTGCGTTACGGATGCGCGGCCCGCCGAGGAGGCGGACACGAGGGCTTCCGCGAGGATCGCGGCTTGCCGGGAAGATTTAGCTCGTCGACACGTTCTGACCGGCGCCGGCACGAACGGTCGCGCGCGCCGATGTCCGTGACCGCGCCGACGAGGCTACGTAAGGTAGCCCACGGTGCATGTGCCGAGGCGTTTCGGCGCCGTCTGGAGACTGGGCGGTCGGGGCTGCCATGACCATGCCGGGCGACTCGGCAAGCCACGATCTGGCGCCGATGCCGTCGATACCGGGGTGCGTCTCGTCGCCTCCGACGCGCACGCTTGCCGGTCGCCGCGATCGGCGCCACGTTGTCCGAGGCATCGTGGTCGTCGGGCACGAATCCTCTGGTCGAGCGCGAAGGTCATCTGCCTGAGATACACGGCAAGCCGCAGGCCGCAGATGGTGCGGCCACCTGGCTGGGTAGAGTCGGTCCCTGTCCGCGGGGGCCCGCCCCACGCCCACCGCGCCGTTGGTACTCGTCACCTTGCGCGCTTCCTGAATCGGGAGAGACTCTATGCCCGTGAACCAGCGTCCCACCTTGGGACCGATGGTCTCCGCCACCTGCCTGCAGCAGATGAGGATCTACACCGAGGACCTGGTCGGCCGAGGGCCTGTCCTGGGTGCCGGCAGGATGCGTGGGCAGGGCGTCATCGCCGACCTCGGCCTGCAGGGTTCCCGGCTGGACGACGACAAGCTCTTCCGCCTGTTCGTCGACACCTTCGGCATCGAAGGCACCCGCCTCTGCCTGGTCACGGGGGTGACGTCGGACGACTCCGGGGCCTACGTCGTGCAGCTGGTCGAAGGGGCGTGTACCCACCAGGTAGAGGCGACGGAGCCGATGTGCGCCTACACACTGGGTGTCTTCGTCGGGGCCCTGCAGGCTGTGACCGGCGTCGTCATGCAGGGAACGGAGACCGCCTGTGAAGCAGCCGGTGACGCCACCTGCACCTTTGTGATCCGTCCACACCGGGCGCTCATCTAGCGCCGCTCGTTGATTTACGCGGGCCTGGTGTACCTGGGTGTCGGGCGCAGGCGCCCACGGGCCGGTCGTCAGCCCCGATGATCTTCGGTCTCGCGGATGGTCGTGCGTAGGTCCGCGAGCTGAACGTCACGGCTAGCCAGCGCTGACTCGATCAACGCTGTCCGTCGGCGCTCGGCGTCCAGGTCGGCCTGCAGGACTCGGGCGGCTTCTTCGGCAGCGGCCAGGCGCTGTCGCAGGCCTGCGACTTCCTGGCGGTTCGAGGCCGCAGCCGACTCCAACGCGGCGATGGCGGCGCTCTCCATCCTGCCCATCTCGGCTTCCGCGCGGTCGGTCATCGCCTTGGTCGTGCCGCTCATCCGCAGCACCTCGGCCTCAGCCTCGGCGAGCGCGGCTCGGGTCTCGTCGAGTTGCCGCGTCACCAGGCCCAGCTTCGCTGAGGTCTCGTCCAGTCGCTGCCGCGTGGTCGCCAGGTTCGTGGACATCGCCGTCTCGATGGGTTCGGGCGTTCGCACTACGACCGATCGGGACCGCAGCACGCGGCTGGCGACGGTACCGGCGAGCGCCCCGAACACGAGCGTCGTCACCGAGGCCGCGACGTGACCGTCCTGGTGGTTGCGCGGCGTCATCGGTTTCCTCCCTGAAGGAGTTTCACGGGCGTCACGGCGGCCCCGAACAGACGCCCGGAAGGTGTCTGACCACGGTGTCGGCGTGCGGTGGCCGCCGGGGACACGTCGCTGTTGTGCAGGATCTGCTGAGGCTAGCGGGCAGGGCTGCCGGGCGTGCCAGGAGCCCCAGAGCACCTCACCAGTAGTCGCGGGCGGTGCGCTGGACGGTGTCCGACCCGGCGCCAGGTGGCGACATCTCACCGGCGATTCCCGGGTCGATGCTCAGGAGCAGAGCCTGGACGAGAAGCGCGACGTCGCTGCGACGCCGCGCGTCGATCTCGAAGACCGGCGCGATGATGCCGACTTGCGCCAGGACCTGGCGGTAGTCGTCCAGGCTGGCAGTGCGGCGGAGGTCCATTCCGGTGACGCCGACCGCCAGCGCCGTTTCGTCGATGACCGTTCGGAAGGCGCCGACGAACTCGTGCAGGTCCGCGAGCGGCGTCGGCCGGGCGTTGGTCATCAGGAGGACGACGCCGATCGCCCCCTCGGCGAGGATGTATCGCATGAAGTCGAACCGGTCCTGGCCCGGGGTGCCGTAGAGGTGGATCCGGTCGGTACCGGCGAGCCGCAGGACACCGTAGTCCATGGCGATCGTGGTGGTTGCCTTGATGTCCCTGGTCTCGTCCGTCGGCCGGGTCTCGGTGGTGATCGGGGGAATGTCGCTGATGGACGCGATCGCCGTGGTCTTACCCGCGCCCACCGGGCCAGAGAATACGATCTTGTAGTGGCTCACCGGTGTCCCTGAGAATGAGTCGGACGGCAGATGTCAGCCGGTGCGCAGTTTGTCGAACAGCTTGCGCAACAGAGGCCGTCTCGGAGTGGGAGGGACGGCCGACGGCGGCGCGGACGCGAGGAGCGAGGCCGGCCGCGACGGGAGATCCCGGCGGACGAGATCGGCCGCGGCAGCCGCGCTGTAGAAAACGAAGACGTCCTCCGCTGGCAGGTGCAACAGGTCGATCGTCTGGCGCAGCGTGCTGGGCTGTCGAACCCAGAGGGCCGCGACGCTCATCGCGCCGGGTGTCACGACCAGCCGGGTGAAGTTGGGCCACTCCCGCAAGGCGAACGGGGTGTCGAGGGACGTGTCGAGCGGCAGCCTGCCTCTCGAGGCGCTCAACGCAAGCTTCCACAGCAGGACGTCGAGCGGCACCATGTCCGGGTGGTCGACGGCGTACTGGGGTGCGCGGGAGAAGACAAGACTGGCCTGGGCGGGGAGGTCCTCGGTCCCGGCAAACGGCCGTAGGCCGGCCTCGCCGCCGTAGACGACGGCGGCGAAGCTGTTCGGGTAGACGGCGATAACCGGCCAGGGACCTTCGATGTGCACCGCCTGGCCGCGTTCCTCGGCGTGCCGCCACGCGGCGGCGACCAGCCCCTGCAGGAACCGCGTCGGGTCATAACGACGAACCGCGATGGCCGCTTCATCGCGCGCCGGCGCCGCGGCGCTGAGCCATCGGTCCGGGGCCGGCGAGGATGTTCCAGCCTCTACTGGCGGCCTCCAGAGCTCCGTCCGGTTCACTCCATGGCCGTCCACCCGTCGTCTCCTGCTTCCTGGTAAGCCGGACCCAGCACGCACGGTCCTGCCGTTCCACCGTCCGTCAGTCGTCGCCCGGAACCTGGTCGACCGGGTCGACGCACGGCGTCAGACGGCCTCGGCCAACGCTTCGGCGCCTCGGCGCACGTCGAGGAACGTCGTGCCCAGCTGAGCGTCCGGTCGGGTGACGACCACCAGCACGGTTTCCGGGCCCGCCCTGGTGAGCAGCACATGACCGCGCTGTCCTCTGATGAGGATCTGGTCCAGCGCTCCCCGGGTGAGCTCCATGCTCGCCTGACTCCCCAGAGCGAGTATGGCCGCGCTCATCGCGGCCACGCGGTCATGCTCGAACCCGGCCGGCAGCAGTGACGCCATGAGAAAGCCGTCTGTCGACACAAGTGCGGAAGCCTCGATGTCATCGGACGAGGCGTTGAGCTCGCTCAGGATGGCGGTCACCGACTGCTTCTGCACGCACGTCTCCCACGTCGTCGATGGTCCGTCCCGGGGTCACTCGGGAGTTGACACGCCGCGGCTCGGCTGACGGCTTCCCCCGACAGGCAGCCCGAGCCCGGCCGACCATCGTGTGGAGAATAGTGACGATACTTGACCGGTTCGTCCCCGGGCCGCTGACCAGCCACGGTGGCCCTGTGGCGCAGCGGCGTCGCGCTGTGGAGCAGCGTTCAGGCCGGGGCCACCTGGGGGGCACGGTCTCCGCGAAAGTCCACTTCGTGGGGGTAGCCTCGTCTGCCAGAGCCGGGCCTGTCTCCATCGTGGACGTGCGCCGCCCAGGGTGGCTCGGCGAACGCTTCCCTGACGGACAAGAGAGATGAAGACGGCCACGATGCATGACGAGGGGGGCAGTGGGTCGCGGCACCGCAGCACGTCGAAACGGTCGTGGCGCCCTCGGACCCCGACCTCGTCGCCGTCGGAGCCCGCCAAGGCCGAGGTCGATGAGGTGGAGCCGATCCTCGCCGAGAGGGCGGTCGACGACGCACGCTTCGCGGATGCCGCGATGCCCGTGTGGGTGCTGCCGACCGTGCCAGCGCCGCCGGACGATGTAGGTCCCCACAGGAATCCAGAGCTACCCAGGTCAATCGGAACCGTTGAGTACGGAGGTGCATCGGTGAGTATTCAGTCGGAGTTGTCGCGCGTGGTGTCGGACCTGCGACGGTCGATTCCGGAGTTGAACGGTGCCATGGTGGCGTCGGTGGACGGGCTGTCCGTCGCACACGACTTCCCCGAGCCGGAGGCCGAGCGGATGGCCGCGATGGCAGCGACGGCCCTGGGCCTGGGCAAGCGGATCTCGGACCGGACCGGACTCGGCGAGATGCAGGAGACGGTAGTCCGCGGCGACCGCGGCTACCTGGTGGTGTACGCGGCCGGCGAACAGGCGGTGCTGGTGCTGTCCGGCCCGTTCAACTCCAACCTCGGACTGATGCGGATCGAGGCTCGCGCGGCATCTACTGAGATCAACAAGCTGCTCGGCTGAGCGCGCTACCAGCCACTCCGCCGTTTCATCCGCAGCCGCCACCGGCGGCGGCGTTACCTGCGCTCGCGCGTCCTCGGACGAGAACCGTGCGCACACGGCGGACACAGATGGGGCGATCTGGGCCAAACGGGGCCGTCTCTTCGATCTGTTTGTCCCCGCGTGCGGAGGGAACGAGCGGAGTCGGTGCGGAGAACCGTGGTTCGTGATGCCACCGATCCAGGGCCGGGGCTCCAGCGGGTCGCGGCGTCGTGTGGTCGGCTGGCGTCAACCGATCGCGGACGGGGGTGGCAAGCGACGGAAGGATCTCAGATCCGGTCGACTGCGCGGCGGCGCATGGGTCCTTATGCGGCGGAGGACGTCCGTTGCTCGACCCCGTCGCGGAGTGAACGTGTCGGTCGGGTCCTGGATATCGAAAGACTGTTCGTGTCCGGCGGCGAGACGGGCCGGGTGATGGCCGCCAAGGACTGGTCCGCAACCACGCTCGGCCCGGCTCAGGGCTGGAGCCAGAGCCTGTGCACGTCAGTCGGCATCTGCTTGGAATCGCGTTTTCCGATGATAGTCATGTGGGGCGCCGATCTCGTATACATTTACAATGACGCGTGTATACCACATCTCGGTGACAAGCATCCTGATGCCATGGGAAAGACGCTCCACGGCGTCTGGCCCGAGGTCTGGGATGAGTTGCGTCCATTGGCCGCTCAGGTGATGTCCGGGGATGGCGCGACGTGGTCGTCGAACAAACGTCTCCTGCTCCGTCGGCACGGCTATCTGGAGGAGGCATATTTCACCTTCTCCTTCAGTCCTATCCGGGAGGCGTCTGACGGTGGACGCATAGCGGGCGTCCTGTCGACCTACCAGGAGACGACCCAACAGGTGATCCGCGCCAGGCGCCTGGCCTGCCACCGAGAGCTCGCCACGACGCTGGCCAGGCTGCGGACGCAGCGGTCCGTATGTATCCGCGTTCCATCCGTGCTGGGGAACTACCCGGAGGACATTCCGTACTGCCTGCTGCTGCTCTGGGGACGATGCCCATCGTTGTCCGCGCCGCGGTCGATCGCGTCGTCAGGACTGAACGGCCGACGAACCGTCCGGGCCGCGCTCGTCGAGCTCGAGAACAGCGGGGTCCTGCCCAGGATCATCAATATGACATCGCTCGGAGGCGGGCAGGCCGTCTCGGAGCTCCCGTCGTGGGGCTCCGTCCGGCTGGCGTCCGGTTCTCAGCCGCCGCGAACCGCGGTAGCAGTGGCGTTGAGAAGCCGTGGGAGCGCCACGACCGTCGGCGTTCTCATCGTCGGGATCAGCGACCTGCTCGCGCTGGACCAGGACTACCGTGACTTCATCGAAAACATCGCCAATCAGGTTTCGCTCAGTCTGATGCTGGCACGTTCGTATGAAGCGGAACGCATCCGTGCGGCTTCCGCGCAGCGTAGCTCCCTGCACGATGCTCTCACTGGGCTGCCGAACCGGACGTCATTCTTCAGGAAACTGAGCAGAGCACTCCTCCGGTCCGACCAGAAGAGCGGCCGGGTAGCCGTCCTGTTCATCGATCTCGACGGTTTCAAGGCGGTAAATGACGCTCTCGGCCACCGCGAGGGTGACCATCTGCTCCGCGAGGTGGCGGATCGGCTGCGGCGGACCGTGCGGCCCAGTGATACTGTCGCGCGGTTCGCCGGCGACGAGTTCGCGATACTCTGCGAGGACATATCCACCATCGGCGCGGTCGAGGCGGTCGCCAGCCGCATAGTCGAGGCGCTTACGCTGGCCAGGTCCCGTGACAGGTTCGCGGTCACCGCCAGCGTCGGCATCGCCCTGTCCGGCCCGGAACTACTCGACCCCGAGGAACTGCTCAACGCGGCCGACCTCGCGATGTACGCCGCCAAACGGCAGGGACGCGGACGTTACCTGTTCTACGAGGAGAGCATGCGAAGCTGACTCAGGTACCGGCAACGCATTGCCCACCGCCTGAAAGCCCGGCGCGTTGTCGCAGTGCATCTGGAAGCGCAGATCGGTGCTGATACGCAGTCGGCCACTCGGTGCGGGTCCTGCTTATGGTCTACGCGAAGTGCATCGTCGGCCAGGACGAACTCGCGCGCCGGCGCATCGCCGCGGCCCTCGCCGCAACCGAGCCAGCTGGTGGGCACCGTGACGACCTGGGATGACCACCCGAACGCTGCCCCTCCCGTCCGCCGGATACAGCCGGATACAGAAGGTGCGTTCGAGGGGCGAGGTCGGTGCGCGTGCTGGTCGCCGCGTCAGCCGAGATCCGCCGGACTTAGGTGCCGAGGGCGAAGGCGACCTGGCGTCGGAAGATCACCGTGGTGTTGCATAACGCCATCCGGGGACGCTGGTCGCAGGGACTGCGGGAGGTCGTAGTCGCGGCCGCTGGCTCAGATAGGGCCGCGGGCGCACGACTTTCCGGCGCGGGGCTCGGTGTCTCGTCGTTATGGTGCTGTTCGAAGCGCGACGGAGCAGGCTGTTCGCGTGGTTCGTAACGGGGGTGGCAGGTGGTGGAGGGCCTGTCCGAGGTGGAGGTGCGAGGGCTCGCCGAGGTGTTCTTCGAGCCGATGGCGGCGGGGCAACTGTTGGAGTCAGTGGGCCTCAACCGCGGTGACCATCCAGCCTGGGTGACGGCCCGGTTGTTCTGGGGTGAGGTGTCCCGGCTGCTTCGGTCGGGTGTCCTGCCCGACGGCCGGCGGCTGTTGCTGGCCGAGGCCGCCGCCTCTTTCCCGGCGAATGAGGTCTTCGCGGGGGCCGAGGTTGTTGGTGATCCCGCGCGACGCCCGCGGGGCCGGGAAGGCCCTGGCTGGCCGATCCGTGAAATCGTCGACCCGTTCGCGTTGGAGGTGCATCCGGCAATCGACGCTGGGGCGGCCGTGGCAGGCCTGCCGCTGCTGCCGGACTATGTCGTCCGGGACCACGACCTGCGGCTTCGGGAGGTCGTCTCCCGCGCTGCGGCTGGTGACAGTTCGATCGTGATGCTTGTCGGCGGGTCGTCGACCGGCAAGACGAGGGCCTGCTGGGAAGCGGTCCAGGCCCTGCCCGAGGAGTGGCGGCTGTGGCACCCGATTGACCCCAGTCATGCTCAGGCTGCCCTCAACGACCTGTCCCGGGTCGGGCCACGGACCGTGGTGTGGCTCAACGAGGCCCAGCACTATCTGCTCACCAGCCCCGCCGACCTTGGTGCGCAGGTGGCCGCCGCGCTGCGTGAGTTGCTCCGCGATCCGGCCCGCCGGCCGGTGCTGGTTCTGGGCACTCTGTGGCCCGACTACTGGGCGGACCTCACTCAGAGCCCGGCTGGCCGGTCGAATCCGAATGCCCGGGCCTTGCTCGTCAACGCCGATCTGGCGCTGCCCGACGCGTTCGTCGGGCAGGACCTTGAGCGTTTGCGCACGGTGGCCGGTCGTGACCCGCGGCTGGCCGAGGCACGGGCGCGCGCGGTCGACGGTCAGGTCACCCAGTACCTCGCCGGCGCACCCGAACTGCTCGGCCGTTTCCGCAACGCGCCACCCGGAGCGCGGGCGGTGATCGAAGCGGCGATGGACGCCCGCCGCCTCGGCCACGGACCGGCGCTGCCCCGCGGCCTGCTCGAGGATGCCGCCTCCGGCTACCTCAGTGACCAGCAGTGGGACCTCCTGCCTGACGACTGGTTCGACCTGGCCTTGGACTACGCGGCTGTTCCCTGCCGCGGCGTCCGCGGCGCGCTCACCCGGATCCGCCCGCGCCCCGGACAGCCCATACCGAGCGAGCCGCGCTACCAGCTCGCGGACTACCTGGAACAACACGCTCGCGCCAGTCGTCGCCTCAGGGTCGTCCCGACCGCCCTGTGGGATTGCCTCGTCAGCCACGCAACGCCGCGCGACGCGGCGCTACTGGCTGCACGGGCCAGCAGCCGCCTTCTACACCGCCACGCGATTCCCCTTTTCGGACGTGCCCTCAGCACCGGCGACCCCTGGCCAGCCCGCGGGCTGGCTGCTCTGCTCGCCGAACGGGGCGAATACCAGGAGGCCGAACGGGTTCTGCTGAGCCTCCTGGAGATGGGCGACAAGGACAGCGCCAGGGATCTGGTCGATCTGCTTGCGGTACGTGGGGATGCCGACGGCCTGCAGCGCCGAGCTGACCTCGGCGACCTGCACGCCGCCCATGAACTGGTCGAGTTGCTGGCCAGGAACGGAGAGCCCGAGAAAGCCGACCAGCTGCTACGGACGCTCGCTGACTCCGGCGACCGGTACGCGGCGGGCGAACTGGCCGAACAGCTCGCCGTGCGAGGCGACGTCGACGGCCTGCGCGCCCGCGCCCGCGCCCGCGCCGGTGACCAGTTTGCCGCGGGCGAACTGGCTGACCTCTTTGCCAAACGTGGGGATGTAGACGGCCTGCGGGACCTCGTTGACACCGGCCACCAGTTCATCGCCGAAAGACTGGCCAGGTTGCTCCTCAAACGCGACGAGTACCAGGAGGCCGAACAGGTCCTGCGGGTCGCGGCGGACGCAGGCGACACCGGTGGCGCAAGAGAGCTGGTCAATCTACTTGCCCGCCGTGGTGACCTTGACGGTCTCCGAGACCAAGCGAACAACGGACACCAGTATGCCGCCTGCGAACTGGCCAGGCTTCTCGCCGAAAACGGCGAGTACCACGAGGCCGAGCAGTTGCTACAGACCGTTGCTGACGCGGGCGACGAGAACGCCGCCAGGCAACTGGCCAGTCTGCTTACCAGTCGTGGCGACGTCGCCAGACTCCGGGACCGTGCCGAGGCCGGAGACGGATATGCCACCCATCACCTGGCCGCGCTGCTCGCCGGGCGCGGCGAGCAGGAGGAGGCCGAGCAGATCCTGCGGACCTACGCTGACTACGACGGGCAGAATGCCGCCGAACGGATGGCTGATCTCCTCGCCGCCCACGGGAAGATTGACGCGCTCCAGGCTCGCGCTGACGCCGGAGACAAGTACGCCGCCCGCCGTCTGGCCAGTCTGGTCGCCAAGCGTGGACGGGAGTACGAGGCCGAACAGATCCTTCGGACCCTCGTCGCCACGGCCACCGCCGGGCCCGCCGGCCGCGAACTGGCCAAGTTGCTTGTCAAACGTGGCGAACACCAGGAGGCCGAGCAGTTGCTACAGGCCATTGCTGACGCAGGCGACGAGAACGCCGCCCGCCAGCTGGCCTGGCTACTTGCTACCTGGGGCAATGCTGATCGGCTCCGGGCTCGCGCCAACGTCGGAGATGAGTACGCCGCCGGTCAGCTCGCACTGCTGCTCGCGAAGCGAGGCCAGGATGACGAAGCCGAGCTACTGCTACGGACCCTCATCGTTGCCGCCGGTAGCGGGTCCGCCGCTCGTCGTATGGCGGAGTTTCTCGTCGCGAGGGGGCGAAAGGAAGAAGCCGAGCGACTACGCCGATTCGGTGTCAACCCGGACGGCTCCACCGCGTTCAGCGCCGACGTGTGACCGGCCACGGCAGCTCGGCGACGATCCTGTGACTTCGCACGCGAGAAACGGGATCTGGTTTTGCCACCTATCTGATGTTGGCCTGGTGACCGCGCCGAGACCTGCCCTCAACTCCTCGCCAGGGACACCCGCACCAGGCACCAGCCAGGACTGACGCTACCGACCTACCTTCAGGCAACTCCCCTCCACGCGCTCGGGGCGCAACAAGATCAAAAGGTTTGGATGCTGGTACACACGGCCTACCCGGTCTGACCTGTGTCTCTGCGATCACAAGCCGTACACCACGTCCGCGGACTCCCCGCCGAGGGCCGATGCGCCGATGAGGGCGCACCGGCCCAAGGGTTGGTGGGACAGGGGGTCAGGAGGCGGGTGAGACCGTCTTGCCCGGAATCAGCTCACCGCAGATCGGGGCGGCGTTCGGGACGGGCTTGAACCCGTTTCCCTCGAACTGGGCGACCCAGAGGCAGTTGTCGGCCCCGAAGACGATGTTCTCCCGGTCGTTGATGTCGACGGTGTGGGTGCCGTAAAGCCCGAGAGCGTCAAAGTCATGGATGCCCTCAAGCGCCTTGATCAGGCCGGCCTCGGTCGGGTTCGCACCGGCGGCCTCGAGAGCACGGACCAGCAGTCCGACGGTGACGTAACCGTTGTAGGAGGCGTAGGTGGGCTCGGACGTGATACCGGCCTGCGCGAGGTCGGCCACGAACTGCTTGGTCGCGGGCGTGTGCATCTCGACCAGCTCGTAGCTGGACAGGAAGTAGACGCCCTGGGCGTTCTGCGCCGCGCCGGGTCCCGCCGAGAACAGGTCGCCGCCGTAGCCGGTGGGCAGGAAGGCGACCTTGAGGTTGACGCCCTGGTCCCGCAGGCCCTTGATGACCGCGAACGAGGTGTCCTGGGACGAAGCCGAGACGAAGCCATCGATGCCGGCCGCCTTCATCGCGAGCACGGCCGGGCCGACGTCGCCGCCGAGTGGGAACTTGGCGTTGAGATAGCCGACCTTGATACCGGCCTCCTGGGCCGACACGGCGTTGGCCTGACCGGACTCCGAGGCGCTGGGGACGTCGACGGCGAGCACTCCGAGATTGGTGACACCCATCATCTTGAGGAACTTGCCGTAGGTCGACGAGACCTTCGTCGTCTGTAGCGGGCCCCAGATCGAGAACATGTTCTTCGCGGCAATCCATTCGGGGCCGTCCTCGGCGGCGCCAATAACCGGCACGTTGTGCTGGGTGAGATAAGGCGCCGCCGCGAACATCAGCGAGGAGTTGGCGAGTACGGCGAACACGTGGTCCTGGGTCACCATCCTCTGCGCGACGGCCAGCGCGGTCGCCGGGCTGGTGGCCGTGTCACCGACGATGTACTTGATGGTGTAGCCGTTGCGGGAGGCGTAGTAGGTGCCGGCTTTCACGCCGTCGACGACCGACTTGTTACTGGCCGCCGCCGGGCCGGTGATGTCCGTGATGACGCCAACCGTAATCTTGGTCTTTCCGGGCTGCGTGGTGCCACTGGCCCCGGCGGCGCCCGACCCGGACGACGAGCCACAGCCGGCGGCTAAGAACACCGTCGCGGCGCACAATCCCGCTGCAACCGTGATTTTCGACTTGCGTTTCACTACGTTCTCCTCATCCCGCTTGCGGTAAATCGATCTATTTCGCGGCAGGCAACGGTCTTGCCCGCGGCTGCCACGAACGGCCGGGTCCGGAGCCGT
>NZ_JADWYX010000126.1 GCF_016786355.1 Frankia sp. AgB1.9
TCCCGGCCCCGCGATGGACCGCCCGGACGACCACCGACAGCTAACCGACCATCAAGATTCAGGACAGGCACTAAGGCTACCCGAAGGGCGGCCGGACACTCGCGGGACGATGCGAGCCACCTTCGCAGGACGCTGCCGCGGCTGACTATGGCCTATCTGGGCCGGCTCGGTCGTCTTCGCGATGGAATGATGTGCGAGTGAGTGACGGGGGACTGACCGGCGCGGGCGATGACGAACCGCCCTGGCAGCATGCGCGTGAAAGACTGCCGGACCAGCTGGTCAGCTTGCTGGCGCGGCTGTTTCCTACGCCGGTCGAGGCGCGTCAGGTGCTCGAACGAGCTGGATGGACTGTCGACCGGCAACCGTCATGGCAGGCATCGAGTGCTCTGGAGTTCTGGCGTGAGGCCTCCCGGCTGCTGCACGACGGGGCGGTACCGGATGGCAACGCAGGTGTCATACGTGCCGCGCTGGAGGAACGGCCGGACAATCCGTCGCTCCGCGCAGCGGTCGCGGCGGCGAATGCCGGTGACGGGTCCCCCGTGGCGGGATCCGATGACCGCGGGCTGGCCGCCGGCTGGTCGACACCCGCTGTCGCGCGCGCGATAGATGCCATTGCCACGGACGGCGGCGCGCGCACCGCCGCTGGGTCGATCAGCATCGGGCATCTGACCGTCTATCAGGCAGGTGGCGCAGCGGATCGCTGGTCTCTGGACGGGCAGGCTGACCTGCTCGCGTCCGCGATACACACCCAGGTGCAACGCGCGGCGATCGAGCGCCGTCTCGTTGGCTCGGCCCTGCTCCCCATCCGATGGAGACGCTCGGCCCTGCCGGTCGCCGGCCCCGTTTCCGCCGCGACGGCGAACCATGACCGGGGCATCCGGTTTGAACCGCTTCCAGGCCTGCACCCGGTCAGCCCCACCGAGCTGCAGCGGGGCGACCGTGCTGACCTGCATGCCATCTACGGAGGCCTCGCCTCGGGTCGCCTGGTGATTCTGGGCCCGGGCGGGGCCGGCAAGAGCAGCGCGGCCGTCCTTCTGCAGCTCGACGCCCTGCACCACAGGGAGCAACTGGGCGCCGCGGACCGGGCGCGGGTCCCGGTGCCGGTGCTCGTCACACCGCACGGATGGAATCCCAAGACCACTTCTGTGCGCGACTGGATCGCGGAGAGGCTGACCGAGTCCGCCCCGTTTCGCCGCCGCCGCGGGCTGCGGCGCGCCCGCTCGATACTCGACGCGGGCCGTGTCGCAGTGATTCTGGACGGGCTCGACGAGGTCAACGAGAGCCTGCGGGCGCTGATGCTCAAGGCCCTGAGCGACCAGGTCACCTTCCGCCTGGTACTACTCACCCGCAGCGCGGAGCTCGTCACAGCCGTGGAAGGCGCCCTGCTCGACGGCGCGGCCGCGATCGAGCTGCGGCCACTGACCACGACTGACGTGGTCGACCACCTCCAGGGGCACCTCGTCGATCCCGCGCCGCCCAGGTGGCGAGCTGTCATCGACGAGGTCGCGCGTCATCCCGCCGCCCCGCTGGGCCAGACACTGGCGAACCCCCTGAACGTCACATTGCTGCGCGACGTGTATCCGTCGGGCGGCCCCGTCGACGAACTGCTCGACAAAAGCAGGTTCGGCACTCCGGACGATATCGAGGCCCACCTGCTCGATCATGTCGTTCCCGCGGCCTACGCCCCTCGTTTGGGATTCTCCCCACCCCGCTACTCCACGCGAAGAGCGGACCGGACCCTCCGTTGGTTTGCCTATCAGCTCACATTGCGCCAGTCACGTGAGTTCGGTTGGTGGAACTTCTTCCGATGGGCCTGCGGGAGCTGGACGGGGCAGCTGCTGAATCTGGCGATAGGTATGGTGGCGCTCGCGCCGCCCGCCCTCGCTGCCACAATTCCGGTCATTGGCATACGAGCGGCCGTCGAATTCTTTCCGCTGTTTTCCCTCTCCATCGCCATGTCCGGCGGTAGTCTCCACGGAGGGCCGGTACGACTCGGTGCGGCGTGGCGACGTGACCTGTTCACTGGACGTCCACTTGCGCCCGATCTCGCTGAACACACCAGAGTCGTCCCCGTGTTTGCTGCCGCGATGGGCGTGCTGTTTGGAGGATATCTCTGGTGGTTTATAGGGCTACATAAGGCCCTTCTCGCTGCGGGCCTCACGAGTTTCTTCGTCTTTGTCATCCCGTCGCTCTTTTTGCTGGTGAACACTCCCAATACTGGGGAGACGAGCTGGTCCGATCCTGGCCGGACCAGGCAACAGGATATACGGGCCGCGCTGGCCATGGGATTACTGATGGCCCTTCTTGCAGGCGCGATAACCGGTATCGTCAAGGGCCCGAAAACTGCCGTCGAGGTGGCGCTGATAGTCGGGCCGGCCGCCGGTCTGGTCGCGACGGAGACCTGGGCATCCGTGCTTTCCCAGATCAATCTGGGAATACGTCACCGGACGCCTGTGCGGATGGTTCGTTTCCTCGAGGATGCCAGAGGCCGTCACGTCCTGCGCACGGTCGGCCCTGCCTATCAGTTCCGGCACCTGAAGCTCCAGGACCACCTCGTCGGGCAGTACCTGGCCGAACGTTATGTCACCCCTGCGACCGACCATGTAGCGCTGGTCGCTCAGCGCAGGTTCCTCCAGTTGCGCCGGCGGCCCCCGGGACTCGACGCGACCGCCCGTTACCTGCTTTGCATCGGGGCACTGCTCGACCCGGCGGGGGTCCCGGGGGAGGTGTTCGGCCGGGCGAGCGTGTGGGCGTCCTCCGCCGAATGGCACATAACCGACGCGATCGGGAGGCCGGACCCCAATGTGGCGGCGACGGCTCAGCGCCAATTGTTTCGGGCCGCGCTGGTCAGCATGGTACCGGGCTCGTCGGCCCTGGCGGGTGTGAACAGCGTGGTTCAACGCGCCCTACGAGACCGGCTGAGCGACGCCGATCGCGCCGCGCTGACGCGCAGCGCTGCCGACGCTCTGCTCGAGACCTGGCCGAAGCCTGGCGACGCCGATCGCTCCCGGGTGTGGCGGGCGAACGCCGCGGCGCTGTCGCAGCACAGTGGCACCGCGCTGCGACAGCCGACCGCGCACCCGGTGCTGCTGCGCGCGGGACTTGTGAGCGCCGCCGATCTGGTGTCTTACGCCGAGCCGGTGCGAAGGTCGCTGTCGATAGCCGCCCTAGCATGTGCCCCTGGCGAGACCTTGCAGACCGGGCCTGTACTGGCCGCGCTCTCCGGGGCCGATGGCACCCCCTGGGACCGGGTCTGGCTTGCCGCAGGATGGCCCGACCTGGCATCACTAATGAACTCCCCGGACTCGCCTGGTGGCCCGGAATTCGCCGAGGAAACCTGGGACGGAACCGTGATGTCGTCCGATCTGGTCAAGAGCCTTCATGTTCTCGCGCATATTGCCCACGTCTATGACCTGACCCCCGCTCCAGTCGGAGCGTTCGCAGTGGCGCTGCTTTTCAATATCCAAGCGGGTGCGACAAGGTGCTTGCTGAGGAATTCGGATATTACACATGAAGAACTCCTGGCCCGCGTCGGGCAGGATTTGCTAGGAGTGGAACTTACGGGCGTCGTCGAAATTGTTAACCCTCTTCTCGGATGAGATTGGAGGGCGATTTAACGTCCTCTCGTCAGGTCGCCCAACCCGACGGTGCTGAGAAGCCTGCGCGCAGGCGGGAACACCGCGGTCGGCACCATGACCCGTCCTGATCCCTGACGGGCTGTTCGCCCAGGTCAACGCCCCTGACCGTCCAGTTGCACACCACAGGTCATCCGTTCCTGATCGGCACTGTGGTGGCACGGAACCGCCGCCGCGGCATCGCGGCGTATTCCGGGCTGTGATGTGGCTTAGCATCGTCGCGCTCCCGGGCGGCAACCCGCCCAGAATCCTGCCCACCACCTCGTACGGGCTTCCCTCGTCGTCGCGGAGGAAGGGCAGGACCGCGACGACGCTGAGGACAACCGGTTTCGTCAGGTCGAAGGCCGCCTGAAGTTCCGCCGAGCTGAGGATTCTGTCCGGGTCGCGGATGTCCGCGTTGCCCAGACGGAAGCGAAGGGCCGCCCGGTCCGGTAGGTCAGTTTCGGTAGTAGCGGAAACAGATAGTTATCAAGATCGTTAAACGAGTACAGTGCCACGGTATCCGGGAGGCCCACGTCGAGCCGAAGGACGAGTGGGTCTGGTGTAGCGCGAATCTGCTCGCCGACCGTGGCGTAGACGGCGTTGATGAAGGCCGCCGACCGTGCCTGGCCCGACGACCCGGCCCGGTCCCAGCTCGCGAGAGCGGGCTCGACGCCCCGCTGCCTGCTCGAAACCGTCGCTCGGTCGGCAGCAATATCGGCTCCGCGCCCCGGGCCGACTCTCCGCTGATCAGACGCAATGATCGAGAGATCATACGGCGCCCCGGCAGAACTGCCATCGAAAGCCGGTAAGTCAGCACTGCGCCTAATGACACGTCGCCGGGGAAACCCCTGACAGCGCGCGACCGATCGGAAGACCAGTGGGGAAACCTACACCTAGGGGGGGGGTGTAGGTTCCCTGCCGTCGCCGCCACGTCCCAGCTTGGCCCGCCACTCGACCGGCAATTGGCGGATGGGATCTTGCGATCGCCTCCACGGAGCTGCCACCGAGCGCTGTTTGGCCGTCGGTCGAGACCACGTCAAGCACTCCCCGAGCTGTCTGGTGACGGTCACATCGAGTTGATCGATGTCGACCCTCGGCGTGGTGTCCACGCAGAGCGCCGGTCCCGATTCCCAGCGGCTGAGGATCAGCGGACCACTCGGCCCTCGAATGGATCAGGTGTCGGGTGTCGTCATAGACGGACGCTCGATCTTTGGGAGGCTTCATGCTGTTTCTGTTTGTAGAGCTTCGGCGACGGGTCGGCGGAGGCCGATCCGGGTTGGTATGAGGCTGAGTGTCGCGATGGCGAGAATGATCACCGCCACCATCGCGAGCAGTGCTAGCGGGGAGGGAAGTGTCGTCGTCCCGCTGGTCTTGGGTATCTGGTAGAGGGCGATGCCGCCGGGGATGCCGAGCAGCGCTCCGATCAGTGTCGGGATTAGTTGGGCGGTTGCCAGGCCGGTGGTGATTTGGTCGGGTGTGGCGCCGAGGGCGCGGGCGAGTGCTGCGGTGTGTCGGGCGTCGAGTGCTGTGGTCCAGGCGATGAAGGTGGCGTTGACGGCGGCCAGGACGATGAGCATCGCGGAGATGACCGTGGTCGCCTGGGTCATGCCGGGGTCGGCGAGCCAGTTGCCTGATGTGGCGCGGTAGGTCATCACGGTGACGAGTCCGCTTGTGGTGACGGCGATGCTGAGAGCGTTGAGCAGCAGTCTGCGTGGTCGACGGCTCGCGAGCCGGACGCCGAGCAGAAGGGGTGTTGGTAGGTGCGCGGTTAGTTTGATCGCCCATTCGTGGCGGCGCGGGGTCCGGGCCGCGTCGTTGAGGGCCGCGACGGTGCTCTGGCGTGCGGCACGGATTGCGGGCACGAGGGTGGCCACGACCGCCACGGCCAGCGCGAAGGCGATCACGGATGCGGCTGTGGGGCCGGTGAGCGATGGTGCGCCCGCGGCGCCGAGGAGGCCGGCGCCCGCGCTGTCGATCAGCGGCGCGGCCAGCCAGCCGGCGCCCAGCCCCACGGCGGCGGCTCCGAGGGCGACCAGGACATGCTCAAACATCAGGACAACGGCGACCAGCCATGGCGTGCCGCCCACGGCCTTGACCAGGCCGACGCGGCGGGTCTGCTCGGCCATGCGTCCGCCGACCAGCACGGCCACGCTTGCCAGTGCCAGCAGTGCCAGCAGCCAGCTTCCGAACAGGAGTACCTGCCGTACCCGGGCGAGTGTTTGTGCGTCGCCGTCGCGGATCTGCTGCCAGGTGAGCAGGTACGGAGCGGTTGGGGAGGTGTCGTTGTTGTACCGAGCGTCGAACGCGGAAGCGGTCGCTGGGGCGTCGAGTTTCAGGTTCAGGTAGTAGGCGTCGGGTCCGTCTGTCCCGGCGATGTGTGTGGTGTCGGCTTGGGTGGCCCAGATCAGGCCGGGATTGTGGTCGGCGACCGCGTTGGCGAGGATGCAGCCTTCGGCGGTGCAGGTGTTCGGGTAGTACGGGATGGCGGCGGTGACCGCTGTGCCGACCACGTCCATGTTGGTGCCGCCGAGGGTGAGCTGGTCGCCGACGTGGATGCCGAGATTGCTGGCGAACCCCGCTTCGACGACCACGCCGCCTGGCCGGACCCACGCGCCTCGGAGCAGCTTTGGTTGGTCGACGGGCGAGGGCGTGGCGTCTCGTCCTTCGACCTCGGCGCTTCCGGTGGCGTGCCCGTCGCGCAGAACGGTCCAGGTGACCGGGAACGGTCCGCTATGCGCGGCTACACCGGGGGCGCTTACCAGGGGCGCGAGACTGGCCGGGTCTGCTTGGTTGTTTCCTGCGGCGCCTCCCGGTGCCGCTACGGCCACGGTGTCCGGACCTGCGGGATTCGCGCCGCCGGTGAGGGTGAGGGCGACCACGTCCGGACCGTTCGTTGCCGTGCGGGTCCGCTCGTAGGGGCGATCCATGGTGCCGTGCAACGCGATGCCGAGGGTCAGCGTCGCCGCCCCTGCGGCGATCGCGAGCAGCAGGAGGATCGCCTGGGCCGGCCGGTGACGGAGGTCTTTGAGGCCGAGCCGGTAGACGAGCAGGAGCTTGCCCATCGCGTTCAGCCCCCCAGTCCGGCAAGGTCGGCGAGGGTGCCGCGGGTCCCGCCGGTCAGCCGGGTCTGGTCGACGAACGCGCCGTCGCGCATCGAGATCAGCCGATCAGCGGTTGCGGCGATCCGCTCGTCGTGCGTGGCGATGACGAGGGTGAGGCCGTCGGCGTTGAGGGATGCCAGTAGCCGCAACACGTCCAGCGTGGCTGCGCTGTCCAGGTTGCCGGTCGGCTCGTCGGCCAGCAGGAGCTGCGGTTCGTTGGCCAGTGCGCGGGCGATTGCCACCCGCTGGCGCTGCCCGCCGGACAGGGCGGTGGGCAGGTGCCCGGCCCGATCCGCTAGACCGACCTGGTCCAGGAGTTTCTGGGCGCGTCGCCGGGCCTGGCGGGGCGAGCAGCCGGCCAGCAGCGCGGGGAACTCGACGTTCTCCTGCGCGGTGAGCTCGTCCATGAGGTGGAACGCCTGGAAGACGAACCCGACGTCGTCGCGGCGCACCTTCGCGAGCGCTCGCTCCGACAGCGTGTCGAGCCGCCGGTCGGCCAGCCGGATCTCGCCGGAGTCCGGTCGGTCGAGCCCGCCAAGCAGGTGCAGCAGCGTCGACTTGCCGCAACCGCTTGGCCCCATCACCGCCACGGTTTCGCCGCGTGGCACCTCCACGTCGATGCCGTCGATGGCCCTGACCAGGCCTTCGCCTCTGCCGTACCGCTTGCGCAGGCCGTGGGCGCGCAGCAGCATGTCGGTCGGGTCTTTGATCATGAGTGTCTCCGGGTCGTCCACGATCGTTCACATGCCTCGAGCCAGCGCAGATCTGCTTGGAGGCGGAGCACGATGCCTTCGAGGAGGAGGCCGACCTCTGAGCCGTCGTGCTCGGCCATCGCGAGCCGCTGTGCGTCGCGCAGCCGCCGCAGTAGCTCGCCACGCTGCGCGTGGACGATGTCGAGGGGATCGGCGAGCCCGGCCTGTGCCGCGGCGATGAGCTTCAGATGGAACTCGGCCAGGTCGGGTCGGGGCCAGCTGACCTCCGACAGCCACTCGGCGATGCGCGCATGGCCCGCAGGCGTCAGCTGGTAGACGTTGCGGTCGTTCGTACCTGTCCCGCGGGTGACAAGGCCGGCCTTCCCCAACCGACTGAGCGTGACGTAGATCTGCCCGTCGTTGATCGCCTCGCCGAGCACGCCCAGCGCGCGATCCAGGCGCGCGCGCAGCTGGGAGCCCTGAGCGGGTTCCTTCGCCAAGATCGCCAACACGACTTCCTGTTGCACTGCCACCTCCGACCTAACCGTTAGGTTTGCAACCTAACCGTTAGGTCGGGGGGTGGCAACCGGCGCTCAGACCCCACCAGGCAGGCGCGACAACACCAGCCGCACGAGACCGGCTTCCCCGCATCCCTGGCTAGCCAGGCAGCAGTTGCCACACCGCGGCAGTGCGGAACGCCGCCGCCAGTGAGGACAGAACTGCCATCGGAAGCAGGTAAATCAGCTCCCAGCGATCTTTGTCATCGCCCGGCAACCGCAGCGAAGCTGGGAGACCCGCCTGCCATCCGCGCTGCGCGCCGCCAGGCTTGCCTCAGCTCGTGGCCACCAAGCCGACGGGCCGCGGCGGCGTCTCCACGCAGAACTGCCACCGGAACCCGGGAAGTCAGTGCTGCGCCTAGTGACACCGTTCCTGGGAAGCCCCTGGTAGCTCGCTACCGATCGGAAGATCGTCGGGGGAACCTACGCCGCCCCGCCCTGTAGGTTCCCTCGTTGATCTTCCACTTCCCAGCCAGGTCTTCCACTTACCGGCAGTTGGAAGCGGTCCAGGTAGGGGCGGCCAGCGCACGACGCTCGGGGTCCGCCGCTGCTTCGATCACGGGTTGGGACGTGGTGTCAGCCTGTGGAGGTGCGGAAATTGGGCCAGCCGATCTCGGTGCGCCAGGCGGACTCGTCGGCCGTGTCGGCTGGGCCGACGAGGTAGGACTCGCGGACTGGGCCGGCGACGGCGAGAGCGTGCTCTGCGACGTAGGTGCCGAGCGCGCCATAGGTGACGGACCCGCGATGACCGTCATCGATGACTCACTCGCCGGCAGGCGCGCGCTCGTGACCGGAGGGACCCGCGGCGCCGGCGGCGCGATCGCCGCCCGCCTCGCCGACGCGGGCGCGACCGTGCTCACGGCGGCGCGCACCGTCCCGGGCGGGCATCAGGACCCGGGCCGGGTCGTCGCCGCCGACCTCGCCACGCCGCAAGGGGTGCAGGTGGTCGTCAACGAGGTCCGCAAACGGCTGGGAGCAGTGGACATCCTGGTCAACTGCGTCGGCGGCTCGCACACGAACCCGGGCGGCTTCGCCGCTCTCAGCGACGACGACTGGAAAGCGGAACTCGACCTCAACCTGCTCGCCGCCGTCCGGCTCGACCGCGCGCTGCTGCCCGCGATGCTCGACCGGGCGGCGTCCATCAACGGCGCGGAGTACGTCATCGACGGGGGAACCACCCCGACGGTCTAAGCGACACAGTTCGGCCGGCCGTGACCGGTGAGCACGAGCTCGCCGGAGATGGTGACCAGTGGGATGCCGTGGGCCAGAGCCGAAAGCCGCTCGCCGCGGCGGGTCGGGCTGCCAGTCTCCGAACACGCGGCCGGTGGCGAGTGCGCAGCCTAGGTGGCGTACTCGGTCGGCGGTGGACTGGTCATCGACGCCGGCCGCGGCGACGGTGGCTCCGACCTCTCGGAGCGCGCCGAGCAGTGCGGTGAGTAGGACAGATGTGCGGTGATCGTCGCGGGTCTCGGAGAGCGGGCGGGTGAGTGGTCCATCGAGTACGGCGATGTCCGGTAGGACGCCCAGCGCGTCAACGGTGGTGTCCAGGGCGCCGACCTGGTCGAGCGAGATGCGGACGCCGAGGTCGCGTAGCTGGTCCAGGGCCGGGGTCGCGGTGCGACCACCGCGACACGGCCTGCGGGGCGGTCTCGGTGACCGGGGCGAGCACCGCGAGCCGGACGTCCGGGCCGTAGCGGCGCGGCCGGCCGGGACGGGGCCGGTCGATGAGCGCCGCCTCGCCGTCGGTGGCGAACCGGACACACACCCGCCGCACCGTGTGCGGGTGCACCCCGGCGACGCCCGAGCGCGGCGGGCCCCCACCGGCCGTCGGCCGCGTCCAGCAGGATCCGGGCCCGTCTGACGTGGCCGAACGGGGCACTCACCGCCCCCGCGACCTTCTCCAACCGTTGACGCTGCGTGGCGGCGAGGACCACCCTCGCGCCGCCCGGCCAGCTGCCCACCTGAGCACCCACCGCATCCTGGAAGGGACAGTTCCAGGACGACAGGGAAGAATTGGGCAGCCCCGCGCACCGGCCCGACACGCCGGGCGGGCAGGACAGGGACGTGGCGAAGATCCCCGAGACGGCCCGGGTAGTGCTGGAACACCGGCTGCGCACCCAGCACACCACCCGCTGGCCCCAGCTGCGCGACCTGACTGTCCGCTACTGCGGCGACTTCGCCTACCTCGACGCCGCCTTCCCCGACGAGACAGACAACGCCACTCCCTACCCGTTGTGCCAGCCGCGCTACACCGGCCAACCCGACCAGTGGGGCTTCGTGATCTACCTCGACAGCCGCGGCGCCTACGAGGACTCCTACCTGCCGAACGGCCGGCCCCTCGGCACACCCGAACAGACCCTCAACTGCGCCTGCGGGCTCTACGCCGGCGACCCCACCGCCTAGACCGGATGACCACCAGCCAGGCCAGCAAGATTTACGCGCCGCCGCACTAGGCGCTGGACCGGCGAACGATCCACGTCAGGCGCGGGCCCATGACCGATTTTCATGATGAATCTTCACCAGAGAAGCCTTCCTGGTAGCGGGGAAGGCCCGGCCGGATGTCCGCGTCGCCCGGGCTGGAAGATCGGTGGGTGGACTACGACCTGACCGGCTTGGGCTCGCGAGAGTTCGAGCATCTCGCGCAGGCTCTGTTGACGGCCGTGTTCAAGCAGAGCGCCCAGGTGTTCGGGGATGGCCCGGACCAGGGCAGAGATGGCACCTTCGACGGTGTTGTGCACCTGCCTGCCGAGGCTGGCGGCGGCTCCTGGGCCGGATACGGAGTGATGCAGGCGAAGTTTCAGTATCGCCCCGATGGCGATGTGCGCTGGTTCGTGCGGCAGGTGGAAAAAGAGTTGGGAAAGTGGCGCGCCAACGCTCGGCTTCCGCGGAAAGACGGTTCGCCAGAGTATCTCCTGTTTGTGACGAATGTGGTGTTGTCGCCCGCGCGGAACGGCGGCGTCGACGCCGTGAACAGTGCGATAGCGCGATATTCGCCCGACATGGTGTTGAAGGGGTGGCGGGTGTGGCATTACGACACGCTGTGCCGGCTCCTAGACGTCTATGGCGATGTCCGGCGCGCCTATGCGCATTTGATCCTGCCCGGTGATGTCCTCTCGGCCATGCACGATCGTCTGATCACGGACCTCACGCCGAGCCACGGCACGGCGAAGGAGGGCCGACCGGCTTGTCCCTACAAGGGCTTGGCTGCGTTCACCGCCGCCGACGAGGACGTGTTCTTCGGCCGGGAGCAGCTCACCGCGCGTCTCGTCGGCCGGCTGGCGCGGTCTGCCGGTGACCGGATGCCGCTGGTGGTCATCGGTGGATCAGGCGCCGGGAAGTCTTCCCTCCTGGCGGCGGGCCTCCTGCCGGCGGTGCGGCGGGGGCGGCTGGACATAGTGGGATCCGCCGACTGGCCGACGGTGTACTTCACGCCTACCTCGGATCCGCTCGGCGCACTCGCTGCCGCGCTCGCTGAGATGTTCGGGGAGTCGGGCAAGGACATCGAAGAAGACGCACGGTCGCTCCGCGACAACCCCGGGAACGCTTCTCGATGGTTCCAGGACAAAGGCGACGGCTTCGTCTCAGGTGGCAGGGCGTTACTAATTGTCGACCAGTTCGAGGAAGCGTTTGTGGCGTGCCAGGACGACGCGGCGCGGCGTGCGTTCGCCGAGGCGCTGTGCGCGATCGCGGTGGCGGGTTCCGCGGTGGTCGTCATCAGCGTCCGATCGGACTTCGCCGCCGGGCTGGACGCGATTCCGCGCCTGCGCGAGGCGCTCGAAGCGGGCCCGGTGCTCGTCGGCCCGATGAGCCAGCATGAGTTGCGCGCGGCCATCGAACAACCAGCCCGGGCGGCCGGGCTTGACCTGGAGCAGGGCCTCGTCGACGCGGTCCTGCGCGATGTCGACGATCGGCCGGCGAATGGCCTCGGCGCGGACAGTCCAGACGTCGGTCGCCTGCCGCTGGTTTCCCATGCCCTGCTCGCCACCTGGCAGAAAAGCTCAGGTCGTCGGCTGACCCTGGCCGGCTACCACGCCACGGGCGGTATCGGCCGAGCGGTCGCGAACACCGCGGAGATGGTCCTCAGCCGTTTTGACGACCGCGAACATGACCTCGCTCGCTCTCTCCTGCTGGTCCTGGTGCGGATCGGCGACGGCGCGGATGACACCCGTCGGCGCCAGCGGCTGAGCGAGCTTCTCGCCAACACCACCGATCCTGACCGGATGAGGCACGTCCTGGCCGCGCTCGCGGCGCCGGACGCGCGGCTGATCACCATCGACGAGGACCACGTCGCGATCACCCACGAGGCGCTGCTGCGCGCGTGGCCGACGCTGCGGGACTGGATCGAGGGCGACCGCGCGGGCCAGGTCGTCCGGCAACGTATCGAGGACGACGCGAGTATCTGGAGCGACGCCGACCGCGACTCGGATCATCTCTACCGAGGAAACAGACTCTCGGCCGGGCTGGCCTGGGCGGACGAAGCCGGCCATCGCGCCGCACTCAGCCTGCGGGCCCGCGGATTCCTTGCCGCGGGCCGCCGCCGGGCCCGCCGGCGCCTGACTGGCGTGATCGCTGGCCTGGTCACGGTCCTCCTCCTCGTCAGCGCGCTGGGAATCGCCGCGTATATCCAGAGTCGTGCCGCTACGAAGCAGTCCAGGATCGCCGGTGAGCGGCTCCGCGCGACGATCGGCGGCCAGCTGCTGACCCTGGCGGACAATGCGCGTGCCGACGACTCCCTCATCGCGCTTCGACTTGGTCTCGCCGCCTATGACGTGGCGCCCGCCGATCTAGGGGCCGCCGCGCGGGGGAGCCTGCTGGCCACTCTCGCGGACAACCCGGCGCTGCGGGCACCGATCCCCGCCGCGGCCGGGCAGGTGAACACGCTGGCGTTCGGCCCCCACAACCTTCTCGCCACCGGCGGCAGGAACGGCAGTACCCGGCTGTGGGATCTGGCTGACCCTGATCAGCCTCGTCTTCTCGGCGATCCGCTGGCCTCCGGTCCCGGCATTGACGCGATTGTTGCCTTCGGGCCCGGTGGGCTGCTCGCGACGGCTGCCTCGCGCGCGTCGGTTCAACTATGGGATGTGTCGATACCCACCAAGCCTCGTCGGCTCGGTCGCCTCGCCTCTGGCGAGATCACGGCCATGGCATTCAGCGCGAACGGTCGCCTCGTCACCAGCTACGGCGGCTACGATGATGAGGCGGCCGTCTGGGACGTCTCCGATCCCCGCGATCCGAAACCCTTCGGCGATCTAGGCGACCAAATCCAGTGGGTTGGTGAACCCCCAGCCAGCACGATTGCGTTCCTATCTGACAACACGGTTGCCGCCGTCAGCTCCCTCACCGTCCGGCTCTGGGACATTTCCGACCCGGCGCACCCTCGCCAGGTCGGGGATTCGCTTGGCGGCAGGGTGGCAACGTTCGGGCCGGGCGGCCTGCTCGCCCTCGACGACACGCTGTGGGACGCCACCGACCCAGCAGGGGCACGGCAGATCGGTGCCCTCACCACGGGGCCGTCGTCGTCCCTCCAGGTGGACACTGTTACCGCGGCGGCGTTCGGGCCAGGTGCCCTGCTGGCGACCGCCCGTTCCTCCGGCGTCCTGCAGGTGTGGGACATCGTCGACCCTGCGAGGCCCAACCTGCTGCGCGCCATGCCGACGGAGCGCTCCGCCGAGATCACCACGCTGATGTTCGGCCAGGACGGGCTACTAGCCGCCGGCAGCGCCGACGGTACGGCGCGCATATGGGATGTCTCGGACTCAGGCCCGCGCCAGGTGGGCGGCCCACTCGGAAAATCGTCCAACAGTGTCGTCGCCTTCAGCGTCGGCAGTCGTCGGCTTGCCGCATCCGCCGGTGCCGACGGCACGCACGTGTGGGACATCTCGAACGCCGCGTCACCACGCCAGGTCAACGGCATTGACGGGCGCGGCGCCGCCGCCGTGGCCGCCGACCCACGTGGGCTGATCGCTGTCGGCGGGGACGACGGCGTCCTACGGTTGTGGGACTTGTCCAACCCCCGCAGCCCTCGCCCGCTGGGCCGTTCCTCGAGCCCCGTCAGCCCCTTCAAAACGGCGATGTACGGGCCCGGCGGCCTGCTGGCTACGACCGACCAGGACAATGCCGTGCGGCTGTGGGACACGTCAGATCCCGATAATCCTCATCAGGTGGGCCGCCCGCTGGACGGTGGCGGTGACCCATTCAGCCCACCGGAATTTGGTCCCGACCATTTGCTGGCGGCGGCCAACATAACGGGCACGGTGCAGCTGTGGAACATCGCTGATCCCGCGAGTCCGCGTAAGGTCGGCGGCCCAATCGCCAAGGACAGAGCGATCGCCGTCGCCTTCGGGCCGGGGCACCTTCTCGCCATCGGAAGAAACGACGGCACCATCATCCTGTGGAACGTGTCCGACCCCGCGGCGCCCCGCCAGCTGGGCAATCCGCTGACCGGCCAAAGCGGGTTCGTCATGAGCCTGGCCTTCGACCAGGATGGGCTGCTCGTGTCAGCGGGCACGGACGATACGACCCGGCTGTGGGACGTGAGCGACCCATCCCGCCCGCACCAGCTCGGCGCGCCACTCACCGACCGCGACGGGGGCGTGCTCGCCGTGACGTTCGCGCCCGGTGGCCTGCTCGCCACGAACGGTGGCCCTGACCATGTCATCCATCTGTGGGACGTGCGACAGCTCCAGCAGGTGCGAGCCGACCTCATCAGAACCGCTTGCGCGCGCGCCGGTCATGGCCTCAGTCGCCAGGACTGGCTTCGCTATCTGCCCGACATCCCATACCAGGACCCCTGCCTCGCCCACAAGCCGTGACGGCAGCCCCGCCCGATCATGGCTACTTTCGGAGGAACTCATCCGCTCGGCGCGATTAATGCAGTCAAAGGTACGATGAACTTATACCTAATGAATGCCACGCTTGAATAGAAGAACACCCAGGCCCCGTTCCGCATCTCGGCGCGAGTGATTGCCAGTCGAGGCTCCGATCCAGAATCGACCTCTCGCCCCAGATAGTCGCGAGCAACCTGATAGGCGTCGCCCAAGTCCACGTCACACATCTAGTTTGTGCGAGCACGTACGTCCTGGTACACAACGCCGACCCGGGGATGAAATGCGATCTTTTCCCTCGGAGCGGGGCCTAACGCTCGTGAGGGGGTGTCCCTTGTCAGGGGTGATATCAAAGATCTTTTCGTCCGCGATGCCGAGAACGATGCGGGTACCAAGTTCGGGTACCATGCATGCGGCGCCACTGATCCAGGTACCGTGTCAGGAGCTTGAATCCCAGATCATCAGCCGCCGAAAGCTCTCGTACCTGTGGGGACTTACCAAACCGCCTATCCGCACTGTATCGTGTGTGCGCGAATACAAGGTGGCGTGGGTCTCCACCATGGCGAGAGAGGTGGCGGAATTCTGATGGCGAATCTGTTGGCGGCCTCCCGGGCCGAAGTCCATCACGGCTGCCTGGTCGTGCGCCGCAGTGATAGCACGGGCGACCTTTCTGGCTGGGATCCCAGGAATGCGTCTTTTTACAACGGGGGTGACTCCCTCATATTTGGCGTCGCCCCTGCGGTCGATGGTCCGATCAATCTCGAAGTCTGGGACGCCATTCCGCCGAATTCTCGCTCTGGTCCGTTCTTCTCGGAAATCGTGGAAGGAGGAATCGGAGACATCATTATCGAAGATCCGAATGGTGATATCAATATGGTGATCCCATGGTCCCGGAGTGAGTTCGTCCTCGAGGCGTACGTTGACGATGCCAGGTCGCCAAGGGAGATACAGGTGGTCATTGATCCCCTTTCGCCACCGTTCCGAGTATCTTGAGAATGACGCTTCGCGTGTCACATACGGGGCAAGTCAGGGGTCGCCCGGTTCAGCCGGGCGGTCACCTACGACCAGTGAGGCCAACGGACCAGCTCCGTCGACCCCCGCGGCTACGTCTCCGGTGGCGCGCCGAACTCCGCATATGTGACCAACCAGGTCAACGACGCCGCCGGCAACCCAGCCCAGCAGATCCTCCCGCCGGTCCAGATCGAGGATCGTGCGCAGCGGCAGCGCCACGGCGTCTGTGCCCCCCTGGATAGGATCTACCACCTCGATGTTGTCCCCGTCTGACGGCGTGTCGGTGCGGAGTTCGTGGTCGGTGACGGTCGGACGGATTCGAACTGTCGTGGGCTGTGCCAGCCGATGGGGGGAGTGGCGTCGGCGGCGGTTCCGCTGCTTCCTTCCCCGAACAGTGCCCCAGCCAAGCCGTCAGCCGACCCGCCACAAGTTGTCTGGCGGGGCGGGTGAGAGCGCGCGGTCCGCGTCGGTGAATGGCGCCGCGTCGCGAACGAAGTGGTCGAGGGCGTCGCCGGCGAGCACCTTCTGAGGAAGCGGCGCCCTGGCCGCCGCCCGGGCGACGGGGGCGACGGGCAGCCCGCCGTGCGATGCGGCCAGCACGACGTTGCCGAATCGGCGTTCTTTGAACAGCGCCGGATCGGCGCGTAGCAACGCTTCCGGCAGGACGGTCCTCGCCGCCGCGGTCACGCGCTGGACGTATCGCCCGCCGCCGCGCCCGCCGTCGGGCAGGTTCGCCAGCATGACCCCGGCCGGGCGCAGCACGCGCGCCACCTCGGCGAAGAACTCCGCGGTCGTCAGCGTCGCCGGTACCCGCCCGTCGGCGAAGGCGTCGACGACGACCACGTCGGCCGTGCCGTCCCGCAGCGCGGCGACCGCCGCCCGTCCCTCGTCCGGGCTGACGTGGATTCGGTGTCCTGGCGGAAGTGGCAGCCGCGCCCGCGTGAGCGCTGTCACCTCCGTGTCCGGTTCGAGCACGAGTTGGGGCGAGTCCGGCCGGACGTGCGCGATATACCGCGCGAAGGTGCAGGCCCCACCGCCGACGTGCGTCACGGACAGCGGGCCGGGGGGCAGCGCGTCGACCACGTCGGCGAAACCCTGGATGTACTCGAAGTCCAGGTAGGTCGGGTCGCGCAGATCGACATAGGACTGCCGGACCTGGTCCATCAGCATCAGCCAGCCACCGGGACGGTCATCGTCGGCCAGTAGTTCGAGCCGCGGTCCGCCCTCGCCATCCATCGGCCCAGCGTAGATGTGCTTTACCGGCGTTGGTGCGCCGAAGGCTGGCGCGGACGCCTGTCACCAGGCTGCGGCGCAGGAACCGTATTCTCAGGTGTGACCGAGTCCGAAGACCAGCCGACGTTCCATGATCTCGGGCTTGGTGCCCCAGTCCTGCGGGCCCTGACCGACCTCGGCTACGAGGTGCCGTCGCCGATCCAGGTCGGCACGATTCCCGCGCTGCTCGAGGGCCGTGACGTCGTCGGGCTCGCCCAGACCGGGACTGGCAAGACCGCTGCGTTCGCTCTCCCGATCCTGTCCAGGATTGACGTGCGCAGCGCCGCCACCCAGGCGCTTGTGCTCGCGCCGACTCGGGAACTTGTCCTGCAGGTCGCCGAGGCGTTCGGCCGGTATGCCCACCACCTGACCGGCCTGCATGTGCTGCCCGTCTATGGAGGGCAGGCCTATGCGCCGCAGCTGGCCGGGATCCGCCGCGGCGCGCAGGTCGTCGTCGGCACTCCCGGGCGGGTTATCGACCACCTGGAACGCGGGACACTCGACCTGGGCGGCCTGCGCATGCTGGTCCTCGATGAGGCCGACGAGATGCTCCGAATGGGCTTCCAGGAGGAGGTCGACCGGATCCTCGCCGACACCCCCGATGCCAAGCAGGTCGCGCTGTTCTCCGCGACGATGCCCGCGCCGATCCGCCGCATTTCCCGGCAGTACCTGCGTGACCCGGTCGAGATCACCGTCAGGGCCCGGACCGTCACCGCCGCGAACACCCGGCAGCGGTTCCTGACCGTCGCCGGGCCGCGGAAGATGGACGCGCTCACGCGGGTCCTCGAAGTCGAGCCGTTCGAAGCGATGATCATTTTTGTGCGGACGAAGTCGGCGACCGAGGACGGCGCCGAGCGGCTGCGCAGCCGCGGGTTCGCTACCGAGGCGATCAACGGCGACCTCAGCCAGCCGCAGCGCGAGAAGCTCATCGCCCAGCTCCGCGACGGCACTCTCGACCTGCTCGTCGCCACGGACGTCGCCGCCCGCGGCCTCGACGTCGAACGGGTCACCCACGTCGTCAACTACGACATCCCCACCGACCCGGAGTCGTACGTCCACCGCATCGGCCGTACCGGCCGCGCCGGGCGCAGCGGTGAGGCGCTGCTGCTTGTCACCCCCAGGGAAAAGGGTCTGCTCGCCGCGATCGAGAAGGCGACCCGCCAGCCGCTCTCGGAGATGGAACTGCCCACCGCGGAGGATGTGAACGCCCGGCGGGTCGCGAAGTTCCACGACGCGATCACCGCCGCGCTCGACACGCCAGCCCACGCCGTGTTCAGGGACCTGGTCCTTGGCTACACCCACGAGCACGACGTGCCGCTCGCCGACATCGCCGCGGCGTTGGCGGTGATGACCCGCCAGGAACCGGGGGAGTTCCTCCTCCCACCGGACACCGCTCCGCCTGCCCGCGAGCGGCCCGCCCGCGACAGGCCCGCCCGCGGCGCAGGCGGGCCACGGCCGGTCTATGCCTCCTACCGGATCGGGGTCGGGCATTACCAGCGGGTCACCCCGGGCCAGATCGTCGGGGCGCTCGCCAACGAGGGCGGCCTGGACCGGGCGGACTTCGGCCGTATCGACATCCGGGCTGATTACAGCCTTGTCGAACTTCCCGCCGACCTGAGCAAGGATGCCCAGCGGGCGTTGACCCGCACCCGCATCGCCGGCCAACCCCTCAACCTGCGCCCCGAACGGCCGAGTCGGGAGCCCGGCGCCAACCGCCGAGGAAACCCCGCCCCCTCCGCCCGCAGGACGCGCCGCCCCACCTGACGTCACGCCATCGACGTCGTCAGAACATCAGGTCCTCCCGCGTGATCGGAATCATCCAGATCCATAGCGGGTGACCTTGTTCGCGTCTTCCCTTCTGTCGCCGCGACTGTCCGTCTCGCCGCCACTCAGTGTTTCGTTGCCTTCGCTGCGGGTGGAGCTATGCGGGTCCGAGTATTCCAATCATCGACCTCTCGAAGTCGCTGGCAGGAAGCGACCGGTAGTCAGCGATTCCAGAGTCGCGGCGAATGTTCTGGAACCGTCGCCGCGAGCGGATTCTGCGGAATCCGACCGTCACATTCGGGACGAATGCGTAGTCCCCTTGCCGGTTGGCACCGTCCTGCGAATAATCTCCCTCAGAGACTTGACCGATCCTGTCTCCGGACCTGGGCGGTCTGGCGGTGGGAGGCGCGCCGGCCGTGATTCCCAGGACGGCCCACTCGTCGGGGGGCGGTGGTCGTGAACGGCGCGCGCGGTGCCGCCATGATCGACGCCGTCCCCAGGCCCGCGGTCGCCGACGGGCCCGCGGCGGTCGCGACCACGCGGGGCGACGGCGGTCACGACCGGTACGGCGTCCCGGCGCTCGCCCTGGCGGGGGCGGTCCTCGGCGCGGTGGTACTCCGCCTGGCCGCGTCCGGTCGGGACGCGGGCACGACCAGCACGCTGTTCTCCGGTGTGGTCGGCGGGCTGTATCTGGTGACCGGCGTCGTCGCGCACCTACGTCGGCCGAGTCGCCTCGGGTCGCGGATGGTCGCCATCGGCGTCGCCTGGTTCGCTGAGGACCTGGCGGTCTCGGACTATCCGCTGCCGCACACCGTCGGACTGTTTTTCCGATGCGTCGCGTCCGCGTGCCTGGTGCATATCCTGCTGGCGTTCCCGGAGGGACGGTTGCTGACGCGCACCGGGCGAGCGGTGACCGCGGTCGTGTATGTGTTCGTGCTGGTCGTGGTGCCGCTGGGAGTGCCGTTCTACCGGTCGGTGACGCCGAACCTCCTGCTGGTCGCCGACTTCAGCCGGCCACAGGACGTGGTGATCGACTGTGTGCAGGTGACGGTCGCCCTGGTCGTCGCCGCTCTGCTGGTCCGACGATGGCTCGTCGCCACCCCGCCGGCTCGCCGGGTGCTCGCGCCCGTGTACGGCGTCGGGCTCGTCGGGAGTGTCGCGTCGCTGCTGCACCCGGAGCTTCCCGGTTCGAGCGGCCTGCTGGTCAATGAGGTCGCCCACCTGGCGACCCTCGCCCTCCCGCTGGCGTTCCTGGCCGGCGCGCTGCGCGTCCGGCTCGGTCGTACGGCCGTCGCGGACCTTCTGGTGCGACTGCCTCAGGTGGCCGCGTCCGAGCTGCCCGACCTGCTGGCGCGCGCGCTCGGCGACCCCACGTTGCGGGTCGCCTACCCGCATCCGGACGGGGCCGGCTCGGTCGGCGGCTACGTCGACGCGGCCGGCCGGCTCGTCGAGCCCCGCCCGGGGGAGGGGCTCACTCCGGTCCGGCGCGGCTCGCGCGTGGTCGCCGTGCTTCTGCACGACCCGGCGCTACGGGCTGATCGGCATGTGCTGCAGGCGGTGGCGGCGGTCGCGGCCCTGGAGCTGGACAACCAACGCCTCACCGCGGAGGTGCGGGCCCAGCTGGCCGAGGTCCGCGCGTCCCGGGTCCGCATCGTCGCGGCGGCCGACGAGCAGCGCCGTGGGATCGAACGCGACCTGCACGACGGGGCGCAACAGCAGCTGGTGACCGCCGCGCTGGTCCTGCGGCTGGCGCGGGACCGGCTTGGCCCGGCGCCGCCCGACCCCGAACTGGACGCGCTGCTGGGGCGGGCCACCGACGGGCTGGCGGCGGCGGTCGCCGAACTGCGCGAGCTCGCCCGCGGTATCCATCCCGCGGTGCTCACCGAGGCCGGGCTGATGCCCGCGCTGCGAACGCTCGCCGCCCGCTCGGCGTACCCGGTGCTGATCGTCGACGGACCCGCGTTGCCCCCGTTGCCGGACGGGGTGGCCGCCACGGCCTACTTCGTCGCGGCGGAGGCCGTGACGAACGCGGCGAAGCACGCCGGCGCCAACCAGGTCCACGTCCATGTCCGAGTGTCGGGGAACCGGCTGCTGGTCACGGTCGCGGATGACGGCGTCGGGGGCGCCGATCTGGCCGCGGGGACGGGCCTGCTCGGCCTGCGCGACCGGGTCGCGGCGATCGAGGGCACGCTCGTCGTGGACAGCTCTCCCGGCGCCGGAACCTCCGTCCACGCCGACCTACCTCTGGAGGGGCCGTGACCACCGCCGCCGCCGCTGGGCCCATGCCGGTCAAGCGTGTCGTCCTCGCCGACGACGCGGAGCTGTTCCGGACGGCGCTCGCCGAGCTGTTGGAAAGAAACGGCTGCACGATCGTCGCGCAGGCCGGGGGAGCGGCCGAGCTCCTCGACGCCGTGGAGCGGCACCGCCCGGACCTGGCGGTCATCGACATCCGGATGCCGCCCACGTTCCGGCTCGAAGGGCTGCGCGCGGCCGTGCTGCTGCGTCGCCGCCACCCCGCGATGGGCGTGCTGGTCCTGTCCCAGCATCTGGAGGTGACGCACCTCGACGAGCTGGTCGGGCACTCCGCGCGCGGCGTCGGCTACCTGCTCAAGGACCGGGTCACCGGGCCGGACTTCCTGGACGCCGTGCACCGGGTGGCCGCCGAGGGCTGTGCGTTCGATCCCGACGTCGTCCCGATGCTCGTGGGCGGCCGGGCGCGACCCGACGAGCTCGCGGACCTGAGTCCGCGGGAGCGGCAGGTACTCGCGTTGATGGCGCAGGGCCGGTCCAACACGGCGATCGCCGGCGAGCTGCACCTCACGACGCGCACCGTCGAGACCCATGTCCGCGGCGTCTTCCAGCGGCTCGCGCTGGCCGACGAGGCGGAACACAACCGCCGCGTCCTCGCGGTACTCGCTTACCTTCGCTCCGCGCGGCCGGCCACGACCAGCGCCAGCGCGGCCGCCGACAGCGTCGACTTGGGCAGGAAACCAGCGGCGGACGACGCGGCGATCGCGTCACCGTAGTGTTCCGCCTCGCGCACCGAGCAGAGCACGACCGTGACGTCGGGGGCCGAGCGGTGTAGCGCCCGGCAGACGCTGAAGCCGTCCAGGTCGGGCAGCGCGATGTCGAGCAGCACGATGTCCGGCCCGATGGCGGGCACGGCCGCCAACGCCTCGTCTCCGGTCGTCGCCTCACCGACTACCTGGTAGCCGCCGCGTTCCAGAAGTTCGCGGGCGACAGTGCGAAACGGCGCGGTGTCATCGACGATAAAGACGCGGCCCACCGCCACCCGGTCCATCTCTCGGACGCTAGCACCGGGCATCCCACGGCGGCCTCGGTGACAGCACTGGGAAAACCCGGCCCGAAAACAGGGGTCTGCACGGATGTGTCGCGTCCTGACAGGCCCAAGACTCTTCGCCATGAAGGCTGCACCGAGTGTGCTCGTCCCTCGCTCATGAGAGCGCGCCCGTCGCCGCTATGGCGACACCCGGTGTTGGCCCCCGCGTACGCCGGGGCGATCGCGCTGGGCGCCGTCGCGCTGGCGAGCCTGATCCTGCCGGCGCCGGCGCGGGGTAGCGGCCCGGCCGACAAGGTCACGGTCGAAGTGTCAGCGAGCGACGGTCTCGCGCTGGCCGACCTGACCTTGCTGGTCCGCGGCGACACGACCTCCCTCCCCGTCGGCGGGGCCGACGCGACAGGAAAATGGGTCACCGACATCCCGGCCGCCAACCGACAGGTGTGCGTCGAGTCGAAGACAGGCCGCCCGGTCCGCCTGGCCGGGCCGGCGCCGGCGTCGACGTGCAGCCGCGCCGTCACGTCCGCCGAGCCGATCAAGCTGACCGTCGAGCAGGTCCAGGTGGTCGTGGAGTCGGAGGACGGCAAGGTGATCCCGAACGCCGGCAAGATCGTCATCAAGCAGACGGGGGGCGCGTCGTCTAGTGCCGACGTCGGCCCGACCGGGCGGTACTGGCCTCAGACGCTGCCGATGGGCGCGAAGGTCTGCCTGAACCCGTCGCCTGGATGGAAGCCTGCCCGCTCGGTCACCGCTGGTCAGGACTGCCAGACGGTCACGAAGCCGGCCGAGGACGTGCTGTTCCGGCTGGTGAGGTCGTGATGGCGGGCACCCGGGAGAGCCGGGCGGCGCGCGTCTCGCTTCCGCTGGTGGCGGTCACGGCGCTCGCCGCGGCCCTGTTCGGCTGGTCCCTGCTGTTCCAGGACCGCTCGGGGTGGACCACGGTTTTCGTGGTCCTGGGATCCACCGCCCTGGGCTGGCTGGTCGCGGTGCTGCTGGTGTGGTCTTCGCCTGGCCGCGACGAGCTGGAGGTGCCGGCCCGCGAGCCGGTGCCGCGACCCGCCCACGAACGGCCGCTTGGACCCGCCCAGGAGCAGCAGCGGGCGCTGGAGAACCGGCGGGCCGAGGCCGGACCCGACGGCGCGGCCCCGCGGACCGCGCAACTCGTGCTGCCGATCGAGCGCCCCGTGAGCACCCCACCCGCGGCTCAGTGGTGGAACAGGGAAGCCTCCCCGCCGCCGGCCTCCGCCGCGCGCGCGGCCGAGCCCGCCCGGCCGGCGCCCCGTGATCTCGCGGCGCTACGGGACGACGCCCGGGTCGTGCAGTGCCCGAACTGCGGCGCGTTCCGCGTCGACGTCCGGCACACCGACACCGGGTACCTGATGCGCTGCCGGGTCGATCGCCACGAGTGGAGCTGGACGCCCGGCACCGCGTGGCCGGTCACCGTCGTCGCGAGCCGTCGACGTACCCCCTGACCTCACCTTCGCGCTGACCAGGACGGATGGATCCATGTACGAGCGGACCTTCTCGCGCACCAACCCCGGCTGCATCGTCTTCCTGCTGGACCGGTCCGACTCGATGAAGAAGCCGTGGCAGTCCAGCGGGGGCACCCTGGCCGAGGGGGCCACCCGGGCCGTGAACAAGGTCCTGCTGGACCTGTGCGTGAAGTCGGCGAAAGAGGTCGGCGGCCGGGCCCGGCACTACTTCGACGTCGGGGTCTTCGGCTACGGCGCCCGCCCCGTGGCAGGCGGCGAGGGCGTCGAGCCGGCGCTGGGCGGCCAGCCGATCGTGCCCATCCCGCAGGTGTTCGACCACCCGCTGCGGGTCGAGGCCGACACCTCGATCGACGCCGTCGCCGGCTCCAAGCTCCCGGTCTGGGTCGAGCCGGTGTTCGGCTACCGCACGCCGATGTGCGAGGCCATCGCGACCGCGGGCGAGCACGTGTTCACCTGGGCGGAGAGCCATCCCGACTCGTTCCCGCCCATCGTCATCAACATCACCGACGGGATGGTCACCGACAGCCCCTTCAACGGCGCCGGACTCGCCGAGTGGGCGAGCCGGCTGACCTCGATCGAGACCCGCGACGGCCGCGCGCTGCTGTTCAACATCTTCCTCTCCCCGACGGTCGCGCCCGAGGTGCTGTTCCCGGCGGCGGCCGACGGGCTGCCCGAGCCAGGTCCCGAGCTGTTCGCGATCTCCAGCGTCCTGCCGCCCTCGATGGTCGCGAACGCTCGCGGCGCTCGCCTGGAGATAGCCGACGCCGCGCGCGGGTTCGTGTTCAACGCCGGTCTGGCGACGCTCATGTGGTTCCTGGAGATCGGCACCCGGGTCGCCGACGTCCGGGACCGGTGAGGACGAGCGGATGATCATCGCGAGCTCCGTCTGTTTCTGGCTGGAGAAGCTGGGCAGCGCGGAACGGGAATGGGAAGACGCCGGCGCCTACAACGACGGCGACCCGGCGACCGGCGCGGCGCCCCGGTACGTCGTCGTCGACGGCGCCACCGAGGCCTACGACGCCGTCCGCTGGGTGGAGCACCTCGCCGGCTCGTTCGTCGCCGACACGGGACCCGACCTCACGCGTGCAGGACTCCAGGCCTGGTTCGAGCAGGTCCAGTGGCTGTGGGCCGCCGAGGCGCCGACCCGGTTCGCGACGGTCATCGAGGAACACAAGTTCCACGCCGAGGGTTCGTTCGCGACCTTCCTGGGATGTCGCCTGGCCGGTCTCGACGGGCCCGACCCTCACTGGGAGGCGGCCGCGCTCGGTGACACCGTGCTGTTCCACGTGCGGTCCGGCCGGCTCCTGACGCACTTCCCACCCATCGGGGTGGGCGAGTTCGGTCTTTCCCCCAACGGGATCGGCACCCGGCCGGCGGCTCTCGGCCCGATGCTGCGCGGTCTGGAACTGGCCACCGGCGCCGTCCGCGCGGGCGACGTGCTGTTCATCGCCACCGACGCGCTGGCCCACTGGCTGCTCGTGGAGGCCAGCCGCGACGAGGCGCCGCTGTGGGCCGCGCTCACCGGCCTCGACCACGACGCGGCGTTCGCGGCGATCGTCGCCGACCAGCGCGCCGCCGGGCGGCTGCACAACGACGACGTCACCCTGCTGCGGGTTCGGCTCGGCACGACCGAGCCCGTGGCCCTGGCGGTGTCGCTGTGACCGTTCACCCGTCCGCCGAGGATTACATCAAGGCGGTCCAGCGGCCCAGCGCCGTGTTCGACCGTCCCGAGCTGGCCGCGGCCGAGTTCGACGTCCACCCGATGCTTGGCGTCCCCATCCCGGTGTCGGGCAGCACCGCGGTCGTCTTCCGCGCGCAGGTCGGCGACACGGCGCAGGCGCTGCGGTTCTTCACCCGCGAGGACGCCGCGACGCGCCAGCGGTACACCGCGCTCAACGAGTGGTTCACCGAACGCGGTCTCGCCGCCGACGTCGCCAGCTGCCGCTGGGTGGACGACGCGATCCTCGTCAACGGCCGGCGCTGGCCGATGGTGCAGATGGAATGGGTCGACGGGCATCCCCTCGACCGCCACGTCGAGGATCTCGTCGAGACCGGCGACCGCGCGGCGCTGGGAACCCTCGCCGACTCGTGGCGCGAGCTGCTGCGCCGGACCCAGGCGGCCCGCTTCGCCCACGGCGACCTGCAGCACGGCAACGTGCTCGTCGACACGGAGAGCCGCCTGCGCCTCGTCGACTTCGACAGCGCGTGGATCGCCCCGTTCGAGGGCCTCCCGCCGCCGTCGGAAGGTGGGCACCGCAACTACCAGCCGGAGAACCGGCTCTGGGGCCCCTGGATGGACACCTTCCCCGGGCTCGTCATCTACCTCTCGCTGCTGGCGCTCGCCCGCGACCCGCGGCAGTGGGAGCAGCTCAACGACGGCGAGAACCTGCTCTTCGGTCACCAGGACTACCTGCCGCCGCACCGGACCGAGGCCTGGTCTTGGGTCGCGCGGTTGCAGGACGAGCGGATCAACCAGCTCGCGGCCCGGCTGCGAGCCTGCTGCGCCCCGGGCTGGACAGCCACCGGAGACCTGGAGGGGCTGATCTCGGGACCGGCCCCGTGGTGGACGCGCACCACGGTGCTCCCGCGCGTAGGCGCGCCGCCCGAGCCGGCTCCGACGCCCAGCACGGCGCCGCCGCGCCCCCGCGTGGCGCCCGATTCCCAGCCGACTGGACAGCCCACCCAGGCGCGGCAGCCCACCCAGCCCACGCTGTCCGGGTGGCCCACGCAGCCCGGGCCGGCGGGGCAGCCCAGGCAGGCAGGGCCGCCGCCCACGCGGCTCGGGCCGCCCACGCAGGCTGGGCAGCCGACGTCGACCGGGAACCCCACCTGGTGGCAGCAGTCCACGCGCCCGCAGCCGGGGCCTGCCGTGCCGATCCCGCCACAGCCGCCGGCCGCCGCGCGGCGCCCCGCCCGCGCGGGGCCCCGGCGCGCGGCCGGCCGGCCCGGTCGAGCAGGCGCAGCCGAGGGCCGCAGTCGGAGCAGCACACCGGCTGGGCGTGGAACCGC
>NZ_JADWYX010000127.1 GCF_016786355.1 Frankia sp. AgB1.9
CCCGGCCCCCGCCGCCCCCCCCGGGCGGGCCCCCCGCCCGCCCCCCCCGGCCGCGCGCCGGCCCGCGGCGCGGGGGTGGCGACGCTCGAACCGTCTGGGGCGGCGTCGGTCAGCGCGCCGACGCGGGCGGCGAGGCGCAGCAGCCGGCGGGCCTTGTCCTCGACCAGCTCCGCCGGGACCTCGCCGGACTCGACGGCCGCGACCAGTGCCGGCCCCCACGGTCCGAACGGGCCGGGCATCACCAGGTCGAGCCCCGACAGCGCGGCCGGGACCGCCGAACGGGTCGCGAACCAGTCCGAGACGACGACGCCATCGAAGCCCCAGAGGTCCTTCAGCGGGTCACGCAGCAGCGGGTTCTCGGTCATCGTCACGCCGGCGACGCTGTTGTAGGCGGCCATCACCGCCCAGGCGCCGGCCTCCGTGACGAGGGACTCGAAGGGCGCCAGGTAGACCTCACGCAGCGCTCGCTCGTCCACCCGGGCGTCGACGGTGAACCGGTCGGTCTCGGACTCGTTCGCCACGTAATGCTTCACCGTCGCGGCGACCCCGCCGTCCTGGATGCCGCGGACCAGCGCCCCGCCGGCCCGCGCGGTCAGCAGCGGGTCCTCCGCGAGGCACTCGAAATGACGGCCGCCGAGCGGGCTGCGGTGCAGGTTGACGGTCGGGCCGAGCACGACGTGCACGCCCTTCGCCCGGGCCTGCGCGGCGACGAGGCGTCCGACCCGGCGCAGCAGTGACTCGTCCCAGGTGGCCGCGAGGGCGGACGGACAGGGCAGGCTCGCGGACGGTTCCCGCTCGTCCGCGCGTTCGCCGCGCACGCCGGCCGGCCCGTCGGACAGCACCATCGCCTCGAGGCCGACCTCCGGCGCCGGCCGGGTCCGCCAGAACGTGGCCCCGGTCAGCAGCCGGACCCGGGCCGCCAGGTCCAGCCCGGCCAGCGCCTCGACGACGAGCTTCTCGACTGTGTCCGTCACGCGCTCATCGTCCACCCCGCAGACCCTGGCCGTCTCTCGTCCAGGGGGGTGGTCGTCGGGCCCCCGCGGGGCTGGCCATCGCGCGAGTTCGAGGTCACGTCGGGACGTGGCCCAAACTTCCACAAGTAAGTAGTAGTAAGTTCCAGTAACTGGAGAGTTCCGCCGAACCCACCCCAAGGACCTCGTGCGCACCCACCCGCGGCCGCCCGCTCGCGGATTCCGCGCGCGCCCGATCCAGGCACCCGGCGCCCAGCGGGGTGGGCTACGGGCGGACCCCCGGCTGCAGCGGCAGGGACGCCGGCCGGCCCTGGCCGGCGACGCCCGGCGTCGAGCACGCCGCGTCGAGCGTCCAGCGCCAGGCCCGCAGGGCCAGGCTCTCCGGCACGGACACGTCGGCGAACCGCAGCGTCTCGCCGGCGGCCACCGGGCGCTCGATGGTCGCCCCAGCCAGCAGGCCGATCGGCACGTGGTCGGGCTCGTCGGCGATCAGCACCGCCTCGCCACGTACCTCGAACCCGCCGATCGCGGTCTCGATCCGCTCCCCCGCCGCGAGCGGGCGCTTGGCCACGGCCGCGACGCCGACCCGCGGGCGCGGACCGTTGTTGAAGGCGACCGGGTCGCCGCGCAGCAGCCGGTCGACGGTGAGCGGGACCTCCAGGTTGCACAGGTGGAACGGCCGCTCCAGCAGCACGTAGGGCGAGTCGCCGAGCCGGACCTTGTAGTACCGGAGGAACTCGCCGAGCTCCTCCTCGAAGGTCGCGACGACGAACACGCCGGGGTTGCCTCGCTCCGGGAGCACGTAGTCGGCGATCGACGTGCCGAGGGTCGCCGCCGCTTCGGCGAGCGGCAGGGCACCGGTCGGGACGGAGTCGGTGCGCGGCCCGAGCAGGCCGCGGCGGGCGATCGTGGCCCCCAGTCCGTTGGCGACCAGGGCCTGCTCGATCTGGAGCTTGGTGCCGTCCGTGAACGACGTGACCTGGGTCAGCGAGATCCCCTGGCGCTCGGCCCAGTAGGCCATCTCCGCCGGCTCCGGGTGGTGGTTCAGGAAACCCTTGATGTTGCCGTAGACCAGCGGGGTCAGGCCCATCTGGCGAACCTCGTGCGCGAGCAGGGCAAGGCTGCCGGGCTGGTCGCCCTGGGCCTCGACGACCACTCCGAGGCTCGCCAGGTAGGAGCCGGCGGTCACCTGCAGCTCGGCGTCCATCGTGACGACCGGCAGTCTGGCGGCCAGGGCCTGGACCGCGACCTCGGTCCCGTGCACCGGGTCACCGGTGGTGATGATGATGAGGTCCGACTGGGCGATCAGGCGGTCGGTCGAGTGCGTCAGCAGCCCGGCCCACGGCCCGTCGACCTCGTCGATCGGGCGTCGGGTGAGCACGCTGGACACGGTCAGCCGCGGGGTCCGGCTCAGCACGTGCGCGAGGCCACGCGCGGTGTAGCCGGTACCGACGATCCCGACTCTGACATCGGTCGGCAGCAGCATCGGCGCCGCGGCGGCGGCGCTCGGCCACACGACGTGGGAGGCGGACCGCACGGTTCTTGTAGTCATTCAGCGCTCACTAGTCGTCAGAATGCCGGCGCGCAGGCCGCCGCCATTCGGGCTGAAGAGGACACACCACCACATTCCGGGCATCAGTGACCTCCCTCACATACTGTTCCCCACAGTTGGCTGTGGACCCGTCACGCCCACAACCGCCGCCGTCACACCGGCTCAGGGCCGGGTCAGGTCAGCACCACGAGTGGGCCCTCCCGGGCCGCGTGCGCGACGAACTCACCCAGGTCAGGGGCGAAGTAGCGGGCGCCGGCCGCGGTCCGCGCCGGGCCGGCGAGCGAGCCGTCGGGGAAGTACGTCACCGCGCCCGCCCCGCCGGATCTGGACCGGGTAATGGACCGCAACGTGCCGCCCGCGGCGTCGACCGTGGTCGTGCCGGCGGCGTCCGGCCAGCCGGCCTCTCGCAGCACCCGGTGGCTCGCGCCGAGCAGCGCCGGGGTGGCCAGCGCGGCGGCGTCATCGAGGCTCTGCTTGCCCCAGTGCGCGAGGAACGCGCCGTCGCCGACGTTCCACATCCCGTGGGCGCCGTAGCAGTAGGCCGCCGCACCGGACAGCATCGACACCCAGTAGGCGAAGAGCTGGTCGTCGGTGCCGAAGTCGTCGAGGATGCCCTCGTACCAGGGCTCCAGATTGATGAACGGCCGGCCGGGGAACCGCTCGGCGACCCGTGCGGGCCACTCCCACAGCAGGCGCCGGCTCGCCGGGTCGTGCCCGGTCTGCACGGTGACGGCGGCGAGCAGGTCGTCGCGGTCCAGGGCGTCGGCGCTGGTCTCACCAGACATCACGTGCGCGAGCAGCGGCCGGCTGGTCGACGCGGCGAGGCCGGTCAGGACGGCGTCCCAGCCCGCGCGGCGGGTCCGCACGGCGCCGGCGTACCGGTTGCGGACGTAGGAGCGCCACAGCCGCCTCAGCACGGCCCGCGCCGCCGGGGACCCACGGCGGGCCAGCACCCGGCTGGACAGCTGGCTCCTGACGGCGGCGGGGATCAGGTCGTCGGTGGTCCGGTCCGGCAGCAGCAGGGACTCGGTGCCGATCCACAGGTTGGTCTCGCCACTCACGCAGTACAGGACATCGAGGTCGTCGAGCCGCTCGACGAGGCGGTCCCACCAGCGCTGGGCGCCGGGCACCCCGAGCCAGGCGAGCTGGTGGCCCCAGCAGCCGTAGACGACGGCGGTGAGCCCGACGGCGTTGAGGGCCTGGATCTTCTCCCTGGCCCGGTCGAGGTACCCGGGATTGGGGCGCCCGTCCGGGAACCAGGCCGGCCCGGCCGTGCTCCAGGCGTTGCGGTTGCCGGGGCCGACCTCGGGCGGGATGCCGACGACGAGCTGCACGGCCGTGAAGCCCTGGGCGGCACGCAGCCGGGCCAGCTCGGCGAACCGGTCGTCGGAGAGCCGCCCGGTGAGAGCGAACCACCATGTGTCGGCCAGGAAGCATGGGACGCCCTGGCGGGACGCGTCCGGCACTCCCGACGACGGCATGGACCTCAAGGCACTCCAGAAACCAGTCACTCGCGTCGCACGAGGCGCGGACCGTGGTCGACGAGCGAGGCCAGACGGATCACCACGGCCGGGACATAAGGCAACGATCGTGGGCAGCCCGAACTGTACCCGGGCAGTCTGAGCCTCTGGCAGCACGTGTCTGTTGACGGACAGCGAAACGGCGTGCTAGCGCAGGTCCGGATACCTGTCGACGCGGCCCGGCCGGGCAGTTCGACGCACGGCTCGGCACTTGGCCCCGAGGGTGGACGGCCTGGCGGCCAAGCTCGCGGCGGCACTCAGTCCGTGACCGCCTGCGACTGAGGAGTTGCCGACCGCGGTTAGGCCGTGACCGGCTGCGGACGCTCCTGGTCGGGCGCCGTGGACGCGGCGGACGCGGCGGGCTTCCCGGTCGTGGCCGCGGTACCAAGCAGGTCCCGGACGGCCGAGCGAAGCTCCATCCGCAGCTCGTCGGCCGGCAGGTCGTCGATCACCTCGCTGGACATCGCCATCCCAGCCGCCACGGCGCCGAACGCGAACGACAGCCGCAACCGCTGGGCGCGCGGCACACGCTCGTCGGCGAGCAGTGCGCGGAGCCGCTCCTCGATGTCGTGGTTCGCCTCACCGTGGGGATGCGAATGCGCGATCTTCTCCAGTGCGGCGTGGTTGCGCATGTGCAGGAGGAACAGCTTCCGGTTTTCAAACAGCTGGTCGATGAACTCGTCGAGCAGGCCCACCCAGTCGCCCGGGGCGACCCGATCCCAGTCGAACCGGTCGATGGTGGCCTGACCGAGGTCATGCAGCCGCAGATGCAGCGCCAGCAGGATGTCGTCCTTGCTGGCGAAGTGGTAGTAGAGCGCCGCCTTCGAGAAGCCCATCCGCTCGGCGATCTCACGCAGCGAGGTCTTCTCGAAGCCCTCCGTCGTGAACAGGTCCAGGGCGACGTCGAGGATCTGCTCCCGCGTGCTCTTCTCGCCCGCGGGTCGTGCCGGCGGCCTGGGCATCACCCGATGTTACCCGCCTGACGTTCGACGGCGCGGGTTCTTGGAGTCCTTACTTGACGGCCGGCAGGTTTTCAGATCTGCTTACCGTGCGGCAAGTAAACAACCCGAACGGGAGACCCCGGTGGCCCAGCTGATGATCGAGGCCGAGAGCCTCAGCAAGCGCTACGGCGAGACACAGGCGCTCGCCGGCATCGACCTGACCGTGCCGGCCGGCACGATCCTCGGCGTGCTCGGCCCGAACGGCGCCGGGAAGAGCACGGCCGTGCGCATCCTGACCACGCTGGCCAGACCGACCGGTGGCTGGGCCAGGGTGGCGGGCCACGACGTCGTCACCCAGGCCGGCGAGGTCCGCCGCCGGATCGGCGTCACGGCCCAGGACGCGACCCTCGACGACGCCCTCACCGGCCGGCAGAACCTGCGGATGGTCGCCGAGCTGGCCGGCCTGCGCCGTGGGACGGCCGCGGCCCGGGCCACCGAGCTGCTCGACCGGTTCGAGCTGACCCACGCGGCCGAGCGGCAGGTGCGCGGCTACTCAGGCGGCATGCGTCGCCGGCTCGACCTCGCCGCGAGCCTGGTCGCGAACCCGCCGGTGCTGTTCCTCGACGAGCCGACGACCGGCCTCGACCCGACCAGCCGGGCCCGGATGTGGGACGTCATCCGGGAGCTGGTCGCGGCCGGCACCACCCTGCTGCTCACCACCCAGTACCTGGACGAGGCGGACGCGCTGGCCGACCGCGTCGTGGTCATCGACCACGGCCTGATCATCGCGAACGGGACCCCGACCGAGCTGAAGGGCGCCGTCGGCGGAACCCGGCTGGAGGTCACGCTGACCGCCGCCCATGCGGGGGCGGTCAGCGCGCTCGCGCCGCTGGTCGGGGGACGGGTCGACGTCAGCCAGGACGGCCGGCGGCTGCGGGCCGCGGTCGACGCCGGGTCCGGCGTCGCCACCGCGGTGATCCGAGCGCTCGACGCGGTCGGCGCCGTCGTGGACGACGTCGCGGTGCACGCGCCGTCCCTCGACGACGTCTTCTTCGCCCTCACCGGCACCGAGAGCCGCACCCAGCCGACCACCGACGAGCCCACCCCTCCGCGGCAGCGGAGCGTGGCCGACCAGGCCGGCGCATCGGCCGACGTCTCCTCCGACCACCTGCAGGGAGCACTGTGATGGCCCAGCTCGCGCCGGCGCTCGACGGCGCCGCCATCCCCTCCGCCGGCACCGCCGCCCGCTCCGGCAGCCTTGCCCGCGCAGCGCGGGACGTGATTGTCCTCACCCGCCGAAACCTCATCCACATCGCCCGCGAACCGCTGCAGCTGTCCGACGTGCTCATCCAGCCGGTGCTCTTCACGCTGCTGTTCATCTACGTGCTCGGCGGCGGGATCTCGGTCCACGACGCCTCGTACAAGGACTTCGCGGTCGCCGGGCTGATCGCGCTGAACCTGACCACAGCCTCGATGGGAACGGCCGTCGGGCTCACATCCGACCTGTCGACCGGAGCGATCGACCGGTTCCGGGCGCTTCCCGTCTGGCGGGCCGCGGTTCTCGTCAGCCGCTCGATGTCGGACCTGCTGTCCGCGGTGCTGTGCGAGACGATGGTGATCCTCACCGGGCTCGCGATCGGCTGGCGGCCGCATACCTCGGTTCCGGAGTTCATCGCGGCGATGGCGATCCCGCTGCTGTTCACCTACGCGCTGACCTGGGCGACGGCCTGCCTCGGCATGGTCACCGAGGGGCCGGAGAGCGCGCAGGGCATCGGACTGGTGATCCTCTTCCCGCTGGCGATCGTGTCGAACGCGATGGTCCCGACCTCGGGGATGCCGTCGGTCGTGCGGGCGATCGCCGACTGGAACCCGGTGAGCTCGGTCGCCGCCGCGACCCGCGACCTGATGGGCAACCCGAACCCGTCCGCGCAGGTGCACGCCTGGCCGATGCAGCACCCGGTCGCCGCCGCGGTCCTCTGGTCGCTGGCGCTCCTCGCGGTCTTCGCCCCGCTCGCGGTCAGCCTCTACCGCCGCCGGACCACCGACTGACACGCACTGGAGCACAGCCTGGCGCGGACTGGGCCGCAGCCTGACGCGGACTGGGGCACAGCCTGGCGCGGGCTGGGGCACAGCCGGAGGCGTCGCGCGATCGGCGCTAGTAGCTTGCCTTCGACGCAACGGGCCGGCGGTCATCCCGCCGGCCCGTTCCCCGCGTTCCCCACCCGCCTCACCGCACAGGGACGGACCATGAGCGAGATCCGTTATGAGGTCAGCGACGGCGTGGCCGTCGTGACGCTGGACGCGCCCACCCGGCGCAACGCCCTCACGCTGGCGATGGCGGCGGAGCTGGTCGCGGCGCTCGACGAGGCCGACGCGGACCCACTGGTCGGCGCGGTCGTCATCGGCGGCGGCACGTCGTTCTGCGCCGGCGCGGACCGCGCGGTCCTCGGCGCGGCCGGCACGGACCCAGCCGCCGACGACCACTTCACGGCCATCGAGGCGATCTACCAGGCCTTCCTGCGGGTCGGCCAGGTGAAGACGCCGACCATCGCGGCGATCCGCGGCGCCGCCGTCGGTGCCGGGATGAACCTGGCGCTGGCCCCCGACCTGCGGGTCGTCGCCCACGACGCCCGGCTGATCTCCGGCTTCCTGCGGATCGGCCTGCACCCCGGCGGCGGCCACTTCGCGCTGCTCGACCGCGCGGCCGGCCGGGAGACGGCGGCCGCCATGGGCCTGTTCGACGCGCAGCTGTCCGGAACGCGCGCGGTCGAGCTGGGCCTGGCGTGGACCGCCGTCGAGGATGGCGCGGTCGACGCCACCGCCTTCGAGCTGGCCGCCCGCGCCGCCGCCGACCCCGCCCTCGCCCGGCGCGCCGTCGCCTCCTTCCGCCGCGAGACCGGCAACCCAGGCGTCTCCTGGGACGTCGGCGTCGAGGTCGAACGCTCCCCCCAGATGTGGTCCATGCGCCGCAAAGCCAAGCCCTAGGCGCCTGACCTGGCTTAAGGGGGGCCCGACGAGGTCGGCCCACTGGCTTGATCGTCGTTTGGGCCCTCGCGTGGTCACAAAACCGCGGCGGTTACAGCCACCCGAGGGCCAAAACAGCGATCTTGCTCGTCTCGGGACGGTGGCCTGATGCGCGAGCGCCTCAGGATTCGGGGGCGTCCTCGATGGTGTCGACGAGGCCCCAGCGCAGCGCGGTGGGCGCGTCGAGGAAGGTGCGGGTCAATACGAGCCAGGCGGTGCGACGGCGGCCGATCCGGCGGGTGACGCTGACGGTGCCGCCCGCGCCGGGGACCAGGCCGAGCGCCAGCTCGGGCAGCTGGATGGCGACGTCGGGGGCCGCGACGACCCGGTCGGCGAACGCGGGGATCTCGATGCCGGCTCCGACGCAGGCGCCGTGGAGGTACGCCACGACGCGGTGCGGGCAGCGGACGATCTCGGCGCCGGCGCTCGCGCCCGTCCTGACCAGGTGCGCGCGGGCCAGATCGCCCGCGGTGCCGAACTGGCTGAGGTCACCGCCGGCGCCGAAGGACGGCCCGTTCGCCGTCAGCGCGACCTCGGTCAGCGTGGCGTCGGCGGAGGCCTCCCGCAGGGCGGCGACGAGCGCGTCGCGGGTGAACGTGTCGAAGGCGTTGCGCGCCTCGGGGCGGTTGAACGTCAGGATCAGCCGGTCGCCGTCGCGCCGACGTAGCAGCGGCCGGTCGGCGTCCCGATGGGGGCGCGGGCCGCGGGCGGCGAGCCAGCGGGCGAAGTCCCCGCCAGCGAGCAGGGTCGAGTAGGCCAGCGACTCGGCCACCAACCCGTCCAGCGGTTCGAGCCGCGGCGCCATCCGCAGCAGGCCCACCAGCGCGACCGCGGCCTCCGGATGGTCGGCGACGGCCCGGTCGAGCGCGGCCACCGCGGCGGGCACGTCGTCGCCCGGCCGGAGCACCTCGGGCAGCAGCACGTCGAGCGCCTCGGCCGCGCCGGGAGCATCAGGCCGACCAGCACTGGCGTCAGCGCCAGGGCCGACGCCGACGAGCACCAGGGCCGGCCGGCGAGCGGCGAGCGCGGTCAGGTCGTCCGGGTGGGCGTCGGTGAGGTCGACGCAGAGCAGCGGCGCGGGGAAGAGGTCGGCGAGGTCCGCCGGTTGGAGCGACCTGACCAGGTCCAGCGCGGTCGCGGCCGGCAGCGGCTGCGCACCCAAGGTCGCGGTCACGGCTCTACCGTAGGCCTGCGCGGTTCCGCGGGGCCCGACGACCGGTTTGCCCGGTCGAGCCGGCCGCTCGGTTTCGCCGGTCCGACCGGTTGAGCCGCGCCGTCCGCGACCAGCGGCCGCGCGGCGGCCGGCACGCCGGCCTCGGCCGGGCGGCGCTCGGCCAGGCTGGGTTCGGCTGGGCTGGGCTCGATGACGATTCGTGGGTATGGGGGTGGCGACGATGGTGGGGGCCCGGCTGGACCCGGTGCTGACCGACTGGGCCGCCGACCTGCGGGCCGGCCGGATCGGCTCCGCCGGATGGGCCGGCGGTGTCGAGCCCGCGTGGGCGGCCAGCGGCGCGATGGCACTCACGGGACAACCCGACGGACCGCCGCTGGGGCTCACCGTGCCGCTCGTCGCCCGGCTGGACGCGGCGCTGCAGGTGATCCGGACGCTCGCCGCCAGCCTCGGCCACCCGTTCCCACCGGCCGGCGGGTCCGCCGGAGGCGTCTTGTCCAGCGCGGGCCCGCTGCTGGGCGAGCGCGCCGCCGCCCTCGGGCTGACGCGTGGCGGGGTCCTGTCCGCGGGCCGGGCGGCCCGGCTGGTCCAGGCCGCCGACGGCTGGCTGGCGGTGAACCTGGCCCGGCCCGACGACGTCGACCTGCTGCCCGCCTGGCTGGAAGCGGAGGTCGAGCCAACCGCCGCCGACCGCGCCGACGACGTCCGCCCAGTGACGGAGCGATCCGCGTCACCGCCGTTCCCGGCCCGGCCCTGGACGAACCTGGCCGCGCTCGTCGCCACCCGCCAGGCGGCGCCGCTGGTCGAACGGGCCGAGTTGCTCGGCCTCGCGGTCTCGCTCGCCGTCGCTCCGGCCGTGGCGGCGGCGGACGAGCAGGCGCTAGCTCGTGGCCAGCGATTCCCGTTCGCACCCTTTCTCGTCGACGGCCTGCCCCCCGAGGCAGCCGCACCTACCGCGCCGCGCCGTCCGGCGGACCGCCATGACGGCGGGTTCAGCGTCGTGGACCTGTCCTCGTTGTGGGCGGGGCCGTTGTGCGCGCAGCTGCTCGGGCTCGCCGGCGGCCGGGTGGTAAAGGTCGAGGGGGTGGGCCGGCTCGACGGCGCCAGGCAGGGGCCGCCCGACTTCTACGACCTGCTGCACGCCGGGCAGGCCAGCGTGACCGTCGAGCTGCGGACGCCAGCCGGCCGGGCGGCGCTGGTCGGGCTGATCGAGCGCGCGGACGTCGTGCTGGAGGCCTCCCGGCCGCGGGCGTTGGAGGCGCTCGGCATCGACCCGGCCGACATGATCACCCGTAACCCCCGGCTGACCTGGGTGAGCATCACCGGCTACGGCAGGACCGGGCCGTGGCGGCAGCGGCCGGCCTTCGGGGACGACGCGGCGGCGGCGGCCGGTGCGGTCGCCGTCGACGGGGCCGGCAGCCCGGTCTTCCTCGGTGACGCGATCGCCGACCCGGTCACCGGCGTCCTCGCCGCGGCGGGCGCGCTCGCCAGCGTCGCGGCCGGCGGTGGCCACCAGTTGGACGTCGCGCTGCGCGAGGCCGTCGGTTCCCTGCTCGCCGGTCGGCCGGTCCTGCCCGACCGTGACCTGACCGTCGCCGACGGCGCGCCGGTCCTGGTCGCGCCGCCGCGACTGCGCCCGCCGTGCGGACGGGCCGCACCCGCGGGCCAGGACAACGACCGGCTGCTCACCGGAGCAGGGCCCTCGAGTACCGCGGGGCGGCCGTGACCACGAGCACCGCGCGGACGTGGACGGGACCGCCATGCTGATCGTCAACGCGGAGATCGACGGCCGGGGCGGCCGGGCCGTGCGGGTCGAGAACGGGCTGGTCGTCGCGGTGGGAGCCGGGCCGGGCGACAACCCTCGGCCGGGCGCGGCCGAGGACGTCATCGACGCGCGCGGCGGGATGCTGCTGCCCGGCCTGCACGACCACCATCTCCATCTGCTCGCGCTCGCGGCGCTCGCCTCGTCGGTACCCGCCGGCCCACCGGCCGTGCGGACCGCCGCCGAGCTCGCCGCCGCGCTGCGGGCCGGCGCACTGCGGGCTGCCGCGCGTCCGGGCGGCTGGATACGTGCCGTCGGGTACCACGAGTCCGTGGCGGGCGACCTCGACCGGGCGGCGCTCGACGCGATCGTCGGCGACGTCCCCGTCCGCCTGCAGCACCGGTCCGGAGCCCTGTGGATCGTCAACTCACCGGCGCTCGCGGCGCTGCGCGCGGCCGGCGAGCGGGACGGGCCGGGCGCCGGTGGCGCGCTGCCCGCTGACGGCAGGCTGTTCCGGTCGGACGAGCGGCTCGGCCGGCTACTCGGTCTCGCCGGGGCCGGTGGCGGCGTCGAGCTGGCCGACCTGGCCGTCGTCGGCGCCCGGCTGGCCGGCTACGGCGTCACCGGGCTAACCGACGCGACGGCGACCACCGGTCCGGCGCAGGTCACGACGCTGGGCCGGGCGCTGGAGACCGGCGCCCTCCCGCAGCGCCTGCTGCTGACCGGTCCGCCCGGCGTCGACCTCGCCGGGGCCACTGTCTCCCCGGGGCGGCTGAAGCTGGGCCCAGTGAAGATCGTGCTGGACGACGGGCAGCCGGTCGACCTCGACGAGCTGGCCGAGACGGTACGGGCGGCGCGACGGCGGTCGCGGCGGGTCGCGGTGCACTGCGTGACGCGCCTCCAGCTGGCGCTGGCCCTGGCCGGGTTCGACGCGGCCGGTGGGGCGCTGCCCGGGGACCGGATCGAGCATGCTGCCGTGCTGCCGCCCGACCTGCTGGACGCGGTCGTCGCGGCGGGACTGACCATCGTCACCCAGCCGCACTTCCTGGCCGAGCGCGGCGACGCGTACCTCGCCGACGTCGACCCGGACGACCTGCCTTGGCTCTACCGGTGCGCCGGTCCGATCGCCGCCGGCGTGCCCCTCGCCGCGGGCACCGACGCCCCGTTCGGGGGCGACGATCCGTGGGCGTCGATGCGCGCCGCGGTCCACCGCGCGGCCCCGTCGGGCCGGGTGCTCGGCCCTGCCGAGACCCTCACCGCGGCCCGAGCGCTGGAGCTCTACCTCGGTGACCCCGCCGACCCCGGCGGACCACCGCGCCGCGTCGTCCCGGGGGCCCCGGCTGATCTGTGCCTGCTGGCCGAGCCCCGTCGCGCCGTCCTCGCCGATCTCGACCCCGGCCCAGCCGTGCTGACGATGGTCGACGGCACGATCGTGCACCACGGCCGCTGACGGCCGCGACCGCCACGCCCGCGACCGCCACTCCGCGGCCGAGCGCCGGGCCGGTCCGGAGCATTCCCGCATACGTGCCGTTCTTCCCATCGCGGGACAGTCCCCGGCTCGACACCTGACGGCCACGTACAGTCCACCGTATGGTTAACGGCTTCGGCCCACGGTCCGTCGCACGGCGGCTGGGCCCCGCCGGTTCCCTGCTGGTCGGCACGGCCAGGCTCACGCGGGCCGACGACGGCCCTGTCGCCTCGCGCGCGCGGCAGCTGCGCGCGGCCGCGCGGCTGCGCCACCGCCAGCTTCTCCAGCTGATCGACCCGCCCGGGCCGCACGGCCGGGCGACCGAGATCAGCACGCTGCCCGGCGCCGCGCGCCGCTTCCTGACCCACCCTCGCCCGCCGGTGCTGCTCGGCGTCGTCGGCACCCTGGCCGCGGCGCGGCTGACGCGCGGCGACTTCCGCCGGTCCGACGCGGCGGTCGCGCTGGGCTTCGCCGCGGCGCAGCCGTTCGTCGAGTGGGGCATCCACCGCTACGTGCTGCACGCCGCGCCGACCGGCCGGCTCGGCCGCGCCGCCTACCAGAGCGCCGGCTGGGGCCACGCGCAGCACCACGAGGACCCGGCGAACCTGAACTCCATGTTCATGCGCGGCCAGGACGTGCTCGGCGCGGGCGCTCTCGCGCTGGCCGCCGGGGCTTTCGGCTCACCCCGGGTCTCGACCGGGATGCTGTGCCTGGGAGTCGCCGTGCTGGCCTACGACTGGACCCATTTCCTGATCCACACCCGCTACCAGCCCACCTCGGAGCTGTACCGGCGCATCTGGCGCAGCCACCGGCTGCACCACTTCCGCAACGAGCGCTACTGGCTGGGCGTCACGTCCCCCGTCGCCGACCTGGTGCTGCGGACCAACCCAGCGCGCGAGGACGTCCCCGTCTCGGCGGCCGCCGCCCATCCGGAGATCCACCCCGTCCAGCGGCGGGCCGAGGCGGACCCGGCCGGCAGCGCACGGCCGGCGGCCGGGTCACCCAGCCCCGCCTGAGCGGCGAGCCGGCGGGCCGCAGTGACCCGCCGGCCGAGACCCGCGGCTAGAACCCGGTCTTGCGGAAGTCCCAGCTGACGACCTTCTCGGGGACGAGCTTCAGCCAGGCGTGCCGCCCGTCGATGTGGAACTTGCCGTCGCCGTACTTCTCGCCGAACAGCCGTTCCGGCTCGGCGAGCAGCTCGGTGTTGGCCGCGTCCCCCGTCCGCGGCGCCTCGCCCACCACGGCGACCTTGCCGATCAGCTCGACCCCGCGCAGCTCACCGAACCCGTGACCGGTGTCGATGATCACCGAGACCCGCGGGTCACGGATCAGGTCGGTCCAGCGCTGGCTCTTCACGATGCTGTTGAGCCAGAACGCGGAGCCGTCCCAGACGAACCACAGTGCCGACGTGTGCGGAGCCCCGTCGGCGCCGACGGTCGAGACCCGGCAGGTGCGCTCCTCGGCGAGGAACGCGTCGACCTCCGCCGGGGTCATCGCGATCCGCCGGCCGCGCCGCTGCTGGCGCGGCGCCGCCGCGGCCTGGCCGTCCGTCGCGGTCTCGAGACTCATCCTCGTCGCCCTTCGTCGCGTGACCGGAACCCCTAGGTCTGTCGGCATCCGGACAGACCCGTTCCCGCCTGCGACTTTAGTGTGCCCCGCAGCCCGGACGCCCGAACTGCGACCGGCCCGGGGCCCACCGAAAGCGGCTAACGCAGGCCCCCGAGCCACATTGGCACCTGTTCCCACGTGAGCAGCTCCCAGACGATCCGGTACTGCGCCCGCCCGTCGACCTCGACCCGGACCTCGTGCGGGACGGCGGTGCGGCCCAGGCCGAGCGGCGGGCAGACCGCGCAGGTCACCACCGGCGTCTGCACCCCTCGTCGGTCACGCAGCAGGTCGGCGACCGCGAGAGCGAGCGCCGTCCGCCCCGGCGACACCCCCACCGGACACACCACGACCGCGCCCACGTGCCCGAGCCGCGCCATGCTCAGCGCCACCCGGGCCAGCTCGCCGGCCCGCAGCTCGACGAAGTGCAGGTCGGCCCGCAGCTCACCGACGACGTCCCGCGAGCGCTTCGCCAGCAGCTTGTCCGACCGGTCCGCCTCGGCGGCTCGCCGCTGCAGCAGCAGCCCGGCCCGGTCCGGCAGCGCGAGGCTCACCAGCTCGGTCCGCCGGGCACCTCCGGCCGCCCCGACGCCGGGCACGTCGATCCGCGCGACGTCCAGCCGCGCCCTGGTGACCATCTCTTTCGTCCCCCGTTCCATCCTTGGCTCCCTCGGGTCAGCGGAACAGCGAGCGCCACGGCCGGGCGGGCCCGTCGGCAGCGGCGCTGGGCCAGAAGAACGACGCGGCGAACTCCTCCGCGGGCACGTCGGACAGGTCGGACAGGTCGGGCACAGCTGAGGCGTCCCCGTCCTCCGCCCTCAAGGACTCGGCGTCCCCGTGCTCGGCTTCCGCGTGCACGGCTTCCGCGAGTTCGGTGTCCGCCCGCTCGGGCAGAACGGCCGGCTCGCTCGTCGCGGGGTCGTCCGCCGGCATGGTCGCCAGCACCGCGTCCGCCACCTCCTGCGCCCACGGCACCTCGCCCGGCGATGGCAGGGCGCCGCGCGGTCCGAGCCTGGAAGCGAGCCCAGACCGCCTAGTTCTGGGTCCTCGGGTGTCATGGGGCGCGGTCGGTGGATTGGGGTCGACCGCTCCCGTCTGTTCGTCGTTGCCGGCCTGATTCGGGTTGCGCATGGCCTCTCCTGACGCTCCTGGCACTGCCGTAGCAGACAGTGTCGCACCCGTCAGATCTAGCGTCCGCAGGCGTGGAGCGCTTCGTGACTATCGGCTACCTGATGAGGCGGCTAAAGGTGTCGCGTACGCGCGCCTACCAGCTCACTCGCCGCCCTTCGTACCCCGTCCCGGCCGGCTTCGCCGACCACATGCGGATCTGGCGAAAGTCCGACGTCGACGGCTGGCTGACCGCGCATCGCCCGGACGCCCTGCCCGACGAGGAGGAGACCCCGGACGACGAGCCCGAGTGACCGCGGGCTGGTTATCTACCGGCCGCCGGCCGCGACGGCGGAGCAGAAGTCGATGAGGTGACGGCATTCCTGCTCGTCGGGGACGGTGCCCGCACCGACGTGCCGGGCCAGGGTGCCGATCACCGCGCGCTGCACGACCCGGGCGTCCAGCTCGGGATGCGGGCGGCCGGCCGCGGCGAACGGGGCGATCAGCAGCTCGCCGAGCTGGTCGTCGAGCACCGCCCGGCCGGTCGGGTTCCCGCTGACCGACAGCCGGCTGAGCGCCGCGTCCGGACGGGCCGGGTCCGGCCGGGCCAGCGGCGCGAGCAGCCCCTCCACCCAGGCGGCGACCTGGTCGGCCGGCTCGGTCTGCTTCGACATCTGGTGGCGCAGATAGGAGCGGGTGCGCACGACCCCGCGTTCCATCACGGCGTGCAGCAGCTCGTTCTTGCCGGCGAAGTACCGGTAGAAGGTCTGGTTGGACGTGCCTGCCTCGGCGACGATGTCGGCCACCCGCGGCTCGGCTGGCGCGATCCGCTCGACCACCCGCATGGCGGCGTCGAGGATCTGCTCGATCTCCTCGAGCGCGTCCTGCTGGGCGCGGCCGAGCGCCCGGTCCACCGCGGCCCGTACGGAGTCAGGCATCTGCTCCCAGTCCACCCCGCGAGTGTCCCGCGCGGCCCGCGCGCGCTCCGCGCCGGTGGTCGTCACACCGGAAATATAGTTCCCTTGAGACGGAAACGCTATTCTGCGCCCGACTCAACGCCACTACGGCAAGGCGCGCCCAACGAGGTCCGCGCGGTCCGCCAGACGACGCGTGGCTGCCCGGTTGGGACGCCTACCGCTCCGCAGCCTAGAAGACGAGCGCCCCGCGCAGGATGCGGCCGGCGTTGAGGTCCGCGTAGCCCTCGTTGACCTGGTCGAGGCTGTAGGTCTTCGTGACCAGCTCGTCGATCTTGAGGATGCCGGAGCGGTAGAGGTCGAGCAGCTCCGGGATCTGCGCCCGCGGGCTGCTGGAGCCGTACAGGCAGCCGCGGATGTCCTTGTTCATCATCGCCATCGCGAACAGGTTGACGTCGGCCTGCCCCTGCGCCATCGGGGCCACCGACGTCACGACGCAGGTGCCACCCTTGGCGGTCAGCGTCAGCGCCGGCTCCAGGAGGCTGCCGAGCATGACGCCGAACGTGCAGATCACCGCGTCGCACATCTGGCCCCGGGTGAGCGCCCCGACGCCGGCGATCGCCTCCTCGAGCGAGGCGAAGACGTGCGTCGCGCCGAACCGCTCGGCCTGCTCGCGCTTGAACGCGACCGGGTCGACGGCGATGATCTCACGGGCCCCGGCGATCTTCGCGCCCTGCACGGCGTTGATGCCGACGCCACCGACCCCCAGCACCGCGACGGTGTCGCCGGGACGGACCTCGGCCCGGTTGACGGCCGAGCCGAACCCGGTCGCCACGCCACAGGACACCAGCGCCGCGGCGGTCCACGGGATGTCCCGGTCGACCTTCACCACGCTCGACTCGGCGAGCAGCTGGTGCTCGGCGAACGCGCCCAGCTGGGTGAACCGGGCGACCGGCTCCGTGCCGATCCGGTGCGCGACCCGGCCGTCGGTGATCATCCCGAGGTCGAACAGCTTCATGCCGTCGTCGCAGAGGTACCCGCGGCCGGACCGGCAGGACCGGCACCTCCCACAGGACGGGATGAACGACATCGCCACATGGTCGCCGGGCGCCACCGAGGAGACGCCCGGGCCGACCGCGACCACCTCGCCGGCCCCCTCGTGGCCGCAGATCACCGGGTAGTGCGGCATCAGCATGTCGCCGGTGCGGGCGTGCTCGTCGGAGTGGCACAGCCCGGTCGCGCGCAGCTCGATGAGGACCTCGCCCGCGCGGGGCTCGTCGATCTCGACGGTCTCGATCTTGTAGTCCTGACCGATGCCGTACAGCAGTGCCGCCCGCGTGCTGACCATGCCGGCCGTCCTTCCGTACGCTGCGCGACGGCTGCCCGTCGAGGCGCCCTCTGATGGTGAGTCAGATCGACGGATTCTGTCACTCAGGGGCGTCGCGACGCATCCCGGAAGCCGGCTCAGGCGCGGCGGGTGGCGGTGAGCAGGCCCCGGCCGAAGGCCTCGGCGACGGCCGCCGCGCGGTCGTTCACGCCGAGCTTGGCGTAGATGTTGAGCAGGTGGGTCTTGACCGTGGCCTCGGTGACGAACAGCTGGGCGGCGACCACCCGGTTGGTGGCGCCGGCGGCGACGAGCTGGAGGACCTCCAGCTCGCGCTGGCTGAGCGGGCCCGTCTCCGGCGTCCGGACCCTGTTCATCAGCGTCGCCGCGACCGACGGGGCCAGCACGGCCTCACCGCGCGCCGCCGCGCGGACCGCCCGCAGCAGGTCGTCGCGCGCCGCGTCCTTCAGCAGGTACCCGGTCGCCCCGGCCTCGATCGCCGGCAGCACGTGGCTGTCCGTGTCGTAGGTCGTCAGCACCAGCACTCGGGCGCCCGCGCCGCCGCGGGCCAGCTCCCTGATCGCGGTGACGCCGTCCATGCCGGGCATTCGAAGGTCCATGAGGATGACGTCCGGCCGCAGCTGCGCGGCGAGCCGGACCGCCTGCGCGCCGTCGGCGGCCTCGCCCACCACCTCGACGTCGGGCTCGCGGGCGAACATGCCGATCAGCCCGTCACGGACCACCGGATGGTCGTCGACGACGAGCAGCCGGATCCTCGGGGCGGCCGCGTCGCCGGGGGTGCCCGTCACGCGCCGGCCCCCAGCGGTACCCGGGCCGAGATGCCGGTGCCGTGGCGCGGCCGCGACTCGATCTGCAGCGTGCCGTCGAGCGCCTCGATCCGCTGGCGCATCGCGACCAGGCCGAATCCGCCGCCCGCGTGCGGGCCCTCGGTGGCGCCCGGGTCGAAGCCCCGGCCGTCGTCCCGGACATCGAGCGCGACCTGGTCGTCCAGGTAGGACAGGGTTACGCCGACGCGGCTGGCCTCGGCGTGCTTGGCGACGTTGGCCAGCGCCTCCTGGGCGGCGCGCAGCAGCGCGGCCTCCGCCTCGGGGCTCAGCGGGCCGGGTGCGCCGGTCGTCGTCACCTGCACCGCGAGGCCGTGGCGCGCCGACCAGCGACCGGCGATGTCCGCGATCGCGGCGCCGAGGGCGGCGCATTCCAGCTCCTGCGGGCGCAGCGCGTGCACCGAGCGGCGCGCCTCGGCCAGGCTCTCCCGGGAGAGCTGGGCGGCCAGGGTGACGTGACGGCGCCAGCCGGCCCTGTCCGCGGGGTCGTCGGCCGCCGGGTCGCCATCCGCCAGGTCGTCGCCCGCCGCCTCGGCCGCCCGCAGCTGGGCGACGATGCCGGTCAGGCCCTGGGCGAGCGTGTCGTGGATCTCGCGGGCGAGGCGCTCACGCTCGTCCCGGACGCCGCCGGCGCGGGCCTGGGCGACCAGCCGCTCCTGCAGCGCCGCGTTCTCGGCGAGCGCCGTCGCGAGCCGCTCGTTGGCAGCGCGGACCTCGGCGAGCGCGCGCAGCCGCTCCTCCTGACGCAGCCGGTCACGCTCCAGCGCCCAGGCCAGCGCGCACATCGGCACCACGTTCACGACGACGGCGGCCCAGCTCAGCACGCCCACGGCGGTCGTTCGCGGGATGCCGGACGCCTGCGCGGTCCCGGCCACCACCGCGAAGGCGCAGATGCCACCGAGCCGCCACGGCCAGCGCAGCAGCCGGAAGGCGTAGACGTACCCGGCCGGGGTGAACACCCCGAACCACGGATCCCGGACCACCAGGACCACCGTGAGCGCGGCGAGACCGACGAGGAAGACCGTCATCAGGACCGGCTGCTCCCGGCAGCCGGGCCGCACCGTGACCATGACGAGCATCCACAGCGCGGTCACCGCGCACAGCGCCAGGTCCACCGTGAGGGGGCCGGGCTCGCCGCGGCGCTGCGCCGCCGTGTAGGCGGTCAGCGCCGCGAGCAGCGCGTACGGCCCGATCGCCACCAGCCGCAGCCACGCCGTCACGTCCCGCACGACCGTCGCCGCCGGGTCGCGGATCGTCAGCTCCGCTGCCATGACCGGATGCTCCCGTCTGACCGCACGACTGGATTCTCCCGCGACAAGGCTATTCGGCGGTGGCCGCGAAGAGCCCACGCAGGTGGCGGCCGCGGACCAGCCGGACGACCCCGAGCAGGAGGAGCCCGCAGGCGCCCTGCTCGATTTTGAGCCACATCGGAAAGTCGCCCGGGATGGCGACGATGACCACGATCGCGATCACCATGACGGTCGAGACGATCCGCAGCCGCCGGAACGCCCCGCGCGAGCCTCGGGCGGTGCCCGCCGCGAAGGCGAAGGTCAGCAGGGCGCTCACGGTGACGATCGTCGTACGGGTCCAGACCGCGCCGGTGACCAGCGACGGGTGGCCGCGCAGCAGGACGACGGCGGCCATGGTCAGGACGCTCAGCGTCAGGTAGCCGCCGGTGAGCAGCCGGACGGCTCGCAGCGCCGAACGCGTGCGCTGGTCGTCGAAACGGTCGAAACGGTCGTCGGCAACGGGCTGGCGCGGGGCCGCGGCAAGCTGGGCCATCGGAAATGCCTCCGGTCTCAGGCGAAATCGTCTGGACCAGCGTCACCCGAACCGGCCCGCGCTCACATCGACCGGTCGTCCGGTTCGCCGGCGGAACCGCGACTCCACCAGACGGCTGAGCCGCTCCACCGATCGGTGGAGCGGCTCAGGAGCTCGGGCCAGGACCGCCATGGCGGACCAGGCGATGACCTCAGGCCGTGACCTCAGGACCCGACGGACTCCGCCTGGTCCGCGACGAGCGCGGCGACCTGGTTGCGCAGCAGCTTTCCGGTCGGGGTGTAGGGAAGCTCGCCGAGGAAGACGACCTCGTCCGGGGTCCTGGAGCCGCGCAGCTTGCCGCGGACGTAGCCGCGCAGCTCGTCGACCGTGGCGGTCTCACCGTCGTGGAGCACGACCGCGGCGACGATCCGCTGGCCCCACGTGTCGTCGGGCGCGCCGTAGACGGCGACGTCGCGCAGCTTCTCGTGCCGGCCCAGGACGTCCTCGATCTCGGCCGGGGCGATGTTCTCGCCGCCGCGGATGATCGTGTCGTCGCTGCGGCCCGTGATGAAGACGTAGCCGTCGGCGTCGACGAAGGCGCCGTCCTTGGTCGGGAACCAGCCCTCGGCGTCGAGCACCGAGCCGAGGCCCTCGTACTCGCCGGAGACCTGCTCGCCGCGCACCCACAGCAGACCAGGCTCGCCGACGCCGACCGGGGTGCCGGCGTCGTCGCGGATCTCGAACTCGACGCCGGGCACCGGGCGCCCCGCCGAGCCCAGCCGAGCGCGCACCACCGGGTCGTCGCTCGCGAACGCCTCGCGGTGGTCGTCCGGGCCGAGCACCGCGATCGTCGACGAGGTCTCGGTGAGGCCGTAGGCGTTGACGAAGCCGGTCTCCGGGAACGCGCCGAGCGCCGCCTCGAGCACCTTGCCGGGCATCCGGGCGCCACCGTAGGCGATGGAACGCAGGTGCGGGGCGTCGGCCGGCTTGCCACCGAGCGTCTCGACGACCCGGACCAACATCGTCGGCACCAGCATCACGTTGGTGATCTGCTCCGCGCGCACCAGGTCCAGCCAGGCCTGCGCCTCGAAGTTCGGCAGGTAGCAGATCCGCCGGCCGGAGTAGAGGTTCGTCAGCACGGTCCCGATGCCCGCGACGTGGTAGGGCGGGACGCTGACCAGGATGGCGTCGTCCTCCTCGGCCGAGGCGAAGTCGACCGTGCCGAGCACGTAGGAGACCAGGTTCGAGTGCCGCAGGATGACGCGCTTGGGCGCGGACGTGGTGCCGCTGGTGAACAGCAGCACGGCGGTCGCGTCCGGGTCGACGTCCGGCGGGTCGAGGTCGGTGAACGGGTCGGCGCCCTCGACCGGGGTGGCGGAGGCGGCGAACCAGTCCTCGGTGCTGACGAGTCCAGCCACGCCCTCGACTCCGCTGACGGTGTCCAGGTAGGCGGTGTCGGCGACCACGAGGGCTCGGCCGAGCTGGGCGATCTGGCCGCGCAGCTGGTCGGCGGACAGCCGGTAGTTCAGCGGGGCGATCGGCACCCCGGCCGACGCGGCGGCGAACAGCAGGACCGGGAACGCCGGGCCGTTCACGCCGACGAACACCACCCGCTCGGCGCCGGACTCCCTGATCGCGGCGGCGCCGGAGGCGACTCGGGAGCCGACCTCCTCATACGACAGCCCGCCGCCGGAGCGCGAGCCCAGGGCGACTCGGTCGCCGTAGGCGCCGCGGGCCATGTCCAGCAGCATCGCGATCGTCATCCGTACTCCCGCTCCTTAGGGTCACCGGAACATCCGAACCGAGCGTCCCTGGCGGGCGCCGTCGGGCGCGATCTCAGGGACCCTTGCCCAGCTCAGGGCAGTCGGTGGTTAGACGCTTGCACCCACGGGTCTACCCGCGCAACCGTTCGAAGCGATCGTCACAGGCCCGCCCGGGGGGCCGGGCGCGGGAGCCACAGATCCACGCAGGATCGAGATCACCACGACCGCTCCGAAACGACTGCCCGTCACATCGAACCCCGATTCGGCTTGCCAGATTGCCGTTCTACGGTGGTACCCGGGGCGGGCGTCGATCGGGCTGAGCCGACGGCCGTGATCTGCGCGAACGGCGGAGCCCAGCCGGAGCGGCCCGGCCGGGGGGTGAGTGGGGTAGCCCGCGATTGGTCGATAGAATTACATTTCAGATTGCTCGCGCATCAACGCCGACGGGTATCCCCGCAATCGGGTCGTCGCCTGCCGAATTAGCGCGAGTGCACTATCACCGAGTGGCATCACTTTTCCGCCGGGCGAGAATGTGATTCTATGGCGACTACGGTCGCGGACGGCCTCCCCACGGCGGCCGGCACCTGGCGCGACCACCTCACCCGACATTCCGCGCCCCGCCGGCCTCGCGAGGATCCCGGCGGGCGTCACGCGAAGGAGCTGCCCATGTCCGTCGACGTCGAACGGCGCGGCCCGATCACCGTCGTCACGATCAACCGGCCGCAGGCCGGCAACTCGCTCGACGGCGCGACCATGACCGGGATCGGCTACGCCTTCGAGGAGGCGGCGAAGGACCCCGAGGTCCGGGTGGTGGTCCTCACCGCCGCCGGCGAGAAGATCTTCTGTGCCGGCATGGACCTCAAGGCGTTCATGACCCCGGGTGCCATGGAGGTGCAGGGCCCCGGTCTGGGCATCTTCATGCGCCAGCCCTACTCCAAGCCGGTCGTCGCGGCGGTGAACGGGACCGCCGTCGGTGGCGGCTTCGAGCTGGCGATGTTCTGCGACATCATCGTCGCGGCGGAGACGGCGAAGTTCGGCCTGCCCGAGGTGTCCCGCGGCCTGATCGCCGCCGGTGGCGGCACCCGGCTGCCGACCCGGGTTCCGCTCGCCTTCGCGCTGGAGCTGGGCCTGACCGGCAAGCCGGTCAAGGCCTCCCGGCTCTACGAGGTCGGCCTGGTCAGCCGGGTCGTCCCGGCCGCCGAGGTGCTGGCGGCCGCGCTGGAGGTCGCCGAGGCCATCGCCGACAACGGCCCGCTCGCCGTCCAGGTCACGAAGGCGCTGATGGTCGGCGAGGTCCCGGCCGCCGACTGGGACGCCATCGGCAAGGCCGTCGCCCCCGTCTTCGCCAGCGACGACGCCAAGGAGGGCGCGACCGCGTTCGCCCAGAAGCGCAAGCCGAACTGGGTCGGCCACTGATCTTCCCCGCTCGGCACGATGATCGCCGTTTTGGCCCTCGCGCGGTCGTAAAAGCCTCCGACCACGACCATTCGAGGGCTGAAACGGCGATCAATGACCGGCCGGCGGAGCAAGGCTGGCCGATCCACAGCCCGACATAACGGGGAGCGGTCGGGCGTCCGGCGGACGCTCGGCGCCGCCGTCGCGATACTGGCCCGATGGATCCAATCGCGCCGTCGGGGCGTCAGCTGGAGCTCGTGCACGGGGACGCCGCGGTCACGATCGTCGAGGTCGGGGGCGGCCCGCGTGACTACCGGGTCGGCGGCGTCGCCGTGCTCGACGGCTATCCCGTCGACGCCATGGCCAGCCACGGCCGAGGCCAGCTGCTCGTGCCGTGGCCGAACCGGATTGCCGGGGGCCGCTACCGCTGGGACGACGCGACCCTGCAGCTGGCGATCAGCGAGGCGAAGACCGGCAACGCCATCCATGGCCTGGGCCGCTGGTCGGCCTGGGAGCTGGAGCGGGTCGGCCCGGCCACGGCCACCGCGTCGTTCATCGTCCGCGCGCAGAGCGGTTATCCGTTCACCGTCGCGTTCCGCGCGGCCTACGTGCTCGGGGACGACGGCCTGACCGTGGCGATGACGGCGACCAACCTGAGCGGCCGCCCCGCCCCGGTCGGCATGGGCGCCCACCCCTACCTCTACGTCCCCGGGCCGCACGGCACGCCGGCCCGCGCCGACGACGCGCTGCTCACCGTGCCGGCCGAGCGCAGGCTGCTGGTGGACGAGGCCCTGATCCCGACCGGCGACGAGAGGGTCGCCGACGGGCCGTACGACTTCCGTTCCGCCCGCCAGGTCGACGACCTCGTCATCGACCACTGCTTCTCGGAGCTGCGCCGCGACCCGGACGGCCGGGCCAGGGTCGTGCTGGCGGGCGACGGCGGCGCGGTGACCGTCTGGATGGACGAGGCCTGGGAGTACATCCAGGTGTTCACCGGCGACACGCTCAGCGCCGACCAACGGCGCCGCAGCATCGCCGTCGAGCCGCAGACCTGTCCCGCCGACGCCTTCAACAGCGGCCACGGCCTGCGCACCCTCGAACCAGGCGAGACCTTCACCGGCACCTGGGGCATCAGCCCAAGCCTGTAGGCCGACGTCGCTGAGTCGGCGTTCGCTAGAAGTCGCTGCCGCCGTCGACGTTGATGTCGGCGCCGGTCATGTAGGTGTTGAGGCGGGAGCCGGCGAAGGCGATGACCGGGCCGATCTCGGCCGGGTCGCCGGCCCGCGGCAGGAAGGCCGGATGGCCGAAGTCCTCCTTGATGACGCGCATGGCGTCGGTGAGGCTGTCCGGGTCGATACCGCGCTCGGCCGGCAGTTCCCGCAGGTAGCCCTTCATCCCCTCGGACAGGAACGACCCGGGCGAGACGGTGTTGACCAGGATTCCCTCGGGCGCCAGGGTCTGCGCCAGGTTCTTGCTGAGGCTGGTCAGCGCCGCCTTCGACGCCGTGTACGCGATCAGGCTCGGCGACTGGCGCCGGGTCGAGTGCGCCGAGACGTTCACGACGCGGGCCCACTCGGCGGCGCGCAGCAGCGGCAGGGCGGCGCGCACGGTGCGGACGGCCGAGAGGGTGCCGATCTCCAGCGTGGCGATCCACTCGGCGTCGTCCGAGCCCTCGAAGCCCTTGAGGCCGGACTCGACAGGGCCCGCCGCGTTGACCAGCACGTTGAGCGCGCCCCACCGGGCGCCGACCTCGTCCAGGGCGGCCGTCACCGAGGCGCTGTCGGTGAGGTCGGTGCCGATGCCGAACGCCTCGGCCGCGCCGAGCGCGAGCGCGCGCTCGGCCGTCTCGTCGAGCGCCGCCTTGCCGCGGGCGAGGATCGCCACCCGGGCGCCCTCGCGGGCGAAGCACTCGACGGCCGCCCGGCCCATCCCCTTCGAGCCACCGCTGACGACGACGGCCGCACCGCCCAGACCCAGGTCCATTCCCGTACCTCCCGCGTGCTGGTCAGTCGATCTTCTCGAAGATGGCGGCGATGCCCTGGCCGCCGCCGATGCACAGGGTCTCCAGGGCGTAGCGGGCGTCCCTGCGGTGCATCTCGTGCAGCAGGGTCGCCAGGATCCGGCCCCCGGTGGCGGCGACAGGGTGGCCGAGGGAGATCCCCGAGCCGTTGACGTTGAACCGGTCCCAGTCGGACTCGGTGAAGCCCCACTCACGGGTGCAGGCCAGCACCTGGGCGGCGAAGGCCTCGTTGAGCTCGATCAGGTCGATGTCCGCGAGCTTCAGGCCGGCACGCTCCAGCGCCTTGGCCGTCGCGGGGACCGGGCCGATGCCCATCGTCCGCGGCGGCACCCCGGCCACGGCCCAGGAGACGAGGCGGGCCAGCGGGCGCAGCCCGAGCCGTTCGGCCTCGGCCGGATGGGTGACGACGCAGGCCGAGGCGCCGTCGTTCTGGCCGCTGGCGTTGCCGGCGGTGACGGTGGCCTCGGGGTCCGCCTTTCCCATGATCGGCTTGAGCCGGGCCAGGGTCTCCAGCGAGCTGTCCGGTCGGGGGTGCTCGTCGGCGGTGACGACGACGTCCTGCTTCTTGCCCGGGACGGTCACCGGGATGATCTCGTCGTCGAACAGGCCGGAGCGCTGCGCGGCGACGGCCCGCTGGTGCGAGCGCAGCGCCAGCTCGTCCTGCTCGGCGCGGGAGATGTTGTACTCGCGGCGCAGGTTCTCCGCCGTCTCGATCATGCCGCCGGGGACCGGGAAGTTGCGGCCGCCGGCCGTGACGCGGCCCCGGGCGAGGGCGTCGTGGAAGGTCAGCCCCGCGCCGCGGATGCCCCAGCGGCCCTCGTGGGAGAAGAACGGCGCGTTGCTCATGCTCTCCGCGCCACCGGCGATGATCAGGTCGGCCGCCCCGGTCTGCACCTGCATCGCGCCGATCGTCATGGCCTGCACGCCGGACCCGCAGCGCCGGTCGAGCTGCAGGCCCGGGACCTCGACACCCAGACCGGCGTCGAGCCCGACCACCCGGCCGAGCGCGGGGGCCTCCATCGACGGGTAGCAGCAGCCGAACAGGACATCGTCGACGTCCGCCGGGTCCAGGCCCGTCCGCTCGACCAGCCCGCGCAGCACGGCCGCGCCCAACTCGTGCGCGGCGAGCGGCCGCAGGGCACCGCCATACCCACCGACGGGCGTCCGCACCGGGCTACAGATCACGGCGTCACGCATGAAGTCCCTCCACCGCCAGACGACTGGGCAACCCGGGCGGTCAGCCCGGCCACGGGCATTCGGCCCCCGCCCGAACGTTAGCCGGGTGGGGCCGCGGATGGCTTCCGATCAATCGGCCGGCTGCCCGGCTCCCGCGCCGACGGCCAGGAACGGCCCCGGCCGCCTCGACCGGCGCGGACCACACCGCGCCCAGGACGAGCGAACCTACGGGGGCCTGCCGCCGACCGG
>NZ_JADWYX010000128.1 GCF_016786355.1 Frankia sp. AgB1.9
CCGGATCGGCGACAGGGTCCCTGCCGGATCGACGGAGTCGATCTGGGAGGTCGGCGATCTGGGAGGTCTGCCGCGGGGGGGCCCCCCCCCGGGGGGGGCCGCCCCCCCCCCCCCCCCCCACGAAGGAGAACCGAGTGCTTAGGGTGCTCTTCCCTCCCAATTGATTGGCGACTGGCAAGCAACGAACTGAGTCGACAGCTGTTGACTCGCCCTGCTCGGCGCCGTCGTCGTCAAGCGGTCAGGTCGATGACCCTGATGGGCTCCCCCTTCCAGCGGGCGGGGTCCGCTGTGGCGACCGCAACGCCCTCTGGGTGCTCCAGGGTGGGGCCGGCCACATGTTGGACATGCGCCGAGGCCCAGGTCGTTTGACGTGCGATGGAGAGTGCGGCCGAAAGATCCAGCGGAAGGATCCTGACAGCTGGCATCGACGCGAAGTGCTCGGCGATGCCACTCCGAACGCGGTCCGCCTCGACCATCGCGCAGGTCGGGGCGTAGAGAAACCAACCCTTGCGGTTATGCGCGTTGTCAATCAGCCTGGACGCCGCGACGCTCCCGCGGCCCGCTGCGAGCATCGCGGAATCGTCCAGGACGACATGATGTTCGTCCGTCACTGCCCAGCCCGGTGCTGCACACACTGACGCTCGAGCATCGCGTCGACCTTAGCTAGGTCTTCCTCAGTCGGGTCGTAGCCGTTCCACGCCTTCAGGTAGGCCAGAAGGCGCTCGCCTTGCACCGCGTGCTCGTCGGCAGTCATGAAGGGCTTCGCGAGAATCGTGAGGTAGACCTCCAACGGCCTACCCTTAGCTTGCGCCGCGCGGACGAGGCCGTTGCGCACCTCGGCTGGGACAACGATCTCGGCGTCATGCATCGGCAGCCTCCTTGAGGTACCGGCCCACGCGCGTCGACGCGGGGCCGAGCCGACCACGGGATCTTCTTCAACCTCTGCCGCTACCGACAAGGCCAGGGTCATGCCTGCCTCCCAATGTCCGATCTAACCTGATGACTAAGACACTGTCTGGTTCGACAGTACCCGAGCCACCCGGCCCGATCAAGTCCGCAACCAGAGGGAACCTAGATCACAAGAAGTGCGTTGAGCAGGGCGAAGTCGGTTGGCAGGCCCGGACGCGAGACCCGGCGGCGGTCGCCGTCGCGACGTCGGCTCGGCGACTCGCGGCTGGAGGTAAAGACTTCCACCAGATACCCGCAGGAGGTACCGAGGCGCTTGGATTACGGGTAGTGTTGATCTCGTTACTCAACCACCACTGGACCGAAGACGAGGTGACCTCGTGACCGACCCTCAGCCGTCCGTCTCCGCCATGACCGAGCTTTCCGCCAGTCAGGCGCCGGCGGCCGGCACAGCCGAGGCCGACCCCGTCGAGGCCTGGCCAGTCCGCCGGACACCCCACTGGCGCAAGCACCCGGTCACTCGGGTCACGGCGGCCGTCGTAAGCGCCTTCTTCTGCGCGCTGACCGTACTGCCGGTGTACTCGGTCATCGCCCACGGGAAGAACCCGATCTGGCTCGCCTACGCCGTCGTCGCGGCCGTGGCCTGCTACCTGTGCATCGCCGATGTCGTCCGGCAGGACACCCGCACCCCCGACGACGAGGAAGAGGCCAGCCGCCGCTTCGACGCCATCGCCCGAGGCGTCGACCGCCCGTAGCGACTCCCCCGGGCACGTCGTCAAAGGCCGACGGCCCAGCTGTTTGCCGAGGCACCGGCGTTACCTGGAACACCAGGCACCGCCCGCGAGCACCGCCGGCTGGTGCGATGCTCGTCATGCGAGTGGGCTCCCCGCGGGGTGGACGTCGTCCGGGTCCCGCCTGGCCCCGCAGACGCCTCCCCCGGACGCCCGCGTTCGCCGTCGGGTCGGCGACGCTCGTCCTGACGTTCCTGTCCTCGGGCGCGCCGATCCCGCTCTACAACACGTACCGGCTGGAGAACGGAATCTCCAGCGGCGGGCTGGCCCTCACGACGGTCATCTACTTCGTCACGACGGCGCTCTCGCTGCTTCTGCTGGGCCGGCTGTCCGACCACCTGGGCCGACGCCCGGTTGGCATCGCCGCCCTGCTGAGCTCGCTCGCGGGCAGCCTGGTGCTGATGCATGTCGCCACGCTGCCGACCCTGGTCTGCGGCCGCGTCCTGCAGGGGCTGGCCTGCGGAATCGCGTCGAGCGCGCTCGGCTCCTACGTGGTCGACATCGCGCCCGACCGGCCGCGCTGGCTGCCGGGGCTGATCACCAGCGTCGTCCCACCCGTCGCGGTCCCGCTCGGGGCCATCATCTCCGGGGCCCTCGTGGAGTACGGCCCCGCGCCTCGACTGCTCATATTTGTGATCATGGTCTGCGCGCTGGGGCTCGGCGTCCTGTTGCTCGTCGCCTGCCCTGAGAGCGTCGCCGAGCACAGGCCGGCCGCGGCGGTTCGGACGCTGCGGCCTCGCGTCCTGGTGCCGACCGGGGCCGGCCGCCCGGTGTTCGTCGCCGGCGCGGTGGCGGTCGCGACCTGGTCGCTGGGCGGCTTCTTCCAGGCCTTCGCGCCCGCGCTGACGTCGGACCGCCTCGGCACCGAGAACACCTTCGTCGTCGCGGTGGTGTTCGCGTCGCTGTCGGTGCTCTCCCCCATCGGTGGCTCGTTGACCGGCCGGCTGTCCGCTGGCACCGCCGTGCGTATCGGGCTCGGCGTCTTCGTCACGGGCACGGTCATCGTGACGGCGGCGGTCAGCGTCGGGACGATTGCCCCGTTCCTGGTCGCCAGCTTCGCCGCCGGCATCGGGCAGGGGGCCGCGGCCTCCGGCAGCATGCGTGGCGTGCTGTCCAGGACCCACCCCGACGAGCGCGCCGGCGTCCTGTCCACCATCTTCCTGATCTCCTACTGCGGCGCGGCCGTCCCCGGCCTGATCACCAGCAGGCTGACCAGCCACGTCAGCCTGGTGCACATCACCTACGGGTACCTGACGCTGGTCATCACGGCGGCGACCCTCGCCGTCGCCGCGACCCGCCGCCTGTCCAGGCGCCCTAGTCCCGAGCCAGACGGTCCCATCCAGCCACGACTGGCCGACGAACCCGCGTAGGCGCATCGACGGTCCGTAGAGTTGCGGTGATCAGCCCTGGCGGTAGCCGTGGAGGTTGGGTGGCGTGGTGGCTCGCTGGTTCAACACCGCAGGACCCTGCAATCCGAATAACCATTACATGATCCCCGCATCGGCGCGGCTGCCTACGGTTCCTGGCCTCGTGGCCCGGAACGGTTACTTTGTGGTCCATGCGCCCCGGCAGACCGGAAAAACGACGACATTGCGGGCGCTGGCCGCCGAACTAACGGACAGCGGCCGGTACGCGGCGCTGCTGACCTCCTGCGAACCGGGGCGGGCCTGGGGAGACGACGTCGGCGAGGCGACCCGCGCGATCCTGCAGAAGCTGCGCGACGACGCGGAAGACGCGCTGCCGCCTGAGCTTGTTCCACCGCCATGGCCGGAAGCCGCTGACGGGGCGCTGCTGGGTACCTCGCTGCGAGCATGGTCGCGGGCCTGCCCAAGACCAGTGGTGCTGTTTCTCGACGAGATTGACGCTCTCGAGGGTCGCACGCTGATCAGCGCGCTCGGCCAGCTTCGCAGCGGCGCTACCAACCGACCCTCGCGCTTCCCCGCCTCCATCGCGCTCTGCGGTCTGCGCGACCTACGCGATTACAAGATAGCTTCTGGCGGGAATCCGAACCGATTGGGCGGCCCCAGCCCATTCAACATCATCGTCGAGTCGTTGCGACTGGGAAACTTCACCCTCGATGAAGTGTGGGAACTCTACGGCCAGCACACCACGGCTACAGGCCAGAAGTTCACCACCACGGCGGTGAACCGTGCCTTCGAACTGACCGGCGGTCAGCCCTGGCTGGTCAACGCGCTTGCCGACGAGATCGTCCGCAAGCTGGAGGTTCCGCCGTCGGCGCAGATCACCGCCGCTCACGTTGATAAGGCAAAGGAACGACTTGTCCTGGCCCGCGCCACCCACCTGGACTCGCTCGTCGACAAGCTCAACGACCCCCGCGTCCGCGCCATCATCGAACCAATGCTCGCCGGAACCGTGCCCGTCGAGGACCCCCTGGACGACGACCTGCAATACGTCCGCGACCTAGGCCTGATCGCTGTGGACGCCCCCGTACGAATCTCCAACCCGATCTACAGTGAGGTCGTCGTTCGGGTCCTTACCGACCGGGTACTCCAATTCACCCCGGATGCCCCGCCGCCTCGGGCATTCGTGCTACCCGACGGCCGCATGGACTTCGCTCGGCTGCTCGCCGAGTTCGCCGAGTTCTGGAAGGCAAACGGCGACATCCTAGTCTCCCGGCAGGTGTATCACGAGGCCGCCCCGCACCTCGTTCTTCAGGCTTACCTACAAAGAGTAATCAACGGAGGAGGCACCGTGCTCCGTGAGTACGGCGTCGGCCGAGGCCGCCTCGACCTTCTCGTCCGCTGGCCCCACCCAACCCTCGGCAACCCCCAGGCCGAACAGCGCCAGGCCATCGAAATCAAGGCCCGTGCCGCCGGGGACCCCGACCCAATCGCCCAAGGTCTCCTACAACTCGACGGCTATCTAGACCGCCTCGACCTGGACACCGGCACTCTCGCCCTCTTCGATCGCCGTCCCACCGCCCCGGCCATCCACGACCGCACCTCTATAAGCCCCACCACCAGCCCCGCCGGCCGCACCATCACCCTCTTCCGAGGATAGGCGGAAAGGACCCTCCGTATCGGCCCCACATTGATCGCCGATTCGGCCCTCTGCTGGTCGTAACCGGGTCTGATTCGTAGCCACGGGAGGGCCAAAACGGCGATCAAGGCGCCGGGCCGATCTTGACGGCCCCGGCGAAGTCCGGCTAGAAGACGGTCGAGGTGGTGGTGCGGCCGCCGTTGACGCCGATGATCTGGCCGGTGACGTAGCTGGCCTCGTCGCGGCAGAGGAAGGCGCAGGCGGCGGCGATGTCCTCCGACTGGCCGCCGCGGCGGACCGGGGTGCGGGCGATGACGGCGTCGAGGCCGCCGGGGCCCAGCCGGCCCTTCTCGGCGTTCCGCTCGGTCATCGGGGTGATGATGAAGCCGGGCGGGATCGTGTTCACGGTGATGCCGAACTCGCCGAGCTCCAGCGCCAGGGACTTGGTGAACGTGATGACCCCGCCCTTGGACGCCGAGTAGTGCGTCATGAACGGCTGGCCGCCCTGCGCGGACGACGACGAGATCGTCACGATCCGGCCCCAGTGCGCCTCGATCATGTCGGGGACGACGGCCTGGCACGAGTGGAACGTTCCGGTGAGGTTCACGCTGACCAGGGCGTTCCACTGGTCGGCGGTGATGTCCAGGAACCGGCGGAAGCCCTCCCGGCCGGCTGACGTCACCAGGATCGTCGCGGCGCCGTACAGCGCCTTGATCTCGGCCACGCCGGCGTCGATCTGCTCGCGGCTGGTCACGTCGACGGTGACCGGGTGGGCCTCGCCGCCGGCGGCGGCGATCTCGTCCGCGACCGCCTTGGCGTTGCCCGGGTCGAGGTCGAAGACGCCGACCTTCGCGCCGTCGGCGGCCAGGCGCAGGGCGCAGCCACGCCCGATGCCCGAGCCGCCACCGGTGACGATCGCGACCTTGCCGGCCAGGCTGTCGCTCGCTGCCGCGGTCATCTGCGCGTGGTTCCCTTCGGTCGACGATGGTTCGAGTGGTGAGTCTGCTCCACGTGGGCGCCCGCAGTGGGGCCGAGCGGACCGGTCAGGCCACGGCTTCCGCGCCGACGAGGGTGGTCCGGTGCATCAGCCGGCGAGACAGGGCGGTGTAGGGCTGGGCTCGGTGCAGGATGCCCGTGTTGTCCCAGATGACCAGGTCACCGCGCGACCACTGATGGCGCAGCGAGAAGCGGGGCTGGGTCGCCCAGTCGAGGAGCCGGTCGAGCAGCACGCGGCTCTCGTCCTCCGGCAGGCCGACGATGTGGTCGGCGGTCGCGCCGACCAGCAGGGACTTGCGGCCGTTGCGCCGAGTCCAGACCAGCGGGTGCTCCCGGGAGGGCACCTTCTCCCAGCTGGCGCGCACCTTGTCCGACGCGTCCGGGTGGGCCAGCCGCTGGGTGGCCGCGAAGCTGTGCACGACGCGCAGGTCGGCGAACCGGGCCTTGTCCTCGGCGGAGAGGCCCTCATAGGCGGCGTAGAGGTTCGCGAACTCGGTGTCGCCGCCCTCGGTCGCGACCTCCAGCGCGGTGAGCAGGGTCGCCTTCTGCGGCACCAGGTCGTTCGCGCCGTCGATGTGCCAGTAGAAGGTGCCCGTCCGGTAGGCCGCCAGGGCGCTCTGGGCCGGGTCGAGGGAGATCGCGGAGACCTCGGGGAACTCTGCCTCACCGCCCATCGGCGCGACGACGACCTCACCGAGCAGCCGGCTGAGCGCGACCAGGTCGGCGTCGCCGATGTGCGCCTCGCGGTAGATGACGACGCCGTGCTCGTCGAGGTACCTGCGGGTGTCGGCGGCGACGGCCGGGTCCGCCAGCTGGCTGCCGGCGAGGCCGGTGATCGCGACGCCTACCTCGGCGCTGATCGGACTGACGGTGACGGACATCGGTGGCTCCCGTCGGATCGGGGCTGAGGGGCGGGCGGCGGCGCCTGGTTAGGCGGTCGGCGACTGGCGGCGGGCGACGGCCTCGCGCATGTCGTCGTCGATCTCGATGTCGAACGAACTGATCATGTAGGCGAGCGTCTCGTACGCACCGACCGTGAAGATCACATCGAGGATCTGCTTGACCTCAAGCTTCTCGACGAGAACAGCCCAGGTCCCGTCGCCGATCTTGCCGTCGGCGATCAGCTCGTCGACCGCGCGCAGCGTGGCCGCGTCCAGCGGGTCCCACAGCGGGGCGTCCGGCCCGAGCGCGATCCGCTGGATCTCCTCGTCGGACAGGCCAGCGTCGCGCGCGATGAAGGTGTGCTGCAGCCACTCGTAGCCCGCCTTGCGCTGCGCGGCGACCCGCAGCACGATCAGCTCGCGCTGGCGGTCGGACAGCGTGCTCGTCGACAGGATGTGCCCGTTGAACGTGAAGAACGCCTGCGCGAGCGTCGTGTGGTGCGCGTAGACCCCGAGCGTGTTCAGAGCCTTGGACCGGCCCTCAGGGGACAGCCTGGCGGGCGTGCCCGGCGGCTCCAGGGCGGCCAGCACCTGCCGCATCTCCTTCGGCCACTGCTTGAGCGGAAGCGGCTCGATACGTGCCATGCGATGTCCCCTTTGTCGTGGTCGACGGACGGCGGCGCCGGTTGAGGCCTTCAGCCAGGTCACAAGGCGACCGGTCAGTCCAGTCTTTCGCGCGCCAGCGTCCACGTGCCATCGATCGAACGGTCCAGCCCGCCGGCACCGGACGGCCAGTTGCCGGCCCAGGCGGCCGGACATCGACGGTTGCGCCGCGGGGGGCGGGGGCTACTCGACCCCCGCGACGCTCACACCGGCGAGGCCGGCACCGGCCCACCTGGGGCCGGTGGTCGGGAGCTCGAACGTCAGACCACGCGAACCTCAGACAAGGGGCGCGAGGACGTTCGAGATGTGCGCGGCGCCGGCGTCCGGCACCCTCGGCTGGCGCCACGCCTCGACGGGGAACGAGACGGAGCACAGCGAGTAGTAGACGAGCAGCAGGTTGTTCGCGTCCTCGGGCAGCTCGTCCAGCGGGAACTTGTTCAGGTACGCGATGGCGTCCTGAATCCGCGGGAAGGCGGCGTCGTAGAACGCCTGCAGGTCGTCCATCTTGGCCGCGTAGCGCTTCGCGAACCGCTCGTCCTCCGTCGGGAGGGCCCAGTCGGCGAAGGGCTCCAGATCCGCGAAGTCCGCGGGCAGGGTAGCCACGGGTGTCTCCTCTCCTGTGATCGGGCGGTCAGACCAGCGCCGGGGACGGCGTGGCGCCGGGGGTGCTCTTCACGTACTCCGCGCAGAAGGCGCGCGCGCTCTGGTGCAGGTGGCGCAGCAGGATCTCCTGGTCGTTCAGCGGGAACTCGCTGACCGCCCGCGACTCCAGCATGCTCTGGGTCGCCTCGAGGGTGTTCGCGTCCTGCAGGCCGTACTCCTTGAACGTCGCCGCCGCGAGTTCCTGGCGCAGCCGCTCCCCGGCGTCCTTCGGCGGCGCGAAGTACAGCGCGGCCTCGAAGGTGTGCGAGTTCACCGACGTCGGCCAGTAGTGGTACGTGAGGTACCAGCCCGGCTCCCAGACCAGAATCATGAAGTTCGGGAAGAACACGAACGAGTCGACGCCCCACGCCTTGTGCCGGGCCGGGTTCAGGCCGGGCGGCAGCGTGATGTCGAACGGCTTGTCCCACGGGCCGAACAGGCCGGTGCGCAGCTCCCGCTCGATCGGCTTGACCATCCTCGGGTCCTTCGGCGGGGACATGCCGCCCCAGCTGGAGACCATCGAGTGCGGGCCGTCGATCTTGTAGTACAGCGCCTCGTACCCGAACTGCTGCAGCTTGCGGGACTCCTCCGCCGTCGCCTGGCGGTTGTGCAGCACCGGCGCGTGGTAGAACTCCGCGAACGCGTCGATGAACAGCTTCCAGTTGGCGCCGATCTCGGACTTGTACTTGAAGACCGAGGTCATCTCGCCCCACGGGTAGCCGACGAGGTCGGCGGCCAGCGGCCCGAGGTAGTCGGCAAGGGACTGGGTGCCGTCCTTGTCGAAGTTGATGAAGATGAAGCCTTCCCAGATGTCCAGGCGGACGTCGGCGAGGCTGTACTTCGCCTTGTCCAGGTCGAAGAACTCCGACTCCTGCTGGACGAAGGTGCAGGCGCCACCCAGGTCGTAACGCCAGGCGTGGTACTTGCAGATGAACTGCCGCGCCGTGCCCGAGGTCTCCTCGCGCGGGTAGTCCTGCCAGACCAGCTTGTTGCCACGGTGCCGGCAGACGTTGTGGAACGCCTTGATGCCGTCAGCGGTCCGCACGATGATCACCGAGGACCGAGCGGCGTCGATCTCCTTGGTGAAGTAGCTGCCCACCTTCGGGAGCTGCTCGACCCTGCCGACGTTCAGCCACGTCTTCCCGAAGATCGCCTTGCGCTCGAGCTCGTAGTGCTCGGGCGAGATCGAGTCCTCGTAGGAGGCGTCCGCCGTGCTCAGGTCGGGATAGTGCGCCGTCCAGCTGCCCTCAGCTGGTTTCGGGAAGTGAGCCATGTTGTGCGGTTCCTTTCCGTACCCGGACAGGGGCCCATGATAGCAAGCCTCTCTGGTGTTGAGAAGGACGTTCTCACCTGACGAGCGTCAGGCTCAACCGAAACCAGAGACCGGCTGCGGTACAGCGGGAAGTGGGGGCAACCGAAGGCGGGCCGGCGCGGGCTCGTCGCCCGAAACCGGCCCGCTGGCCGCGTCATCCGGGACGCGGCGGGAGGTGCTGAGAGGTCGCTACGCCGTCGGTTGATGGACCGAGACCGAGGCCGCGGCCTGGTGGACCGCGGCGATGATGCCCTGGTAGCCGGTGCAGCGGCAGAAGTTGCCGGAGAGGCCCTCGCGGATCTGCTCGTCGGTCGGGGCCGGGTTGTCCCGCAGCAGCGCGGTGATCGAGACGACGAAGCCGGGGGTACAGAAGCCGCACTGCAGCCCGTGGCAGTCGCGCATCGCCGCCTGGACCGGGGAAAGAGTGCCGTCGGGGGCGGCGATGCCCTCGACGGTCGTCACGTCGAGCCCGTCGGCCTGGACGGCGAACATGAGACAGGACCGGACGGCGGCCCCGTCGACCAGCACCGTGCAGGCACCGCAGGCACCGTGCTCGCAGCCCAGATGGGTGCCGGTCAGGCCGCAGCGCTCGCGCAGGAAGTCGGCCAGCGTCATCCGGGGCTCGGCGGGGTGCTCGACCGCCTGGCCGTTGACGGTGAGACGGACCGGCAGCTCAGCCATGGAGGGCTCCCTCGGCTCCGGCGGTCAGGCCGGTCGCCTCCTTGATCGCGGACGTCCACGCCCGGGTGACCATCGTCGCGCCGACCCGGGTCCGGTAGGCGGCCGAGCCCTGCAGGTCGGCGGGGACGTCGTCCAGCTCGCTCATCGCGAGCACCCCGACCTCCGCCGGGTCCAGCGTGTCGACCCGCTGCCCGACGACGGCCCGCTCGGCGGCCGGGGCGCGCAGCGGGACCGAGGCCATTCCCAACAGCCCGATCGCCGCGCGGGCGACCCGGTCGTCGCCGTCCAGCTCGACGGCGACGGCCGCGCCGGCGATGGCGAAGTCACCCGACCGGCGGGCGAACTCCTCCACCGCGAAGCCGGCCCGTCCGCTCCACACCGGGAACCGGACCGCGACGAGCATCTCGTCCGGCTCCAGCGCGGTGTCCCACAGGCCGGTGAAGAAGTCTGCCCCGGCGATCGTCCGCTCGCCGCCCGACGCCGAGGCTGCGACCATCTCCGCGTCGAGGGTGAGCGCGACGGTCGGGTACTCCCCGGCCGGGTCGGCGTGCGCGACCGACCCGCAGAGCGTGCCGCGGTTGCGAATCTGGAAATGGCCGATGAGCGGCGTCGCCCGGGTGAGCAGCGGAACCGCGCCGGCCACCACTGCGTCACGCCCGACCGCGGCCTCGGTCTCGCCGGCGCCGACCCGCAGCCAGCCGTCGGCCACGGTGATACCCCGCAGCTCGGGCAGGCGGGCGATGTCGATCAGATGGTCGAAGTAGGCAAGGCGCAGTGCCAGCATCGGCACCAGGCTCTGCCCTCCGGCCAGCAGCTTGGCCTCGTCGCCGAGCTCGGTCAGCAGCGCGAGCGCCTCGGCGACGGTTTCCGGACGGTGGTACTCGAACGACGCCGACTTCACCGGAGCTCAGCCGATCGTGATCGGGAGGGACTCCCAGCCGCGGACGGTCGACGTCGAGGCCAGGTTGGCGTTGTCCCAGTCCACGTCCCAGGTGGGGAAGTGCTTGAGGATCTCCTCCAGCGCGACCCGGCCTTCGAGGCGGGCGAGCGCGGCCCCGAGGCAGTAGTGGCCACCGAGGCCGAAGGTCAGCTGCTGGCCGATCTGGCGGCGGATGTTGAACGTGTTCGGGTCCGGGTAGCGGGCAGGGTCCCGGTTCGCGGCCGCGACGATGAACATCATCGCCGATCCGGCGGGGACCGACTGGCCGTGGAACTCCACATCGGTGGTCACGTAGCGTCCGATGGCGTGGCCGGGTGGCTCCATCCGCAGCAGTTCCTCGATGGCGTTCGGGATCAGCGACGGGTCCGCGACCAGCTCGGCGCGGGCCTCGGGGAACTTCGCGAGCGTCGAGGTGGCCCAGCCGATCAGCCGGCCCGTCGTCTCGTTGCCGGCGCCGGCGACCACGGTGACGTAGGTCAGGATCTCCTCGCGGGTGAGCGTGCGGGTGACGCCGTTCTCGTCGGTGAACTCGGCCCGGATCAGCTCGGTCATCAGGTCGTCCGACGGGTGGTCGCGGCGCCAGTCGATGTAGTCGCCGAAGTACTCGCCCGACAGCAGAGCACCCTCGGAGAGATCCATCTGGCCGCCGTCCTCGGTGCGCAGCGCGTCGTTGCCGGCGTCACGGATGCTGGCCTGGTCAGCCTCGGGAATGCCGAGCAGCATGCCGATGACGCGCATCGGGAACTCTGTGGTGAAGGCGGCGCACATGTCGAACTGCTTCTCGCCGATCAGTGGGTCGAGGGTGCGGACGCAGAAATCACGGATCTGCGTCTCGAGCCCGAGGACCCGCTTCGGGGTGAAGACGCGAGACAGCAGCTTGCGGTGGATGTCGTGGGCCGGCGGGTCCTCGAAGATGAGGGTCCCGGGCGGCAGCTCCATGCCCGACTTGATGATTTCCAGGATGCCGCCCTTGGCCGACGAGAACGTCCGCCAGTCCGGCAGGCCGCGCTCGATGTCGGAGAACCGGCTGACCGCGAAGAAGTCGTACTGCTCGTTGTAGTAGAGCGGGACCTCCTCACGCAGCCGCTGATAGATCGGGTACGGGTCCGCGGCGTAGGCCTTGGTGTAGGGATCCCAGGCAATGGCGGTGTCGGTCGTCACGGTTCTGCCTTCCGCGGCATGAGTGTCTCTGGATGAGTGGCGACAGCGGACCGGCCGCCGTCTGGGCGTCGGGACTCGTGTCAGCTCTGGGCCGCGCGGACCACGAGCCAGATGAGCAGGGCGAGCACCACCGCGCCGATCACCGGCAACGCCCGCTTCAGCAGCGGCCAGGCGACCACGCCGAGCAGGTTGACCGGGACGTCGGCCACCGGGGCGGCGACGACCGGACGCCCGGGCGGCGACGCCGTGCTCGAAGTCGCCTGGGCCACCGAGGCCTGGGCGACGGGAGCCGGGGTGCCGGTCGATTCGGGCGCGGCCTTCGCCACGACCGGGGCCGCCGAAGGCGCAGGAGACACGGGAGGAGCCGCGTCGGTCGGCGCGGGGGCCGGGGCTTCGGCCGCCTGAGCCTCTTCCACTGCCGCGGGCGCCGCGGCCGTGATCTCGGCACCAGGCGCTTCGGCCACTGGCGCTTCGACAGCCGGAGTTTCAGCCAAAGGCGTCTCCGCCGCGGGCAGTGCGTCGCGCGAGGCCAGGATGTCGGCCTCCAGGTTGCGGACGAACTGCGCGACGAGCTTGGAGCTGACGTCGGCCAGCACGCCCCGCCCGAACTGGGCCGCCTTCCCGGAGATGGTGAGATCGGTCGTCAGGTGGACGCCCGTCTCGTCGCCGTCCGGGGTCAGGACCATCGTGACGACGGCGCTCGCGTTGCCCTGGCCGCGGGATTCCTTGCCGTCCGCCTTGATGACGGCCCGGTGCGCCGTCGTGTCCGTCTCCAGGAAGGTGGCCTTGCCCTTGTACTGGGCGACGATCGGGCCGACCTTGACCTTCACCGCGCCGTGGAAGTCCGCGCCGTCGACCGAGAGCAGCTGCGCGCCGGGCATGCAGGGCGCGATCCGTTCCGGGTCGGTGAGCAGCTCCCACGCGTTGGCGACAGGTAGCGGAACGCGGAACTCGTTGACTAACTCCACCTGCGTGCGTCCTCCACGTCGGCCGCTCGATCACGGCTGCTGGGCGTTCGCTCAAGCCTGTTCGGCAGGCCCTTCCGGCCCCGCTTCGCGGGGTGGCGACGAGCGGGGACCGGGAGGGTGCCTAACGGGCTCAGTCGAACAATAACCGGTTGTTGGGCGAGTGCCCAACTATACGGAGGGCCGCCCTAATGGCCGGCCGCGACGAGCAGCTCCACCAGCGCGGACGGGCTCAGCGGCAGCTCGGTGAGCTTCACGCCGAGGGGCGCCAGCGCGTCGGCCACCGCGTTGATGACGGCCGGTGGGGCACCGATCGCGCCGCCCTCCCCGGCTCCCTTGTGGCCGCCGGGGCCCGGCGCCGGCGTCTCCATGTGCCCGTACTCGATGTGCGGGACCTCGGTGGACGTCGGCAGCAGGTAGTCGACGAAGGTGCTGGCCATCGGGTTGCCGTCGGCGTCGTAGACCATGTGCTCAAGCAGGGCGCCGCCGATCCCCTGGACCGTCCCGCCGGCGATCTGGCCCTCGACCACGTTCGGGTTGATCATCGGGCCGACGTCCTCGCCGACCACGTAGCGCAGCAGCGTCACCTTGCCGGTGGCGATGTCGACCTCGCAGGTGCAGACGTGGGTCGCGTTCGACCACAGCATCGGCGCCTTCTGGGTGTGGGTGGCGGTCGCCTCCACGCCGTCCGGTGAGGCGAGCTCGCCGTAGCTGACGGACGCGTCGCCGGCGCTCGCGCGGCCGTCGGCCAGCGTGACGGCGTCCTCGGGGACGCCGAGCCGCTCGGCCGCGAGCGCCGTCAGCTTCGCCCGCAGCACCGTGGCCGTCGCGGCGACCGCGCCGGCCATCGCCGAGCCGCTGCGGCTGCCGGCGGTGCCCGCGCCGAACGGCGTCACGGCGGTGTCGCCCTGGATGGTCACGACCTGGTCGAAGTCGACGCCGAGAGCGTCGGCGGTCAGCTGGATGACGGTCGTCTCCAGGCTGTTGCCCGCCGCTCCGCCGTTGACGATGACCGTCACGAGGCCGGTGGGGTCGATCCGGATGACCGCCCCCTCGGACGCGTAGTACGGCTGGCCGGTGGCCGTCGGCTCGATGTACGTGCCCGTGCCGACGCCCAGGTAGCGGCCCTCCTTGCGAGCGGCGGCCTGCTCCGCCCGGAAGGCGTCGTAGTCGAGGATCTTCAGCGCCAGCTCGAAGGTCTCCAACGGCGAGGAGTGGTCGTAGGGCGGCATGCCGGCCGGGTTCGGGTACGGCTGGTCGTCGCGGCCGATCATGTTGCGGCGACGCAGCTCGACCGGGTCGAGCCCCATGTCGCGCGCCGCGATGTCCAGCAGCACCTCGCGGGCGACCGACTCGAACTGCCACGGGCCGCGGTAGGCGGTGCGCCCTGCCGTGTTCGAGAAGACCGTGGATGACTGCCAGGAGGCCAGCGGCACCTTGTACGGCCCCGGGAAGAGCAGGCCGACGGCCCCGGACGCGCCGACCGGCCACGGCGTCGGGTAGGCGCCGCAGTCCTGGACGTGTTCGAGGCTCACGGCCGTGATGGCGGCGTCGGCGTCGAAGGCGATCCGGGCCCGGCCATGCTCGTGGCGGGCCTGCCCGGCGGACATGAGGTTCTCCCGGCGGTCCTCGATCCACTTCACCGGGGCCGCGACCTTGCGGGCGACCAGCAGGAGGCACATGTCCTCGCGCATCGGGACGACCTTCTGCCCGAAGCCGCCGCCGGTGTCTCGCATGATCACCCTGACCCGGTCCGGGTCGAGACCGAGCAGGCGGGCGCCGAACGCGCGCACCTCGTGTGGGGTCTGGGTGGCGGCCCACACCGTCAGCTCGCCGCTGTCCGGCCCGTCGGGACCGGGTATCCACTCGACGACCAGGCCGCGGGTCTCCATCGGGACCGCCTGGTACGCCTGCTGGTAGAAGGTCTCGTCCGCGACGTGGGCTGCCGCGGCGAACGCGGGCTCGACCACCGCGAGCGGCGGCCCGGCGAGCCCGCCGGCGACGTTGTCCGGGAAGGCCGGGTGCACGACGGCCTCGGAGCCCCGGGCCTGGCGGTAGTCGGCGGCGACTGGCAGCGGCTCGTAGTCGACGTCGACCAGCTCGACCGCGTCCTCGGCGATGTACCGGCTCTCTGCGATGACCAGCGCGACCGGGTCGCCCACGAACCGGACCTCGTCGACGGCCAGCGGCGGGCGCGGCGTGTCTGGGACCTTCGGGCCATACGAGCTGTACCAGGCCTCGTGCACCTCGGGGTTCAGGTCGGCCGCCGTGTAGACGGCATGCACCCCCGGCAGGTCCAGCGCGGCCGAGACGTCGATGCCGTTGATCAGCGCCCGGGCGAACGGGCTGCGCACGAAGCAGGCGTGCAGCATCCCCGGCCGCTGGATGTCGTCGACGAAGGTGCCGTGGCCGGTGAGCAGGCGAGCGTCCTCGACCCGGCGCACCCTGCGGCCGGCGAAGGGAGGCTGTGCCACGGCCGGAGCCATCGCGGTGTCGGTCATGTGTCTCGCTCCTCGCGACGCGGGCTGCCGGGGGCGCTGGCTGCCGACGTGACGCTGGTCGGCGCTGGGCGCTCGCCCAATCGCTATGCTGGGCGAATGCCTATCTCCCGGCCGCCCCGCCAGTCAAGGGGTGCGCCGTCACGGCTGGCCGGGCGGCCGACCGGGAAGCCGGCCGCGAGGCGCGCGGCACGATGACGACTCCCCGGCGGATGGGCGCTCCGGACTCGAAGACCCGGGCCACGCTGCTCGACGTGACGGCGACGATCATGATCGAGGAAGGCTACGCGGCCGCGACCTCGCGACGCGTCGCGGCCAAGGCCGGCGTGAAGCCCGCTCTCGTCCACTACTACTTCCGCACGATGGACGATCTTTTCCTGGCGCTGTTCCGGAAAGGCGCCGAGGGGAACCTGAAGCGCTACGAGCAGGCGCTCGCCGCCGAGAACCCCCTGCGGGCCCTGTGGGAGCTGGCCAGCGAGCCCGAGGGCAACGTCCTGCTGTCCGAGTTCCAGGCGCTGGCGAACCACCGCAAGGCGATCCGCACCGAGATCGCGGACTACGCGGAACGCTTCCGTGCCCTGCAGGTCAAGGCGATCACCGACCGGCTGGCCGAGACCGGCGCGGACCCGATGGCGGTCCCCCCGGCCGTGCTCACGCTGGTCATGACCGGCATCGCCCGGCTCCTCATCTCCGAGGACGTCCTCGGGATCGCCACCGGCCACGAGGAGACGCTGGCGCTCATCGAGCACTACCTCAGCGCCTTCGACGCCCCCGCGAAGTCGGACCAGCAAGCCCGCTCCTGACCTCAGGCGCTCAGCGCTCAGTCCCTCAGGCGCTCAGTCGATGAGGTCGACGATGAGCCGGTGGGCGAAGTCGTGCGACTCGACGAAGGGCAGGTTCACGTCAAGGAGCGCCGCCCAGCAGTCGCCGGCCTGGGCGGGGTCACCAGCGACGAGCGCGTTCACCAGCTCGTTGAACAGGGCGACGAGGCGTGCCCGAGCGGCGGTCCAGGACTCGTCGGTGTCGACGTTCACCGCTGGCCGCGTGCCGGCCCGGACCCACTGCAGAATCTCGGCGACGACGCCCAGCGCCGGATTGCCGGTCGCGCCGAAGGCCACCGCCGCGGCGCGCCGCCAGGTCTCGGAGAACATCGCGGTGTCGTCGATGACGGCCGTCAGCAGGGCCGCGAGATGGGCCAGCTCGGCCAGCGAGCGGCGGTCGATCCGGGTGGCGGCCAGCTTCATCATCGCCGGTTCGACCAGGCGGACGGCGTGGAAATGGTCGGCCAACGTCACCTGACGCGCTTCGAGCACCGTGCCAGCGAGCTGCGCGGCGACCTGGGTGGAGGGGTGCCAGATCCGCGGGCCGGCCCGATCGCCGGCCCGCACCTCCAGCAGGGACTCCATTTCCAGGATCCGTAGCGCCTCACGCAGGGTCGGACGGGAGATGCCGAACTCGACGGCGAGGTCCGCGAGTGAGGAGAGCCGGTCGCCTTCGGCGAGACGCCCCTCGGCGATGCGGGCGCGGATCTCGTTCGCCACGACGGCCGCGATGCGCCGGGGCGGGCCGTGCGGGCCGTCCCCCTCCGAGGCGACGACCTGCCCGGCCCGGGCCCGCCACAGCGGCACGACGTCGATCCGCCGGCGGCCACGGCCCGGGGGAACCAGCAGGCCGGCGGTGCCCAGCACGTAGCCGGTCCAGGCGTCGCCCGCGGCGACGGGGTCGCGGCGGCGGGCCGCGGCCAGAAACTCCTCGTGCGCGCCCACGACGCGCCGGGCGATCCGCTCGGCGGACTCCGGCTCGGACGCCTCGATCGCCAGGAACACCTGACCGGCGTAGATCACCCGGAGGATGCCGGCGATCACCGCGATGGACCGGTTCCCGGACAGCTCGATGACGGCCTGGTCGAAGGTCGTCACCGCGGTGGCGAACCCGAGCGGGTCGCCGACACTCGCCCGCGCGGCGTCGTGCAGCGCGACGAGGTGGTCGAGCGCCTCGCCGCCGAGACCGGCGACCAGCCGCGTCGCCGCCGGCGGCTCCAGCACCGCCCGGGCCTCCTCCAGGTCCGCGAGCGTCGTGCCGCGCAGCTGCAGCAGGAGGGCGACGTACCGCCCGGCGGACACGAGCCCGGGGCGGCGGACCACCGCCCCGCCACCCCGGCCGCGCCGGACGTCGAGCAGGGACTGCGCCTCCAGGATGCGCAGCGCCTCGCGCAGCGTGTCCCGGGAGACGTCGAAGGCGACCATCAGCTCCGCCTCGGGCGGCAGCTGCTGATCGACGGCGAGCGCGCCGCGCAGGATCTGGCGGCGCAGATCGGCCGCCAGCACATGCGCCATCTTGCGCGGTGGCCGGAACGTATCGGCGACGGTGGCCCGCCTCGGCCCCGCCGCCGATCCCGTCATCGGGCCGTCACGCCTCCGGTCCCGTAGGTCGACCTCACAGGCGGCCGCCGCCGGCGAACTGGGCGGGCACCCATTCCGGCGCGCGCTTCTCCATGAACGCGCGCATGCCCTCACGGGGCTCCGGCGAGTTCTCCAGCGACCAGAACATCGTCTGGTAGTCGATGAAGCCGTAGCGCTCGTTGAGCATCCGCTTCACGTGCATCCGGGCCATCGGCGGGGTCTGCAGGACCTCGCGGACGGCCTCGACTGCCGCGTCGCGCAGCTGCTCGTGCGGGACGACCCGGGTGATGAGGCCCAGCCGCTGGGCCTCGGCCGCGTCGAACTTGCGCCCCGACAGCAGCAGGTCACGGGCGACCGCGATGCCGACGTGCGCGGGCAGCACCGCCGCGTAGGTGGCGTCCGGGATGCCACGCAGCAGCTCCGGCACCCGGAAGGTCGCCTGGTCGCTGGCCACGCAGATGTCGGACATCATCGCGATCAACAGTCCACCGGCCTGGCAGATGCCGTTCACGGCGGCGATGACCGGCGCGGTGCTGTCCCGGATGGTCAGGAACGGCAGCATGTGGGCGCCGATGTTCGGCGGCTGCTCGTCGCCGGGGTCGCTGCGGCCGCCGAGGTCACCGCCGGGAGCGAAGACGTCGCCGGCGCCGGTGATGATGAGCGCCGCCAGCTCCTCGTCGGCGTTGACCAGGTGCACCGCCTTCTTGATGCCGAAGTACATGGCCGGGGTGAAGGCGTTGCGCGCGTGCGGCCGGTCGATGGTCAACCAGCCGAGGGCGCCGTCCCGTTCGAAGCGCAGGCCATCCGCGCCGAGCTCGTTTGCCACTCGCCCTCCCTGCTTCGTTGTAGACAGGTGACTGGGTCAACTATATTTTCGTTCCTTGATCGGCGCTGGCGCAGGTAAGGATGACGTATGAAGACACCCTCCGAGCTCTTCGACCTGACCGGCCGCGTAGTCGTCATCACCGGTGGCAGCCGGGGCATCGGCCGGGCCGTCGCCGAAGGCATGGCGACCGCCGGTGCCGACGTCGTGATCGCCAGTCGCAAGTACGAGGGGTGCGTCGAGGCGGCCAAGGAGATCGAGGCGGCCACCGGCCGCAGGGCGCTGCCGGTCGCCTGCCACGTCGGAAGCTGGGACGACTGCGACCGCCTCGTCGAGACCGCCTACGGCGAGTTCGGCAAGGTCGACACGCTGATCAACAACGCGGGCATGTCGCCGGTGTACGACAGCCTTTCCGCGGTCACTCGTGAGCTCTACGACAAGGTGCACGCCGTCAACGCCTCCGGGCCGTTCCGGCTCTCGGCGCTGGTCGGCGAGCGGATGGCCGCGGGCGCCGGTGGCTCGATCATCAACGTCACCACCGCTGGCTCGCTGCGGCCCGGCGGGTTCGACCTGCCCTACGCGATGGCCAAGGCCGGCCTGAACGCGCTCACGCTTGCCCTCGCCGGCGAGTGGGCCCCGAAGGTGCGGGCCAACCTGGTGCTGCCGGGCGCGTTCGACACCGACATCTCGAAGGCGTGGGGCCCGGAGGCGCAGCGCAACGCCGCCGAGATGAACCCGATGAAGCGGATCGGCGTGCCGGAGGACCTGGTCGGCGTCTGTGTCTTCCTGGCCAGCGATGCCTCCGCCTACATCAACGGCGCCCAGATCCTCGCCGACGGCGGCCTCTTCCGCAGCCTCTAAGGGCAGCGGACAGAGACGGCGCTCCGCGCCTCTGTCCGCTTTGCCTGCTCGGGCGCTGAGCGCCCTCCCCAACCTGGTTCGAGGTGGAGGCGAGGTGCGGGGGTGGGCGCTTGTCCAGGGTCGGGAACTGGGTTGCGTTTCGCCTACGACGGAGTCTGGTCGCCGTCCGCTGGGGTTTCGGGGGCGGCGGGGGGTGGGCGGCGGCCGGCGCGGATGGCGTCGGCCAGGACGCCGATGGCCCAGGTGATCGCTCGGGTCGCCTGCTGGCCGTCGAGCGCCCAGGCACTGAGCAGCCGCTGGTAGGACGGCACGCTCCACAGCAGGTCGAGCATGGCCGCGGCCATCCGGCCCTCTTCGTCCGTCCACTCCGCCGTCGGCGCCGCGACCGCCTCGACCATTGCCTCCCGCCGGCGCAGTTCCTCGGCCAGCAGCGTCGGCCCGACCGGCTCCGCCGCGTCCCATCGCATGATCGCGTAGGACGGCAGCGTCGCGAAGAGACGCTCGGTGACGTCGCCGATCCGGTCGAGGCTCAGGTCGTCGTAGCTGATTCCGGACTCCTGGCCCAGCCTGCGCATGATCGCGTCGTGTAGCTCCCGCTCGGTGGCGAAGTACCGGTAGACGGTTCGCTCCCCCACGCCGGCGCGCTCGGCGACCGCGCGGAACGTCAGCCCGCGCCAGTCCCAGGTCGTGAACTCGTGCACCAGCTCGGAGCCGGCGGTGAGAATGCGTTCCCGCGTCTGAGCGGCCTGCTGGCGCCGCAACGGGCTGTCGTAGCGACGCCGTCCGGCGGTCTCGTCACCGCCGGCCTCGGCCTGTTCGCCGGTGCCACGCTCGTTCACTGCCTCGGTCGCCATGGTCGGGTTCGCCTCCTTGGCGGTGGTTGCGGCGCGATGCCATTCGTGGCACTCTACTGTCACCAAATCTTCGGTCGCCCTCTGCGGCCAGCACCCCCCATCGTCCCGAACCCGCCACCGTCCGGCACGTGCCCCACCCCGGTGCCGACGACGCCCACCGGATCCGCTCACCCCACGCGGGTCCCGCCCGTGCCGGCCGACCGCTGCCGGCGTGAAGGGAGCCACCACATGCGATTACCGCAGGACCTGATCGACGAGGCCCGCGCCGCCACCGGCCTCGACGACTTCGGCGGCGACAGCTTCCGGGAGGGCCTGGAGCGTGCCACCCGCGCGCTGGAGACCGAGGCCCAGCTCAACGCGACCGGCCAGGCCGCGCTGCATCACCTGATGGTCGGCGCGCTCAAGACCCGCCTGCACATCGAACAGTGGTACTCCGACCATCCCGAGACCGACGACGCCCCGATCATCGGGCCGCTCATCGCGCTCGGCCTCCCCCGGACGGGGTCGACCGCGCTGGCCGGGCTGCTCGCCGAGGACCCCGGCATCCGCTACCTGCGCCGCTGGGAGGCCGCCGAGCCCGTCCCACCGCCCGCGGCCGTGACGGAGTCCCCGGACCCGCGGCTGCTGCGCCAGATCGAGATCCAGGGCCGGCGCACCGAGCTCGACAAGGCCCTCGTCCCGTCGTTCCCCGATGGCCCGCAGGAATGCCACGAGCTGATGATGCTCGACTTCAAGGTCCACTACTTCGAGTGCTTCGCCCACGTCCCCTCCTACGCCGAGTGGCTGCTCGACGCCGACCTCACCGAGACCTTCCAGTACATGCGCCGGGCCCTGAAGTACCTGCAGTGGGGCCAGCCGGCGAAGCCCTGGCGGCTGAAGAACCCCAACCACCTCGCGCACCTGGTCGACATCGACAAGGCGTTCCCCGACGCCAGGTTCGTGATGACCCACCGCGACCCGACCCAGGTCCTGGCCTCGGTGTGCGACGTCTACGCCAACGTGGCGGCGCGGTTCAACGACACCGTCGACAAGCAGTACATCGGCGCGGTCAACACCGAGGTGCTCACGACCGGGATGGACCGGACGCTGGCGTTCCGCGACAGCGGCAACGACCACCGGTTCTACGACATCGACTTCCGTGCCATGCAGAGCGACCCGATCGGCGAGATCCGCGGCCTCTACGACTGGCTCGGCGAGCCGGTCACCCCGACGTTCGAGGACAACCTGCGCGTCTGGTGGAAGCAGAACTCCGAGGAGCGGGTGCGCGTCAAGCACTCCGACCCGGCCGACTACGGCCTGGACCTCGACGCCATCCGGCCGCGCTTCGCGGAGTACATCGCCCGAGCGGCGCGTTGGACCACCCGCGCGGCCGCCACCACCCACCCGACCGCCGCGCCAGCCGGCGACAGCTAGACAGGAGCCACCACCATGGCGATCGACCTCACCGGTGGTCTGCCCGCCGAGCGTGAGTACTTCTTCCCGGCCCGCCCGGAGAACCCGGAGATGCGGGATTCGGCGAGCTTCTGGATCACCGATGACAAGGGCGAGATCGGGCTGCCCCGGTTCGGGATCGAGGCCGTCGCGTCCAACTGGGACACCCACACCGTCACGTTCAACGTGGTCTTCGCCGACGGCCGGGTCTACCGGCTGCGCGCCCCGGGCGCGGCGCGCTCGCCGTTCAACGCTGCTGGCCAGCCGGCGATTCTCGGCGCAGGAGGCCTCGCGTTCGAGGTGATCGAGCCGTACAGGTCCTGGCGGTTGACCTACGACGGTCCGGCCGTCCAGACGACGTCGCAGGCGCTCATCGACGGCCAGCAGGACGGCCCGACCGTGAACCTGCAGGTCGAGGTCACCACCACGATGGTCGTCCCGCCGTGGGAGCAGGGCGCGCTGCTCGCCGACGCGGCCGACCTGCTGAAGAACACCTCCGACGGCGACATGATGGGCCACGGCCCGCGCATCGAGCAGCTGTGCACGGCCCAGGGTGTCGTACGGGTGCCGGGTGAGGAGAAGACCTTCACCGGGTCGGGTCTGCGGATCAAGCGGCAGGGCGTTCGTGATCTGGGCGACTTCCGGGGCCACACCTGGCAGTCGGCGGTGTTCCCGAGCGGCAAGGCGTTCGGCTACATCGCGTACCCTCCGCGCCCGGACGGCCGCCCTGTGTTCAACGAGGGGTTCCTGTTCCTCGGTGAGGGGAAGCTCATCCCGGCCGTCGTGGTTGAGGCTCCGTGGCTGCGGCGGTTGGTACCGTCGGGCGACCCCGTCTCTGTCGTGTTCGAGTCCGAGCTCGGCATCACCCGCATCGAAGGCATCACCGTGAACACCACGCACGACACCGTCCACCGGCCGGAGATGCCGAACTTCCCCGTGCTGTTCCAGGGCGAGTGCAGGTACACCTGGGACGGCGAGGAGACCTACGGCATGCTCGAACGGTCCTCAGTACGGGATCTGATCGAATGGGCGTGACCACGCGGACCGGCGCCCCAGAGCTGTTGCGCCCGGGAACGCCTCATCTCTCGCATCTGCAGCGTCTGGAAGCGGAGAGCATCCAGATCTTCCGGGAGGCTGTCGCGGAGTCCGAGCGGCCGGTGATGTTGTACTCGGTCGGTAAGGACAGCGCGGTGATGTTGCATCTGGCGATGAAGGCGTTCTATCCGTCGAAGCCTCCGTTCCCGTTGCTGCATGTGGATACGACGTGGAAGTTCCAGGCGATGTACGCCTTCCGTGACCAGCATGTCGCGAATCTGGGTCTGGATCTGTTGGTGCATCGGAATCCGGACGCGGTGCAGCGGGGGATCAATCCGTTCGACCACGGGTCGGCGATGCATACCGACATCTGGAAGACCGAGGGTCTGAAGCAGGCGTTGGACAAGTACGGCTTCGACGTGGCGTTCGGTGGGGCGCGCCGGGACGAGGAGAAGTCGCGGGCGAAGGAGCGGGTGTTCTCGATCCGCTCCGCGGCGCATCGCTGGGATCCGAAGGACCAGCGCCCGGAGCTGTGGCGGCTCTACAACGCCCGCAAGGCGCCTGGTCAGAGCATTCGGGTGTTCCCGCTGTCGAACTGGACCGAGCTGGATATCTGGCTCTACATCCACCGGGAGAACATTCCGATCGTCCCGTTGTACTTCGCGGCGCCGCGGCCGGTGGTGGAACGCGACGGCGCGCTGATCATGGTGGATGACGGGCGGATGCCACTGGCGCCGGGCGAGATACCCGAGCAGCGCTCGATCCGGTTCCGCACTTTGGGCTGCTACCCGTTGACCGGAGCCGTCGAGTCGCAGGCGTCGACGCTGCTGGAGATCGTCCAGGAGATGTTGTTGACGACGTCGTCGGAGCGGCAGGGCCGGGTCATCGACCACGACTCCTCGGGTTCGATGGAGAAGAAGAAGCACGAGGGGTACTTCTGATGGCGCATGCGACCGACGAGCTCCTCGCGACCGACGTCGAGGCGTATCTGCGCCGGCATGAAGACAAGTCGATGCTGCGGTTCATCACCTGCGGCAGCGTGGACGACGGCAAGTCCACGCTGATCGGCCGGCTCCTCTACGACGCGAAGCTCGTGTTCTCCGACCAGCTCGCCGCGCTCGAGTCGGACTCGAAGAAGGTCGGTACCCAGGGCGGGGAGCTCGACTTCGCGCTGCTCGTCGACGGCCTGGCCGCCGAGCGCGAGCAGGGCATCACGATCGACGTGGCCTACCGGTTCTTCTCCACCGAGAAGCGCAAGTTCATCGTCGCCGACACCCCGGGCCATGAGCAGTACACCCGCAACATGGTCACCGGCGCCTCCACCGCCGACCTCGCGGTCATCCTGATCGACGCCCGCAAGGGCGTCCTGACCCAGACCCGGCGGCACAGCTACCTCGTCTCGCTGCTCGGGATCCGCCAGGTCGTGTTGGCGATCAACAAGCTTGACCTCGTCGACTACTCCCGCGAGGTGTTCGACCAGATCGAGGCCGACTACCGGATGTTCGCCGCGCAGATCGGCCTGCAAGGCGACCAGATCGCCGCGATCCCGCTGTCCGCGCTGCGTGGCGACAACATCACCGAGTTGTCGGCGAGCACGCCCTGGTACACCGGGCCGACGTTGGTCGGTTTCCTGGAGTCGGTACAGATCGCCGACACGGCCAACGACGGGCCGTTCCGGCTGCCCGTCCAGTGGGTCAACCGGCCGAACCTGGACTTCCGCGGTTTCTCCGGCCAGGTCGCCGGCGGGATGATCCGCCCCGGGGAGAAGATCCGAGCGCTGCCGTCGGGGCAGGAGTCCGTGGTCACCCGGATCGTCACCGCCGACGGCGACCTTGACGCCGCCTACGCCGGCCAGTCGGTCACTCTCACGTTGGCCGACGAGATCGACGTCTCCCGCGGCGACGTCCTGTCGGCCGCTGGCAGTCCCGCCGAGGTCGCCGACCAGTTCGAATGCCACCTGGTCTGGATGGGCTCCGAGCCGATGCTCCCCGGCCGGCCCTACCTGCTCAAACTCGGCACCCGCACCGTCAACGCCACCCTCGCCCAGCCCAAGTACAAGGTCAACGTCAACACGCTGGAGCAGACGGCGGCGAAGACGTTGGAACTCAACGAGATCGGCGTCGCGAACCTCAACCTCGACCGGGCCGTCCCCTTCGACCCCTACACGGTCAACCGCGACACCGGCGGCTTCATCCTCATCGATAAATACAGCCACGCCACCGTCGCCGCCGGCCTGCTGCACTTCGCGCTACGCCGCGCCCACAACATCCACTGGCAGGCCGTCGAGGTCAACAAGACCGCCCGCGCCGCCGCCAAGGGCCAACGGCCCGCGGTCATCTGGTTCACCGGACTGTCCGGCGCCGGGAAATCCACCATCGCCAACCTCGTCGAGAAGAAACTCCACGACGAGGGCTTCCACACCTACCTCCTCGACGGCGACAACGTCCGCCACGGCCTCAACAAGGACCTCGGCTTCACCGAGGCCGACCGGGTCGAGAACATCCGCCGCATCGCCGAGGTCGCCCGCCTCATGGCTGACGCCGGCCTCATCGTCCTCACCAGCTTCATCTCCCCGTTCCGCGCAGAACGCCAACTCGCCCGCGACCTCCTCGACGACGGCGAGTTCGTCGAGGTCCACGTCGACACGCCACTGGAGGTGGCCGAGTCCCGCGACCGAAAGGGCCTTTACGCCAAGGCCCGCCGCGGCGAACTCACCAACTTCACCGGCATCGACTCCCCCTACGAACCGCCGCACAGCCCCGAAATCCATCTCGACGCCTCCGGCGCCACCACCCCGGCGGCGTCGGCCGAAACGGTCGTCGCCTACCTCCGGGAGGCGGGACTGCTCACGCCCGCCGCAGCAGAGGCCTCATGACCTCCGAGCGGCCAAAGCCGGTCTAGGCATACCTGCGGCAATGAGGCCGAGGCGCCCGAAAGGCCGCCACCGCCGCATTTCCGTGCCGCGTGCGATGGCGGGCCCGCCGGTGCGCCTGCCCGGTGAGTCCAGAAC
>NZ_JADWYX010000129.1:0-10551 GCF_016786355.1 Frankia sp. AgB1.9
GCGGCCCACCCGGCCGGCCACCATCCGGGGCCCCCGGGGCGCCCGCCCCGCCCCCCCCCGGCGGCGCCCCCCCGCGGTGAGCGCGATGGCCGAGCCGCCGCCGACGACCAGCGCCCACGGGGGCGGCTGCCGTCGCGACCGGTTGACGCCGATGCCGACCAGCGCCGCCCAGCCGGCCGCCGGCGTCATCGCGAAGCCGGCTGTCAGCACCGAGTAGTGCCAGACGTTCACCAGGACCAGTACGCCGAGCAGCAGCGACGCGTACAGCGCGGCGCCGAACAGCGCCGAGATGACGTTGGCGGCCGCGTAGACCGGGCTGCGCCACAGGTCGACCTCGATGGCCGGAGCCGGCTGGCGCGCCGACCGCGCCGTCGCGGCGGCGACGGCCAGCGCGCCGCCGAGCAGGCAGCCGAGGGTGGCCGGGCTCGCCCAGCCCCAGCGCTCGGCCTCGGTCAGCCCGAGGACGACGGCCCCGATGCCGGCGGCCAACAGGACGGTCGCGACCGGGTCCGGAACGCGGCGCACGCCGGCCTGACCGGCCGCTGCCGGCGGCGCGGCCGGCAGCCGGGCGGCACGTTCGAGCAGCCACAGCCCGATCGGCAGGTTCACACAGAACAGGGCCCGCCAGCCGACCGCGTCGACGAGCACGCCACCCAGGGCCGGGCCGGCCACCGCCGCGAGCCCGGCCGAGGCGCTCCACAGCCCGATGGCCGCGGCCCGCCGTTCCGGCGCCGTGTCGGCCAGCACGATCGCGAACGACGCCGGGATCAGGAGCGCCGCGCCGACGCCCTGGACGGCGCGGGCGACCAGCAGCACCGAGAGCGTCGGCGCCACGGCCGCGAGCAGCGAGGCCAGCGTGAACAGCGCCGCGCCGGCCACGAACAGCCGACGGCGGCCGAACAGGTCGGCCAGCCGCCCGGCGGGCGCGAGCAGTGCCGCGAACGGAACCCCGTACAGCGTGACGACCCAGGACACGGCCGTCACGCCGACGTGGAAATGGCTGCTGAGACTGGGGACGGCCAGGTTGGTGATCGTCGCGTCCAGGAAGGCGAGGAACGAGCCGCCGCAGGCGAGCAGCAGCGGCGTCCGGGCCCGCGGCCGGGCTGTCGGGGGTTGCTGCCGAGCGGGCGAGGCCGGCGAGGCCGGCGAGGCCGGCCGCGGCGACGACGTCGCGGCGGGCGGCGAGGAGGGGGTCGGCGAGCTCATGGACCGCAATTTAGCGAACGAACGTTCGTACTTCAAGAGCGAACGATCGGTCGGTATGCTCGCTGCGTGACCGGCCGCCGCTCCGCCGCCGACGCGCTGGAGACCCGCGCGGCGATCCTGCGTCGCGCCGTGGACGTCGCCTCCGTCGAGGGCCTGGAGGGCGTGACGATCGGGCGGCTAGCCGCTGACCTGCAGATGAGCAAGTCGGGCGTGATCGGCCACTTCGGCACCAAGGAGCAGCTCCAGCTCGCCGCGCTCGACTACGCCGCCGAGCGGTTCCGGGTGCGGGTCTGGGAGCCGGTTCACCATCTGCGACCGGGCCTGGAGCGGCTGCTCGGCGTCTGCGCCTCGTGGACCGCCCATGCCGCGGCGCCCGAGTTCGTCGGCGGCTGTTTCATCGCGGCGACCAGCTACGAGTGGGACGGCCGGCCCGGCTCGGTCCACGACGCGCTGGCCGCCGTCACCGACCGGTGGCGGCGCACCCTCGCCGCCGAGATCAAGAAGGCCGTCGCGGCGGGAGACCTCGCCGCGGACCTGAACCCGGCCGCTCTGGTGTTCAGCCTGGAGTCGCTCGCCGCCGGCATCAATCCCGCCCGGCAGCTCCACGGCGACACCGAGGCCGACACCTGGGCGCTGCGCGCGATGCACACCCTGCTCGGTGTTCCCGCCCCGCCCGTCGCGGCCGCCGCTTCTTGATCGCCGTTTCGGATTGAATACTGTATGAAATCTGGAAATCGTTTTCCGAAAGCCGGCCGGGTGTCGGCCGGGCTGCGGGTAGCCAGTCTTTCGGCGCCGGATCGAGTCTAGTCGGGTCACGTTCCGCTCGGTGAGCGCGGATGCTCCTTGTTGTGACGTTCCCAACCTGCGGGGACGTTGTGAACAACAGATTGCGGCGCCACGCGCCCGGGTTCTCGCAGGTCGTGGGCCACCCTGGCCGGCCGGTGCGTGCCGGCAGGTGCCGGTGCCCAAGGCGCCAGACGGCCCGCCGTGGCGGACCACATTCCCGACTGAGACACAAGTGATTGACCTGGAACCGCCGTATCGGTACCAAATATTCCCACCGCAATGGTGTCGGCGAGCGGGATGAACTTGGCCCGCCTCCGCCGGCGATTCGAGCACGCGCCTGCCCAGACGACTCCTGACCAGACCAACGCCTGACCAGACAGCCCGCCTGCCCAGACGACCTGCCCGCTCTCCCTTCCGCCAGCCGACTCATTCGCATCCGCGTCATGAGTCCCGAGCGCAATTCACATTGGTTTGCTCTGCGTCAAAAGCCCGCCGGAACACCGCCGGCGGGACGACCGGTGTTTCCCGCGTTCCACTCGCTCAGAGAGGTCACCCGTGTACCCACGACCAGCGGCACCACCATCGGCGCCAGGCGCCGGCCCGGCGGCCAGGCCCATCGATCACGACTTCACCCGCCGCGGCGTAGCCGCCCGCGGAATGACCAGGCAGGTTCGCCGTAGTTCCGGCCGGCTCGGTGGCGGCGGCGGACTTCTCGGCTCGGCCCCGCTCGTCAGGAAGGAGCACGTCGCGCGATGAGAATCGGTGTCGTACATGAGACCGCCGTGGGAGAGCGGCGGGTCGCGTTGATCCCGCAGGAGGTCGACGGGCTGCGCAAGGCCGGCCACGAGGTGCTCGTCGAGACGGGCGCGGGCGCGGCTGCCGGTTTCCCGGACGCCGCCTACGCCGAGCGCGGCGCGGTGATCGCCTCGGCCACCGACGTCCTCGGCGCCGAGGTCGTGCTCTTCGTCCGCGCGCCGGGGTCGGACCCGACCCTCGCGGACGCGCTGCTCGCCTGGCTGCGGCCGGGCCAGGTGACCGTCGGCCTCGCGGACCCGCTGGGCGCGCCCGCGGCCGCCGCGGCGATCGCGAGCGCCGGAATCACCAGCTTCGCGCTCGACCTGCTGCCGCGGATCACCCGGGCGCAGGCGATGGACGTGCTGAGCTCACAGGCCACGCTGGCGGGCTACAAGGCCGCGCTGCTGGCCGCCAGCAGGCTGAACAAGATCTTCCCGATGCTGACGACGGCCGCCGGCACGCTGCCGCCGGCGCGGGCACTGGTGATCGGCGCCGGCGTCGCCGGGCTGCAGGCGATCGCGACCTGCAAGCGGCTCGGCGCGGTCGTCTCCGCGTACGACGTCCGCCCGGCCGCCCGGGAGCAGGCCGAGAGCGTCGGCGCGACGTTCGTCGACCTCGGGCTGGACGCCGCGGACGCCGAGACCACGGGCGGCTATGCCGCCGCCCTCGGCGAGGACTTCTACCGCCGCCAGCGCGAGGCGCTCGGCAAGGTGGTCGCCGCCAGCGACATCGTGATCACGACCGCGCAGGTGCAGGGCGTGCAGGCGCCGATCCTGGTCACCGCCGAGATGGTCCACGCGATGGCGCCGGGCTCGGTCGTCGTCGACCTGGCCGCCGCCCAGGGCGGCAACTGCGAGCTGTCCGAGCCGGACACGGAGGTCGACGTCGACGGCGTGACGCTGCTCGCGCCGACAAACCTGCCGGCGACGGTGCCCGCGCACGCCAGCCGGCTGTACGCGAAGAACCTCACGAACTTCCTGAAGCTGCTGATCGTCGACGGCGCGGTCCGCCTCGACCTCGACGACCAGATCATCGCGGACACGCTCGTCACCCATGGTGGCGAGGTCGTTGCTCCCCGGGTGCGTGAACGTCTCGGCCTCGCCGCCGTCTCGCCCACCGCGCCAGCCGAGCCGGCTGGGCCAGCTGAGCCGACTGGGCCGGACGCTCCGGCAGGGCCCGCGGCGGGCCAGGCAACCGACGTCCCGACCACGGCTGGGAGCTGAGCCATGTCCACCGCGATCGAGAGCGGTCTCTACGTTTTCCTGCTGGCGAGCTTCGTCGGCTTCGAGGTGATCCGGCGGGTACCGCCGCTGTTCCACACCCCGTTGATGTCGCTGACCAACGCGGTCGCCGGCATCTCCCTGGTCGGCTCGCTGGTGATCGCAGGGTCCGACAAGGGCGTCGTGTCGACACTGCTCGGCACGATCGCCGTCACCGCGTCGACGATCAACGTCGTCGGTGGCTTCCTGATCACTGACCGGATGCTGAAGATGTTCCGCCCGCGCGGCGCGGCGCCCAAGGACGCGCCCGCCGGCGGCCCGAGCGCCTGGGACTGGCTGCGGGCCAAGGTCACGCGTACCTCGACGGCTTCCGTCGCGACGCCGGAGGTCGGCCGATGAACGACTACATCATCCCGCTGTGCTACGTCGCCGCCGGAGCCCTGTTCATCTTCGGTCTCAAGGGGATCACCCAGCCGAAGACCGCCCGGCGCGGCCTGCGCGCCGCCGAGGCCGGCATGCTGCTGGCTGTCGTCGGCACGCTGCTGCACAAAGAGATCGTCGACTTCAAGTGGATCATCCTGGCGTTCGTCGTCGGGTCCACGATCGGCGCGCTCATGGCGATCTTCGTCCCGATGACGGCGATGCCGCAGCGGATCGCGCTCTCCCACGCGTTCGGTGCGCTGGCGGCCGGTCTGGTCGGCACCGCCGAGTACTACAACCACCAGCCCGAGATCGGCGCGTTCACGATGACCGCGATCACGCTGGAGGTGCTGCTCGGATTCCTGACCTTCACCGGCAGCCTGATGGCATTCGGCAAACTGCACGAGATCCTGCCCGGCCGGCCCCAGGTCTACCGCGGGCAGAACTTCGTGAACCTCGGGACGCTGGCGCTGGCCGTCGCGGCGGGAGTCTGGCTCATCACCGACCCGTCGCGGACGTTCCTGTTCCCGGTGATCGCGGTGCTCGCCGCGGCGTTCGGCGTCATGCTGATCGTCCCGATCGGCGGGGCGGACATGCCGACCGTCATCTCGCTGCTGAACTCCTACGCGGGCCTCTCGTCGGTCGCGATGGGATTCGCCCTGGACAACAAGGCGCTCATCATCGCCGGTGCCCTCGACGGCTCGGCCGGTCTGCTGCTGTCGATCATCATGTGCCGGGCGATGAACCGCTCCTTCACGAACGTGCTCTTCGGCGCGTTCGGCCAGGCGGACACCTCGGCGGCCGCCGGCGGTGTCATCGAGGAACGGCCGGTCCGCAGCGCCACCACCGAGGAGGCCGCGATGCTGCTGGAGACGGCCCGCTCGGTCATCATCGTCCCCGGCTACGGCCTCGCCGTCGCCCAGGCGCAGCACCGGATCCGGGAGCTCGCCGACGCGCTTGTCCGCAACGGTGCCGAGGTCCGCTTCGCCATTCACCCGGTCGCGGGCCGGATGCCCGGCCATATGAACGTGCTGCTCGCCGAGGCGGACGTCCCCTATGACCAGATCCTCGACATGGACGAGATCAACGCGGATTTCGCCCAGACCGACATCGCGCTGGTCGTCGGGGCGAACGACGTGACCAACCCCGCCGCCCGCACGAACAAGGACAGCCCCATCTACGGCATGCCGATCCTCGACGTCGACGCCGCCCGGACCGTCATGGTCGTCAAACGCGGCATGAAGGCCGGATTCGCCGGCGTCGAGAACGAGCTCTACTACCAGGACAAGACCCTCATGATCTTCGGCGACGCCAAGAAGGTCGCCGAAGGCCTCGTGCACGACCTCGAGGCATCAGTTCGCGCCTGACCCCGCGCCGGCAGCCGGGTGACATCGGGGCAACGTGGCCCTGATGTCACCCGGCTCGCTGCGGGCCGCCTCCACGGGGTCAGGCCGGCGCGGTCAGGCCGAAGCGGTCAGGCCGAAACGGTCAGGTGGCGGCGCGCAGGGCGGCCAGGCCCAGGCGGTGCAGGAGGTCGGCCATCCGGGCGCGGCCGAGGCGGGCCGCGCCGCCGGTGGCGCTGTACGGGGTGGAGTTGAGCAGGCCGAAGGTCGCGTGGACGGTGGCGCGGGCCGCGTCCTCGGCCAGTTCGGGGTCGCGGGCCCGCAACTGCGCGACCCAGATCTCCACATACCTGCGCTGCAGCCGGCGCACCGACCGGGCCGCCGTCTCGTCCATGCTGGCGAGGTCCCGGTCCTGGATGCGGATCAGCTCGGGGGAGCCGAGCGCGAACGACACGTGCCAGCGCACCAGCGCGTCCAGGGCCTCGTCCGGGTCCGCCGCGGCGGTGGCCCGGACCGTCCCCTCGGCGAGCAGGCGCTCGCTGATCCCGACCAGCAGCTCGGTCAGGATGGCCTGCTTGCTCGGGAAATGCTTGTAGACCGCCGGCCCGGAGACCCCGGCCGCCGCCCCGATGTCGTTGATGCTGACCCCGTGGTAGCCCCGGTCGGCCATCAGCCGGGCGGCCGCGCCGAGCAACTGGTCCCGCCGTGCGCCGCCGCCGGGCTGTGACTCTGGTGACGCGGCCTCGGCGCGGGTCGGATCGGCGCGCCCAGGCATGCGGGCACATTACCGCCTGTGCCGGCGGTCCCGGCCGCTCGGGTTAGCAGCCGCTAACCTGATCCGGCCAGGGTGAGCCGCCAGATCGGACGCCCTGACTATCCCGATTTCGACAGGTCGGTGATGCCGGCCCGGCGCCCGCCGTTACGGTGTGGGCTCGGATTCCGTCGGTCGGCGTCTGCGTCGACTCACGGGGCGCCGTACTCGACGCCTGCCGCCTCGAACCCCCTGCCGCTTCCCGGCGCCCCGCCTCGTCGGCGCGGTGCCGCCTGTCGACGGATGGAGATTCCGTGTCGCCTTCCCCTGTCTCAGTGCTGCTCGACGGCCGAAGCTTCCTGGAGGCCCCGCGCTGGCACGAGGGCCGGCTCTGGGTCTCGGACCAGTACCTGGGGGAGGTCCTCGCCGTCGACCCGGAGACCGGGGACGCCGAGGTGATGGCCAGGCTGGACGGCGGCCACCCGGCCGGGCTCGGCTGGCTGCCCGACGGCCGGCTGCTGGTCGTCTCGATGATCGACCGGCAGCTGCTGCGCCAGGAGCCGGGCGGCGAGCTCGTGGTGCACGCCGACCTGTCCGGCTACTGCGGCGGCAGCCTGAACGAGCTGGTGGTCGACGCGCAGGGGCGCGCCTACGCGGGCAACTTCGGCTTCGACCTGATGTCCGGCGAGGCCAGCAAGCCGACCGTCCTGGTCCGGATCGACCCGGACGGAACCACGAGCGTCGCAGCGAAGGACCTGAACTTCCCGAACGGCACGGTCATCATCCCGCGTGGCGAGGCCGGTTCGACGCAGGCCGCCGGCGGTCCGTCCGACGTCGTGGCCACGCTGGTGCTCGCCGAGACGTTCGACAGCCGGCTGACCGCGTTCGACGTCACCGGCGACGGCACCCTGTCGCGCCCTCGCCTGTGGGCGGACCTGTCGGGCGGCGCGGGCCGGGTGGCCGAGCTGCCCGCCGACGACCGGCCGGCGGCCACCGACGGGATCTGCGTCGACGCCGAGGGCGCCATCTGGGTCGCCGACGCGTACCACAGCCGGGTGCTGCGGGTACGCGAGGGCGGCGAGGTCGTAGACGAGGTGCCGACCGGCGACGAGGGCACCTACGCCTGCGCGCTCGGCGGCGCCGACGGCCGCACCCTGTTCATCTGCACGGCCCGGTCGTTCCTGGACTCGGAGCGCGCGGCCACGCGGGAGGCCCGCGTCCTGACCAGCCGGGTCGACGTCCCGGCCGCCTGACCTCCACCGCCGGGCCGGGCGCGACCGGCCCGGCGGCTCCCGGATCCGGGGGTACCCGCCCGCCTGTTCACCGGATGCGCGATCGTAGATGTCCTACGGGACCGCGCAGGCGGCGTATTCGGTGGGGGACTGGATGACGGCCCGGGCCTTGGACGCGTTCGCCTCAGTCATCTTTCGGGGGCTGGCGGTACTGCGCGCGCTCGTGGTGCTGTACGCGGTGGCCTACGTGGCGGTCTGGTGGCACGACTGGTACGGCCCGCATCCGTGGCGGCTGGTCGGCCCGGCGCTCGTGCTCGGCTGGTCCGTCGCCTGGGTCGCCGTCGCAGCCCGTCGGGCACTGCCGCGCTGGATCGTCCTGGCCGACGTCGCGGTCGGCGCGACGATCGGGCTGACCGCGCCCTGGACGGTCCCGGGCCCGTCGCTCGGCGACCCGAGCTCCTGGGTCTTCTTCTCCGTCCTGCTCGCCGGGATGGGCGCGGTCTGCGCGTTGCGTACCCGCTGGTCGCTGGCGGTGATGCTCATCCTCGCGGTCGCGCACGCCGTGCCGGCCTATGACCACCGGCCGCCGGTTCTGACCTCGACCGGCCTGTTGCTCTTCATCTGCATCGCGCTGCGGCAGTCGATCGTGCTGCTGGTGCGGGTGGCGACGCAGGCGGACGCGTGGCTGGAGGCCGTCGGCGCCCGCGCCCGCGCCGAGGCGGTCGCCGCGGCACGGGCCCGCGCCGACCGGGCGCACGAGCGATTCCTGCACGACACGGTGCTGAACATGCTGGCCGGCATCGGCCTGGGCGGCGCCGGCCGCGCCTGCCCCCCGGCGACCGCGCCGGCCGTACCGGCCCAGCCGGCGCCGGCGCTGGAGGCGGTCCGGTCGCGCTGCCAGCGGATCGTCGACCAGGTGGAGCACCTGCTCGCCGGCGCCGGCGACGCCGCGGCTGGACCGCAGGACGACCCGGACGCGAACCTCGACGGGCTGGTCGCCGGCGTCGTCGACGAGGCGCTCTACGACGGGCTGGCCGTGGCTTACCGGTTCGTCCGGGTCCAGCGGCCGCGCTGGCGGCGCCCGGCGCGGGGCGGCGGGACCGCCGACTGCCCGAAGACGCCGGCCGAGGAGCCCCTGCCGGTCGACGCCGCCGCCGCGCTGGCCGCCGCGGTGCGCGAGGCGCTGACCAACGTCCGCCGGCACGCCGGCGTCGCGTCCGCCAAGGTCACCGTGATCCGTTGGCTGGACGGCGTGCGCATCCGGATCGACGACACCGGGGTCGGTTTCGACGCCGCCCGCTTCGACGCGGCCCACCTCGACCCGACCCCCGCCGAAGGCACCGGACCGTCGGCCGGCGGGGGCGACGCGGGCGACGACGTCGGGCGGGTCCGGCTCGGGCTGCGAGGGTCCGTGCACGGGCGGATGGTCGACGTCGGCGGGTGGGCGCGAATCCTCTCGCGGCCCGGCACCGGCACCCGGGTCGAGCTGCACTGGCAGGCCGCGCAGCCGGCGGTCGCCCAGTCGGAGCACGGCGCCGACCTGCGCCGCGACTACGAACAGGCGATCCGCCGCGGCGTCGGCATCGCGCTACTGACGGGCGTGGCCGTGCTCACGCTGCCGGCGATCGGTTACCGGGGCCATGCGCGCCTGCCGGCCGGGCCGCTGCATCCAGTCGCGCCGGTCGCGTCGCTGCTGCTGTGGGCGGTGGTCGCCGCCGGGGCGATCAGCACTGTTGTGATCATCAGGCGCCGCCCCCTCGACGGCCGTGAGGCACTGCTGGTGCTCGCCTTCGTCGCCCTGGTCATCCTGACCGGCGCGACGCTGGCCCCCGGCGACGAGGTGATCAGGATCTACGACTGGGCCGGGACGGTGGCCCCGACGGTCCTGCTGCTCCCGATCACGGTCTCCCGGCCGACCCGGCAGTGGGCGCTCGCCGTCGCGGTGATCGTCGGCGTCGAGCTGGCTGTCGGCCTGATGCGACTCGGTTCGCAGCCGCTGGACGTCGTCCGGCTACTGGGCCTGCTCTACGGCGTGTCGACGATCCAGCTGCTGGTGACGGTCGCCGGGCCGGTGCTGCGCGCGACCGCGGAGACGACGACGGCCGCGGCCGCGATGGACGCCGAGCTCGGCGCGAGCCAGGACGCCGCCGCCGCGATCCGCCGCGACCGCGCCCGCCGGCTCGCCCGCCTCAACCGGGACGTGCTGCCGCTGCTGCGCTCCGTCGGGGCAGGCGGCGCCGACCCGCGCGAGGAGACCGTCCGCCGGCTGTGCGCGAGCCGGGCCCGGGCGCTGCGCCGGATGCTGTCCGGCGGGGGCGGGCCCGCCGGTCCGCTCACCGAGCTGGAGACCGCGATCGACGCGGCCGAGGCGCGCGGCGCGATGGTGGTGCTCCAGGTCGCCGGGGAGCTGGCCGCCGTCGCCACGGACGTCCGGGAGGAACTCGTCGACCTGCTCAGCGAGACGCTGCGGTTGGCACCGCCCGGCCGGGTGACGGTGACGCTGCTGTGCGACGGCGGCGAGGGCTTCATCTCCTACCCCGCGGCGCCGGGCGGCGTGGCCGAGCCCCGGCGGGAGTCCCGGCTCGCGGCGCTGAGCGGCCTGGTGACCCGCACCGAGCTGGACGAGGACAACACCGTCGTCGAACTGCGCTGGCCGGTCACCGCCACGGCCGCCTAAGGCGATCCGCCGGAACCGGGCGCGGAGCGCCCTTCGGCGGCTCCGCCTGGTTCGGGCGCTGAGCGCCCTCCCCAACGTGATTCTGGGTTGGCGGAGATGGACGAGGCTGGCGCTGTCCAGG
>NZ_JADWYX010000129.1:10651-25850 GCF_016786355.1 Frankia sp. AgB1.9
CTGGGTTGCGTTTCGCTGAGACCAGCCGGCCGGCTAATGGGGCGGGGTGGGCTCCGCCGGGGTGGGGAACCGTTCGGCCTGGTTCGGGCGCTGAGCGCCCTCCCCAACGTGATTCTGGGTTGGCGGAGATGGACGAGGCTGGCGCTGTCCAGGGTCGGGAGCTGGGTTGCGTTTCGCTGAGACCAGCCGGCCGGCTAATGGGGCGGGGTGGGCTCCGCCGGGGTGGGGAACCGTTCGGTGAGTTTGATCGCGGGCGGCAGGGCGGCGGCGCGGTCGGCGGCTACGAGACCGATCCGGGTGCGCCGGTCGAGCAGGTCGTCGACGTCGAGCGCGCCCTCGTGCCGCAGCGCGAACAGCAGCTCGGCTCCGGTGACGGACGTGCCGGCCGCGATCGGCGTGAGCAGGTCCGGGTCGTCGCCGGCCGCGGCGAGCACTGCGGGTGCCTCCGTGCCATACCGCTCCACCAGCCGTCGGGGCGCCGGCACGGCGGCGAGCTGGGCCCGTGGCGCCGCGCCGACCAGCGGCAGCCGGGCCGTCCGGCACGGCCCTGCGGTGAGCGCGCCGTGCGCGACGGCGGCGTCGACGGCGTCCCGCGCCATCCGCCGGTAGGTGGTCAGCTTGCCGCCGACGACGGTGATCACCCCGTCGGGACCGACACGGACTGCGTGCCGACGGGACAGGTCCGCGCTGCGAGTCGGCGCCCCCGGGTGGGCCGGCGCGTCGAGCAGCGGACGCAGCCCGGCGAACGCGCCGAGCACGTCGGCCCGGTCCAGCGGACTGTCCAGCGCCGCGGACACCACGCCCAGCAGTGTCTCGATCTCGGCGGCCGTCGGCTGGGGCACGTCCTCGACATTTTCGGCGGGGACGTCGGTCAGCCCCACGTAGACCCGGCCGTCGGCCTGCGGCACGATCGTGACGTAGCTGTTGTGCTCCCCGGGCATCGGCACCGTGACCGCGGCACGCAGGCCGCCGAACGCGTCGGCGGCCAGCACCAGATGGGTGCCCCGGCTGGGCCGTAGCCGGATCTCGGGGGCCAGGGTCGGCGCCCACACCCCGGTCGCGTTCACGACGGCCCGCGCCCGCAGGCTGAACGTCGTGCCGCTGACGGCGTCCTCGACGAGCGCCCCGGTGCCGGTGAGCGTGCGCGCGCGCAGCCGGGTGAGCACCCGCGCCCCGTGGGCCGCCGCCGTGCGGGCCAGCGTGACGACGAGGCGGGCGTCGTCGACGAGCTGGCCGTCCCAGTAGAGCAGGCCGCCGCGCAGACCGGTCTCGCGCAGGGTCGGGGCGTGCTGGCGGGTCTCGACGGCGGTGAGCCGGCGCGGCGGCGGCAGTGTGTTGCTGGGGGTGCGCGCGCCGCGGCGCATCAGGTCGGCGACGTGCAGGCCGGCGGTCATCAGCGCGGACGAACGCCGGCTGATCTCCGGCGTCAGCGGAATCAGGATCGGCAGCGGGTGGACCAGGTGGGCGGCGGTCCGGCGCAGCAGGATGTCGCGTTCCTGCGCGCTCTCCATGGCCAGTCGCAGGTCGCCGCTGGCCAGGTATCGCAGTCCGCCGTGCACCAGCTTCGAGCTCCACCGGCTGGTGCCCCAGGCGAGGTCGCGGGCCTCGGCGAGCGCGACGCTGAGCCCTCGGCTGGCCGCGTCCAGGGCCACGCCGGCGCCGGTCACGCCGCCGCCGATCACCAGCAGGTCGACGACCTCGCCGGCCGCCAGCCCGGCGAGCTCCCGCTCGCGCCGGGCCGCGGACAGCGACGCCCCCGGATGAGGTGACACGCCTGCGCCGACATCGGTCATCAGGTCCCCCTCTGTTAGCCGGCGGCCAAGTGCGGGCCGGTGTTAGCCGGCGGCCAAGTGCGGGCCGGTCTCACTGGCGGCCAGGTGCGGGCCGGTGTTAGCCGGCGGCCAAGTGCGGGCCGGTCTAGCTGGCGGCCAAGTGCGGGCCGGTCTAACTGCCGGCCAGGTGTGGGCCGGTCTCGCTGGCGGCGAGGTGCGGGCCGGTCACCTCCCAGGAACGGGCCGGGTCACCTGCGACCAGGTGTGGGCCGGTCACCTGCGGCCAGGGCGAGCCGGTGCACGTCGGGCACGGCCTCGCGCCCAGCGTGCGTGCTGGGTACCGCCCTCGTCCACCGGACATTTTCAACGACCGAAAGGCCCCGTTCGGGGCCCGATGGGCGGACGGACGTCGGTGAGGCTGGCCACAGCTCGTCGAGGTCATCCGGCGGCCGGGGTGGCACAGTGGTCGGGTGAGCGAGCCGTCGCTGGATGCCCGGGCCCTGGTTGACGCGGAGCCGGTGTGGTGGGGGTGGCGACGGGCGGACGAGCACACCGAGCTCCCGGCGGCGGTACGGGCGCTGCTGGTCGACGGGCTGGGCTTCGTCGAACGGCTGAGCCCGCCGGTCGACCTGGCCGACGTCCGCTTGCCCCCGTCGCGGCTGCCCGAGCCGGCGCGCGCCGATCTCGCCTCGGCCATCGGCCCGGAGCAGGTCCTGCTCGACCGGGTGGCCCGGATTCGGCACTGCGGGGGCCGGTCCACCACTGACCTGCTCGCGCTGCGTGCCGGCGACGCCGCCGCCGCGCCGGACGCCGTGCTCACCCCGGCCGGCCATGACGAGGTCGCCGCCGTTCTGGCGGTCTGCGCCGGGCACCGTGTCGCCGTGGTGCCCTACGGCGGCGGTACGTCCGTCGTCGGTGGCCTGGCCCCGCCGCACGCCGGCTACGAGGCCGTCGTCGCGCTCGACCTGCGCCGACTGAACCGATTGCTGGACGTCGACACCGTCTCGCTGACCGCCACGCTGGAGCCGGGCCTGTCCGGTCCGGCGGCCGAGGCGCTGCTCGCCGAGCACGGCCTGACCCTCGGGCACGTCCCGCAGTCGTGGGAGTACGCGACGATCGGCGGGTTCGCCGCGACCCGTTCCAGCGGGCAGGCGTCCAGCGGGTACGGCCGGTTCGACGCGGTCGTGGTCGGGCTGCGGGTGGCCACGCCGATCGGTGGCTGGGAGCTCGGCCGGGCGCCGGCCTCGGCCGCGGGGCCGGATCTGCGCCAGCTCGTGCTCGGCTCGGAGGGCGCCTTCGGGGTGATCACTGCCGTCCGGGTCCGGGTCCGGCCGGTCCCGGAGCGCCGGCGCTACGAGAGCTGGCGGGTCGACGACTTCGCGACCGGGCTCGCGGCGCTGCGCGCGCTGGCCCAGCGCGACCTGCTGCCGACCGTCGCCCGCCTCTCCGACGAGGTCGAGACCGCGGCCGGCGCCGCCAGCCCACCCAGTGCCGCCGGCCCACCCGGAGCCGCCGGAGCCGCCGGGGCGACGGATGGCCCAGATGGCACGAACCAGGGCGACGGCGTCGAGGTGCCGGCCGGCGGGTGCCAGATCGTGCTCGGCTACGAGGGCACGCCCGAGCGGGTCGAGCGGCAGGCGGATGACGTGGCCGCGCTGCTGGGCGCCCAGGGCGGGCGGCCGCTCGGCGCCGACGCCGGCTGGGCGTGGGTGCGCGGGCGCTTCCACGGCCCCCGGCTGCGGGACGCGTTGCTGGACGCCGGGATGTTCGCCGAGACGCTCGAGACCGCCACCTTCTGGTCCGGGGTGGACGGCCTGTACGCGGGTGTCCGGGGCTCGCTCGCCAAGTCGTACGCCGCGGCCGGGGTGCCGGCGGTGGTGATGTGCCACGTCTCGCACCTCTACCCGACTGGCGCGTCGCTGTACTTCACCGTCGTCGCCGGCCACAGCGAGGACCGGGCCGCGGCGTGGGCCGCGGCGAAGGCGGCGGCGAGCGACGCGATCGTGGCGGCCGGCGGGACGATCACCCATCACCACGCCGTCGGCACCGACCACCGTCCGTGGCTCGGCGCGGAGATCGGCGACGTGGGTGTCACCGTGCTGCGGGCCGTCAAGCGGGCCCTCGACCCGACCGGCATCCTGAACCCGGGCGTCCTCATCCCGTAAGCACTCCGCACCCGGAGGGGCGGCCCGTACCTGCGAGGCAGTCCGTGCCCGAAGGGCAGTCCGCCTCGAAACGGCACTGCCCGTCGAGCTCGGCCGCCCGGCGATCTAGCGCTTTGGTGTCGGTGATCGCCGTTTGAGCCCTCGCATGGTCGTGGAAATGCCTTGATCAGGACCACGCGAGGGCCAAAACGGCGATCACCGGCCGGCGAGCCCGGCTAATGATCATGCCGGGCAGCGGTCGCGGGCACCCTGGGTGCGTCGCGCGCCGGGGATCGATACGCTGAACGGGTCGCCTACGACGTCCAGTAGAACTGGGCGGGCCGCACTGGGCGGCAGGTCTTCGATCTTCCCCCCATGTGGTGGGGGCTGGAGGGATTCGCAGTGGTCATTGGTGCCTTGGTGATCTTCGCGCTGTTGATGCTGATCCCACCGCTGATCATCGGCCCGCCGATCGTCTACTACTACCGGAAGTGCGCGCCGCTGCGGGCCCAGGCCGAGCTCGACCGCACCCGCCGCTCGCGCGAGCTCGCTCGCCGCTGACGCGGGCCGCCGGCTCCCGTTCGAACGCGTTTTCGGTAACCCGGCAGCGCGCCGGCCGGTAGGCAGGCCAAGATGGGCGCTATGCCACCGGAACCGCCGCCACCGGACGGCCCGGGGCCCGAGCCACCGCGGTCCCCGGCGAGCCGTGGGCTGGTGCTCGTCGGGCCCGGGTCCGCGTTCGGTGCCGAGCTGCTGATCCGGTTCGGGCTGGAGGGCTTCCGGCTCGGCGTCGTCGCCCGGTCGACGGACACCCTCGGCCGGCTGACCGAGGAGCTGGCGAGCGCGGGGCTGACGATGCGCGGCGCCGTCGCGGACGTCACCGACGCCGCCGGCTTCGCGACGACCCTCGCGGGTCTCGCCGCCGACCTCGGCGGCCTGACCGTGCTGGTCTACAACGCGAAGCTGTCCATCCGCGGCAGCGCGTTCTCCGTGCCGGCCGACGCGCTGAACCAGACGCTGGCCGTGAACGTGACCGGCGCGCTCACCGCCGTGCAGGCGGCCACGCCGCTGCTGCTCGACCGGGTGGGCGCCACGATCCTGGTCACGGTCGCGGGGAACCGCACCGAGCCGCCCGGTGGGCGGTTCGCGCTCGCCGCGGGCAAGGCGGGGCTGGCCGCGCTCGCCGGCGCCGTCGGCCCGACGCTCGCCGACCAGGGCATCCGGATGCGGACCGTCGTGCTCGACGGCCGGGTCGGACCGGCCGGCCCGCTGCGACCGGCCGCGGTCGCGGACCATTTCTGGCAGGCCTACGCGGCGCCCCGCGGTGCCGTCTTCCGGCTCGCCCCCGCCGGCCCGCGCCGCCCCGCCGCGACGCTCCCGCTCGAGGTCTGACGCTTCCGCGACCGTCGGCAGGGCGACCCGGGGAAACGTCGGAAAGCGGACAGCGGATCGCGGCGGGCGATCGGACCCTCGACGCTCCCAAGAGGTGCTGGACGTGCGACCATCCGGTGGATGAGCCGACGGGGTGGGGACGTCCTCGCGCGCGTGGGTCGGCGTGCCCCTGATGGGAGATGACCCCGTGAACAACCCAGCAGACGACGACGGGTACGAGCCGGGCGAGGCGACCAGTGTCCGGCGCCCGCGGCCCGGTGAGCCCGTGCGCCCGACGCCGGCGCGCCCGGGTGCGCCGAGCGGGCCGCCGCCGCCCGCTGACTCGTTCCGCCCGGCCGGCCCGCCCCCGCCGGTCGACTGGTTCAAGCCCGCTCCCGGTCGGGACGGGCAGGGCCGCGGTGCCCCCGCGGGCTCCGGTGGTGGCGACCAGACCTCCCGGCCGCGCCGCGACGCGGGCCCGGGCCGAGCCGGCTACACCTCGCAGCCAGGCATCCCGGCCGAGCGGTACCCGACCCCGCGCCCCGGCGAGTTTCCGTCGCCGGTCCCGCCGACCCGCCGATCGTCCCCGCCGGCGACCTCCCGGTCCGACCGATCCGACCGGTCTGGCGGCGCCGACCGGTCCGGCGGCAGGTCTGGCCAGGACCGGCCAGGCGCGCGGTTCGACCGCCAGGGCTCCGACTCCGGGACGCCGCCGGTCCGGCCCGGCGAGTCGACCGAGTACCTCGGCTACGCCGCCCGCGGCAGCCGGCCGGCCGAGACCACCGAGTACAGCTACGGCCAGCCGGCCGGCGGCAAGGACCTCGGCGGCCGAGGCGGTCCGGACCCGGTCACGGCGGCCTGGTCCGCCGACGGCTCCGACGGCTGGGCCGCTGGTGGCCAGGCGCGGGACGGCTACGCGCAGGCCGGCCCGGGCACCGGTGGCACGCCGATCGGCCCCTCGACCGGCGGCGTCGCGCTCGGTGACCAGCCACCGCCGAAGCGGCGGCGCAGGCGCGGCCGGAAGATCGCGCTCATCGTCGTGCTGGTGCTGTTGGTCCTGGCGATCCCGGTGGACCGGATCGCCGCGCACGTCGCCGTCGGCCAGATGCGCAAGCAGGTAGACACCGCCGTCGCCGCGAACCTCAAGCCCGGCCAGCAGCCGCCGATCGTGCGCAAGGTCAGCATCGGCGGGTTCCCGTTCCTCACCCAGGTGCTGTTCGGCAAGTTCAAGGACATCGGCGTCTCGCTGGAGGACATCCCGACGACGGCGGACGGCCCGAAGATCGCCTCCGTGGACGCGCATCTGCGGGGCGTGCACGTGCCGTTCACCGACGCGATCTCGAACAAGGTCGGCAAGGTCCCGGTCGACAACGTCGCGGCGACGGTCGTGCTCAACTACGACGATCTCAACAAGTTCCTCGACACCGACAAGACCTTCCACCTGCATCTCACGCCGGTCGACGGCGGCAAGCAGGTGAAGGTCACAGGCAAGACCACCCTGGACGTGCCCGTGATCGGCAGCCTGCTCGGTGGCCAGAGTGGCACCTTCAGCGGCACCGGTGCCTTCAACGTCCAGAACAACAAGCTGTTCATCAACCCGACCGGCCTGTCGTTCGACGTCGGCGGGATCGGCGCCAATGTCCCGATTCCGAAGCAGCTCGGCGCCGCGATCCCGATCCCGCTGCCGGACAACCTGCCGTTCAGCCTGACGGTCGTCAGCGCCGGATCCACGGCGACCGGTCTCTCGGTGACCGCGACCGCCAAGAACGTCGTGCTGCCCGCGGCACCCGCGGCCAAGAAGTAGCGCTCCAGGTGCCGTGACCTCGGTCGGTTGCCCGACAGGGCAGCAGGTTCGGGGTCACCGAAGAGGATGCTCGAACCCGTCCGACCCGGCTGAGTGCGGTCCGGATCGGTACCTTCGTCGCGACGGGATGGTGGCGCGTCCGCGCTGCCGTCCCTGCCTGGTCGTCTCCGAAGCGGAGCGGGAGTCTGGATGGTTGAGGGTGGTGCCGTGAACGCGGCGACGGGGCGAGCCCGAGGCGCCGTGAACCTTACGGTACGTGCTCGGTTATGGCCCGTGCGTACGGGCGGGGCAGGACACGCTGAGAAACCGGGGGCTGGTGAGCTGTCGGGCCGCCGACGCCGTCACCCGGCTGGTTCGCAGCGGGCCACGCGACGCTACGATCCGGACATCCCGCAAGATCGGTCGTTTCGGGACCCGGGCAGTTCGAGAGACTGTCGCAGTTCGACAGACGAGGTTGGTTCGGTAGTGACACCGCGGCACTACACGTTCCGCGCTTCGGGAGCGTCCCGGGGCGGGAGCGTACTGGTCCTGGCAGGACCGGTGGCAGTCGGACAGTGCGAGTTTGGCGGGGCAGTCCGGCCAGCGTCCCGTCCTGAAGGGGGAAACACGTGCCTACGGCCGTTCTGAAGATAAGCAGCGAGGCCGGCCAGGTGATCGTGCCCACGGGACAACCGCGGTTCATCATCGGCCGAGCCCGCAACGCAGACTACGTGATCGCGGACAGCCGGGTCTCCCGGCAGCATCTGATGATCGAGGAGACCGACTACGGCTGGGCCGTCCGGGACGTCAGTTCCAACGGCACCTGGTACGACGGCAGCCGGATGCTGAACACCGTCGAGGTCCGGGGCGAGACGCGGTTCCGGCTGGGCACGCCCACCGGCCCCGAGGTCATCATCCTCGACGAGCTTCCGTCGCAGCGGTCCCCGTACGACGACCCCTACAGCGGGGACGCCGACATGCAGACCATGCTGCCCAACCAGACCGGCTACAGCCCGCCGCGCACGTCGAACCGGCCCACCCGCCCGACGCGCCGCGAGGACCACGACGCCGGCCGCCGTGGTACCCACAACGGCCAGCCCGCCGCCGACCCAGCCGAGGTCAGCGGCCACACCCGGCTGGACCGCGAGCACGAGCGCAGCAACACCTACCCGCTGCGCCAGGGGACGATGACGATCGGTCGCGCCCGCGACAACGACGTCGTCATCACCGACCTGCTCGCCTCCCGCCATCACGCCTCGCTGACCGTCCGCGGCCCGAATGTCGACCTCATCGACATGGACTCCGCGAACGGCACGTTCCACAACGGTCGCCGCATCCAGCGCGCGCAGGTCAAGCAGGGCGACGTCATCGCCGTCGGCCACCACGTCTTCCAGCTCGAGGGCAACCTGCTCGTCGAGTACGTCGACTCCGGTGACGTCAGCTTCGAGGCCGAGCACCTCAACGTGTGGGCCGGCGAGAAGCAGCTCATGCACGACATGACGTTCCGGCTGCCCGGCCGGGCGCTGCTCGGCGTCGTCGGCCCCTCGGGCGCCGGCAAGTCGACGCTGCTCAACGCGCTGACCGGCTTCCGGCCGGCCGACCAGGGAACGGTCCGGTACGCGGGTCGAGACCTCTACACCGAGTACGACGAGCTTCGCCGCCGAATCGGCTACGTGCCGCAGGACGACATCCTGCACACCACGCTGACCGTGCGTAAGGCGCTTGAGTTCGGCGCGGAGCTGCGGTTCCCGCCGGACGTGACCTCGGCCGAGCGCAGTGCCCGGGTGGACGAGGTGCTCCAGGAGCTGAACCTCACCAGCCACGCGAACACCGTCGTCTCGCGGCTGTCCGGCGGTCAGCGCAAGCGGACCTCGGTGGCGCTGGAGCTGCTGACCCGCCCGACGCTGCTCTACTTGGACGAGCCGACCTCCGGTCTCGACCCGGGCATGGACCTGCAGGTCATGCAGTCGCTGCGCAAGCTCGCCGACGACGGCCGGACGGTCGTCGTCGTCACCCACTCGGTGGCGCAGCTCGACCTGTGTGACTACATCCTGGTGCTCGCGCCGGGTGGTTACGTCGCCTACTTCGGCCCGCCCCAGGACGCGCTGCCGTTCTTCGGCGCGGACGGCTACCCGTGGGTCTTCCTGAACCTGCAGGAGAACCCGGGCTCCGAGTCCGCGGCCCGCTTCCGCCAGTCGCGGCACTACGTGCCCGCGTCGGTCACCGCGCCGTCGGCCCGGCCCGCGCCGGAGGAACTGCCGAGCATCCGGCAACAGTCGGTGTTCTCCCAGCTGTTCACCCTGACAAGACGAACGTTCGCGGTCATCGCGTCCGACAAGGGCTATCTACGGCTGGCAATCGCGTTCCCGTTCGTGCTGGGTGTGATCCCGCGGGCGATCGGCGGAAACTTCGTCGACACCCACGACAAGTTCACGCCGAACTCGGACGCACCGACGATCTTCCTGATCATGGTTCTGTGTGCCTGCTTCATGGGCATGTCGAACTCGGTCAGAGAGATCGTCAAGGAACGGGCGATCTACCAACGAGAACGGGCGATCGGCCTGTCGAGAGCCGCCTACGTGGGCTCGAAGGTTCTCGTTCTGATCATCATCACGATCCTGCAGTCGATCCCGTTCACGGTCATCGGCCTGATCGGTCGGCAGCCACCGAGCCACCTGGCGCTCGGCAACACGCTGGTGGAATGTCTGCTCGCGGTGTTCATCGTCGGCTTCGCCTCCGGCATGGTCGGCCTGGTGATCTCGGCGATGGTGGACAACGCGGACAAGACGATGCCGCTGCTGGTCATCGTCACGATGATCCAGCTGGTGTTCTCCGCGGGCATCGTGCCGATCGCCGGCAAGGTCGGCCTCGAGCAGGTCGCCGTCGTCTCGCCGGCCCGGTGGGGCTACGCGGCGATGGCCGCCGACGCCGACTTCAACGCGATCACCCGGGCCGGCGTCCAGCGGCCGGCGACGGCGAACGGCGCGGTGGTACCGGGCAAGTTCGTGCCGGTCAACCCGCGGGCGCCGATCAAGGACCCGCTGTTCGTGCACACGAACAAGCAGTACGCGATCGACGTCGGCGCCGGGCTGGTCGTCAGCCTTGCGTACATCGGCATCACGTCGCTGCTGCTGCGCAGGCTCGATCCGAAGACGGGCAAGAAACGCAAGGCGGCACCGGCGACCACCTGACCCGGACCTTCCGCCCCGCGACCGACGGCGGCGGGTGGCCCTCCCCACGGAGGGCTCACCCGCCGCCGTCGGCGTTCTAGGCCGGGGTCAGCCGGACCGGGAGCGACTTGAAGGCGTTGTTCAGGTTGGAGCGGACCCGCACCGGCGCGCCGGCCCGCTCGATGCCGCGGAACGCGGTGAGCAGCTCCTCGAAGAACACCCGGCCCTCCAACCGGGCCAGATGGGCGCCGAGGCAGAAATGCTCACCCTTGCCGAAGGAGAGATGGCGATTGGGGGAGCGGCCGATGTCGAAGGCGTCCGGGTTGTCGAAGACGGCCTCGTCCCGGTTCGCCGCCGTGAAATAGGTGGCCAACCGGTCGCCGGCGCGGATCTGGCGGCCGGCGAGCTCGGTGTCGGCGAGGGCGGTGCGACGGAAGTGGTGCAGCGGGTTCGCCCACCGCAGGATCTCCTCGACCGCCCCCGGGATGAGCGCTCGGTCTGCGCGCAGCGCCGCCAGCTGGTCCGGATGGTCCAGCAGGGCGCTCAAACCCGCTGACAGCATCGTCTGGGTCGTGTCGTTGCCGGCGGTGACCAGCTGGACGAAGAAGCTGCCGTAGTCGAGGTCGGACATGGTCCTGCCGCCGAAGTCGCCAGCCAGCAGCAGGCTGGTCAGGTCCTCGCTGGGTGGCTCCGTACGCCGCCGAGCGGCGAAGCCGGCCGCGTACAGGGCCATCTCCACCGTCGGCGGCACCGGTTCTGGTGCCGCCGGTTCTGGTGCCGCTGGTGCTGGCACCGCCGGGACGGTGCTCTCGCTGGACGTGGCGTCGGTGGCCGCGGCGCCGTAGTCGTCGTCCTGGCCGCGGTTGAGGAGCTGGGCGAGGCCGTGGACGTAGTCCCAGTCCGCCGGGGGCAGGCCCATCAGCTCACCGACCACGCGGGTCGGCAGCTGGCCGGCGACCTCGCCGACGAACTCGACCGTGGCGCCGGCGGCGCCGCGTTCCACTGTCTCACTCATGATTGCCCGTGTGGCGGCGCGGACCCGATCCTCCAGCAGGGCGATCGCGCGGTGGGTGAACCGGTGCGCGAGGGGCCGGCGGTAGTCGCGATGACGCGGTGGGTCCATCGCCAGCAGCATGTTCCGCATCTGGGCGAGCCGGTCGGGCGGCAGGTCGTCGATCACGACGCCGCCGCGCTCGGAGGAGAACAGCTCCGGCGCGCACAGGACCGCGTCGACGGCGGCGTAGCCGAGCACCGCCCAGTAGCCCGGCGCCGCCGGCCCGGCGGCGACCGGCTGCCAGTGGATCGGGGCCGCCCGTCGCAGCGCGGCGAACGCCGCGTGCGGCGGGCCCGCCGCGTAGCTGTCCGGGTCGTAGAGATCGACGGCCTCGCCGGTCGTCGCGGTGGTCAGGTCGGTCGTGGTCATCCGACGAGGACGTTCGGCCGGCCGAAGCCCTGCGCCTGGCAGAGCGCGAGGTACGCGTCGAGCGCCGCCGCGCCGTCGGTGACCGACTCGATCTGCCCGTCGGTGGTCAGGTTCAGGTTCGCGCCGTACATCTGGAACCAGACCCGGGTGTCGTCCTCGACGCAGTGCAGGGTGTGGACGGAGCCGGCGGGTTCGTGAAGGTACGAGCCGGCGCGGTTCACGTAGTCGTACTCCTTGTACTTCCACGCACCGGTCACCGTGTAGCCGAAAACGGGCCCGGTGTGCCGGTGGGTCGCCACCTCGTAGCCGGACTGAAAGATGTTCTCGACGATCCACAGGCCCTCGGCGGCGCGGACATGAATCACCTTGAGCTTGTTCCCGCCGCCGATCTCGACGAACGGTAAGTCGTCGGCGCCGATGTGTGTCGCCAGCGGGGTGTTGCGGCTAGGGGTGTTGCGGCTAGAGGTGTTCCGGCTGTCCAGCATGCGCGGACGGTACGGTCGACCTGACGGGTCGTCAAGAGACCGTCCACGGGCGATGGCCGGGGGAGGCGCGGCCTGGGCGGTTCGGTTTCCGTGTACCGCGTGAACACGTATTGTTCACTTCGGGCCGGCGAAAGCCCGCTGAGGCAGCCAGGCCCTGTCTGGGCTGGCAGAGCAGTGGGCTCGGTGGCCGCTGCGGCGGCCGCTCGTGGGGGCCAGTTCGAGGATCGTTCGAACAATCTCGCCGAATGTCGTATAGATACGGTTTCTTCGCCGCGGTCGCGGGGTGAGATGTGTATGGCTGGACCGCCACCCAGAACCGGCACGCGGGGGGCGTCAGTTCGGGCAAGCGGCAGGCGGTCCAGCCACCCACCTCACACCGCCCGCCCACGGCCGGCCCAGGCGCAGCAGGCCGGTGAGCCGCCTGCTGGACCGGCGGATGACGCGACGGGACCGCGCTGAGAGCCGCCTGACCAGCCCCTCGATGACGCCACAAGAACGGGCTGACACGCGCCACTTCACGGCACGTCGCACCGAAAGCCTTCGCGCGTGCTGGTGTTGGGCCGAACTGGCCCCGCCTGTCCGGCTGGCGGTCCGCGCTGCGCCTCAGCGTCCCGAGGTGTCGCGCCGCCGACCCCTGCCGCTTCGATTCCGACGCATTCCTGGAATTCGGCAGACGGTAGCATTCTGCCCGCATGGGATCGTCATTCGGGACCGTCGCGTGTCCTGCGTCGGGTGGGGAAGAGCAGAGGTGGGGCAGTGACGTCGTCAGAGGCGAATGTCAGCGGCCGCGCGACGCCGTTGGGTGAGAACGACCCGCGGACGCTCGGCGCGTACACGCTGCTGGGCAAGCTCGGGCAGGGCGGGATGGGCACGGTCTACCTGGGCCGGTCCGAGCTGGGGCGACTCGTCGCCATCAAGGTGGTCCGCGCCGACGTGGCCGACGACCCGCAGTTCCGCAGCCGGTTCCGCCAGGAGGCGGCGACGGCGCGCCGGGTCGCCCGGGTGTGCACGGCCGAGGTGCTGGACTTCGATCCGGACGCGGTGCAGCCGTACCTGGTCACCGAGTTCATCGAGGGCCCGACGCTGTCCAGCTTCGTCTCCAAGGGCGGCCCGCTGATGGCGGCCAACCTGGAGCAGCTCGCCGTCGGCGTTGCCGCCGCGCTGCGCGCCATCCACGCGGCCGGCATCGTGCACCGCGACCTCAAGCCGTCGAACGTCGTGCTTTCCGCCTTCGGCCCGCGGGTCATCGACTTCGGCATCGCCCGGGCGCTTGACTCCGCGACCAACCTCACCGGTGACCTTCAGCAGCTTGGCACCCCCGCCTTCATGTCCCCCGAGCAGATCCGTGGCGACGCGATCACCTCGAAGGCCGACATCTGGGCCTGGGGCGGCCTGGTGACCTACGCGGCGACCGGCCAGTACCCGTTCGGCACCGGCAGCGCCCAGGCGCTGCTCTACCGGGCGATGAACGAGGAGCCGCAGCTCGACGGCGTCGACCCGGCGTTGCGGCCGATCGTCTGGGACGCGATGCGCAAGAGCCCGGCCAACCGGCCGACCGCCAGCCAGCTGATGGACCGCCTTCTCGGCGACGAGGCGGGTGACACGGTGAACCAGGAAGAAGCGGTCACCAACGTGCTCGCGGACTGGAACGTGCCTTCTCCGGGCGCCGGCGGCCCTCCGTCCGGCCCCGCGACCGTCGGCGGCCCGGCCGGCATGGCCACCCTCGCCTCGACCAGGCCAGGCAGCACGGCCGACCAGGACTACGTCTCCACCCAGCTCGCGACCCAGCGCGTCACCCCACCCCCAGCCGGTCCCGGGCACGGTCAGCCGGGGCACGCGCAGCCGCCCGGCGCGGCCCCGAAGAAGAGCCGGACGCCGATGATCCTCGGGATCGCGGCGGCTGTCGTGGTCATCGCGGTGCTGGCCGCGGTGATCCCGATGGTCCTGAAGAGCGACTCCAAGAACACCCCGAGCGCGTCCGTCGTCACCGGCACGGCCAGCGCCGCGCCGGGTGTGTTCGCGCTGCCGAAGGCGGCCACCGGGCTGAGCGACGACACCCTGGTCCTCAGCCGGAACGAGCAGGCGCCGGGCGGGGGGAAGTACAGCCTCGTCGCCGCGGTGGTCCCGAACCCGGCCAGCGCCGACGCCTCGCTGCCGAAGATCTCGAAGTTCAAGACGATCCTTACCGACAAGACCCAGAACCTGCAGTTCCCGGTGATCAGCCCGGACCGCAAGACGATCGTCTATGTCGACAACTCCACCGGCAGCACGACGATGTGGGCGATCGCGTCCGACGGTTCCGGAAAGCCGGTCCAGCTGCTCACCACCGGGCAGGGCGCGAACCTGTCGCCGGCCGCCGACGGGCGGCCGTCATTGTCGCCGGACGGCAAGTTCCTGGTGCTGCGCTCGACGACGGACCAGACCGGCCAGCCCAACCCGGGCCTGTACATCAGCTCGATCGACGGCAAGACCGTCCGGCGGCTGGACACCCAGCCGGAGGCGTCCGACCCGTCGTGGTCGCCGGACGGCGAGCGGATCGCCTACTGGTCGAACACCGTCGCGGGTGGCGGCGGCGGCTTCCTGGTGCTCATCTCGACGATCCCCGGCCAGGCCGCTGTGCCGTTCAACAAGGACGAGTTCATCTCGGAGCGCGACAAGCCCAACCTCGACTCCGAGCCGACCTGGTCGCCCGACGGCAAGTACCTCGCCTTCGTCCGCCAGATCGCCAGCAACCCGAACGACCAGCAGATCGCGATCGTGAACGTGAACACCAAGCACGTCACCGCGGTCACCGGCGAGAAGAACAGCACCCAGGACGGCCCGAGCTGGTCGGCGGCCGGAAGCGATCTGCTGCTCTTCACCGCCAACCGGGACCCCAGCCACCCGGACGACCGGCAGCTGTTCATGACCGATCAGCGGAACCTCGACGCCGCCGACCGCCAGCTCACCGACGGCCGCGGCGACTTCGCGTTCCCGCGCTGGTCCGCGCTCTGATCGATCCTTCTTCCACGCGGTGGCGGGGGGGGGGCGCGCGGGGGGCGCCCCCGCCGG
>NZ_JADWYX010000012.1:0-54068 GCF_016786355.1 Frankia sp. AgB1.9
CCCCCCCGCGCCCCCCCCCCGGCGGGCCCGGGCGCACGCGCGCGAGTGGGGGGGGGCGCCGGCCCACCCCCGGGGCGGGGGGGACGTCCCCGCGCCGCCCGGCGACCGGTTGCTCGCACCCAGCGTTGGGCTGCCGGCGTTGCTCTTCTAGGACTGCGTTGGAATAGGGGTCATGGTCGCGGAACGCAGTTATCGGTTCGGCCCGCTGGAACGCGGCGGGATCCTGCTCGGCCTGCGCTGGCCACAGCTCGGCCTGCTGGTCGGGGTGATGGTCTGCGTCATCGGTGCGCTGCGCTCACCGATCCTGCTGGCGCCGGCCTGGCTGCTGGTCGCGGTGGCACTGGGTTTCGTGGCGTTCGTCCGGGTCGAGGACCGTAATCTCGACCAGTGGGTGCCGATTCTGTTCGGCTACACGATGCAGAAGGTGACGGGCGAGACAGTGTTCCGCGGCGGCGTGTTCCGGCTTGGTCCGGACGAGGACCAGATCACGAGGACGGTGCTGCCCGGACCCCTGGCCAGCCTCGTCATGCTGTCGGTGCCAGTCGGGAACGGCCGCTACGTGGCCGTCGTGAAGGACACCGGCAAGCAGACCTACACCGCCGTCCTGCAGGTGCAGGGCAGCCAGTTCGCCCTTCTGGAGTCCGGTGACCAGCAGGCCAGGGTGGACGCCTGGGGCGAGCTGCTCGCGGGGCTGACCTCCGGAGGCGGGCGACTGGCCCGGATCCAGTGGCTGGAGCGGACGCTGCCCGACTCGGGCGACCAGTTGCAGCGGCACTGGCGGGTGCGCGGGCACCACGACGACTCGTGGGCGGCGCAGGCCTACCAGGAAGTGATCGACGCGGCCGGCCCGGTGGCGCAGCGGCACGAGACCTTCCTGTCGTTCCAGCTACGCGCCAGGGACGCCAGAAGGGCGATCCAGCGGGCCGGCGGTGGCGACAGGGCCGCCTGCGCGGTGCTGCTGGGCGAGCTGCGCACGATGGAGGCCGCGCTCGCCAGGGCGTCCATCAGCACGGTGGGCTGGCTGCCGCCGCGGGCCCTCGCGGCCGTCATCCGCACCACCTATGACCCGTACTCGGTCGACATGATCGACGCCCGCGGTGGCGCCTCCACCGACCTGGCTGGCGGTCTGAAGGGCCTGCCGTCCGGGATCGACCCGGCCGTCGCGGGCCCGGTCCGCGCGGTCGCGGCCTGGGACCACTACCGCACCGACTCGGGCTTCCACACCACCTACTGGATCAACGGCTGGCCGCGGATACCGTCCCCGGCCGCGTTCCTGGCCCCACTGCTGATGGAGACGACCTGCCGGCGCACGGTCTCGCTGGTGGTCGAGCCGCTGCCGGGGCGCAAGGCCGAGAAGGCGGTCAACCGCCGCCGGATGGCGCACCTCGGCGAGCAGCAGATGCGGGACAAGATCGGCAAGGTGACGACGCAGCGCGACGCCACCGAGGCGGACGAGGTGGAGCGCCGCGAGCAGGAGCTCGTCGCCGGCTTCGGTGCCTTCCGCTTCCACGGCTTCGTGACGGTCTCGGCGGACGACCTGGACAGCCTCGCGGACGCCTGCGGCGAGGCGGAGACGCTGGCCTCGCGCAGCCGGTTGGAGATGGTGCGCCTGGTCGGCGAGCAGGACCAGGGTTTCAACGTCGGCGCGCTCCCGCTCGCCGTGGGCGTCTCGTGACCACGCAGGACCCGGCTGGCCGGGCGATGACCGGAAGACACCTGGCGGTCAATGAAACCGAGACGTGGCTGGCCGGCGACCCGGTCGGCGACGACGGCTACGACAGCGGTGAGTACGCCGCCGACCCGGACGGCCAGGGCGGTCACGGCGTCGTCGCCCGCCAGGACGAACCGGTGGTCGACGGTTGGCCCGTGCCGGCGCCGCCCGCGCAGGGGCCGGTCCGCCCACCGGACTACGACCCGGGCCGGGACGCCGGCGAGTATGTCGACGACCTCGGCGGCGGTCGCGGCCGCCGAGCGGGCCAGCCAGCCCGAGGCTCGGCCCGGTCCGGTCGCCGGGCGCAGAAGTCGGCCGCCGCGGCCGACCGGGCCGCGACGCGACGCGCCGAGTCGTCGCGGCGCCGGGGCGCCCAGCCGACCCAGCTGCACGGCCCGTTCCACGGCCAGACGTTCCACAAGCTGCGGCTACCCGCGCACATGGAGACGACGGCGCAGATCGCCGGGATCTACCCGTTCGTCGTCGACTCGGGCCTCGACGCACCGGGCATGTTCATCGGCAGGCACGTCTGGTCCGGTAACTCGTTCGTGTTCGACGTCTTCGAGCTCTACCGCCAGCAGGTCATCGAAAACCCGAACTTCGCGGTCTTCGGCGCGGTCGGCTCGCGCAAATCGTCGTTGCTGAAGACGCTGATGTCGCGCGGCGCCGCATTCGGCTACCAGGCCGCGGTCCCGTGTGACCCGAAGGGCGAGTACACCCGGCTGGCCCGGCGGCTTGGCTGCGAGCCGACCTACATCGGACCGGGCATGTCGACCCGGCTGAACCCGCTGGACGCGCCGCCCCGGCCGCGCGGCATCCACGACCACGACTGGGCCCGCGAGGTGAAGCGGGCCCGCTCGTCACTGCTCGCGTCGCTGATCGAGACGGCCAAGGGCGTGCCGCTGACCCCGCCGGAGCACACCGCGATCGACCTGGCCCTCGACGTCGTCTCCCGGCAGATCACCGGCGCGACGACCGACCGCTGGGCGACGCCGCTGCTGGGCCAGGTCCTCGACGCGATGACCGAGCCGACCGAGGCGGACTGCACCGGCCTGCCGATGACCGCCGTCGAGCTGCGCGACGCCTCCCGGGACGCGACCCTCACGCTGCGCCGGCTCACCACCGGCGCCCTGGGCGGCCTGTTCGACGGCCCGACCACTTCGCCGCTGGACTTCGACAAGCCGATCGCGGTGCTGAACCTGGAGCGGGTCCAGGGCTCGGACGAGATGATCGCGCTGATCATGACGTGCGCGCAGGGCTGGATGGAGGCCGCGCTGATGCGCCAGGACGGCGTCCAGCGCTACGTGGTCTACGACGAGTGCTGGCGGCTGATGCGTTTCGCCGGCCTGGTCCGGCGTCTCTCGGCCCAGCAGAAGCTGGCCCGCCAGTGGGGCTGCGCGAACGCGATCGTCGCCCACCGCATCTCCGACCTGCTCTCGGCGTCCCCGGACTCGGTCGAGATCGCCAAGGGCCTGCTGGCCGAGACGTCGACCCGCATCCTCTACAAGCAGGCCACCGACCAGGTGTCGGCCACCCAGGAGGCGCTCGGCCTGACCGACGTCGCCGCCGACCTGCTCCCCCGGCTCGACCCTGGCTTCGCGCTCTGGCTGATCGGCCAGCGGGCCTTCTACGTCGAGCACGTCGTCGGCGACATGGAGATCCCGGTCGTCCTCAACGGCTCGAAGATGCACGGCGAGGTCGACGACATCAACCTCACCCCCGAGGATCTCGACCCGCGCGAGCTGGACCCGCCGGGCATGAGCCCCGAGGACTTCGCCGGCGGCCACTGGGAGCCGACGATCATCGACGAAGCCGACGACGTCGAGCGCGAGGACGCCTTCGACGTCTCGGTCTACCGGGACGACGAGGAGCCCGACGGCACCGGCGTCCGCGTCCCGCCCGGCTACCAGAGCTACTAAAGCTGCTCGCGGCGTCGCAGGCCGCGCAGCTTGGCCAGCGCGGACCAGGTGGGCGGCGGGCCGGCGACCTCGTAGGCGGGCAGCGCCCGCTGGGCGACGTCGACCAGCATCGCGACGTCCAGCGGACGCAGGACCACCCCGGCGGACAACACGTACTCGGTGACCCCGGCCGCCGGCAGCAGCAGCACGCCGTCGACGAGGGCGAGACCGCCGGGCACGTCGGCCCGGGCGAACGCGAGCACCGTCTGCGCCTGCAGCTGCCAGCCGTCGGGTAGCTCGGCGAGCAGCGCGGTGCTCACCTGTTCACCCGTCCAGGCGACCAGGCCGAGCCGGGCGCGCAACGGCGCCTTGCCAGCCCACACCCCGCCGCCGCTGGAGCGGACCGGGCCGCGGTGGGCGTCGGTCTCGATCACCCAGACCCCGGACGCGCCGATGATCAGGTGGTCGATGTTGCCGGCCGAGTCGGCGGTGGACCGGTCGTGCAGGACGGTGTATCCGGCCCGGTTCAACCGGTCGAGGACCCGGGCCGTGCGCCGCTCGGCGCCCGCGTCCCGCCGCCAGGCCTCGATCTCGGGCGGGATCCGGAAGAACCGGACGGCCGCCACCACGAGAACGAGCAGTGCCGCGGCGACACCTGAGCGCACCAGAACCGCCGCGGCCCCGTGCAGCGAGATCCCGATCAGTACGACGACGAGCGCGGCGCCGACGGCGGCCGAACCGGCGATGATCGCGGCCCTGGCCCGCCTGTCGTCCCGTTCGGCGACGTACAGCGCCCGGCGCCGCCGATACTCCGCCATGGCCGACCGGCCAGGAGCCGTCCGGTCCAGCCCCGCGCTCAACCGCCACCACCTTCCAGCACCACGTGCCACGATTCTGCCGCGAGGTGGTCACCACGTGCTATCGGCAGTTCTTGGTCCGATGACCAGCATTCCATCGAATCCTCACGGTAAGCCAAGGACAGCACACGTACTGCACACTGGTTGACCAGCGGTCCCTCTTGACTCGGTTCGCGGGCCTGGCGGTCACGCTCAGTCGACCGAAAAGCCAGGCTCCGCCGGTTTATCCGCCCCGATCCGGGTGTATCGAGCGAGGGGTGAGTGGCCCGCCTGCCGGGCCGGGTACCTGGCCGATCGGCGGGCGGTCGCGCTCCCGCGCCCGACGTGGAAGGTTCCGAACCGCGCCCCGAACGCCAGCTCCCGCCCGTGTCAGCGCGGTGGGACCGGTCCCGGGAGGATTTCATGCCACCCCGTCCGATCTCGGCACCCTCCGCCGCCGCGGCGAGCACCCGCCCGACGCTCGCTGCGCCCCGGTACCTGGCCGCGCCCCCCGACGTGGCGACGCGGCCCACCAAGCCGTCCAAGGCTGCCGGGCCGTCCAACGCTGCCGGGCTACCCAAGGCTCCCGCCGGCCGCCCGACCGGGCCGCGCGGCCCCCGGCGGCGGTCGCTCGCCGGCCTGACCGTGGACGACGTGCTGAGGTTCTCGGCCGGATGCCTACCGGCCCGGCCGGGGCCGCGATCCGTCGGCGTCGAGACGGAGTGGCTGGTCGTCGACCGGGCCGCGAACGACGCGCCGGTGCCGCCGGAGCGGACATCCGCGGCGCTGGCCCCACTCCTCGCCACTCTCGGGTCAAACGGAGGACCGGCGGGAGCCGTTCTGGACGCGACCGGCGCCGTGCTGGCCGGCGGCAGCAGGCTCACGTTCGAGCCCGGCGGCCAGCTGGAGCTGTCCGGCGCGCCGCTGCCGCTGTCGGCCTCCTTGGCCGCGACGCTCGCGGATCTCGCCCGGGTGCGCGCGGCGCTCGCCGACGCAGGACTGGCCCTGGTCGGGCTCGGGCTCGACCCGTTGCGCCCGCCGACCCGTTGGCTCACCGACGACCGCTACGCCTCGATGGCCGGGTACTGGGAGGCCAGCGGCCACGACGCCGGTCGGATCATGATGTGCTCCAGCGCGTCCGTACAGATCAACCTGGACGCGGGCGCCGACCCGCTCGACATCGTCCGGCGCTGGCGGCTGGCCCACCGGCTGCGTCCGGTGCTGGTCGCGATGTTCGCCGCGTCGCCGGCCCGGCTGGGCAGGTTGACCGGCTTCGGCTCGGCCCGGACCCGGATGTGGGAGTCGCTGGACCCGACCAGGACGGTCCAGGTCGGCCCGACACAGGTGGCCGCGGCCGACCTCGCCGACCGGTGGGCGGAGTACCTGCTCGCGGCCCGCCTGATGATGATCGACGTTGCGCCGGACACCGATGGGAACGCCGGTGGCTCGGCCGGCCCGGGTTCTGGCACCGGACCCGGCTCCCGGACCGGTCCGGGCCGTCAGCAGCGGCTGGTCGCCGTGCGGGACGGCACGACGTTCGGGGACTGGCTGCGCGGCGCCGGCCCGACGGACCGTCCGCCGGTCTACGACGACCTGGTGCTGCACGCGACCACGATCTTCCCGCCGGTCCGCCCGCGCGGCTGGCTGGAGATCCGCTACCTGGACGCCCAGCCGGGCGACGGCTGGTTGGTGCCCGTCGCGGTGACCACGGCGCTGCTCGACGACCCGGTCGCCGCCGCCGGCGCGCTCGCCGCCTGCCGCGAGGCCGACGCGGGCTGGCGGCAGGCCAGCGCGTTCGGCCTGCGCGACGACGCCCTGCGCCGGGCCGCGGTCAGCTGCGTCGACCTCGCGCTGGACGCCCTGGTCCGCCTCGGCGCCGACGAGAGCACCCGCGCGGCCGTGGCCCGGTTCCGGGACCGCCATCCGGCCCGCGGCCGCACCCCCGCCGACGACCTGGCCGACCGGTTCACCCAGGTCGGCCCCGCCGGCCTGCTCCGCGACCAGTTCCGCTGAGGAGCGGGCAACTCCGCACCGAGATCGGCACTGTCTGTCAAATTTGCCCAAAATCTGTGCACTTCAAGGCTGAATCCGGCGCCCGGTGTTTAGCTGCTCATGGACGGACGGAGATGCAGATGGCGGGATCGGCGGCGTCGGCACACCCCGGGTCAACGACGGCCGGGCCCACAACGGCCGAACCAGCGACGGCCGAACCGGCGACGGCCAAGGAGCGGACAGACCTCTCGGCCGGACTCGCCGCCGGTGGGTCGCATCCGGCCCCCGTACCGGCCGACCCGGCGGGCTGGGCCGAGGCCCTCGAACACAGCCGGCGCCGGACGCTGGCGTACACGAATCTCGACGACGATCTGCTGATACGCCAGCACTCCCCCTTGATGTCGCCGCTGGTCTGGGACCTGGCGCACATCGGCAACTACGAGGAGCTCTGGCTGCTTCGCGCGCTGACCGGCGCGGACCCGCTCCGTCCAGGCATCGACGACCTGTATGACGCCTTCCGTCATCCGCGCGCCGACCGGCCGGCTCTCCCGTTGCTTCCCCCGGACCAGGCCCGGGGCTACATCGCCGAGGTCCGCGCCCGCGTCCTCGACGCCATGGCGGCCCTGGGCTCCCGGGCCGTCGACGGCGGCCGGCGGGACGACCCCGTCACGCGGCTGCTGTCGGGCGGGTTCGTCTACGGGATGGTCGTCCAGCACGAGCACCAGCACGACGAGACGCTGCTCGCCACGCTGCAGCTGGCCACCGCGGCGCGCACCCAGCCACGACCGGCGCAGGACCCGGTCGTCGACGAGGGCGCGGCGCTGCCGGCGGGCCGACCGGCGGGCGGCGACGTCCTCGTGCCCGCCGGGCCGTTCACGATGGGCACCAGCACCGACCCGTGGGCCTACGACAACGAGCGCCCGGCCCATCGTGTCGACGTACCGGCCTTCTGGATCGACCGGCTGCCCGTCTCGAACCGGGCCCAGCTGGCGTTCCTGGACGGCGGTGGCTACGACGACGAACGGCTCTGGTCGCCGGCCGGCTGGGCCTGGCGCTGCCGCGAGCGGCTGGAGGCCCCGCTGTTCTGGCGGCGCGACGGCGCGGGCGGCTGGCTGCGCCGCCGATTCGGCCGCGACGAGGCCCTGCCGCTCGACGAGCCGGTGCAGCATGTCTGCTGGTACGAGGCCGAGGCACACGCCCGATGGGCCGGCCGGCGTCTGCCCACCGAGGCCGAGTGGGAGAAGGCCTGCGCGTACGACCCGGCGTCCGGCCGGTCGCGCCGCTTCCCGTGGGGCGATGACCCGCCGACGCCGCGCCGCGCGAACCTCGGCCATCGTGCCGCCCGGCCGGCTCCCCTGGGCGCCTATCCGGACGGCGCCAGCGCGAGTGGCGTCGAACAAATGATCGGTGACGTCTGGGAGTGGACGTCGAGCGGCTTCACCGCGTACCCGGGCTTCGTCTCGTTCCCCTACCGGGAGTACAGCGAGGTCTTCTTCCGTGAGCCCGACGGCACCGAGCGGGCTGACGCCGACCCAGACCAGCAGTTCCGGGGCTACCGGGTGCTGCGCGGCGGCTCCTGGGCCGCAGACCCGAGCGCCGCGCGGGCCACCTTCCGCAACTGGGACCACCCGATCCGCCGCCAGATCTTCGTCGGCTTCCGGCTGGCCAGGGACGCGGACTGAGGGACGGCCGGACCCGGCCGAACCAGACCGAGTGAAGGGCCGACGACCACATGTGCAGACACCTCGCCTGGCTCGGCGCCGACAGCACGCTCGCCGACCTGCTGCTGCGCCGGCCGTCCGGGCTGCTGCAGCAGTCCTGGGCGCCCAGGCAGCAACGGCACGGCCGGGTCAACGCCGACGGTTTCGGGGTCGGCTGGTACGCGCCGGCCCTGCGCCCGCAGCCCGCGCGCTACCGGCGGGCGGTGCCGATGTGGACCGACGCGTCGTTCGCCTCGTTCGCGGAGGTCGTCACGTCGGGCTGCGTCCTGGCCGCGGTGCGCGACGCGACCGTGGGCATGCCGATCGAGGAGACCTCGACCGCGCCCTTCACCCATGGACCGCTGCTGCTCAGCCACAACGGGCGGGTGAGCGTCGACGTTCTGCTCGCCCTGCTGGCCGGTCGGCCCGACGCCCCGCCGCCGGACTCCCGGTGCGACTCGGCGCTCCTGGCCGCACTGGTCTGGGAGCGGGCGCTCGCCGGGCTGACACTCGCGGACGCGGTGGCCGAGGTCGTGACGACGGTCGGCGCGAAGGCGGCCGCGCGGGAGGCCGGCCGGGCGGCGGGCGACGCCGGCCAGCAGTCGCCCAGCCGGCTGAACGTGCTGGTCACCGACGGCCGGCAGATCGTCGCCACCACCTGGGACGACACGCTCTGGTACCGGGTCTCGTCGGCTGGCGTCCTGGTCGCGAGCGAGCCTGACGACGACGCTCCGATGGTCCGAGCACCGGGTGGCGAATCCGTCAACGAGGGACGCTCCACCGCCGAAGGCCAGCCAGCCACCGAAGGCCACCCTGCCGCCGAAACGCACCCAGGCAGCGGAACGGACGTCTGGGTGGAAGTCCCGAACCACCGCCTGCTCGTAGCCGACACACGCAAAGTAACTGTAAGTAATTTGATCTCGCAGGACGGTTACTCTGGGTTCACCACCTGACGGAGGGCGTCCGTATGACTTCGAGGACACCGACATCGGGGGCGGACACCGTCCAGTCCCCGGACGCGGTCATCGCTGGCCAAGAACGGGCCGTGCACACCCCTGACCAGGAACGCACCGCGCAAACCCCTGGCCAGAACCGGGCCGCGCACACCCCTGGCCAAGCACGGGCCGCGCGTACTCCGACCCCGGCCGATGTGGCCGCCCTGCTGAAGGCCCGCGGCGGTATGACGATCGAGCGGCACCTGACCGACGCGCAGCGGACGGCGGCGCTGGCGGCGGACGTCCGCCGCGGCCTGACCGCCACGCCCAAGGAGCTCCCGCCCACCTGGTTCTACGACACCACCGGCAGCATGCTGTTCGGCAAGATCACCGAACTGCCGGAGTACTACCAGACCAGGGCCGAGCGGGCGATCCTCGCCACCCACGCCGCGCAGCTGGCCGCCGAGCTCGAGACAGCGGTCCCCGGCGGCGTCGACTCGCTCGTGGAGCTGGGCTCAGGGACCTCCGAGAAGACCCGGACGCTGCTCGCCGCGCTCGCCGGCACCGGCCGGCTGCGGCGGTTCATCCCGTTCGACGTCGACGCGGAAGCACTCTCCCGCGCCGGTGCCGCTGCCCGCGCGACCCACCCGGGGCTCGCGGTGCACGCCGTCGTCGGGGACTTCCGCCAGCATCTGGGCCTGCTGCCCGCCCAGCCGGCCGGCGGCACGCTCGTCGCATTCCTCGGCGGCACGATCGGCAACCTGCGCCCGCCCGAGCGGGCGGCGCTGCTGACCGAGCTGCGGTCCGGGCTCGACCAGGCGAACGGGTCGCGGGAGCACGGCGGCCGGGCCCAGGCGCTGCTGCTCGGGACGGACCTGGTCAAGGAGCCGGCTCGGCTCGTCGCCGCCTACGACGACAGCGCGGGGGTCACCGCCGCGTTCAACCGCAACCTGCTCACCGTGCTCAACCGGGAGCTGGGCGCGGACTTCGACCTGCGCGGGTTCGCCCATGTCGCCCAGTGGGACGCGGAGAACCGCTGGATCGAGATGCGGCTGCGCTCGGTCAAGGCGCAGACGGTGAAGGTGACGGCCCTCGATCTGACCGTCGAGTTCGCCGAGGGCGAGGAGATCCGCACCGAGATCAGCGCGAAGTTCGACCACGCCATGGTCGAACGTGAGCTCGCCGCCGCCGGCTGGCGGCTCGCGCAGTGGTGGACGGACCCGGACGGCGACTACGCCCTATCCCTCGCCATCGCCACATAGCGCCTGGGAAGCCGGCTAGCCCTCAGGAAACAGCCGAGCCCGGTCCGCGACCAGTAGTCGCGGACCGGGCTTCGTCGGGTGGGGCGGCGCCGGTCTCAGCCGCCGAGCAGGCTGACGTCCCGGGCGGCGCCCGTCGCGGCCGAGGTGGCCATCGCGGCATAGGCGCGCAGCGCCGCGGACACAGTGCGCTCACGGTTCACCGGCCGGTAGCCGTTACCCGCCTCCAGCTCGGCTCGGCGGCTGACGAGCTCAGCTTCCGGCACCATCAGCTCGATCCGCCGGGCGGGGATGTCGATCTCGATCCGGTCACCGTCGCGGACCAGCGCGATCGTGCCGCCGTGCGCGGCCTCCGGCGAGACGTGCCCGATCGACAGGCCGGAGCTGCCGCCGGAGAACCGTCCGTCGGTGATCAGCGCGCACTTCGGCCCGAGGCCGCGCCCCTTCAGGTACGCCGTCGGGTAGAGCATCTCCTGCATGCCCGGCCCGCCGCGCGGCCCCTCGTAGCGGACGACGACCACGTCCCCGGGCTTGACCCGGTTGCCGAGGATCGCCTCGACGGCCGCCTCCTGGCTCTCGACGACGACCGCCGGCCCGGCGAACACCCACTGGGCCTCCGGGACGCCGGCGGTCTTGACCACCGCGCCGTCATCGGCCAGGTTGCCGTGCAGCACGGCCAGGCCACCCTCGGCCGAGTAGGCGTGCTCGGCGGAGCGGATACAGCCGTCCACGGCGTCGGTGTCGAGGGTTTCCCAGCGGTTGGTCGAGCTGAACGGCTCGACGGTGCGCACCCCGCCCGGCGCGGCGTGGAACAGCTCGACCGCGTCCGGCGACGGGCTCGCGGCGCGGATGTCCCACCGGTCCAGGAACTCCCGCAGGCTCGCCGAGTGCACGCTGTGCACCCCGCGATCGAGCAGCCCGGCCCGGTCCAGCTCGCCGAGGATCGCCGGGATGCCGCCGGCGCGGTGCACGTCCTCCATGTAGTACTTCGTCGAGCTCGGGGCCACCTTGCACAGGTTCGGCACCCGGCGCGAGATCTCGTCGATGTCGTGCAGGTCGACCGGCACCTCGGCCTCGACGGCGGCGGCGAGCAGGTGCAGCACCGTGTTCGTCGAGCCACCCATCGCTACGTCGACGGCGAACGCGTTGCGGAACGCGGCGGCGCTCGCGATCGAGCGGGGCAGCACGCCCTCGTCGTCCTTCTCGTAGTACCGACGCGCGAGGTCGACGACGAGACGCCCGGCCTCGACGAACAGCTCCTTGCGGGCCGCGGCGGTCGCCAGCGTCGAGCCGTTGCCCGGCAGGGCGAGGCCCAGCGCCTCGGTGAGGCAGTTCATCGAGTTCGCGGTGAACATGCCGGAACACGACCCGCAGGTCGGGCAGGCGGAACGCTCGATGATCCCGAGGTCGGCGTCCGAGACATCCGGGTTGACGGCGGCGCTCATCGCGTCGATCAGGTCGAGCCGGGAGTGCACGGTGCCGTTCTGGACCACCGCGTTGCCGGACTCCATCGCCCCGCCGGAGACGAACACGGTCGGGATGTTGAGGCGCAGCGCGGCCAGCAGCATGCCTGGCGTGATCTTGTCGCAGTTGGAGATGCAGACCAGCGCGTCCGCGCAGTGCGCGTTCACCATGTACTCGACGCTGTCGGCGATGATCTCCCGCGACGGCAGCGAGTACAGCATGCCGCCGTGGCCCATCGCGATGCCGTCGTCCACGGCGATCGTGTTGAACTCACGCCCGACGCCGCCGGCGGCCGCGATCGAGTCGCCGACCAGCTGGCCCAGGTCCTTCAGGTGCACGTGGCCGGGGACAAACTGGGTGAAGCTGTTGGCGATCGCCACGATCGGCTTGCCGAAGTCGTCCTCGGTCATCCCGGTCGCCCGCCAGAGCGCGCGGGCACCGGCCATGTTCCGGCCATGGGTGGTGGTACGGGAACGCAGTGCGGGCATCTTCGTAACCTCAGGACCTTCGACGGCGGTACGAACGCGAGGCGGGGCCCCACAGCGGGCGCGGGTTCGCGCGGGCCAGGTCGCCGCACTCGCGGGCGGACGCGCACCTGCCTCGGAGGGTTCACCGGCGCGAGGCCGCCAGTACGCGTGGACGCACGCCTCGGTTCGGCGGCGCACCGTCCACCAGCGTATCTGCTGCCCTGCCCAACCCCTGTGTCCGGCCTCACACCGATCGCGGCCCTCCGGCCTTGGCTGGGCTCCCTGTCCTACGTGGTGGTCGCCGGAGGGCTCGACACTCCCGACCACCACATAGGACTCGACTCGCCCGTTCCCCGCTTTGGTCGGGGGATCAGCTCGGTTGCCACAGGCGGACGGTGTTGTCGCCCGCGGTTGCGAGGGTCTCGGTCGTCGGGGAGAAGGCGAGCGCGCGGACGGTGCCGACGTGGCCGGTGGCCAGCTGCCCGAGAGGTTCCGGGCTCGTGAGGTCGTCGAGCGTCCACAGCTGGACGGCGGCGCCGATGCCGCCCGCGGCGGCCAGGGTGCGCCCGTCCGCACTGAGTGCGACCGACCGGATCTGCCCGTTGCCTCTGCTGGTGACCTGCGCCAACGGGTACAGCCGGTCCGGCTTGTCCACGTCCCACAGATGGACGGCGCCAAAGCCGGCCCCCGCGACCAGGACCCGGCCATCAGGCGTGAACGCGAGCGACTGCACGTGCCAGCGGTGGCCGGCCAGCGGTGGGCCGACCGGGCGCGGGACCGTGGCGGTCAGGTCCCACAGCAGCGCGGTGTGGTCAGTCCCGGCCGTCGCCAGCATCCCGCCGTCGGGCGAGAACGCGACGGCGAGCACCTTCCCCTGATGGCCGCCCAGCGGCTGCCCGAGCTGGCGGAGCACGCCTTGGCCGGACGCCGCCGGCTCCCACAGCCGGGCCGTCCCGCGGACAACTCCGGCGCCGGACGCCGCCGGGTCCAGTTCCCACAGCCGGGCCGTCCCGTCAAGGCTCCCGGTCGCCAGGAACCGTCCCAGCGGGGAGAACGCCACCGCCGTCACCTGATCCGTGTGGCCGAGCCCGATCGCGGGCAGGCCGGCGGCAGGCCCGGTGGCCTCGGCCGCCGGCAGCCGCCAGACGCGGACGGTGTGGTCGCTGCCAGCCGTGGCCAGTGCGGTCCCGTCCGGGGCATAGGCGACGGCGAGCACGCGACCCTCGTGGCCGCGCAGCGGATCCCCCAGCGGGATGGTCGCGTCGAGCCCGGCCGCCTCCTCGGCCAACCGCCAGCGTCGGATGGTGCCGTCCGCGCTGCCGGAGGCAAGCATGCCGCCTCCCGGCGCGAAGGCCACGGACTCGACGTGACCCGAATGACCGGCCAGCGGCTCGCCGAGCGGGGTCGCGTTGACGGTGCCCGCGGCACCGCGCCGGCCGGCGAACAGCCGCCCCGATCTGCGTCGCGCCGCCACACCGGTGACCGGCTCCGCGTCGCGTCGACGAAACGGCTCGTCCGACGCGTTGCCGCCGGGACGCAGGTGCGACGGGACGAACGTGGTCGCATCCCGGGTCGGCGGGTCGGTGGTCACTGCCCGCCGCGAGGGCGCGGCAGCCGGCGTGACAGGACCGCCGGGTGTCCGAGGGGCGGGGCCTGAAGCGGGCCGCAATCGCGAATTCTGGTCCGTCGGCGTGGTCGACTCGCCACCGGCGGGGCCGGTCGGGTCGCCGGGCGCAGTCGAGTCGCCGGGCGCGTCCGGGCCACCAGGGGCAGTCACGCCACCAGGTGCAGTGGCGTCACCGGGGGCAGTGGCGTCACCGGGCGCAGCCGGGTCGCCCAGGGCAGCCGGGTCACCTGGGGCAATCTGGTCACCAGGGCTCGACGCGTCGCGGGCGCCGAGAGTGTCGTCGCCGAAGTCGCGAGCGATCTCGGCGGCGAGCGCCAGTGCCTCGTCGAGGTCGGCCCGAGCGGAATCGAGGTCCGCCGCGGACGGCTCGTCCAGGCCGTCGAGGGGACGGGCGCCGACGAGATGCAGGAGGAGTTCCTGCGCGGTGGGCCGGCGGTCCGGGTCCTTCGCCATCGCGCGGGCGACTAGCTGCCGAAGACCCGGTTCGAGGCCGGAGAGGTCAGGTTCGTCGTTGACCGCCCGGTAGAGGATGACAGGGCTCGGTCCTTCGCCATGCGGGAGCCGCCCGGTCGCGGCGAAGAGCACGACGCCACCCCAGGCGTAGATGTCGGCCGGCGGGGCGACGACGGCACCGAGCGCCTGTTCTGGCGCCATGAACGCAGGAGTTCCGACGCCGGCATGAGTGAACGTCGTCGTCGCGTCCAGCGCGCGGGCGATCCCGAAGTCGATGACCCGGGCTCCGGACGGCGAAAGCATGATGTTGCCGGGCTTCAGGTCTCGGTGGACCAGCCCGGCGGCATGGATCGCGGTCAGCGCTGAAGCGACGGCGACCGCCAGCCGCTCCACCTCGGCGCTGGGCAGCGGCCCGTCTTGACGGACGGTCGCCGCCAGGGTACGGCCCTCGATGTACTCGGTGACGAGGTACGGCCGGCGGGACTCGACGTCCACGTCCAGCACCTCGGCCGTGCAGAACCGGGCCACCCGCCGGGCCGCCGTCGCCTCCCGCCCGAAGCGCTCCCGGAACTCGGGCTCCCGCGCCAGGTCGGGCCTGACCATCTTGACCGCTACCAACGGGCCGGTCCCGTTCTCGCCCGCCTTGCCGGCGTCCAGCGGGCTCAGGACCGCGGCCTCGGCCAGATGGCCCGAGCCGTCCACTCCCGTCCGGCGACCTAGGTAGACGGTGCCCATCCCGCCCTGGCCAAGGCGACCCAGCAGAAGGTACGGGCCAAGCCGCTTCGGGTCGTCCTCGTCGAGCGGTTCCACCAGCTGGCTCCCGATCGCGCTGTCCCCGACGACCATGCTGGCTCCGGCAGTCGCGCCGATGCCTCCGTCGCCCTGGATCTTCAGCACGAAGGATATTCGCCGCGGTCCGCGCGGTGGCCCGGGTTCGCGTACCAGTCCGTATGTAGACACATCGCTGATCGGTATCGGAGTTGCGGGTGGGCAGCGGAGGCCGCGGCACGGGTGCCAGACTTGCGGCATGAGCGTTACCGGGCCGGCGGCGGGCGGCACCCCCGTTACGGAGATCGCAAGGTTTGACGTGAAACCAGGTACGGAGAGCGACTTCGTCGTCGCTTACCGCACGGTTCGGCATGAGATCGCCACCACGCCAGGCTGCCGATCGATCCGGATGAGCCGCGGCGTCGAGTCGCCGAGCTCATTCGTGCTGATCGTCGAGTGGGCCAGCCTGGAGGCACACACCGAGGGCTTCCGCGGCTCCGAGGGCTTCGGGCGCTGGCGCGCGGCGATCGGTCCGTTCTTCGCCGGCACGCCGTCGGTCGAGCACGTCGCCAGCGTCGAGACGGCGGCCGACGCCACGGCCGGCGCCGTCTGACGGCACGGACTTAAGCGGCGGGGCCCGGCATGGGCGAGTTCTTCAAGCAGTTCTTCGGGTTCCTGGTCTTCTCTCCACTGACCGCGGCCGTGTTCGGCTTCGGCATCTGGATCCTGCCGGCGGTGTTCCTGCGGGACATTGTCGCCCGACTGCGGCTACGTTTCTTCCACTTCTTCGTCAGTGGCTACGTCTTCATCGCGATCATGACGATCTATCTGCTCGTCGCCGGTTCGCGGACGAAGACCGGCGACAGGCACCACCAAGCTGGACCGTTCGTCGGCATGCTCGCGTCCCTGGCGCTGGCCTGGTGGCTCAACCGACTGCTGCGCACCCGCTTCCCCCGACGCAATCCGGGCGGACCCAACGGATCAGGAGTCGCGGCTGGACAACAACCGGGCTACCCCGGCACGAACCAGCACGGCTACCCCGAGCCGAACCAGCCGGGCTACGGTCACCCCGCGTACCGCCCGCAGGGCTACGGCCAGCAGCCCGGTTACCCGCCTCATCCTGGCTATCCCGGGTACCCGGCCTACGGTCCGCCGCAACCCGTGCCGCCGAACCAACCGCCCAACCAGCCGCCCACGCACCCCGACGCTGACGGCATCCCCAACCAGCCGCGCACCCCCGGCGTGCCCTGGGTCGTCCCCCCGCCCGCCGACCCCGCCCCCCCGACCACCCAGCCGGAGTAGTCACCCGAGACGATCACCGTGCGGCGCGGAACGCGGAGATCGTCCGTCGCAGCCGGGCCAGGACCGCCGGCGGCAACATCCCCAGACCGAGCCGCACAGCACCACAAACGGTGCCTCGGCTGTGCCCGAATGCGGACCAATCTCCAGTGAACGCGCCGCATCGGTCCACCGGACGATCTCCAATCCAGCCGGACCGACCGGCTCACATGCACGCTGACGGTGACCCGACCCGTGAACGCACCGCGCGCAGGCGCGGCACGATCTCCGCGGCCCGGCCGACGCATACCCGCACAGGCCCTGCGGGCAATTCCCGCAGCCCGCGGACGCGTGCGCACACCGGCCACGGCAGGCGATCTTCGCGGCGCGGACACGTGCGCGCAGGCACGGCAAACGATCCCCACGGCCCCAGACGCACGCGCAAAGGCACGACAGGCACGACAGGCACGACAGGCACGACAGGCACGACAGGCGATCTTGCATTCCAGGAACAACCGGAGGCAGCGGCGCGCGGGCGCCGCCAACGATCTCCGCGTTCCGCGGAACGCGACCTAGCCTCACGCGAACGCACCGAGTCCAGGACGCACTGCACGCGGCGGGCACGACGGATCTCCGCGATCCCCGGCACGCTTCACCAGCCAACGCCTGCAACGGTCTCCGCGTTCCGCGGAACGCGACCCAGCCACAGGCGGACCCACCGAGTCCTGGACGCAGTGCGCGCGGGCGCGACGGATCTCCGCGTTCCGCGGAACGCGACCGAGCCACAGACGACTCTCCGGGTCGTGGGAACGCATCGCGCGCAGGGTGCGACGATCTCCGCGTTCCGCGGAACACGCCGCAGCCGGGCGGGGCTGAGCGGCGCGGGCGGGGCGGACGGGACGGGCGGCGCCGCGGTGCGGGGCGGGGCGAGCGGCCGACGCTGGCGCCGGGCTGGTCGGAGGTCGGGCGCCGATCGGGCGCGGTCTCACGCCGACGGGACGGCCACGTCGCAGCGGTCGCCGTGGCCACAGCGATGGGTGGGGCGACGGGGTCTGGCGCGTGGCCCGCGTGGGCTGGCCCGGGCTCAGTCAGGCGTGGGGGGTCGGGCGGTGCAGGGAGTACACGATTACGGGCTTGTCGAACAGGATGTCGTCACGGAGCACGGAGAAGCCCAGCCGCCGCGCGACGTGGTGGGAGGCCGCGTTCTCCGGGTGGATGTAGGCAGCCAGGTAGTTCTCGGCTAGGTGCTCGAAGGCCCAGTCGATGCAGGCCTGGGCCGCTTCGGTGGCGTAGCCGCGGCCCCACGCTTCGGCGCGCAGGGTCCAGGCCATCTCGACCTCACCGAACTCGTCCCAGAACTGCGGCCCGATCCGGCCGACGAACTCGCCGGTCGTCTTCAACTGCACGGCGAACAGTCCGTGGCCTCGGTTCGTCCACTGCTTCTCGACTGTCTCCAGCCGGACCAGCGCCTGGTCCCGCGTGTAGGAGCCGACGAAGCGGTTCACCCGGTCGTCGGCGTGCAGGGCCAGGAACGCGTCAACGTCCGCCAGCCGCAGCGGACGGAGCGTCAACCGGTCCGTCTCGAGCATGGGCAGACCTTTCGCCGTGGGCGTCTCCTGGCACCGGGCGGCGACCGTGACCAAGCGCCGGCGACGCCACGGTATTACGCCCGATGCCGCGCCTGTCCCGGCCGGATCTACGCCGCCGTCAGGCACTCAGGCACTCAGGCGGCGGTAGCGGGCGAAACGACGCACGCCCTCGGCCGCCGGGCGGCCGGCGCAGGGCCGCAGAACCTCCTCCAGCCGGGCCCGGGCAGCGGTCTGGTCGAGATGCAGGCCGATCGCGACCAGGCCGTCGGGACCGTCGGAGGCGGGCCTTGCCGCGACGTGGATCTGCGGCCCGACGATGTTGACGACGAAGCCGCGCGGGCCTCGCCCGGTGTCCACCGTCACGGTGCCCTTCAGGCGGTAGGCCCCCGTCGGCGGGTCCTCCAGCAGGTCGACCAGCGGACCGGGGTCAATGGGACCGGTAGCCGGCACCGTCACCGCGTGGACGTGCCGGTGGGACTCCTCGCCCGGGTCCTGCCTGGCCGCGGCCGCGAAGGGGAGCTCGTCGACCGGGTCTTCCGTGCTGGCGGCGTCGAACACGAGCGCCGGGTCGAGCCGGCCGTGGGTCGTGTCGACGAGGTGCGCGCGAGGGTTGCCCGCACGCACCCGGGCGGCGATCCGGGCCACCGTCTCAGCCCGGACCGCGGCCGGGACGCGGTCGGTCTTGTTGATGACGACGAGCGAGGCCGCCGCGAACCTGGCCGGCGGCGGCCCGCCGCTGTCGACGGTGTCGAAGTAGGCGGCCGCGTCGATCACATCGACCAGGCCACCGGGGCGCACGCGCCGCACGCCGCTGAACTGGATGAGCCGGGCCAGGGCCGGAGGGTCGGCGACGCCGCTGGCCTCCACGAGCACCGCGTCCAGCCGCAGCCGAGGCTGGGTGAGCCTCTCCAGCGCGTCGTCCAGACCGTCCGTGTCCGGCACGCAGCACACGCAGCCGCCCGTGATCGCGGCCGGCTCGTCCACCTGACCGGTGATCAGGGCGGCGTCGACGTTGATCGCGCCAAAATCATTGACCACCACCCCGATGCGCGCCCCTGGTGCCCGGAGCAGGTGGTTGAGCACGGTGGTCTTGCCCGCGCCCAGGTATCCCGTGAGCGCGATCACAGGCACCCGTGGGCTCATCCCCTAGTTGGCCATGTCGACAAAGCGGGAGTAATGCCCTTGGAATGCGACGGTCACGGTGCCGGTCGGGCCGTTTCTGTGTTTGGCGATGATGAGGTCCGCCTCGCCGGCCCGCGCCGATTCCTTTTCGACGGTGTCCTCCCGGTAGAGGAGGATGACGGCGTCGGCGTCCTGCTCAAGCGATCCTGATTCACGAAGGTCCGAGACCTGCGGCCGCTTGTCGGCCCGCTGTTCCGACGCACGGTTCAGCTGGGAGATCGCGACGACCGGGATCTCCAGCTCCTTGGCGAGCAGCTTGAGCGACCGTGAGATCTCGCTGACCTCCTGTTGACGACTCTCCACCCGCTTGGGCGAGGACATCAGCTGAAGGTAGTCCAGGATGATCAGGCGCAGGTCGTTGCGTTGCCGCAGCCGGCGGGCCTTCGCCCGGATCTCCATCATGGTCAGGTTCGGGCTGTCGTCGATGAACAGCGGCGCCTCGGCCACCTCACCCATCCGCCGTGCCAGGCGGGCCCAGTCCTCGTCGGTGAGCCGCCCGGTCCGGATGTTCTGCAGGGAGACCCGCGCCTCGGCGGAGAGCAGCCGCATGGTGATCTCCATGCGGCTCATCTCCAGCGAGAAGACGACCGACGCCATGCCGTGCTTGATCGAGGCCGCCCGGGCGAAGTCCAGCCCCAAGGTCGACTTACCGACCGCGGGCCGAGCGGCGACGATCCAGAGCTGTCCGCCGTGCAGACCGTTCGTCAGCTCGTCAAGGTCGGCGAAGCCGGTGGGGACACCGGTGAGGGCGCCCTCGTGCCCGGCGATCGCCTCGATCTCCTCGAGCGCCGGATTGAGCAGGTCCCCGAGGGGTGCGTAGTCGTCGGTGCCCCGGCGCTCGGTGACGTCGTAGACGGCGGCCTGGGCGCGGTCGACCAGGGCGTCGACGTCGTGGGCCGGCCCGTAGGCGAGCTGGACGATCCGCGTGCCGGCCTCGGCGAGCCGGCGCAGTACGGCCTTCTCGGCGACGATATGGGCGTAGTAACCGGCGTTCGCCGCGGTCGGCACGCTGGAGATGAGGGTGTGCAGGTAGCCGGCGCCGCCGACCCGTTCCAGGAGCTCACGGCGGCCCAGCTCCGCGGCGACGCTCACCGTGTCGGCGGGATCGCCGCGGCCGTAGAGGTCGCCGACGACCTCGAAGACGGTCGCGTGCGCCGGACGATAGAAGTCGGTCGCCCGGAGAACCTCGACGACGTCCGCGATCGCGTCCTTCGACAGCAGCATGCCGCCGAGCACGCTCTGTTCGGCCGGGATGTCGTGCGGGGGCGTCCGGTCGAGCTCCAGCGGCTGACCGCCGCCGCGCGAGATGTCGGTGACCGTCACCCGCCTCACCCCTGTCCTCGATCATCCCGCGCCGATGCCCGCACTGGTCGTCTCGGACCGCCCGGACGCACCGAGCGACGATGCCGCCCGGACGTTCCGTTCAGAGGCGCCCCCTGGGCCTGTCGCCCGAGGATGCCGCCCCGGCCGCCCGCGCCGACCGCCCACTCGGAGCTGTCCGCCCGGACCCGTCCGCCCGGAGCCGTCCGCCCGGATCGTCGTAACAGCCCGAACCCAACTCTCGAACAAATGTTCGAGGCAAGGCGGCCCGTTGTCAAGGAGGCACCAGCGAGGGACCGCGCACCGCCTGCGACGGCGAACGCACGTACGACCGAAGACCGACTTTAGGGGCTGGCAGGCACGCCCGGCAAAAAGTTATCCACAGACTTGTGTGGATAACCTGTGGGCAACGCCGGTAGTACCTGGGGAAAGCCTCGGGACGACGACTGATGAGCTGTGGACGGCTAGGTCACGTTCCGTTCAAATTCCCCCGCTGGGCTGGTCATCTGCCCTCAGACCCTGTGGACAGAGAAAAGTCCGTCGAAACCCGCGAACGAATCGTCTGCACGACGAACACAGCCCATCTATGGGCACCGGGCAGTGGTCGAACGACGGTCGAGCGGGACTCCGAGCCCGATGACCCGGAGGGGCTGGAACCCGGAGACCTGGACCAGAAATCAGGCCGCGGAGACGCGGACCGTCACCTGGGCGGTCACCTCGGGGTGCAGATGCACCGCGACGGTGTGCTGCCCGAGCGACTTGATCGGCGAGGTCAGCTGGACCTTGCGCTTGTCGAGCGCCGGGCCACCCGCCCGGGTGACGGCGTCCGTGACGTCGCCGGCGGTGATCGAGCCGAAGAGTCGGCCCTCCTTGCCCGCCCGGCTGATCAACGTGACGGACAGCGCCTTGAGCTGATCGGCGATCTCCTGCGCGTGGCCGAGGTCGCGGACCTCGCGGGCCGAGCGGGCCCGCTTGATCTGGTCGACCTGGCGCTCGACACCGCGAGTCGCCACGATCGCGAACTGCTTCGGGACCAGGTAGTTACGGCCGTAGCCGTCGGCGACCTCGACGATGTCACCGGGGCTGCCGAGGCCGGGCACCTCGTGGGTGAGAACGAGCTTCATGTCGGCGTCACCCTCCTCAGCGAGCGGTCGAGGTGTAGGGCAGCAGCGCCATCTCGCGGCTGTTCTTCACCGCGATTGCGACGTCGCGCTGGTGCTGGCTGCAGTTGCCGGTGACGCGGCGGGCACGGATCTTGCCGCGGTCGGAGATGAACTTCCGCAGCAGCGACGTGTCCTTGTAGTCGATGTACTCGGTCTTGTCCTTGCAGAAAACGCAAACCTTCTTCTTGGGCTTGCGCACAGCCGCCTTGGCCATGTGTGCACTCCTAGGTTCAGACAAACGTCATGAGGGCGCGCAAGAGCGCGCAACGGGCGCCGCGCACCCGTGGGCACCGAGGGTGGTGCCTAGAAAGGGGGCTCGTCCGAGTAGCCGCCAGCCGACTGCGACCAGGGATCGTCGACGGCTCCACCGGAGTAGCCGCCACCGGACGAGGAGCCGCCCTGGGCTCCACCCCGATAACCGCCACCGGTGCCACCGCCACCGCCGGCTCCGCCGGAGCTGGCGCCGCCTGCACCACCGCTGGGGCCGCCGCCGGAGTAGCCGCCACCGTCGAAGCCGCCGCCACCGCCTGGGCCGCCGCCGCGCGCGGCGCGAACGACCTTGGCGGTCGCGTACCGCAGCGACGGGCCGATCTCATCGACGTCGAGCTCGATGACGGTGCGCTTCTCACCCTCGCGGGTCTCGAACGTGCGCTGCTTGAGACGGCCCTGGACGATCACCCGGGCGCCCTTCTGCAGCGACTCCGCGACGTGCTCGGCCGCCTGCCGCCAGATCGAGCAGCGAAGGAACAGCGCTTCGCCGTCCTTCCACTCGTTGGTGGCGCGGTCGAGCGTGCGCGGGGTCGACGCGATGGTGAAGCTCGCGACAGCCGCCCCGTTCGGGGTGAACCGCAGCTCCGGATCGCTGGTCAGGTTGCCGACAACCGTGATGACGGTCTCACCGGCCATGGCTTGTGCCCCCAGTCCCGCAAGGCCTGTGGTTGGCCTCGATTGACACGGTGTTAAGCGGCGACCGGCCGACGGGCGGCGCGCGGCTTCTTCGCTTCCGGCAGTCGGATGACCTTGGTGCGGATGACCGACTCGTTGAGCGTGAGCTGCCGGTCGAGCTCGGCGACCACGTCCGGCTCGGCGTGCAGATCGATGACGGCGTAGATGCCCTCGTGGCTCTTGCGAATCTCGTAGGCGAGCCGACGCCGGCCCCAGACGTCGACCTTCTCGACCGCGCCGCCGCCGTTGCGGACGACGCTGAGGAACTGGTCGAGGGACGGGGAGACGGTGCGCTCTTCGAGATCGGGGTCGAGGATGACCATGAGCTCGTAATGACGTGCCAAGGCTGAACCCACCTCCTGTGGACTCGGCGGCCGCGGGACGTACCCGTGGCAGGAGGACAGTGCTGTACCGACGGAAGACCCACTCGAACGAGCGGCTCCGCCAGCAGAGCAGACGCTCGGCACATCGTTGGCAGTGCGGCCGTGAGGCTGAGGCCCTGAAGCTGACGCCGTACAGCTGACGCCCTACACGCGAAGATGTGCCGTCGACACCCGATATAGGAGCGGGCGTCACGTCGCGTTGAGCTTACTCGACGTGTCGGACGATCTGACGCTCGCCGCCGCGCGGCCGCGCGGCGGAGTGCGCAGGGGACGAGGACCCGTCCGGCGGGGCCTCGGCGTCCGGCCCGTCCGTCGGTCCATGCCAGACCGTGCGCACCCAGCCGCACGCCGCCGCCAGCAGCCCGACCAGGGCGAGCAGGATCAGCAGCCCGCGCACATGCCGCCCGGGTGACGGGTCGACCAGCGCGACCACGATGACGACCACCACCGCTGCCGCCGCGGTACCCGCGACCGGATAGGCCAACGCGTTGATCGCGCGCTCGCGCTCCGTGAAGTGGCGCCGAGGACCGGCGTCCCGCCGCGATCCAGCACCCGGCGGCCTGGCGGCCTTCCAGCGCCGGGAACCGGCCCCGTGACCACCGCCCGGGCGTTCTGGCGCGCCTGGCCCGACGTCGTCGAGCGCCGCGTCACCGGCCTCGATCCCGGCCCGATCGGCCGGGGCGGGCCGGGGCTCGTGGGCCGCGGCACCGTCGGCCGGCGGGCCGGCTAGGTCGCCGTCCGTACTCATCGCCCCATCCTGGCCTACCAACGCGCCGATCACCTTCATTGGCGTCCTTGGTGTGGTGCTTCTGCGGTAGGCGACGCTTCCGGTGGACCCGTACCGGGTGCCCGGGCTGGCCGGGCCCCGACGGCCGGTCCGAACGATCGTCACTGTGCGTTATCTTTCCGGCCGACGGACGGCGGCGGAGCGCGGACGGGGGACGGCCGTGGAGGTCTGGGACAGCTGGCCGTCGCAGCACGAGCCCGAACCACCGCCCATGCCATACCCGGCGATCGCCGCCGCGGCCCTGCTCGGTACCGGGATCGTCCTCGGCTTCGGCATGGTCATCCAGGGCGTCCTCGCACCACCCCACGCGCTACCGACCGTAGCCACCAGTCCGAGTAACGCGCGCCCTCACGGCGGTCAGTCGACCCAGTGGCCCTGGGTGAAGGCGACAACGAACGCGGCCATGACCGGCCCGGAGAGCCAAAGGTATGCCGGCGCGAGCCGCGGGTACCGGCCGGCGAGCCGGGCCAACAGCAGGTAGACCGGGAAGGCGACCAGCATCGTGCGCACCCCGGAGGCGTAGTAGTTGGTCGCGGCCATCAGCAGGGTCGCGGTGCCGACGAACGTCGCCTCGGCCCAGCGCCGGCCGCGCAGCAACAGGAGGGTCACGACGACACCCAGCACGACGGCGAGCAGCTCGGCCCGCCAGAACCAGGTGAACGTCGTGGACCCGTCCGGACCGGGGAAGGCCGTATGCCACGTCGCCCGCCAGCCGGACCACGGCCAGTCGGTCCAGCGGTGCCAGCCGGCCCGCATCGCCACCGTGTAGGCGTTCCATTCGCCGGTCTTACCGTGCAGATACCAGAGGAAGCCGAAGACCGGCAGCGGCGGTAACGCCAGCGCGAACGCCGGTCGGGCGAGCACCGGCTGCGCGGCGGCCCGACGTTCTACCAGGTAAAGCACGACCAGCCCGCACCACAGCGGAATGCCTGTGATCCGGGTGCCGGTGGCGCCGGCGGCGAGCAGCCCGGCGACCCACCAGTGGCCACGCCGGCCGGCCAGCCAGGCGGTGCTGGCGAAGGCGAGGAACAACGCTTCGGAGTAGCCGGCGAACAGGAAGACCGCATATGGGGCGAAGATCGCGGCAAACACCGCCGCCCGGCCAGCCTGGGGCCCGTCCTCGTCCGCGGCGAGCCGCCAGATCGCCGCCATCGCCACTGCGCCGGCCAGGAAGACGACGATCAGCCCGGACGCGAGCCAGCTGCGGGTGAACAGGTGGACCAGCCGGATCGCCAGCGGGAAGGCTGGGAAGTCCACCTCGGTCTGGTCGGCATAGTGCGGCGAGACGTAGCCGTAGCGCGCGACCTTGGTGAACAGGCCGACGTCCCAGCGGTCCCACAGCGCGAGGAACGTCGGTTGCCGGCCCAGCGCGCCCTCGACCGCGACCCGCGCGGCCGCGTACGACAGCACCGCGACCCCGACCCTGCTGGCGAACCAGACCGGCAGGGTGGCACGCACCGCCTCCGGCAGCCGTGCCCACCAGGTCCGCGCGGCCGAGACCGACGGCCCTGGTTCGACCGATTCCCCCGGCGTGAGCAGCGACGTCACGGAACGTCGGGATCCGTTCGGCGCGGCTTGAACAGCGCACCCGGCTCGCTCAGGCCGTCATCCCCGCCGGTCTCGTCGCCGCGGCCGGACGTTCCCGTCCCCGTCTGGGTCGCGCCGGCGTCACCGACCGCCTCGGCGCGTCGCCAAAGCCGGCCGAGTGACGGGAGCGGTCCCGTCTCGGCGTACTCGGGCACGGTCGGGCTGGGCTCGACGACCGGCGGCCGGTCGGGCGGCGCGTAGTCCCGGCGCACGGCCCGGCCGCGGCCCGGAACGACGTCCGCCGCCCCGTCGAGGACGCCGCCGGCCGGGTCATCCAGCCCGGAGGCACGCACGACGTCCAGCTCCGGGCGCAGGATCTCGCGGACCACGAGGCCCGCGAGCACCAGCAGCATCAGGTCGCGCAGCGCCACCGCGCCGACGAACCAGCCGCGCGCGACCCCTCGCCCACCGGACGTGTCGTTGTAGATGAAGTGCATGAACCGCATGAAGAGCAGGTAGGCCTCGGTTGCCTGCCAGACCAGGAATGCTCGCCACTTAGGTCGGGCGAGCGCGTACAGCGGCACCAGCCACAGCGTGTACTGCGGCGAGAACACCTTGTTGGTGACCAGAAAGGCCACCACGAGCAGGAACAGCACCTGCGGCAGGCGGGGCCGTCGCGGCGCGAACCAGCACAGCGCGCAGATCACGGCGACGACCGCGAGCAACACCACCGCGGTGACCCAGTTGAGCACGTGCACCGGGATGCCGTGCTCACGGATCGCGGTCAGCACGAGCGGGGTCGCGATGACGATGACGAGCCACGTCCCGCCGGCCAGGGCCACCTGGACCCGCGGCGCGTCGAGCAGGCCCGGGGCGCGCTCCGGTTCTCCGGGCTCCGCGGCCCACCGCGCTCGTTCGGCGCGATATCGGACGAGGACGACCGCCCCCGCCAGCAGGAGTCCGCTCAGCAGGACGACCACCAGGTGCAGGCCGCCGAGCCAGCCTGGATCGTGCGCGCCGGAGAGCCACTGCAGGGCGAAGGCGACCGAGTCCCAGTCGGCGACACGGGTCTCGTTCAGGTGGAAGAACTGCTCGACCGCGTTGCGCGAGCCGTCCGGGCCGTGGCCGCCGAGCAGGCTGAGCCAATCCCCGCCCGAGAAGAACGTCGGCAGGATGCCGTCCTGCACCTTCTGCGTGCCGACGAAATAGCCGGCGACCAGCCAGGTCGGCAGCATGATCGCCACAATGGTCGCGGCGGTGGCTATCGCCGTGCGGGCGAAGGTACGCAGGTACCCGGTCCGCAGGCACAGCATGAACAACCCGACGAGGAAGAAGAGCGGGTAGAGCTTGGTGCACACGCCCAACCCGAGCATCACCCCGGCGACCACCGGCATCCGTCGCGACCACGCGTAGATGGCCAGTGCCGCGAAGGCGACGGCGATGATGTCCCAGTTCGTCAGGAGATGCAGCACCATGGTCGGCGCGAGCGCGAACAGCGCCGCATCCCAGATCCGCCTTCGGCCGGCGGTCAGCGCGGTCGCGACGACGGTGACACAGGCCAGGCCGAGGAAGAGGACCCAGGTCAGGTCGTAGAAGAGGGCCGACCGGCTGTCCATCGTGTAGTGATCGACGACCTGCTGGCCGTTGACCTTCTTGTAGACCGGGTGCTGGGTGGGAGCGAGCCGGGAGACCGCCCCGACGACCTCCATCGTCAGGCCGATCAGCGGCGGGTACTCGGTCGGGTAGTCCAGGTAGGGCGTCTTACCGCCGGACAGGCCCTCCTGCGAGTAGAGCGCGACGACGTCCGAGTAACACATCCGGGTGTACTGGTACTCGTGCGCCCAGTTGCGGGTGTCCCGGCAGGTCGCCTTCTGCGTGTAACCGAGGCCGCAGACCACGATCGTCAAGGCGAGCAGCACCCGCAGCGGCGTCCACCAGGTCGACGCGGGCAACGCCGCATGCCGCCCGGGCGGCCCACCGACCAGCTCACTCGCGCCCCGGACGACAGGGTCCTCGTCGCTAGGGCTGACGGTGACGTCCACGACGTCGGCCGCCGTCATCCCCGCCACCTCATCCGCACCCCACTCATGCAACCCATTGTGGTACATGCGCGATTGGGCTTCGCCGGCCACCACGCGTGCCCTCAGCGGGGCAGCCCGGCGCACCCATATGTGTAGCGGATCGGCGGGGTGGGGCCGTAGAAGGCGGTCATGGCGACGATCAAGGGCTCGTCGCTGAAGACGAGGATGTCGAGCCCGGTAAGAGTGGTCCGCCGGCGCTGTCGCGGAACGCCCACTCGAGACGGGCGTGCCGGTGGTGGAGGTCGATGGCAGTGGTTCGGACCGGTCGGTAGCCGGGGTAGCTGCGTTGGCCGACGCCAATCAGGTCCGTGAACTGGTCGAGCCCGGTGGCCGCGCCCAGTGGGCTGACATACACCACGTCGGGAGCGCAGCAGTCGGCCAAGATCTTCCTGCGCCGGTCGGCATCGTGTTCGGTCCAGGCGGAAAGCCCGAGCGTGAGCAGTTCCACGATGGTGTCCGCGACCGCGGGATCGGCGCCGGTGCCGACGACGATGTCGTTGCGGGCCACCGGGCTGGTCATGACGCGAACCGCCGGGCCGCCTCGGCGCGCTGAAGCTTGCCCGAGGGCGTCTTCGGGATCGAGCCGGCAGGCAGGACGTAGACCGCGACCGGTTGAATGCCGATCGTGGTGCGGACCCTGTCCGTCACCGCTCGGCGCACGGCGTCGGGGTCCGGGACGCGAGACTCGACTGCGACGGCGACGCCCTCGCCAAGGCCGCCCGGCCGCGACACCGGGAACGCGACGGCATTGCCGGCTCGGACACCGGGTGTCTGCCCAGCGGCGCGCTCCACGTCCTCAGGATAGATGTTGCAACCTCCGACGATGATCAGAACTTTCTCCCGGCCGCAGAGCACGAGCTCGCCGTCCACGAGGTAGCTGAGATCGCCGGTGCGCAGCCATCCGTCGGCGGAACCCTCCTCAATGGGCTGCGCATCGTCGTAACCGATGGATACCGCCGGGCCGTGAACCTCGACCTTGCCGATCGTCCTGTCGGGTAGCGGCTGATGGCTCACCGGGTCGACAAACCGCAGGCTGGTCTGGGCGGTCGGCCGGCCGAGCAGCGGCAGAGGGCGCGCCGGCGCGCCAGGGGCCGGCGGCGTCGCGACGCCTTCGCGGGCCAGGCTGTCCGCATCGACCTCGTCGACCCGCAGGCCCTGCATCGGGCCGGGGACGGTGACGGCGAAGGTCGCCTCCGCCAGGCCATATCCGGGCAGGAACCTCCGCAGGCCGAGGCCGTGCGGCGCCGCAGCGGTCAGGAACGCCTCGATCGCGTCCGGGTCGATCTGCTCACCGCCGGACATCACACCGGTGATCGTCGAGGGGTCCAGGCTAGGACCGAAGGGAAGAAGCCGTGCGGCGAGCGCGTACGCGGACGTCGGGCCGACGATCGTCTGGACCCGAGGCTCGGCGGCGGTCGGTCAACGTCCCGACCAGCCGGACCTGCTCCAGCGAGTCCAGGGCTCCCGTCGACACCAGGGGCGCGTCGACGTCAGGTCGACGTCCACATCGACGAACCCCCCCGGTCAGCAGTGCACACAGCTCTTCCGCGTACCTCGCTCTGCTATTCCTTTCGTTGTTTCGGAAGCCGAGGCCTCCTCGTTCCGCGGCCACCGACGGCCGCGGAACGAGGAGGCGATTCAGTCCTAGGCTCTGCCGGAACGGGCGCTCCTACACACCGAGCGAGGCGTTGATAAGCCCGGCGGTCGCCGTGTGGCCGACTGCCTTCGGATGGAAGCTGCCGGGCCCCTCGGTGTCGCTTCCACTTCCAGAACTACTGCCAAGGATCACTTCGTTGATCCATGCATCGCTCGGATTCCAGGTGCATGCCCCGTGATCCGGGGGTCCGTTGAAGACGGTCGCGGGGTTCACGAAGGTCGCGCCGACCCCTGCCTGCGTGACTGCCTGGGAGGTCACGGAGTCCAACCGGTCTGCCATGTCCGCAAACCATTGCGCGGTGTTGGGGTTGATGGTGTCACACACTGGATCGATGTCGAGCAGCCCAGTCGTCACGATATGTGGATAACCGACTACGGTTATCTGCGCGTTCGGAGCGAGTGTATGGATCTGCTGGTAGAGAGCGACGAGCCTAGGTTTGAGCGCGTCGATCACGGCCGGTTCCTGGGTGGTGAGCGGCTGCGGGTCGACGACTCCGGAAACGGTCAGATGGTAGTCGGGCGATATACAGTTAGTAGAGAGTGGTATTTCACCCTCAATGCATGCCTTCACAATCGTGGAGAATCTGGAGTCGTTTCCGCCGATTCCCACTGTTACGTTCGTGGTGTTCTCGTCCAGCCAGTTTGTGTTTATCTGCGGAACTTCACCCTGATCGTAGAGTTGACCGTTGACATCGTTGATCACAGCTCCGCTGCAGGCGAGAAAGTGGAACTCGTCATTGCCTGGACGAGCGGCCCGCAGCGCGTTGAAAACGGCGTTTGAGTACGCCTGCGGACTGCGGTGGCAAGCATCCTTTATTCCGTTGAACGCCGGCCTGTCAGAGTTGTCGTAATACGGCTCGACGCCCTCCCCTGACTGATAGGAGTCGCCGAAAGCGACGTAACTGACGGCGGGCTTCGACGAGGGGGTGAAGGCGATCGCGTCCCATGCGATGTCGACGGTGTGGTTCCAGTCGTTGTTGGTGACGTTCGTCAGGTAGACGTAGGCACCTGCGCTGAGCTGGAACGAGCCGAGATCGAACCACGCGTTCTGGTTCCACCGCTGGTTGACAATCCGGTCCTTCGTCGTCGTGCCCGTGTTGATGATGTAGTCGGCCTGCGCGGTGTCGGCGCCGTTGTTCGGGATGTGCACCCAGATTCGCTGCCAGCCGGTCACGCTGGATGGCGGCGTCCAGGTGCCGGTTACGCCGACGGAAGGAGAGGACGAGGCGCGGGCGAGAGCGATGGTACGCGAGAAGTAGGTATGACCCATGTATCCGACGCCCAGCTGATGGGTGTCGATGGCTCCAAGCGGATGGCCAGAGCTGTCGGTGCCATAGGCGAGGGAGAAGCTCCCCGCCGACGAGGTGGTCCCGCATCCCGCGAGATTCGTGGCGGAGCTCGACAGGTCGTCGACGATCACGGCGCCACCCGGTAGGGCGGTGGTTCCCGGCGTCTGCACGACGGGCGACGCTGCGGCGGAGCATGACGCCGGGTACGGATCGGCGACTGCCGGCTCGCCGCCCCCGATGTCTCCGTCGTCATTCTCGGAATGCAGCGAAGAGCTCCAGTTGGCCGCCGTGTGCCACGCGCAGTACGAGCGATCAGTGTTATTGCAGTAGCCGCCAGAGGTGTTCGTCTGGCTGCAGTTATTCGCTGTCGTGCAGAAGAGGAAATAGTTCGACGGAAGGTTCAGGGCGGAACTTGGCGTGTATTTCCAACTTCCGTCCGTCTGGTTAAGCTGAGGGTATTCGGCCCACCCCAGGACCTTCTCCTGGTAGGGCCACTGCGAGGGATGGGCGGCGTCGGCGTAGCTGGCGCTGAGGAAAGGCAGCCGGTTCGGTGGGTAGTCGTTCTGCGCCGGGTTGTTGGTCCAGCCGAGGCCGATCGAGTGGTAGTTGCTCGGCAACGGGTTGGTGTGGACCCCGGTGTTGTAGGCCCAGAGCGCGAAATACCAGTTCTCGATCTTGTTCGGATCGCTGTTGTTGGCGAGGATGCCCATGCCGTACAGCTGGTTCCAGAAGTCCGTGAGCATCTTGACGGCGGCCAACTCGTTCACCTCGTAGTCGGTGGCGATCGCCAGCTTCACGGTGTCACTCGCCCAGGGGCTGGTGGCCGCGGCCGTCATACCCGACGTGATCTGGCCGACACCATAACCGCAGTCGGCGTTACTCGGATTGGCGCCGGTGATGAGGGTGGCATCGGAACTGAAAGCCGTCCCGTAGTAGTTGGCGATGAGCGGGTCGCTGGCGATGCCCGGCAGCGAGTGCCAGCTGGCCTGGCTGAAGTTGGACTCCTGCGCGAGCACGCCCATCAGCACCTGGGCTGGGATGTGGCCCCCACTGGGGACGCCTGTAAGGTTCGCGACCTGGATGAGCGACGCCGGCGTATAGGCCGGAAGGCCGTGCTTCTCCCAGTTCGCGGGCCGCTGAGCCGTCAGGCCACCGGAGACGGCGCGGTAGGCGGCCCACTCGATCTGCGCTGGCGACGGCTGGATGATCTGCATCGCCGGATCCAGCGGCGCGACCGCGCACGGCGAGCCAGAACCGGCGGCTCCGCCACTCGGAATGGTGTTCGGCTTCAGGGTGCCAGGCCCCAGGCTGGATGGCGGGGGGCTGGTGCTCACCGCGGGTGCCTGATCCGGTGCGGCGGCGGTGACCTGGGTGGTCGTGGTCGCACCGCCCGACCGGGGCCGGTTTTTGATCGTTATGGCGCTGGTTGTTTTGGTCGGCGCGGTCGCGCCTGGCACGTCCTCCCCTTCGACGACTAGGCCGCCGTCCAGAGACAGGTCAACCGGCTGCGAGTCGGTGCCGAGCACATCGATCGGGTTTCCGCCGGCCACCCGAGTTGTCCGGCCGACGAGGTGGTTCTTGCCGCCCCGGCCCTGCCAGAGCGCCAGGTTCTGCAGCGGTCCCTCGGCCAGCTCGGCGACCTTGCCGCCACTGCTCCGGCGGAACGCCTTCGAGGTCGTCGAGCCCGTCACGGAGAGGTAGTCGAGCCCATCGCCAGAACTCGGGCGCAGGTCGAACACCGCGCCGGGCGCCGTCTCCAGGGTCGACTTGCCACCGTCGGCGGCGACCGAGATCACCCTGGATCCGTCGGCGGCAGCTACGCCCTTCGCCGTCGGCACGGCCGATGCGACCCGACCGGTGACGGTCCGGCGGTCCCGGATTTTACTGCCCGCGGCGTCGACCCTTATCAGCTCGGTGTTCGCGTGGTCGGTGCCGGTGTTACGGCTGAAGACGACGTCGGTGCCCGTGCCGCAGCCGGGCGAGTAGTACTTGAGTCCGACCCTGACCGGCAGAACCCACCGGCCGCCGGTTTTGAGGTCGACGATCGCGCCGAACGCGCCCTCGTCGCTCAGCGTCTCGTCGTCGGCCATGCCGATCGGGGCGAAGGTGACCGCCAGGTAGCGGCCGTCGCCCGTCACGCAGTGGAACTCGGTCCACAGCGGGGTGTCCCAGCCCTGGACCGAGAGGTTGGTCAGCTCCCGCCAGCCGCCGTCGGCGGCGGAGTTCGGCACCAGGACGTTCACTCCGTCAGGAGTTCCGACCGCCAGCGCCGCGACGTCCCCGGCCGGCACTGGGACGTGGCCACCGGCGCCGGGCTGGGTTGGGCTCGCCGACGTACCCCCGCCGGTCGCGGCGGCGGGCGCGGATCCCCCACCTGGCGAGGCTTCCACCGCGAGGGCGGTGCCGGTGAGGCCGGGGAGGCCGCTCGACATCGCCAGCGCCAGGCAGATCACGATCACGATGGTCTCTGCGAAAAGAAGCTTGTACCTACGCGTTCGAGGCAAGGCTCTTCCTCTGCTTCGATCAGGCATCTAGACGACAGCGGAGTCGCGCAGCGGCGCGCGGCTAAGACAAACAATCCGTGTCGTTGATCATTGGTGTTGAGGAGGATGCGAGACCACAGAGACTTCCGCGCGTCGGCTTGCCACATTGGCGACCTCTTTGTGGGCGCACCCCCGGGCAGCCGAACAAAGACGCATGAAAAACCGCGAGACGATCTCCTGAAACAGATCGTTATGAGGTTCAGCGCCTGGGCTGTCGAGTGGGCGAGACGTGCGCTCGATTGATCACGCAGGCGCGCACGGACCTGCCACGACCGCCCGACCAGAGCCGGGAGCCGGGTTGCGAATTACGACATACTCACATGAGGCATGACTATGCGGACCCGGACCATCGCTGTCAACCAGCAACCCACGCCCGCTCGCGACTACTTTCTGTGGCCAGAATCCTCTCCCGGGGGCCGTTGACGCGACAAGCGGCTGAGCAGGGTCTTTGCCGGCAAGACGCTCACTGAAAGTGATTCGCATCGAGTTGGCGCTTACAACCAGCTATATCGATGCGCCGTTAGCGCCCTAAGGGGAAGCGGAATTGACTACCGTGAGTCATAGTCGCTGGTAGTCCGCGACCTGGAAGGCGTGCCGGAGACCGACCAAGAGAAAGTTGCACATAGGGCTTGCGCGCAGCCGGGTCACCGCTGCTATGTTGGGCCCCGCTGCCCCTACCTCAGCCCACCGATCGGCGCTCGCACCACGTCCTGTTCCGGGAACCCGCTCCTGAACGCTGGAATAGGACTTCGTCGGCGGATCTGTTTCAGGATGCGTCCCGCTGGCTCACGTGTTGGAGCGTCCGTGCTCAGTGAACTGCAATGCACCGCCGTCCAGGACCTTCCTGCGAGCATGCTGAACGTCGACCCGATTATGACCATTCTTTCCGCCAGTCTCCGGGACGAGCTCGGCCTCGACTCGTTGCAGCGCCCTGGACTACAAGCTTGCTCGCACCTGAGGGGGTTGACCTTCGCCGCCCTGCCGCCAAGCGGGCCGCGGACCGTCGGCGACCTACAGGCCCTCGTCGATGCCATCGATGCCATCGACATCGCCCGCGTCGGGGCAGGCAGGCACCGTCGCTTCCAGGCCCGAGTCGAGGCCTTCTCACCCGGTTCTGCGCAGCGCACAGTTGCCCTGCGCCCGGTCAGCCCCCGAGTACGTGGCTTTCCGTTACGACCTGGCCGCTCCTGAGAAAATCGCCAGCAGCCTGCCGATGATCGCCACCGGGATGCTCCTACGCTATCTATCCAGGTCTGGGACCTACGAAAGATCTGCATGGAGGTGCCGGACTTCATCCTGACGATCTACCGCAGCCACGTCGCCAAGCTACGGCTACGCGTCCTGATGTCCGTTCGCCACGCCTCCGCCTCGAAACCTCGGCCCATCACACAGCAGACCGGTCCCAGCGAAACAACAAGGCGACGGCAACCTACAGAGTTCACCACGAGGAAACCCGACGGCGGCGATACCGTCGACCTCACTCTCGATGGCCTCGTCACGCCGGTCGCAGCTTACTTCGGACAGCGGAGCCAGGGTCGACACTTTCACCTTGAAGTCGTAGCCTGGTGCGAACGATGACGGTGGGAGGATCTACTGCTCGTGAAGCCTTCCTCGCGATGGCGCGACTTCCAGGACATATTGTCAGTCGCCGGTGCCGTGGCCAGCCCCATTTTGACATTTTTTCTTCTGCGCTGGGCTGCACGTCGGGACCGACACTTCCACGTCAACTGGGGCGGCCCGGTCGACATTCGAACGCATGCCGGGCTTTTCTTGGAGGTTGGTCTGTTGGCAGCTCTTCCCGCGCTACTAGCGGCCGTGATCGGAGCAAGAGGAAAGCGTTGGATCGGCTGGACGATCGGCCTCGGCTGTCTTCTCGTGGCTGCTCTGTTCGAAGCCGCCGTTCAGTACGATCCCGAGCTCTTCGCCACCTGACGAGGTACCCCCGCGAGCGATGGCGACAGGAGTTCTCGTGTGCATGACAGGTCCTTCGAAGTGGAGCCAGGCGCGGACCGTGTCTTCGGTCGCCGTGGGGCCGCTCGCGAGCTTCATTCTGACGGTCTAGCTGCTGAAGTTGGCGGCTAAAATCGACCGTCACTACATCACCGACTTCTGGGATTTGAAGCTAGCCGAACAGGAGATGGGGCGGTGGGGAGCAGATGCTAACTGAGGATGATTTCGTGGATCTGGTCAGTACGCGAACAGGTGTACTGCGGGAAATCCTGGACACGACTTCCCGCCTGGAGACGGATCTGGGCCTTGACTCATTCGGCCTACTGGAACTAGCGGCGTCACTTACGGACCTCGGGGCAAATATCGAGGAGCGGGAGTGGCTAGAGGCGGGGACGATCGGCGGGTTGTATGCCTGCTATCGGGAGCGTATCGGGTCTTTCTCCGCGCCGGCCGGCGAAACTGAGGCAGAGACAGCGGGCGGTTCCGAGAGTCTTGTAGGTCCGCCGCAGCTCGCCGGCCAATTCTTCCGATTGGTGCCAGTGCACCCACAGGCCGCGCCGTTCCTTTACGATCTCGCGGTGAGCCCTGACGTAGGTTTTCGTTGGCGGTACCGGGGATCGGTGCCACCGTTCGCCCAGTTCGAGAACGACCTGTGGCAGGGAGTGTTCGCACAGTTCCTCGTGGAGTCGGTGCAAACAAGCCAACCCGCTGGGCATGTGATGTGCTACAACGCGGACCTGAACTTGGGCCATGCCTACGTGGGGGCAGCAATGGCGGGGCAGTACCTCGGTTCGGGTATTGCGGCTGAACCGGTACAGCTGTTTGTCAGCTACTTGTTCGACGTGTGGCCTCTGAGGAAGCTGTACCTGGAGCTCCCCGAGTTCAACTTCACACAGTTCGCGAGTGCGATCGGCCGCGGGCTGTCGGTGGAGGCGCGGCTACGGGGACACGACTACTACCGGGGCCGGAGGTGGGATCGGCTGATCCTCGCGATCTACCGGCCCGGGCAGGAGCCGGCATTCTCCGGCGAGTTCGCCGGCTAACCAGACCCCCTTGACGGTGATGTCCGACACGAAAGGTGAGTCGTGGTCGGGTTGTTGGATGGGTTCGCGCGGGCTCAGCGCGCGAGAGGCCGAATCACCTTTCTCAGCGAGGACGATGAACAGACCCTGACGTGGTCTGAGTTATTCGCAGAGGCGGAGCAGGTCGCGGTGTGGCTACACGACGCTCGGGGGATTGGGCCCGGGGATCGGGTGGTCTTGCTGGGGCTGCCGTCGCGTGCGGTGGTGACCGGGCTGGTTGGGGTGTGGATGGCGGGCGCGAGCCTGACCTGTGCGCCGACTCCGGCGCGGACCGTGTCGGTGGAGAGCTACGTCGGGCAGACCCTGGCGCGGCTCGGCGCGCTTGGTGATCCGGTCGTGTTGGTTGGTGCGCCTTATGAGGACCTGGCCGGCGTGCTCACGGCTGATGGGGCGCGGGTGGCGCTTCTTACGGAGGTACTCGCGTCCAGCCCTGCTGGCGTGTGGAAGGTGCCTGATCTCACCGACGATGATCCGGCGATTCTGCAGTTCACCAGTGGGACCACGTCCGATCCGAAGATTGTCCAGGTCAGCCATGGGAATCTCGCGGCGAACATCGCGGCGGTCCAGGAGCGGCTGCGGCATGGCGAAGTACACGGTCGGTTGCTAAGCTGGCTGCCTTTCTCGCATGACATGGGGCTGATCGGGGCGCTGGCATCGCAGCTGACCTGTGGTGCGTGCGATGTGCTGGTCGGCTCGCCGAGCGACTATCTCGCGTCGCCGTCGTCGTGGATGCGCAACGCCGCCCGGCTTCGGGCGACGGTGTTGATGGGCCCGCCGTCGGCTTACGCGCTGGCCGGCCGGCTGCTGCGCGCTGGCCCGGTTCTCGATCTGTCCTGCGTGCGGCAGGTGTTGTCGGGCGGTGAGCCGGTCGATCCGGAGGCGATCGAGGGCTTTCTCGACGCCGCGCTGCGCCATGGCCTGCGGCCGGAGACGTTCGTAGCTGCCTACGGGCTGGCCGAGGCCACCCTCGCCGTCACCGCGCCCGAACCTGACCGCGGTCTCACAGTCGACGACGTCGACGCCGACACCCTCGCGGAACACCACCTCGCCGTGCCTGCTCGGCCGGGCCGGCGGGCCCGCCGCCTGACCTGCTTGGGACCACCCCTGCCCGGCATGCAGGTCCGGGTCGTCGATCCGACCACCGGGGCCGACTGCGCGCCGCGGACGGTGGGTGAGGTGCAGGTCGCGGGGCCATCGGTGGCCGGCTACCTCGGCGAGCCACCAGTCGACGGCTGGTTGGCGACCGGTGATCTCGGCTACTTGGTCGACGGCGACCTGGTCATCTGCGGCCGCGCCAAAGATCTGATCATCATGGGGGGTCGCAACATCCACCCAGAGGAGGTCGAGCAGGCCGCCACATCCGTTCCCGGAGTCCGCGCGGGCAACGCGGTCGCGTTCGCGACCCGCCGTCCGAACGCTAGGACCGACAGCGTCATGGTCGTCTTCGAGTTGCGGCCCGGCCACGACGAGGCGGATGTCTGCGCGCGGGTCACCGCGGCCGTGCTCACCACAGTCGGAGCCCGGCCCGCGGCGGTGCGCGCCGTACCGGCGGGGTCGATCCCGAAGACGCCGTCCGGCAAGCTCCAGCGCGCAGACGCGGCGCGACGGTGGGGGCAACCCCTGTGAGCGGCGGATCGGTCAGCCACCAGATTCCGATTAACGTCGGCCAGGGCGCCACCAGCGAGATCGCCCAGGTTATCGCCGCGGCGATAGGCCGCGTCCACGACGCCTGGCGCTCCGCCGACGCCGATGAGCGCGCGGGCCGACTCTCCGAGGTGTGTGCCGAGGACGTCACCTACGCGAATCCGCTGGCCGCCAGCACGGGAGTCCGTGCCCTCGCCGAGCTGATCACCCGGCTGGCCGGGGAGTACCCCGGGTACCTGCCCTTCCGCACCTCGGGCCTCGACGTGCACCACGACACCGCGTGCTACTCCTGGGCCATGCGGGATCGGCGCGGTCAGACGGCCCTGGCCGGCATCGAGTTCGTTCGATTCACCCCGGTGGGACAACTGGCTGCCATCGTGTCCTTCTTCGGCCAGCCCCCGAACCTCACCTACACCTACAGGACCTGACCTTCACCCATGCCGCTCACCGCCCAGAGCCAGGCCTCTGCCCTCGTCGCCCCGACCAGCCGCGAGTTCCGTGACGCCCCGCTCGAACGAAGGCTTGACCACCTCGCTCAGCTCCGCGAGGCTCCTGGCTTCCCCCTGTTCGACGAGCCGTCCGTCCCCGGTCTCCCTCTCGGTGTGGGCTATCGGGCGGTGGCCCGCCACGCCGACGTCATCAAGGCGATCCGCCGGCCGGCCGCCTTCCGCTCAGGCCAGGGCTCCCTATTTATCAACGATCTACCAACAGGGTTCGGGGAACTCTTAGGCTCGATCATCACCATGGACGACCCCGGCCACCGCAGACTCCGCGCCATCGTTGCCCAGACGTTCACCCGGCAGAACCTACGCACGCTACGCAGCCAGATCGATCAAGCCGCCGCGGACACCGTCAATGCCGTCGCGACCCGCCGCGAGTTCGACATCGTCACCGACCTCGCAGCACCGTTCTCCCTCCTGGTCATCGCCGGGATGCTCGGCATCCCCGACAGCCAACACGCCCGCGTCCTTGAGGCCTCCACTCTCATCGCCTCCGCGGGCGCCCCCAACCTGCTCCCGGGCGAGCCTGACCCCGTCCGCGCCGTCCTCGACGCCGGCACCTACCTCGCCAACCTCGCGACCGACCTCGCCGCGTTCCGCCGCACCCACCCCACCGGCGACCTGCTCACCACCCTCACCCACGCACAGATCGACGGGCGGCCCCTCGCGGACAGTGAAATCGCCTCGTTCTTCACCCTGCTGACCTTCGCCGGCCAGGAAACAACCCGCAACACCATCTCGCTCGGACTGTGGGCCCTACACACCCAGCCCGACGCCCGCACCACCTGGGCCGCGGACTTCGACCGCCTCGCACCCACCGCCGTCGAAGAACTCATCCGCTACACCAGCCCCGTCGTCCTCATGCGCCGCACCACCACCCACGACACCACCCTCGCCGGCCACCCCCTCAAAGCCGGCGAAAAGATCGCCCTCTGCTTCACCGCCGCCAACCACGACCCCAACCTGTTCACCCAACCCGACCGGCTCAACCTCACCCGCACCCCCAACCCCCACCTCGGCTTCGGCGGCCCCGGCCCCCACCACTGCCTCGGCGCCCACCTCGCCCGCGCCGAAATCAGTGCCCTATTCCGCGAAACCTTCCACCACCTCCCAGACCTGACCATTACCGGCGAACCACAGTGCCTGCAGTCGATCACCGTCAACGCCCTCACACACCTCCCCGCCAGCACGACACCAAATCCGCCCTGAGAGCAAAGAGAGGCGAGCCCGCAAGAACCCGGCCCTGATTCGCTTGCCGCGGATTTTCGGCTATAGCGAGACTGTCGCCGCACGAGCTTTCTACTCAATCCGTACGAACCCACCTGGATGGTCGACCATGCCCACTGATTTCTTTTCTCCCAGCGCCCGAGTGTCCGCCATTCCCGCACGTTTCATGACAGTAGGCGCGATCGCCACGGCAGTGGTCGCGGGCTGGTCCAGTACCGCGTTCGCGGCCACCGCCAGCCCGGCCGGGCAGGGGACCGCCGCGCGGGCGGCCGCGTGTAACACGTCGGACGCGGTCGTGATCGGAAGCGGGGCCCTGAATCCCCTCATCGGGTCCAGTGGATCGCCCGGCACCGTGCAAACGAAATACAGTCGAAGCTGTAACACCGGCTGGGCGTACCTGCATCTTGGCGGCGCCCTTCCATCCGGTGCGACCGCCGGCGCCACATACAACTCGCCGGTGTTCCAGCAGCAATGCACGGTCAGCACGGGCAGCACGGGATGCAGCACCTTCCCCCTCACCCCCAATTGCGGTGCGGGCATCGCTTCAGGGTCCGGATTCAAGTTCGCCCCAAGCGGTGGATGGGAGTCAGGCACCGTCGAGGGCGTTTTGTGTTAATTTTGATCCTTCCCGCATTGGGCCTTGATAACGGAGGCGTTGGTCGCGGGCTGGTCCAATTCCATCGGACCTGCACGATCAACCCCGGCGGCACAGGATGCAGCACACCACCCACCGCGCCCAACGGCGGCGCGGACATCAGTACCGCCGATGCGACAAAATTCGGTACGGGATACGACTTCTGGACCTCGGATACTCTTTCTGGCGTCATGTGCTGACCCTCGGTTAGGCACGCCTTAGGCTTGATAGACGCGAGAAACTCCCGCCATTTCGCTCCGTCTTCATCTTTCCGTCGACCTTGGAGTGCTGGCTATGCCTACTCAGTTCTTCTCGCCCAATCCCGGAGCGTCGGCCGTGCCTGCGCGTTTCATGACAGTAGGCGCGGTCGCTACGGCGGTGGTTGCGGGCTGGTCCAGTACCGCGTTCGCGGCTACCACCAGCCCGGCCGGACAGGGGACCGCCGCACGGGCGACCGCGTGTGACACGTCGGACGCGATCGTGATCGGGAGCAGGGCGCTGGCCCCCGGAAGCTACAGCACTGCCACCGGATCACCCGGCACCCTGTACACGAAGTACAGCCGACGCTGCAACACCGGCTGGGCCTACCTGCAAATGGGCGGCGCCCTTCCAGCCGGCACGAGCGCCAACGCTTTCTACGACTCGCCCGTGTACCACCGGACCTGCTCGATCGGCCCGGGCGGCACGGGATGCAGCACTCTACCCACCGCGCCCAACTGCGGTGCGGGCATCAGCGTCGCCGGTGCGTCAAAGACCGGTACGGGCATCAATGAGTTTTGGGAGGCGGAAAATCTTACTGGCGTCATGTGTTAGGAACCCAGGGGGTTTGCGATAACCCTCGAGTGCGCCGGTTCGTTGCGTGAAAGAGCCGGGCAGGTCCTGGGAGATCCCAGGACCTGCCCGGCTTCGTCTGTTGCTCTGCTAGCCAGATCCGATCAGGAGGCCGCCGGATCTTCGGGTCGTCGGTGTCGGCGCCGGTGTTGGTGTCGGTGGTCTGTTGCCTCCGCCACCACCGCCTGAGCCATTGCCACCATTTCCGCTACTGCTGGTGCTGGTGGTGCCGTGGCTCTGGCCGAAGCCGAGGCTGGCCAGCGGGTTCCACGGGGAGTTCGACGGGTGGTCGAAGAGGTCACCCGGGTCCATGCTCGTCGCGGTGGGCGTCGGGGTAGGTGAGTCGGTCGGCGTGAAGTTGTTGATCGTCCCGCCGAAGACCGGGGGTGGGAACTGCTTGACCGGCTGGTTCTTGAGCGCGGCGTCCATGAACGCCTTCCAGATCTTCGCCGGCATGCCACCGCCGTAGACGGTCCCCTTGGGTGCACCGGGGATTCCCGTCAGCGCCTCATCTTTCGCAGGCTTCGGGTTCGCCGGGTCCGCGGTGGGGTCCAGCAGCGCCCGGTCCCGGTACATGTCCACGCAGGCCGTCAGCTGGCCAGGCGTGAAGCCGCAGAACCACGCGCTCTGGTAGCTCTGCACCGTACCGGTCTTGCCCGCGGCGGGGCGGCTCCCACTGAGCGGCGCCGTGCTCGCCGCCGTGCCGCCGGTCTTGAGCACTGCCTGCAGCGCGAAGCTGGCGTCGGCGGCGACTCCGGGCTCGAGGACCTTTTTCGGGCTCGGCTGCCCCTGGTAGATCAGGTGGTTCGAGCCGTTGTAGACGGTGTCGACGATGTGTGGGGTCGTCCGGTACCCACCGCTTGCGATGGAGTTGTAGGCGGACGCCATCTCGATGGGGGGGACATAGTCCTCACCAAGCGTGATACCCGCCTGAGGCTTCAGGTCGGCCGAGATTCCCAGACTCCTCGCCATCGTGATGATCTTCGAGATGCCGAGACCGGGGCCGCCGATGTTGAAGCCGAGCGGCACGTAAACCGTGTTCAACGACTCGCCGGTCGCTTCGATCAGGTTCGCGGAGTCCTTCTTCGCATCGCCCTCGTCATTGCTGATGACGTAGTCCTTGCCGTTGCTGCCGGGCAGCTTCTGCGGGTCGGATGCGTCATACGTCGAATTCAGGTTCTCGCCGTTGGACAGCGCCGTCAGGAGGGTGACCGCCTTGAAGGTCGAACCCGACGGGATCGGAAGGGTCACCGTATCTATGAAGGACGCATAATTCGGGTCTGGACTCTGCGGATTTTTTCCGTACTGTGATCCCCCGTACCAGGCCAGAATTTTTCCGCTCGCCGGGTCGAGCGCGACGAGACCCGTCTTCAAGTTTGTGATCGGATTCGGGTAAACGGGACCGATGATCTTGTTGACCGCGTCGACGGCGGCCTGCTGGCGGGCCGGGTCGATGGTCGTCCTGATCCGTAGCCCGCCAGTCTCGATCTGTTGTTCTGAGATCCCGTGGTCCTTGAGCTCTTGGACCACCTGGTCCTGGATATACCGGTTCTGGACGTTACCGTTCGTCGATGAGACGTCGACCTTCGGTTTCACCGTGGCCAGCGGGAAGTCCGGCATCGAGCTCAGCCACTTCTGGGAGATCATCGTGTTGACGACCTCCTTCCACCGCGCCTTCGCGTCGTCCGGGTGGACCGCGGGGTCGAGGTAGTTCGGCTGGCGGATGAGCCCAGCGAGGATCGCCCCCTGTCCGGCGGTCAGCTGGCTGGGCGGGATGCCGAAGTACGCCTCGGAGGCGGCGTAGATGCCGTAGGAGTTACGGCCGAAGTAGATCGTGTTCAGGTAGTACTGGAGGATCTCGTCCTTCGAGTACTTGTGCGACAGCTTGACCGAGATCACGATCTCCTTCATCTTTCGAGAGAACGTGCGGTCCTGCGTCAGGTAGGCGTTCTTGACGTACTGCTGGGTGATCGTCGACGCGCCCTGCTGGACGCTGCCGCTCTTGAGGTTGACCAGCAGCGCCCGCGCGATGCCGCGGTAGGAGATGCCCGGCTCGGTGTAGAAGTTCTTGTCCTCGGCCGCGAGGACCGCCTGCTGCGCGGGCTTGGAGACCTGCGACAACGGGACGTCGGTCCGGTTCGTCGTACCGAACCTGGCGAGCTGGGTGCTTCCGTCGGAGAAGTAGATGATCGACGACTGGTCGGTCTTGATCGAGGCCGGCAACGGCACTTTGGTCGCCGAGTACAGGATCGCGCAACCGGCGATGAAGAACAGGAAGGTGCCCAGCGAGCCGAAGAGGACCAGGCGCCGCAGCCACAGCGGCCGTTCCCGCCAGATCCGCGGGCCGTGCGCGCCGACCTTGCGGCCGGGGCGGGCCGGGCCGTCCGGGGCCGCGTTGGGGTCGTTCGGCCCGCCGGGACGCCGATGGCCGCCGGGGCCGGTTGGCCTGCGGGGGGCCAGGGCGGTGCCGTCGGCGCCGACGCGGCGGTAGGTGGTGGCGTTCTCGTCGCGGTCGCGTACCTCGATCTTGCTGAGCGCGGCCTGGTCGACCGTGTCGTAGACGGCGTCGCGCTCGGCCGGGTGCAGGGGACGCCGACCTCGGTCGGAGACGCCACGGCTCCGGTCGGAGACGCCACGGCCTCGGTCGCCGATCGCCATGGTGCCGGTGACCCCTCCACCGGCGCGCGCACCGGTCGGGCCGTTCGGGCGGCCGGCGCCGGTGCGCGGGCCACTCGGCCGGGCGCCTGTCGCGCCTGTCGCGCCAGTCCGGTTGGCGGTGGCCCGCGGATGGTAGGAGGGCCGGTCGGTCGGCGGAACACCATCATCGGCGGCGGGACGCGCGCCGGGCAGGTCGCCACGCCCGGCGGGCGGACGGGCACCGGTGGCGCCGCCTGGGCGCGGACCGCGCCCGGCTACCGGCCGCTCACCACGGTCGGCTACCGGCGGCCGCTCGGGCCGCACACCGCGGTCGGCACTCGGCGGCCGCGCAGAGCGATCGGTGCCCTCGTCGGCCGGCCACTCGGGTCGGCCGTAGCGACCGGGGCGCGGGCCGCCGGGACGCCCCCGGTTGTCGTCCAGGTCCTCGAAGCCGCGCGGCGCGCCCCCTGGGGGCGTCGGACGCCGCCGGGGCGGTTCCTGATCATTCGGCAGGCTCAAAGCCGTCCCGTCCTTCCCGCACCGCGACCAGGACTGGGACAATATAGACAGTTCGGTCGCGTTCGGTACATGGCAACCCAGGGTCTCATGTCGGGACACGGGCCCGACCAGCGCCCCTGGGTAACCCCTTTTGCATCTACAGCGTTGTCAGGTCCAGGCGGTTCGTCACAGTCCGTTCCGGGTGGTTGCGACGGTTCGCCGCCGCCCACCGTCACGAACCCCAACGGACCGCGACTCCGGGCGGAGTCATCGCGACCATGCGGAGACTGCCTGAAAGCTGGACGCCCGGGATGCGCCGCGGGTTGCGCGGGAAGGCTGCGCCGGCCAGGCCCGACACACGACGAGGGTCGGGCAACCCCCTCCGGTTGCCCGACCCTCGTCGCTGTGCGTACTCAGGAGTGCGCGGGGACGACTACTCCTCGCCGAGGATGAAGGCCTCGACCTTGTCCCGGGCGACGCTGTCCCGGTACTGCTCCGGCGGGGACTTCATGAAGTAGCTCGACGCCGACAGGATCGGGCCGCCGACGCCGCGGTCCAGCGCGATCTTGGCGCAGCGGACCGCGTCGATGACCACACCGGCGCTGTTCGGGGAGTCCCAGACCTCGAGCTTGTACTCCAGGCTCAGCGGGACGTCGCCGAACGCGCGGCCCTCGAGCCGGACGAACGCCCACTTGCGGTCGTCCAGCCAGGCGACGTAGTCCGACGGGCCGATGTGCACGTTGCGCGCGCCCATGTCGTGCGACACCTGCGAGGTGACGGCCTGGGTCTTGGAGATCTTCTTGGACTCCAGCCGGTCGCGCTCCAGCATGTTCTTGAAGTCCATGTTGCCGCCGACGTTCAGCTGCATCGTGCGGTCCAGGATGACGCCCCGGTCCTCGAACAGCTTCGCCAGCACCCGGTGGGTGATGGTGGCGCCGACCTGCGACTTGATGTCGTCGCCGACGATCGGAACGCCGGCGGCGCGGAACTTCTCGGCCCACTCCGGCACGCCGGCGATGAAGACTGGCAGGCAGTTGACGAAGCCGACGCCCGCGTCGATCGCGCACTGGGCGTAGAACTTGGCCGCGTCCTCGGACCCGACCGGCAGGTAGCAGACGAGCACGTCGGCCCGCGTCTCCCGCAGGATCGCGGTGACGTCCACCGGCTCCTCGTCGGACTCCTCGACGGTCTCCCGGTAGTACTTGCCGAAGCCGTCGTAGGTGTGCCCGCGAGCGACGGTCACGCCGGTCGGCGGGACGTCCGCGATCTTGATGGTGTTGTTCTCGCTGGCGCCGATGGCCTCGGCCAGGTCACGGCCGACCTTCTTCGCGTCGATGTCGAACGCGGCGACGAACTCGATGTCGGAGACGTGGTAGTCGCCGAGCTGGACGTGCATGAGCCCAGGTACCTGGTCGGACGGGTCGGCGCTGCGGTAGTACTCGACCCCCTGGACGAGAGACGCGGCGCAGTTGCCAACGCCAACGATGGCGACACGTACCGAACCCATGACGGTCTACTCCTTTAGTTACGCGGAATGCATGCGGGACAGTGGGCCAGCGGGGCGCCGCGTCAGTCTGCGGCGCTCACCGGGGCCCGGGGACCTCACCGTCGGGGTCCTGGGATGTTGCGGATGGCGCCGTGGGTGGCACCAAGGGCCGAACTGCGGCGGGCCGAACTGCGGCCTGCGGCTGCGGCGCTGGCTCCGGCAAGCCGAGATCCGCCATACCGGGCTGACCGTGAGCGCGTTCCGTTTCGATCAGCTCGGTGAGCCAACGGACCTCACGTTCGACGGACTCCAGCCCGTGGCGCTGCAGCTCAAGGGTGTACGCGTCGAAGCGCTCCCGGGTGCGGGAAAGCGCCGAACGAACCTTCTCCCGTCGTTCCTCCAGCCGGGTGCGCCGGCCCTCGAGGATCCGCAGCCGTACCGCGGCGTCGGTCTTCCCGAAGAAGGCGAAGCGGACGCCGAACATCTCGTCTTCCCACGAGGCCGGGCCGCCCTCACCGAGCAGCTCGGTGAGGCGTTCCTTCCCCTCGGCAGTGAGGGTGTAGACGACCCGGCTGCGCCCACCGATCCGGGCGGCCGCACCGGCGTCGTCGGCGGTGACGAAGCCCTCGGCCTGCAGCTTGCGCAGGAGCGGATAAAGCGACCCGTAGCTGAACCGGTGGAAGGCCCCGAGCACGGCCGCCAGCCGCTTGCGCAGCTCGTACCCGTGCATCGGGCTCTCGGAGAGGATGCCGAGCACCGCGAGCTCCAACATCGCGCCGCCCTCCCCTCCGCCCCGGTGTGTCCCCGATATGTCGTACCAACATGTCGAGCCAATGTGTCGACACAACATATCGAGCCGATACATCGACCTTAGACGACTCGGGACGACCATGGCAACAGGGGATGTCTCACTGGTGTCCGAACGGCGGCGCCGTGATGACCTTCCAGGCAGACGTCGCGCAGTCGCGGAGCCCCCGCCGATTCCCGCGGTGTCGGACAGTTCGCAACTCCGGGTGCAAAGGCGCCCGGAGCCGTCGAACGGTGGCTGCCGGGTCAGGGTGTGGCGGTACCGTGGCATCCATGGGACCCGGGCCGGGAGCGAGGTCGATCATCGACTACGCCCTCGCCCGCCGGGCGGTGCTGACCGACCTGAGTGCCGGCCGGGTCTCCCGGCCGGAGCTCTGCGACGCCAACCCGTACCTGCTGCGGGCTGCGCGCCACCACGGCGAGCCGACCACCAGGAGCTGCCCGGTCTGCCACGCGGGCGACCCGGAGCGGCCGAAACCCGGCGATCCGCTGGTGAACGTCACCTACGGCTACGGCGACGAGCTGGGTGACACCTCGGGGCGGGCGTGGGCGAGCGCCGACCTGCCTGCCCTGGCCGGTCGCTTCAGTGAGCTTCGGATCTACGTCGTCGAGGTCTGCGCCGAGTGCGGCTGGAACCACCTGGTGATGTCGTATGTCATCGGGACCGGCGGTACGCCCGTCCGAAGGATCAGCCGCCGCGCCGAATGAGGCGGTTGGCGCCTACCGGTCGGTGAGGGCGTTGACCATGACCTGGAAGATCGAGTTGGGGTCCTGGGCCGGGTAGGTCTTCGAGCCGGTGGCCGCGGAGATCTGCCGCAGCGCGTCCATGTCGGCGTCAGCTCCGTAGCCGATCGTGATGATGTGGACCGGGGCCTTCGGGTTGTACTCGGCCTTCAAGGTCGCGATCAGCTGCGTGAGGGTCATCGAGCTCGTCGGGTCGTCGTTCTGCCCGTCGGTGAGCAGCACCACCTGGTTGGGCTTGTCCGGCTGGTACTGCGCGGAGAGGCTCTCGAACGCCGCCAAAGCCGTCGCGTACAGCCCCGTGCCGCCCTTCGCCTTCAGCCCGTTGACGGCGGCCACCAGCGCTTCCTCACGGGTGCCGTTGCCCACCTCGTCGCTCATCAGCCCGACCGGCACCAGCTCCCGGTAGGGCTTCGTGCCGTCGAGGTTGGTCGAGAACTGCCACAGGCCGAGCCGGCTGTCCTTGGCGAACAGGGGAATGGCCGCGTCGGCCGCGCCGACGGCGATCTGCAGCCTCGTCTTGCCACCGCTGTTGGCGACCGGCAGGTCCATCGAGCCGGAGGTGTCGTACACGGCCAGCGTGTTCCCGCGCCGGTGGATGCCGATGAAGGTGTTCCGGGCGGCGGCGATGGCCTTGCCGTCGAGGACCGCGCGCGGCTCGGTGCGCAGCGTCGGGACGAGGCCGAGGCTCTGGGTGAGCTTGGGGTTCTGCCGGTCCGGCGAGCGGAACCCCGCCGACTGGAACGCCGCCTGGCCCTCGGAGCCGGTCAGCTCGGCGCGGAAGTCGGCCGCGGCGGCGGCCCGGTCGGAGCCGGTTGGAAGACCGAGCGGCTGGTAGCTCGCCTCGTCGACGACGAGGCCGTCGGTCGGGTAGGCGGCGACGAGCGGCACGGCCGCGGGCCGCAACGCCCCCGCGCTGATCGAGTCGTCGCTGGCCACCGTGGCGCTGGTCCCGACATTCGCCTGGTACACCATGCTTTCCGGCATGACCAGCGCGGACATCTGCGCCGGGGCGTTCTTGCCCCAGCCGACGTAGGAGCTGAGCAGGTCGGTGTCCGAGTCGGCGACGAGGTCGGCGCCGCGCTCGAACGTGAGGATCGCGCCCTTGGTGTTCAGGTCGCCGGTGAGCTGCGCCGCGGTGAGCGCCGACGACGGCTGGCCGACGGTGCTCGCCACCACGTTCAGCACCGCGGCGAGACCGACGGCGGAGGTCTGCGGGTTCGCGAACCCGATGTTGAAGTCGCCCCACTCCGGGTGCCCGCGGCCGGCCCAGAAGGACGTCGAGTTCTCGTTCGCGCGCAGGTCGGCCCAGCTGAGCTGCCGGTCCGGCCAACCGAGCGCGACGGCCATCGGCCGTGGCATCGCGAGCACAACCGGGGAGCTGGCCACCACGGCCCCCGCGTCGCCGAGCATCTTCACCCCGGCCGGGCTCGCCTTCGCCAACGCGACCCAATCGGCTGACTCGGGGACCCACACGTCCGGCGCCTGGCCGTACTGCTGATCGGTCCAGCCGGAGGCGATCGCCTCGGCCGTCTGCCCGCTGTCGACGGTCTCGACCTTGACCTGGACGCACTTGCCCAGCACCTGGTGCCGCTCGTCGTTGTAGGTGGCGGCGATCTGGGTGAGCGGAGCGGTGAGCGTGGACCCGGTGCGCACCGTCAGCGGCATCGTCTGGGCACAGCCGGCCCTCGCCTCGTCGCGGCTCACCAGCCTGGTGCTCGCGACATAGCCGCCACCCGCCAGCAGCAGCACAACGATGGCCGCGATGAAAATCTTGACCGGAGCAACAGACCGACTGGCAGGACGGTGACGGGGGCGGTGACGTGCGTCGGCCATCGGACCGGACCTCCGCGACACTGGGTACGAGAGGCCCGAACATAACGCCTAGTGAAGAATCCTTGCCAAACGCAACACTGGTTGTGATGGGGTTGGGCGCACTTCGCCGGTTGCTGACAACATGGTGTGACGCTCTAGGCACGCCGCGCACCAGACGACCTCCGGCCCTTGATGGCCGCTGGGGCTTCTAGGCTGTCGAGATATGGCGCGGGCGGGGAAACTACGGGAGTTGCTGGTCGTCCCCGGGTTCCGGGCGCTCTATGCCTCCCGGCTGACGTCCCAGACCGCCGACGGGATCTTCCAGGCGACCCTGGTGAGCTACGTGCTGTTCTCGCCGGAGCGGGCCACGTCGCCGGGTGCGTTGGCCGCGGCGCTGGCCATCGTGGTGCTGCCGTTCAGCGTGATCGGGCCGTTCGCCGGCATCGTGCTCGACCGGGTGTCGCGCCAGCGGGTGCTGGTCTACTGCTCGCTCGTCCGCGCGGCCCTGCTGGCGATCTTGGCGGTGCTGATCGCGGCCGGACACACCGGCGCGGACTTCTACGTCGTCGCGCTCGGCGCCGTCAGCGTCAACCGGTTCGTGCTGGCGGCGCTCTCGGCCGGCCTCCCGATGGTGGTGGACCTGGATCGACTGGTCAGCGCGGACTCACTGTCCGTGACGTCGGGCACTGTCGCCGCGCTCGTCGGCGGTGGCATCGGCACCGGCGTGCGTGGGCTCACCGGCGGCCACGACGCCTCGGTCGCGCTCGTCGCCGGCCTGGCGGGGCTCGCCTACCTGGGCGCCGCCGCGACCGCGGCAACGCTCGCAGACCGGCGGATGTTCGGCCCGGTCGAGGCCGGCGACTGGGCCGGCAGCACCGAGCAGCTGCGGCGGGTGGCGTTCGACTTCGCGGACGGGGCGCGGGTGCTGTGGCGGGCCGGCCCGGCCCGGCGGGCGCTGGCCGCGCTGACCGCGTCGCGGGCGGCCTACGGGCTGGTGCTGTTCATGACGATCCTGCTCTACGCCAACTACTTCAAGGGCGGCGACGGCCGTCTCTGGGGGCTCGCGGCCGTCGCTGTGGCGAGCGGGATCGGCACGGTGCTGGCGGCCGTGGCCACGCCGGCCGTCACCGCGCGGATCCCGCGGGCACGCTGGATCCTGATCGTGCTGGTCGGTGGCGGTGTCATCGAGATCGCCTTTGGGCTGCCCTACTCCTCCGTGCTGTTCGTCCTCGCCGGGCTGCCGCTGGGCTTCTCCGCGCAGGCCAGCAAGATCTGCGTGGACACAATCGTCCAGGAGCACATCCCCGACGCCTACCGCGGCCGGGCCTTCTCGCTCTACGACCTGCTGTTCAACGTCGCCTTCGCCGGTGCCGGCGCCGTGGCCGCGCTCGTGGTGCCGAAGAACGGCCACTCGCCCGGCACGATCGTCGCGGCCGGAGCCGGGTACCTGCTCGCCGGCGTGATCTACTACCTGGCCGCGCGCCGGCACGCGTCCGACCTGCGGATTCACATGGACGGCGCCGCGACCGGGCCTGGAGCGTCCGAGCCGGCGCCACCGGCCGCCGTGGTGGCGGGTGCGCCGGCCAGCCCGGACGTCTCGGTTCCCTGAACGAGCACGCACCCAAAGGTCCCGGTCCCAAAAGGGTCCCGGACCGGGCCAGCGCCCGCGGCGCATGTCGGCACGCTCGAACCCGAGTCGGCGCCCGCAGCGACTGGTTCTCTTTCGGCGGCGATCGCTTTGGGTAACATCTCAAACGCCTAGGGCAGTTATGTCGCACATATCTTCCGGTTATGTCGCGCTGACAAAATTGCCCCGATGCCCGCAAAACACCCTTTTTGCGACCTGGAGCAAGCCGGGTCGCGCCCGTCAACCGGCGCCGGACCAGACGCCGCCCTGACAGGGTCCGACGCCCGCTGATGGGGGCGTCCTGACCAGGCGCGCGCCCGAGAGCGTCGGGGAACGCGCATCCGAACGTTGGCGCCGGGTCCTCACCTCGAGCCTGAACCACCGCCTGTTCCTGTTCTCCCTGACTACGGCGACGCTGGTGCGAGCGGTGGCGGTCGCCGGCTATCGGCCGGCCGCCTGGTTCAACGACAGCTACGAGTACGTCGGCGGCGCGTTGCGGCTGTCCCCCTATGTGGTCAGACCCTCCGGCTACTCCTTGTTCCTGCGGGCGCTTGAGCCTTTCCACAGCTTTCTCCTGGTCGCCGTGGCGCAGCATCTCCTCGGGCTGCTCACGGGCGTCACGATCTACGCGCTCCTTCGGAGGCACTCGTTCCCCGCCTGGTCGGCAACGCTCGCGGCGGCCCCGGTGCTGTTCGACGGATATCAGATTCAGCTGGAACATCTCGTTCTCTCGGAGACGCTCTATACGGCGTTCATAGCCGTGGCCGTGGCGAGCCTGCTGTGGGATCGCACGCCACGGCCCGGCATCGCCGTCGTCGCGGGGTTATGCCTGGCCGGCGCGGCCATCACTCGGTCGATCGGGCTGCCGTTGGCGGCGGCGGTGGGCCTGTGGCTTCTCGCGCGGCGCCCTGGCTGGCGGACGTGCGCCGCCTTCAGCTGCGCGCTCGCCATCCCGGTGGTGTCCTACTGCGCCTGGTACTCCTCGGTAAACGGCTCGTTCAACACGTCCGGCAGCGCCGGGATCTTTCTGTACTCGCGGACGGCGCCGTTCGCGGACTGCGCGAGGATGAATCCACCACGCCGCCTGCGCGTGCTCTGCGTGACCGAGCCGGCGGGGCGCCGCGAGACCTCTTCGTACTACCTCTGGCACGCGGACTCGCCGCTGTACCGGGTTCCCGGCGGCACGTTCGATCCCGCGAAGGAAAGACTGGCGATGGATTTCGCGCTGCGCGCGATCCGCGCGCAGCCGGACGACTATGCCAAGGCCGTCGTGAACGATTTCCTACGGACGTTCCGCTCCCGCCTCGATGATTACCCCGACGCGTCTGTCTCGCGCCAGTACCTGTTCGGCACACCGCCGCCTTCGCTTGACGGCAGGAACAACCGTGCGCAGATCGAGAACGATCTCCGGGCGTACGACCATGGCGACTTCGTCACCCGTTCCTACAATCCGGCCGCCGGGTGGATCTCCTCGTACCAGCGCCACGTCTACCTGCCAGCCCCGCTGATCGGCGTTCTTCTGATCGCCGGGCTAATCGGTCTGGTGGTCGGGCGCATCCGCCGCCGGGAGTCCTCTCGGCTGGGGCTCGTCCTCATGCTCGCCGTCCTGTCCATTCTGTTGCCTCCGATGACGGCCGGGTTCGACTATCGGTACGTCCCGCCGGCTCTCCCGCTTCTCGGCCTGGTCCTCGCCTTCTCCTTGGAGACCTTCGGACTGGCAGGCGCAGACATAGACCAGACTGGCCGAGGCCCACGGCCCAGGAACCGCTTGGGGCGATCAGTCGCGACTCCGCTCTCATCTCGTTACAGTCAGTACGCCAAGACGGCATCACCATCCCGGATCGCACTCCCTGTAACCAGCGATTGCACACCGAGAGCGAGAGATGAATGTCGGTCGCCCCACTGAGGTCGTTCTCAGCGGAAGGGCTCCCGGACCCGAACGGACCGTTCCTTTGGTTCGCGATGCTCGGCCCGCTCGAGATGGCGGTCGCCGGTGCCAGGGCCCCGGTGACCGGCATCCGGGCACGCTCCCTGCTGGCCTCGCTTCTGCTCCAACGCAACCAGGTCGTACGTCTTGACCGTCTCGTCGAGGCGATCTGGGAGGCACCGCCGGCGACGGCCGTCCCGCAGGTTCGAAACCTGGTGGCGGAGCTGAGAAGGACACTCCAGACGTCGGCGCGCGAGCGGGAGGTAATCGAGACCTCTCCCGGCGGTTACCGGCTCGTCGTGACAGACGAGGAGGTCGACGTCGCGCGGGCGGAAGAGCACCTCTCCGAGGGCCTGGCAGCCGCGGCCGACAACGACCATCACGTCGCCCTGCAGAGCTTTGGCAGATCCCTCGATCTCTGGCGAGGAGAGCCGCTCGGCGACCTCGCGCCGGCGCTGGCCCGGACCTGGCGGCCCCGCTTCACCGAACTGCGTAGGCGGACCCTTCTTGGGCGCACCAAGTCACGCCTCGCCCTGGGCATGCGGGAACCGGCCATCGGCGAGCTCTTCGACGCCGTGGTCGAGTTCCCGTTCGACGAGGAACTGCGGCTGCTTCTGGTGACCGCTCTCCACGACTGCGGCCGGACGACCGCTGCTCTGGAGGTCTGCCGCGAAACCCGGCGCTACTTTCTCGAACAACTGGGCGTCGACGCCGGTCCCACTCTTCGCGATCTCGAGGTGAAGATCCTCCGAGAAGGATCGCCAACCTAGGGTTCGGAGGTCTCGCCCGGAACCTCCAGGCCGCGCGCGCGAGCCCAGCGCAGCAGCTCGACGACGGCCGCGTCCCGGCCAACCAGGCCCATGTCGAACCGGAAGTCGAGCATGTGCTGACGTGCCTCGCCGACGAGCCGGGACGGCCGCAGGCCCAGGACCTCCATGATGTCGTCCCCCGAGAGCTCCGGCCGGATCGCGGAGATCTCCTCCTGCGCGGCCAGCGCCGAGATCCGTTCCTCCAGCGAGTCGTAGTGCCGGGCGAGCATGGCGGCCTTGCGCTTGTTGCGGGTCGTGCAGTCGGAGCGGACCAGTTTGTGCAGCCGCTCCAGCTGCGGGCCGGCGTCGTGGACGTACCGGCGCACCGCCGCGTCGGTCCACTCGCCTGTGCCGTAGCCGTGGAAGCGCAGGTGCAGGAACACCAGCAGCGTGATCGAGTCGCCGACGTCCTTCGGGAAACGCAGCGCCGCCAGCCGCTTGCGGGTCATGTCCCGACCGACCACCTCGTGGTGGTGGAAGGAGACACCGCCGCCGGCGGCGTGCCGGCGAGTGCGCGGCTTGCCGATGTCGTGCAGCAGCGCGGCCCAGCGCAGCACCTCGTCCGGGCCGCCGTCCTCCAGCTCGATCGCCTGGCGCAGCACGGTCAGCGTGTGGGTGTAGACGTCCTTGTGCTGGTGGTGCTCGTCGATCTCCATCCGCAGCGCGGGCAGTTCCGGCAGCACGACGGCCGCCGCCCCGACGTCGACCAGCCGCTGCAGCCCACGATCGGGGTCGGCGGACACGATCAGCTTGCGCAGCTCGTCGCGGACCCGCTCGGGCGCCACGATCCGCAGCCGGTCCACCCGGGCGCGCATCGCCTCGACCAGCTCCGGCGTCGGGGTGAGCCCGAGCTTCGCCTCGAACCGGATGGCGCGCAGGATGCGCAGCGGGTCGTCGTCGAGGGAGACCTCGGGCGGGCCGGGGGTGCCCAGCACCCCCCCGGCCCGGTCGGCCCTGCCGCCGCAGAGGTCGACCAACACCTGGTCGGGGGCCGCCCCCG